>JAXLTB010000009.1:0-86012 GCA_046330295.1 Solirubrobacterales bacterium | reverse complement strand
CGAAGCCGAGCGCCAGCGGCAGCGCCGCCGCCGCCAACGAGCCGAAGACGACCAGCAGGATCAAGGCGACGATCGGGAAGCCGCTCGCCTCCGCCCTGGAGAGGTCGCGCTTGGAGATCTCCTGCATACCCGCCCAGATCGTCGGCTGACCGACCAGGTAAGGGGTGATGTTGGCCCGGGCCGAGCCGGGCTCGAGGTCTTCGCGCAGGGTCGTGGCGGAGTCGATCAGCTGATCGGAGGAGCGGTCGCTGCGCAGCGGCAGGATCGCGACTCCGTCGTGCTGGAGCCGGCGGGTGGCCCGGCGGGTGGCCGCCGGCGCAAGCGTCACCCCTTTTATCGTCGCGACCTCGCGGCGGACCCGCTCCACGGCGGCACCGCGCTGGGCCGGGCTTGCTCCCGGCTCCGCCTTGAGCAGCACGGCGATCCCATCGGCCTGGGAGCCGAAATCGTTCTGGAGAGCGTCGCTGACCCGCTTGGACTGGCTGCCCGGAACGTCGAAGCCGCCCCCCGTCAGGTGTTCGGTCTGGCGCGATGCGAAGGGCAAAGCGCAGACGACGATCACCACCCAGACCGCGGCGATCCAGCGCCGCCGCCGTCCGAGAAAGCCCGCAAGTCGATTCATCGAGTCGCGCATGAGCCGCACCGAACCTCTCGCACCCCCGGCAGGCGGTCTGTGAGTGGCGTCACTCCGAGAGCGCCCTCACTCGGCCGCGCCCGTCTTCGGTGCTCCGCCTACTCGGAGATGAGCAGGTATCGAGCCGAGGCGGCCCCGGCGGCGAGGGCGGCGCTGTTGTCGCGCTCGGGATCCGAGAGCGCCTGAAGCGCGAAGCCGTCGCCAACCGCGAACAGGTAGGAGACGAGGGCCTCGGCGTCGAAGCGCAGGCTCAGCACGCCCTCGTTCTCCTTCACCCTCAGCACCGCCGCGACGTGGGAGCGGGTGAGCTCGAACAGATGACCGACCTCGCGCTGGATGTCGGGGTTGCGGCGTCCGGCGCTGAACAGCTCGTAGAGCAGGAGGAAGAACCCCGGCTCGTTGTCGATCATGTCGGTGAGACTGGAGACGAGCACGTCGAGGACATCGTCGACCGTCTTCGCCTTCTCCAGCATCTCGTCGAGGCGGGCGACGCGCAGATCGGCGTCACGGCGGACGACCTCGATCAGCAGCCGCTCCTTGGTCCCGAAGTAGTAGTGCAGGAGGCCGCGACTGACCCCGGCCTCCCGTGCCACGTGCTCGAAGGTCGAGCCGGCGGCGCCCCGCTGGGCGACGCTGTCGCGCATCGCGTCGATGATGCGCTGGGCCTTGTCGCCGCTGAGCTCGCGCTCTTTCGTCGCTGCCTCCATCACGGGCAGTCTAGGAGAGCGGCGGCCGTCGAGCCTCCACCGCCGCGGGCTAGGAGCCGTTGATACTCGTCGTGCTCGTGTACTCGAACTCCTCTTCGGCGCCGAAGAGGGTGTCGAGCACGGTCTTGCGCGCGTCCTCGCTGAACACCAGGGCGATCGCCGCGGCGACCAGCGCGAAGAGGATGAAGCGGCCGAGGCGACTCTTGCGCTTCTTCGGCTGGCGCAGGCGCTCAGAGGCTTCGCGGAGGCTCTCGGCGGCCTTGCGCAGGTCCTTCTGGACCTTCTTGTCGCCGGTCACCGACTTGACCGCGCCCTTGCGGTTCCCGGCCGCGCGGCCGTAGGCGCCCCGAGCCGATTCGAAGGCGTCACGCAGGCTGTCGCGCAACTCGTCGTCCTCGATCAGACGCTGCACATATGGATTTTCGCGGGCCGTCCCGTAGATGTCGCTGGCGCGGGTCGCCGTCGTCTTGCTCATACCCTCTCCTCGCTGGATTCCGTGGCGCTACTCAGGATAACCCCCCCGGCTGAGCGTGGCGCGGCGCATATCGGTGTCCTCGGTCGCTTGCGTGCAGAGCACGCGGCGCTCCCTGCGTCCTCGATCTGCCTGGCCACGCTCAACCGGGGCCGATGCCATCTAGCAATACCCCGTCGTTGCGGAAGTTGAGCCGCGCGCGGCGCAGCGATCGCAGTCGCAGGGGCTCCAGGCCGGGGCCGGACAGACGGTAGCGCCTGATGAAGAGGCGCCCGGTGTCTTCGTGTGCGCTTTCGCGGAAGCCGGGGCCGAGCAGGTGCCGCGACGGTGGCGGTGCGGCGCCATCGGAGACGAAGTTGACTTCGTGCACGAGCCAGTCATAGCCGTCCGAGGCCTTGACCTGGATCGCGCCGGTCGAAAGGTAGTAGCGCAGCGGGGCCTCGCCCAGGGTCCAGGTCACGGTCGCGCGCGGTGCCTGCGGTTCCCCGAGCCTGCTCGCGACCGCGCTCCAGTCGGGCCGCTGGAGATCCGGCGAGAAACTGGCCCAGACGCAGAACCCGAGCGAATAGGCCAGCAGCGAGGCACCCAGTATCGCGCCGAGGCGGCGCGCCGCGGGGAGCGTCAGCGCGATCGCCATCACCAGCAGCACGGGGATCAGGCCGGGCAGGACGTTGCGGGCGAGGACGTAGTCCTTGCTGGATGAGACGAGTGCCAGCACGACCGGGATGCCGACGGCGGTGGCGCCGACCACGAGCGGGATCGCGGCGGCGCGCCGCTCGTCGCGATCGGCGCGGGCGGCGAGGAGCGACAGGGCGGCGACGCTCAGAGCGAGCGGCGCGAAGGCCAGGGCTGGGCGCTCCGGCCGGCCGATGATGTCGCCGGTCTCACCGGTGAGGAAGGTCGCGGCGGCTTCCTCAGAGCCCGTGCCCGAGGCTGAAGTTGCCGATCCACTCGGCGTGGCCGATCGCCATCTGGTGGATCGCCAGCGGCGCCAGCAACGCCGCGGCGGCGGCGACGATCCACAGCCCCGCCAGGCTCGCCCGACCGCGGCGGCGCAACAGCAGGCCGACCTCGGCGAGGATCGGGAAGATCGCGAAGTAGTGGGTGGCTAGGGCGAGGCCGGAGACGATCCCCCAGACGGTGAAGTCGCGGCGGCGACCGTGCCGCAGTGCTCGCACGCAGTAGAGCAACGAGACGGCGCAGAGCAGGGCGAGGAGCGCGTAGGCCCGCGCCTCCTGCGAGTACCAGAGCAGCATCGGGTTGACGGCGACGAGCGCTGCCGCCATCAGCCCGGCGCGGCGGCCCCCCAGCTCGAGGCCGATCAGGTAGACGACGGGAACTGTCGCGACCCCCGCAACCGCCGAGAGCGAGCGCAGGCCGAATTCGCCGGTCCCGGTGACCTGGGTCCAGATCCAGGCAAGCGCGTAGTAAAGGGGCGGCGCCGACTCGCTGAAGCCGACCGCATCCATCGCGTGGCCGAAACCGTCGCGGAGAACGCGGCTGGCGGTGACGATCTCATCGTGGTGGTAGCTCTGGACGCCGAGGGTGGCGAAGCGCAGCAGCGCCGCCAGCGCGGTCAGCCCGGCGACCATCCAGAAGGTCCTCGACCTCGCGCGGACCGCCTCGCCGACCGACTGCGCGTATGAAGCAGGGCCTCCCCTGCGGAGAGTCGCGACCTCCATGGTCCTAGGAGAGGGCTACGTCGAGCGCCTCGGAGACATCGTCAACGAAGACGAACTCAAGGCCACCGAGCTCGTGCTCGGGAATCTCCGCGACGTCTCCCTGATTGCGCTCCGGAACGATCACCCGCTTGATCCCGGCCCTCTGCGCCGCAAGCGACTTCTCCTTCAGGCCGCCGATCGGCAGCACCTGTCCCGTGAGCGTCACCTCACCGGTCATCGCCACATCGTTGCGAACCGGCCGGCCGGTTATCAGTGACGAGAGCGCGACGGTCATCGCCACTCCCGCCGACGGACCGTCCTTCGGCACGGCCCCCGCGGGCACGTGAACGTGGATGTCGTGCTGGGCGAACCAGTCTTGGTCGAGCTTCGGATTGATCTCGGCGGAGTGCCCGCGCACGTAGGAGAGCGCCGCCTGTGCCGACTCCTTCATCACGTCGCCGAGCTGCCCGGTGATCGTCAGCTTGCCCGAGCCCGGCATCGCCGTCGCCTCGATGAAGAGGACGTCGCCGCCGGACGGCGTCCAGGCGAGCCCGGTGGCGACGCCGGGATCCTTGGTGCGCCGGCGCTGCTCGGCGAAGACGCGGCGGCGGCCGAGCAGCTCGCGCGCCCGCTTGCCCGAGACCCTGACCTTGCCCTTGGCCCTGCCCTCGGCGACCTCGCGGGCGACCTTGCGGCAGACGGTTCCGATCTGCCGCTCGAGATTGCGAACGCCGGCCTCGCGCGTGTACTCCTCGATAATCGTCGTCAGAGCCGCGTCGGAGAACTCGATCTGGGAGGGCTTGAGGCCATTGGCCTCGATCTGGCGGGCGACCAGGTACTGGCGGGCGATGTGCCTCTTCTCGTCCAGCGTGTAGCCGGCCAACTCGATCGTCTCCATCCGGTCCAGCAGCGGGCCCGGGATGGTGTCGAGGACGTTGGCGGTGGCGATGAAGACGACGTCTGAGAGGTCGAACTCGAGGTCGAGGTAGTGGTCCCGGAAGCTGCTGTTCTGGGCCGGGTCGAGGACCTCCAGCATCGCCGAGGCCGGATCGCCGCGGAAGTCCGCACCCATCTTGTCGATCTCGTCGATCATGAAGACGGGGTTGCGGGATCCGGCGTCGCGGAGGGCGCGGATGATCGTCCCCGGCAGGGCGCCGATGTAGGTGCGGCGGTGGCCGCGGATCTCCGCCTCGTCGCGGACGCCGCCGACCGAGATCCGCTCGAATTCACGTCCCAGGGCCCGGGCGATCGAGCGCCCGAGGCTGGTCTTGCCGACCCCGGGCGGGCCGACGAAGCAGAGGATCGGCCCCGGCGAATCCGGGTTCAGCTTGCGCACCGCCAGGTACTCGAGGATGCGGTCCTTGACCTTCTCGAGGTCGTAATGATCGGCGTCGAGCACGTCTCGGGCGTGGGCGATGTCGAGGTTGTCCTCGGTCTCCGCCGACCAGGGCAGCTCGACCAGCCACTCCAGATAGGTGCGGATGACGCCGTGCTCGGCCGCCGCGGGGGGCAGCTTCTCCAGCCGCGAGAGCTCGCGGTCGGCGGCCTTCTGCGCCTGCTCGGGCAGCCCGGCGGCCTCGATCCGCTCGCGCAGTTCGTTGACTTCGGCCTGCTGCTCGTCCCCCTCCCCAAGCTCGTCCTGGATCGCTTTCATCTGCTGGCGCAGGAAGAACTCGCGCTGACCCTTGTCGATCTCGGACTGGACCTGGGTCTGGATCTGGGTCCCGAGCTGGACGACCTCCAGCTCGCGAGCGAGGATCCGCGAGAGGTGCCGGAGCCGCTGGCCGACGTCTACCTCTTCGAGCAGTTTCTGCTTCTCCTCGGTGCCAATCCGCAGGGAGCCCGCGATCAGGTGGCCGAGGGCCGTCGGGTCGTCGATGTTGGCGACCGCCAGCTGCAGCTCCTCCGGCAGGTAGGGGATCTGCTCGACGATCTCCGAGAAGGTGCGCTGGACGTTGCGGGTCAGCGCCTCCAGCTCGGGGCTGGGCTCGTGGACGTCGGCCAGCTCGGAGATTCGCGCGACCAGGTAGGGCTGCTCGGCGACGTAGGGGCCGAGCTGGACTCGCTGCGTCGCCTGGACGAGGATGCGGAGCGAGCCGTCGGGGACCTTGACCATCCGAGAGACGACGCCGACCACGCCGACGTCGTAGAGGTCGTCGGGCCCCGGCTGCTCGTTCTCGGGGTCGCGCGAGGCGACCATCACCAGCATGCGGTTGGCCCCGAGGACGTCGTTGACCAGCTGGACCGAACGCTCCTGTCCGACCGCCAGCGGCGTCAGCGTCTCGGGGAAGGTGACGGTGTCGCGCAGGGGCAGGACCGGCAGGGCGTCTGGAAGCGGCTGACTGGCGCGGATCGCGTCTTCTGCCTCGAGGGGGGAGTCGACCACCTCGAGGACCGAAGCCCCCTCCATCAACTCCGTCCTATCGGCACGCGGCGGGTGGTCTCCTCGGGGTCGCGCAGGGGCAGCTCGATCCGCAGCACGCCGTCCTCGTATGTCGCGCTCGCCTGCTCGGCGTCGACCTCCGCCTGGAACTCGACGACGCGGCGGAATGGCCCCGAGGGGATCTCGACCTGCTGGTAGACGCGGCCCTCGGTCTCCTGCACCGGCCGTTCGCCGACGATCGCCAGACGCCGGCCGCTCACCTCGATCCCGATCTCGCTCAGATCGACCCCGGCCAAGTCGACCTTGACGATCGCGCGCTGGGGATCGCCGCAGTAGTAGACGTCGACGCTGGGCAAGAAGCCGGTGTTGCGGCGGCTGACGTAGCGGGTGCGGCTCCAGGAGTCGCCGAGCATCTGGTCCATCTCCCGCCTCATGCGGGCGAAGTCTGCGAAGAGGTCGCGCTGGGGCATGCCTAAAACATAGCCGCGCCCGTTCGCGGAGTGGCTAGGCGGCGCGGGACGACCAGCGTGGGGCCCGCATCAGCAAGACGGGCTGGCGCGGGGGGACGAGACCCTCGGGGCGGTTGGGACGGAAGGTCGCGCAGGGCTCGTTCAGCTCGAGGGCGCAGAGGAGGTTCTTGTGGAAGTAGCAGTCCTCGCAGGTGGGTGGCTTGGGCTTGCGCGACATCGCGGGCCGCATGTTGGCACCGTCCTCGTGCCGCCGCTGGGCGCGAACCCGCAAATCGCAACCTCTTTGAAACGCCTTTGTCACATGTTCCCCGCGTCTTGCGGGACCACCGGAAGCCGCCGCTAATATTGGTCCAGATGGAGGCTCACAACCGCAGCGAGAAGCTCTCCGCTTCTCCCCCTCTCTTCAAGAGCGAATTCCTCAATTTCTTCTCCCGCGTGCACCCGGCGGTGCCGGCCGTCGTCTTCGTTCCGGTCGTCGTCGCGATGGAGTGGCTGGGAGCCGCTCGAGGCCATGAGGCGTGGCAGCTGGCGCTGCTGACGCTGGGCGGGATCGCGATCTGGACCCTGACCGAGTACTGGCTGCACCGGCTCGTTTTCCACTGGGAGCCCGACAACGCGCTCGGGCGCCGGATGCACTTCATCATCCACGGCATCCACCATGACCATCCCAACGACAAGATGCGGCTGGTGATGCCGCCGTCGGTGTCGATCCCCCTTGCGGCCCTCTTCCTCCTCGGCTTCTGGCTGATCCTCGGCAACGCCGCCTTCCCCGTCTTCGGCGGCTTCATCTTCGGCTACCTCGTTTACGACTACACCCACTACTACGTGCACCATTTCGTGCCCAAGTCGAAGTTCGGGAAGCGTCTGCGCGAGCACCACATGCGCCACCACTTCCAGGACCATCGCTACGGCTATGGCGTCTCCTCGCCGCTCTGGGACGTCGCCTTCCGCACCCAGCCGCGCAAGCGGCGCCACTAGGGCCGGCCAGCCGCGGCGCGCAGCGCGAGCTCCAGCTCGAACCTCGAATCGGGATCGTCGAGCTCGTCGCCGAGCAGCTCCCGCAGCCGGGCGATCCGGTAGCGGGCGGTCTGCGGGTGGACGTGCATCTCAGCCGCCATCGCGACCGCGTTGCCGTTGTGGCGAACGTGCGCCAGCGCCGTTTCCCGCATCCGCACCCTCGCCTTCTCGGTCAGGCCCGCCAGGGGCTCGAGGCGGCGGTTGGCGATCCGCTCCGTCAGTGAGCGGCCTTCGAGCAGCAGCAGGTCGACGAGATGGCCCTCGGCGTCCAGCAGTCCGGCTGCCGGCAGCAGTCCCGACGCGGCGCCACGCAGCATCGCCATCGCAAGCTTCCAGGACTCGGCGACCCCGGCCGGCTCCACCGCCGGACCGAGCGCCAGCGGCGCGTGCGACGCGGCTCGCTCCAGAGCGTCGCGGCGCCCCGGCCCATCCGGGTCGGGTAGGAGCAGGCAACCAGTGCCATCGATCACGGCGGCCAGAGAATCCGGCGCCAGCCTCCGCGCCGCGGCGCCCAGGTCGCGCTCGGCGCAGGCGGCGGCGGCGATCTGTCCCGGCAGCTGCCACGCCGCCGCCCGCGCGGCCGCGGCGATGTCCGCCTGGCCGGCCGCCGGCTCGCGGACCAGGAGCGCCGCCAGCTCCAATCGGTGTCGCCTGCGCACGTCCTCGACCTCCGCCTGGGCCTGGGCGTAACCGTCGACCGAGTCCGCCGAGAGCTCGTCGATGTAGGCGAAGATCGCCTCGGCCAGAAGGGTCAACGGCTCCGCCTTGAGGTTGGCCCGCCGCCCGGCCGCGGCGATCCGCCTCCAGGCGACCCGGGCGCCGATCCGGTAGGCCGCGAGCAGGGAGTCGAGGGTCCTGCCCTGCCGCTGCTCGCCACGGCCCAGCTGGACATAGACCTCGCGTCCCGGCTCGCGCCCGCCGTCGGGATCGCGGATCAGCGCGACGAACTGGAGCAGCGCCTCCCCCACACCGGTCCGGATCCCGCGACCGAAGCGGCCCTCCAGCGGCCGCGCGTACTCCGGCACCTGGCGGGCGATCGTGGCGAGGATCTCCTCGGTGATCTCCCCCAGCTCGGGCTCGATCAGGTCGGCGACGCCGGCAGGCAGGCCGCGCCACGGCTCGGAATCCAGCGTTTTAGTCATAGAGATGACAAAAATAGCGTGTCAGAAGTGGTTTAGCCGCTAATACATAGCTGACCGCTTCGCGTATCTTCGGATCATGGGCGAGATGACACGCACCGAGAAGGCCGCGAACCTGGGCGCCGTCGTGGTGCCCTTCGTCGCCACCGTCACCGCCATCGTGCTGCTCTGGAACAGCCTGGTGAGCCCCGCCGACCTGGTGATCGCCGCGGTCATGTACCTGCTGACGGCGGTCGGCATAACCGTGGGCTTCCACCGCCTCCTCACCCATCGCTCCTTCCAGACCCCGAAGCCGCTGGAGTACACGTTCGCGATCCTCGGCTCGATGGCCGTGCAGGGCCCGGCGATCTCCTGGGTCGCCGATCACCGTAAGCACCACGCCCACACCGACGAAGAGGGGGACCCGCACAGTCCCCATGTCGGCCCCGACGGCGGTGTTCGCGGCGTCTTCTCCGGTCTCTGGCACGCCCACAGCGGCTGGCTGATGTCGACCCAGGGCCGCGCCGACTGGAAGCGCTACGCCGCGGACCTCTACGAGGACCCGGGCATGAGGAAGATCAGCCGGCGCTTCCCCCTCCTCGTTCTCGCCACCCTGGCGATTCCCGCACTGGCCGGCTACATCGTCAGCGGCACCCTCCTCGGCGCACTCACCGGGCTGCTCTGGGGCGGCCTGGTGCGGATCTTCTTCGTCCACCATGTCACCTGGAGCGTCAATTCCGTCTGTCACTTCCTCGGCAGCCGCCGCTTCGACACCGACGATCGCTCCACCAACGTCTTCTGGCTGGCGATCCCCTCGCTGGGAGAGTCATGGCATCACAACCATCACGCCTTCCCGCGCTCCGCCGTCCACGGTCTCAAACGGTGGGAGCCCGATCCCTCGGCTTTCATCATCTCCATCCTGGAGAAGCTGGGGCTGGCCCGAAACGTGATCCGAATCTCACCCGAGCGCCAGGCCGAGCGGGTTCAGTAGCTTTTCCAACCTCACCGTTTGGCCAAATGGCCAAACGGTCAGTTGCGAGAGCGATCTTGACTAAATATATAGTCACAGTGAGTATGGCTCTGCCACACTTGCACCGAGCAGGCAACCACTTTTGATGGAAAGGAAATCGATGGCCAGCACGACGAACGTACTCGACGAGGCCCGGCATCTGGTTCAGAGGCGCCTTGCGGACCTCGACGAGGAGCGAAAGCGCCTCGAGCGGGCTCTTGCGGAGCTTGGTGGAAAAGTGACCCGGCGCGCCGCGGGCCGCCCACGTGGGGGCTCCGCCGCGAAAACCTCAGCCGGTGGCGGTGCCGCCCCCAAACGCCGCCGGCGCCGCGGTGGCACCCGTGCCGACCAGGCGGTGGCCCTGATCGAGAAGAACCCGGGCATCAGCGCCTCGGACGTTGCCAAGACGATGAAGATCAAGCCGAACTACCTGTACCGCGTTCTCGGTGACCTCGAGAAAGAGGGTCGGGTCAAGAAGCAGGGCCGCCAGTACTACCCGGCCGGCTGACCAGATTCGCCTTTGCTCGACATGAGGCCGGCCTGATCTCAGGCCGGCCTCTTGCGTTGGCCTTCGGTCAGATGAGGCCGAGCTGGCTGACGGCGTCGCGCTCCTCCTGCAACTCCATCACGCTTGCGTCGATCCGCTCCCGTGAGAAGTCCGGAACCTCTAGACCCTGGACGATCGACCACTCCCCGTCCGAGCAGGTGCAGGGAAAGCCGCAGATGATCCCCTCGCCGATGCCATAGGAACCGTCGGCCGGTACAGCCATCGAGACCCAGTCGTCGTCCGGGGTGCCGAGCACCCAGTCGTGGACGTGGTTGATCGCCGCGTTGGCGGCGGAGGCGGCGCTGGAGGCGCCCCGTGCATCGATGACCTCGGCGCCCCGTTTGGCGACCCGCGGGATGAACTCGTCGGCGATCCAGGCCTCGTCGTCGACCGCCGCCCAGGCGCTCTTCCCCTCGACCTTGGCGTTGACCAGGTCCGGGTACTGACTTACGGAGTGATTCCCCCAGGTGGTCATGTTGGTGACGGCGGAGACCGGCTTGCCGAGCTTGTTGGCGAGCTGTGAGATCGCCCGGTTGTGGTCGAGTCGCATCATCGCGGTGAAGCGCTCGCGCGGGACGTCGGGAGCGTTCGACATCGTGATCAGGCAGTTGGTGTTGGCCGGGTTGCCTACGACCAGGATCCTGACGTCGTCGGCGGCGCCGGCGTTGATCGCTTCTCCCTGGGGCTTGAAGATGCCGCCGTTGGCCTCGAGCAGGTCGGAGCGCTCCATGCCGGGACCGCGTGGCCGGGCGCCGACCAGCAACGCGACGTTGCAGCCGTCGAACGCCTGCCCGGGGTCATCGCTGATCTCGACCCGGCTCAGCAGTGGGAAGGCGCAGTCGTCGAGCTCCATCGCGGTTCCCTCGGCGGCTTTGATCGCGTTGGGAATCTCGAGCAGGCTCAGCTCCACGGGGGTGTCGGGGCCGAGCATCTGACCGCTGGCGATCCGGAACAGGATCGCGTAACCGATCTGACCGGCCGCGCCGGTGACGGTGACCTTGACGGGGGTGCTCACAGTTGTTCTCCTCGGAGTCGTGGTTTGGGACCGTTACGCCATCGCTCGCTGGAGGTTCTCGTCGATCGAGGCCAGGAACTCCTGCGTCGTCTGGAACTCCTGTCCCCCGCCGACGAGCAGCGCGAGGTCCTTGGTCATCTTGCCGCTCTCGACCGTCTCGACGCAGACGCGCTCGAGGGTCTCGGCGAAGTTCGAGACCTCGGGGGTCTCGTCCATGCGCCCGCGAGCCGCGAGGCCGCGGGTCCAGGCGAAGATCGAGGCGATCGGGTTGGTCGAAGTCGGCTTGCCCTGCTGGTGCTGGCGGTAATGGCGGGTGACCGTGCCGTGCGCGGCCTCGGCCTCGACCGTCCGGCCGTCGGCGCTCATCAACACGCTGGTCATCAGCCCGAGCGAGCCGTACCCCTGTGCGACCGTGTCTGACTGCACGTCGCCGTCGTAGTTCTTGCAGGCCCACACGTAGCCACCCTCCCACTTCAGCGCGGCGGCGACCATGTCGTCGATCAGGCGGTGTTCGTAAGTGATGCCCGCGGCCTCGAAGTCGGACTTGAACTCGGCCTCGAAGACCTCGGCGAAGATGTCTTTGAAGCGCCCGTCGTAGCGCTTCAAGATCGTGTTCTTGGTCGAGAGGTAGACCGGGTAGCCGCGGTCGAGGCCATAGCGCATCGAGGCTCGCGCGAAGTCCCGGATCGAGTCGTCGAGGTTGTACATCGCCATTGCGATGCCGCTCCCGGGGAAGTCGTAGACGTCGAGTTCGATCGGCTCGGAGCCGTCCGCGGGGGTGTAGGTCAACGTCAGCGTCCCCTCGCCGGGGACGACCATGTCGGTGGCCCGGTACTGGTCCCCGAAGGCGTGGCGGCCGATCACGATCGGCTTGGTCCAACCGGGCACCAGCCGGGGCACGTTGGAGATCACGATCGGCTCGCGGAAGATGACACCGCCGAGGATGTTGCGGATCGTCCCGTTCGGCGAGCGGTACATCTCCTTCAGGCCGAACTCCTCGACCCGGGCCTCGTCCGGGGTGATCGTCGCGCACTTGACGCCGACCCCATGGCGTTTGATCGCGTTGGCGGCGTCGATGGTGATCTGATCCTCGGTCGCGTCACGGCTCTCGATGCCGAGGTCGTAGTAGTCCAGCTCGATGTCGAGGTAGGGCAGGATCAGCTGCTCTTTGATGAACGCCCAGATGATTCGGGTCATCTCGTCGCCGTCGAGCTCGACGACCGGGTTCTTGACCTTGATCTTCTGCACCGGGCGGCGATGCTATCTGCCCGGCGGCCTTGGTCGCGCCGCCAGCGTGGAAAGCTCTGGAATGCGACAATCGGTACCAATGGCAACCGCGGAGCGCCAGAGCGTCGGAAACCACGAGGTGGTGAACCAACCGCCTCCGCTGGTCGACTACAACGTCTTCGAGACGGACGCGGCGCTGGTCGAGGCGGTGCGCCGCGAGGGCGCGGACTGGGCGGAGCCGCGGATCTCGGCGCTCGGAGAGCTCGCGGGCAGCGGGCGTGTGCTGGCGCTGGGGGCGCTGGCGAACGAGAACCACCCGCGGCTGCGGACCCACGACCGCTACGGCCACCGCGTCGACGAGGTCGAGTTCCATCCCTCCTGGCATGAGCTGATGGGGATCGCGGTGCAGCACGAACTGCACTGCTCCCCCTGGAAGGACCCGCGCCCGGGCGCCCACGTCGCCCGCGGCGCAGCCTTCATGTGCATGTCCCAGGCCGAGGCCGGCATCGGCTGCCCGATCTCGATGACCTATTCGGTGATACCGGCTCTGCGCACCCAACCGGAGCTGGCAGCGGAGTGGGAGCCGCGCTTCTTCTCCTCCTCCTACGACCCCAGCAACGCCCCCGCGCCGGGTAAGGCCGGCGCCCTGGCGGGGATGGGGATGACCGAGAAGCAGGGCGGCTCAGACGTGCGCGCCAACACCACGGTCGCGCGGCCCGTCGACGGCGGCGGCCCCGGGACCGAGTACGAGCTGACCGGCCACAAGTGGTTCATGTCGGCGCCCCAGTGCGACGCCTTCCTGGTCCTGGCCCAGGCCGACGGCGGCATCTCCTGCTTCCTCTTCCCGCGCTGGACGCCGGACGGCGAGCGCAATCGCTTCCGCCTGCAGCAGCTGAAGGACAAGCTCGGCAACCGCTCCAACGCCTCCGGCGAGATCGAGTTCGACTCGGCCTCGGCTTGGCTCGTCGGCGAGGAGGGGGCCGGCGTGCGGACGATCATCGAGATGGTCAACCACACTCGCCTCGACTGCATGATGGGCGTGGCGACGGGGATGCGGGCGGGTGTCGCCCAGGCGCTGCATCACACCTCCCACCGCTCGGCGTTCGGCCGGGTGCTGAGTGAGCAGCCGCTGATGCGCAACGTGCTGGCCGATCTCTGCGTCGAGTCGGAGGCGGCGACGATCTCGGCGATGCGCCTGGCCCGTTGCTACGACGAGGCGATCTCCGGCGACGAGCAGGCGCAGAGCCTGAAACGGATCGCCAACGCCGTGCTCAAGTACTGGGTCTGCAAGCGGGCGCCGACGCACGCCGCCGAGGCGCTCGAGTGCCTCGGCGGCAACGGCTACGTCGAGGAGTCCGGGCTGCCCCGACTGTTCCGCGAGAGCCCGGTCAACTCGATCTGGGAGGGCTCCGGCAACGTCCAGTGCCTCGACGTGCTGAGGGCGATGGTCAAGACCCCGGCCTCGCTCGAGGCCTTCTTCGCCGAGGTCGGGGAGGGCGCTGTCGCCGAGCCCCGGCTCGACGCCTACGTCACCCCCCTCCGCGACGAACTCCCCGGCAACCCCGAGTCGCTCGAGGCCCGAGCCCGTCGCGTCGTCGAGCGGATGGCCCTCGCCCTGCAAGGCTCACTGCTGGTCCGCTACGGCGACCCAGCGGTAGCCGACGCCTTCTGCGCCTCCCGCCTCTCGGGCGATTGGGGCCAGGCCTTCGGGACCCTCCCGGCCGGCGTGGACTTCGATCGCATCATCGACCGGCACCGCCCAACGGTCTGAGCGCGCGGCCCTACCCCGCCTGGGCGGTCGCGTCGCGCAGCGCCCGTCCGACCTGCTCGATGGTGATGACTCCGGACAGCCGCCCATCGGCGTCGACAGCCATCAGCGCTCCGAGCCTGCGCAGGTTCTGATTGCTCAGCAGGGTGTCCAGAGGGGTGTCGTCGCGGATGAAGAGCCCGCTGTCGTGGTCGACCAGCTCGGAGACGTTGGAGCTGGCGCGGGAGACCTCGGGAACCTCGTCGGCGCGGTCGCGTTCGAGCAGACCGAGGAAGCGGTGGGCGGCGTCGACGACCGGGAACCAGGGCCAGCGGTAGCGCAGGAAGTACTCGTCGAGCGCGCGCTCGATGCTGATGTCGCCGGGAATCGCGACCGGCTCCCGATCCATCACGTCGGCGACGACGACGTCGCCGATGCGGCTGGTGAGCGCGGTCTGCATCGCGGCGCCGCGGGCTGAGCCGTTGATCACCATCCCGATCAACGCCAGCCAGACGCCGCCGAAGACACCGAAGACCGAGTCGGTGATGACCATGTAGATCCCGGCGGCGATGAAGAAGTAGCCGAAGAGCCGCCCGAGGTTGGCGGCGAAGCGCGTCGCCGCGTTGCGGTCCCCGGTGCGCCACCAGGCGATCGCCCGCGCGGCGCGACCGCCGTCCATCGGGAAGGCCGGCAGAAGGTTGAAGACGAGGACGAGCAGGTTGATCGTCGCCAGCCAGGCGACCATCGCCATGACCCCGGACGCGCCCGAGCTGGATTCGAGCACCGCCGCCTCCCTGAACGCGGTCCAACCGACCGCGGCGATCCCGCCGAGCGTCAGCACGACCACGATCGCGAGGGTCACGAGCGGGCCGGCGAGCGCCACCTTCAGCTCGGTCTCGGGGCTGTCGGCTTCGCGGTCCATCCGCGCCATGCCGCCGAAAATCCAGAGCTGGATTCCGGTGATTCCGATGCCGTTGCGTATCGCGGCGACCGCGTGCCCGAACTCGTGCAGCAGGATCGAGCCGAAGAAGCCGGCGGCGCTCAGCACCCCGAGCACGAACGGAGTCGTGGCCGAGCCGGACTCCCCGAGCAGCCGTTCGTAGAACTGGGTCATGTAGAGGATGACCAGGAAGAGGATGAGGAACCAGGACCAGTCGACCGCGACCCGAATGCCGCGAACGTGGAAGAGCGTTATGGAGCCGCCACCGAACATAAGTCAATGGTAGGGGGGTACCTTCCTGGCCACATGGCCAGCGAAACAGAAGGGCAGCGGCCGATGGTCCAACGCCTCGGCGCTGTCGACCAGATGTGGCTGCGCGAGCGGCTCGAGGAGCTGGAGAAGATCGACCGTCCCTCCGCCTCCGAAGGCGAGCGCCGAGCCGCCGAGTGGCTGGTCGAGCGCTTCGGCGAGCTCGGCCCGGCGGCGCGGATCGAGGCGGAGCCGGCGCACGGCACCTACTGGTGGCCGCTCGGGATCGGCGCAGCCCTGGGGGCGCTGGGCGGGATCGCCGCCCTGCGCGGGCGCCGCCTGCTCGGCGCCGCCCTGGGGGCGCTGGGCGCCGCCGGCATCGCCGATGACTTCCCGCCGCGACAGCGGCGCCTGCGCCGGGTGCTTCCGCAGCGCACCACCTACAACGTCGTCTGCGAGCTCGGAGACGCGGACGCCGAGCGGACGGTCGTCGTCATCGCCCATCACGACGCCGCCCATTCTGGCCTCGTCTTCCATCCCGAGATCCCCGAGATCGCCAACCGCCTGGGGATGATCGAGCGCACCGACACCAGCCCGCCGCTGATGGCGCCAGTTGTCGGCGGCCCGATCCTCGCCGCCCTCGGCGCGCTCGCCGGCAGTCGCCTGCTGGCCAAGCTCGGCCTCCTCTTCGGCCTCGGCTCGGCCGCGGCGATGACCGAGATCGCCCTGCGCGACCCGGTGCCCGGCGCCAACGACAACGGCACCTCGGTCGTCGCCCTGCTGGCCCTGGCCAGGCGCTTCGCCTCCGAGCCGCCGGAGGGCGTACGGCTGATACTCCTCTCGACCGGCTCGGAGGAGTCCTTCAGTGAGGGGATGAAGGGCTTCGGAGAGCGTCACTTCCCCGACCTGCCAAAGGAGAGCACCTTCTTCCTCTGCCTCGAGTCGATCGGCTCGCCGCACCTCCTGGTGCTCCGGGGCGAGGGCTTCCTGAGGATGCGCGAGTACCCGCCCCGGGCCCTGGCGCTGATGGACGGCCTCGCCGAGGAGCTGGGGGTCTGGCTCTTTCCCAACCTGCGCCTCCACAACGGCACCGACGGTCTCGAGCCGATGGCGGCCGGCTACGAGACGGCGGCGCTCTGCGGCTGCACGGACCTCAAGCAGCCCGCCAACTACCACTGGTCCCACGATCTGGCCGAGAACGTCGACTTCGGCACCGTGGCCGACGCCGTCCGCCTCAGCGAGGCGACGATCCGGCGCCTCGGCGAGCGCTGGCTGTAACCCCAGGCCGACGGGCCGATTGCCGCTGATGTGGGCCGCCCTTCGGCCCACCGGCCCTGGGCTGCAATTCCGACTGCCGCGTCGGATTTCGCATCTATAGGATCCGCGCTCGTGCCCTCCCATGACGTTCTCGTAATTGGCGCCGGCCTGGCCGGACAGAGGGCGGCCCTCGCGGCCGCCGAGGAAGGCGTCTCGGTCGGGATCATCAGCAAGGTCCACCCGGTGCGCTCCCACTCCAACGCCGCTCAGGGCGGGATCAACGCGGCGCTGAATCCCGGCGACTCCTGGGAGTCGCACGCGTTCGACACGATCAAGGGCTCCGACTACCTTGGCGATCAGGACGCGATCGAAATCATGACCCGCGAGGCACCGGAGGAGATCCTCCACCTCGAGCACCTCGGCGTCACCTTCCACCGCAACGAGGAGGGCAAGCTCGGCACCCGCGCCTTCGGCGGCGCCTCCGCCGCCCGCACCTACTACGTCGCCGACATCACCGGCCAGGCGATCATGCACGTGCTCTACGAGCAGCTGATGAAGCACTCCGAGCAGGTCGCCCGCTACGAGGAGTGGTTCTGCACGGCACTGGCGATCGACGAGAACGGCGAGTGCTGCGGCGTCGTCACCCGCAACGTCGCCGACGGCTCGATGGAGCTCTTCCAGGCGAAGGCGGTGATCCTCGCCTGCGGCGGCAACGGCCAGGTCTGGAAGCCGACCACCAACGCGCTGATCTGCACCGGCGACGGCATCGCGATGGCCTACCGGGTCGGGGCGAAGCTGATGGACATGGAGATGATCCAGTACCACCCGACGACGCTGGCGGGCAAGGGATTCCTGATCACGGAGGGAGCCCGCGGCGAGGGCGCCCACCTGCTGAACGCCAAGGGCGAGCGCTTCATGGAGCGCTACGCGCCGAACAAGATGGAGCTCGCCTCGCGCGACGTCGTCTCCCGCGCCGAGCAGACCGAGATCAACGAGGGTCGCGGCTTCCCCGACGGCACCGTCGCCCTCGACATCACGGTGGTGCCGCGCAAGCAGGTCCACGAGGCGCTGCGCGAGATCGTCCTCGTCGGCCGCGACTTCGCCGGGGTCGATATCACCAAGGAACCGATCCGCATCAAGCCCGGCAACCACTACACGATGGGTGGGGTCAAGACCGACGTCGACGGGCGCACCGACATCCCCGGCCTCTACGCCGCCGGCGAGACCGCCTGCGTCTCGGTCCACGGCGGCAACCGCCTCGGCGCCAACTCGCTGCTGGACACGCTGATCTTCGGCCGCCGCTCCGGCGCCGACGCCGCCGCCCGCGCCAAGCGGATCGATGGCGCGCGCCCGTCCAAGCAGGTGCTCGAGGACGAGAGCGCGATGATCGCCTCGATCAACTCGCGCGAGAAGGGCTCCGGCCGCCGCGTCTCCGAGATCAAGCTCGAGCTGGGCCAGACGATGGACGCGAAGGTCGCCGTCTTCCGCGACGAGGCCGGGATCCAGGAAGCGCTGGAGACCGTCCGCCGGCTCAAGGAGGAGGCCGAGAGCGCCTACATCGATGACCACGGCAGCGTCTTCAACCAGGACCTGCTCGGGGCGATCGAGCTCGGGTACATGCTCGACAACGCCGAGTGCACCTGCGTCGCCGCGCTGGAGCGCAAGGAGAGCCGTGGCGCCCAGTACCGCACCGACTACCCCGAGCGCAACGACGATGAGTGGCTCAAACACATCGACCTCGAGCAGACCGACGACGGGCCCGAGATCTCTTACTCCGAGGTGACCATCACCCAGTGGGAACCGGAAGCGAGGACGTACTGATGGCCGACTACACGATCAAAGTCCGCAGGTTCCAGCCCGAGAGCGGCGAGGGCCCATACTGGGAGCAGTTCAACGTCGACCTGGAGCCCTCGCTGTCGGTCCTCGACGGCCTGCTGCAGGCCAAGGACCGCGAGGACGGCTCGCTCTCGGTCCGCTGCTCCTGCCGCGCCGCGATCTGCGGCTCCTGCGGGATGAAGATCAACGGCCAGTCCGGCCTCGGCTGCAAGACCCAGATCGGCGAGGCCCAGGAGCAGGCGAACAAGATGAAGCGGGCGACAGGAGTCACGGCGGCCGAGGCGTCTAGCCCCGTCCTCGCCCAGGGTGAGGAAAGCAGCCCCCGGACGCGGGAGGCTGCGCCCATTGTCATCGAGCCGATGGGCAACATGCCGGTGATCAAGGACCTGATCACCGACATGGAGTCGACGCACTGGACCAAGATCCGCCGCGTCACCCCGTGGCTCCTCCCCCACGGCGAGCCCCCCGAGCGCGAGTACATCGTCGAGCCCGAGTCGATGATCGACATCACCCAGTCGATGGCCTGCATCCAGTGCGGCGCCTGCGTCTCCTCCTGCCTCTCGATGGAAGTCGACCCCGACTTCATCGGACCGGCGGCGCTGGCCAAGTCCTACCGCTTCGTCGGCGACCCGCGCGACGCCGAGACCGTGGAGCGCCTGCACGACCTCGCCGAGGACCCACACGGCATCTACGACTGCACCCACTGCTTCAGCTGCGTCGACGCCTGCCCGAAGGGCGTGGCGCCGATGGACCAGATCATGCGCCTGCGCCGCAAAGCCGGCGAAGCGGGAATCGAAGATCCCAACAGCGGCCACGCGCACGAGATCGCCTTCGTCAAGATCATCGAGAAGAAGGGGACCCTCGACGAGTCGCTGCTGCTGCAGGAGTCCTTCGCGCCGGGCGTCAAAGGCAAGCTGAAACCGACGAAGCGGGCGATCAAGGAAATGATGGGCTCGATCCCGACCGCGATCCGCGGGATCAAGACCGGCAAGATGCGCTCGCTGCCGAAACTGATCCCGGGCATCCACCACCCGCTCCCCGACGGCGCCCAGGACGAGGTCAAGGCGATCTACAAGCACGCCGAGGAGCACAACGAGGAATTCAACCTGTACATCAAGGGCGAGGAGGGCGACGCGGAGGCCGCCGTCGCGGAGGGCCTCGAGCCGCCCCAGTCCCATGAGGAGGCGGTGCAGTGAACGAGCAGAAGATCAAAGTCGCCTACTGGCCTGGCTGCGTCTCGCGCGGCTTCACCCCCGAGCTGCACGGCTCGATGGCGCTGGTCGCCGACCGGCTCGGCATCGAGCTGGTCACCCTCGACCGCGCCAACTGCTGCGGCGCCGGCGTCATCGCCGAGCACAACCAGGAGCTGGCCGACACGCTCAACGCCCGCACCTTCGCCCTCGCCCAGCAGACCGGGCTCTCGATGATGAACATCTGCTCGACCTGCCAGGGCGCGCAGTCGGAGTGCCAGCAGCGCCTCGACGCCGACTCCGCCTACCGCGCCCACGTCAACGAGGCGCTCTCGGGCCAGGGCCTCTCCTACGAGAAGGACAAGAACGGCTTCACCAACAAGAACTTCCTCTGGCTGCTGGTCGAGGACTACGGCCTCGACCGCCTCGCGGCGCAGGTCAAGCGCCCGCTCTCGGGCCTCAGGGTCGGCCCCTTTTACGGCTGCTACATCGTCCGGCCCAAGGAGCGGCTCGGCTACGGCGAGCACCCCGACCGCGACATCTACCTGGAGAGGGTGATCGAGGTCCTGGGCGGCGAGGTCGTCGAGTACGACGGCGCCCGCAAGTGCTGCGGCTTCCCGGTGATCACGATGAACCGCGAGACCTCGCTGCGGCAGGCCGGCACCCACGTCGGCGATGCGATCGACGCCGGCGCCGACTGCCTCGTAACCCCCTGCCCGCTCTGCCACCTCAACCTCGACATGCAGCAGCCCGAGGCGGCGAAGGTCGTCAACCGCGACCTCGGACTCGCGGTCCTGCACCTGCCGCAGCTGGTCGGCCTCGCGCTCGGCGCCGAGCCGAAGGAGCTGGGCATGAGCAAGCACATCGCCTCGACCGGCTGGGTCGAGGAGCGGCTCGGCGCCGAAGTCGCCGCCTGAGCGAACCTAGGGTTCCCGGGACAAACCGACCCGCCGCGCCATCCATTTCGCCCCCACCGTGTCGGTGAGGCCGTGGGCGACGATGGAGGCGATGATCGCGATCGCGGCGACGTCGAAGATCAGCGCGCCGTTACCGACCTGGGATTTGAGCACGAAGAGGGCGAACAGCATCGAGGCGACCCCCTTGGGACCGAACCAGGCCATGAACAGCTTCTGCGAGCGCGGCAGGGGATTGCGCAGGAACGAGAGCATCACCGCGACCGGGCGGGCGACGAGCAAGACGAAGAGGACGAAGAGGACCAGCGGCGGGATGCTGTGGTGGAAGCCGGTGGCGACGATCAGGCCGCCAAAGATGAAGAAGGTCAGCACCTGGAGGATGGCGCTGGCGTTCTCGGCGAACTCGATGAAGCCCTGCGGTACCTCGCGCTCGGTCGCCCCCATCGCGATCCCGCAGATGAACGCGGCGATGAGCCCGTTTCCAAAGGTGACGTCGGCGAGTCCGAAGGCGACCAGGGCGAAGCCGACGGCGTAGATCCCCTCATAGCGGGCGGTAAGGCCGCTGCCCGGCAGATGCACGTGAAGCCGGCCGCCGAGCACGCCGAGGGCCACCCCGATCGCCGCCCCCACCGCCGCCTCGCCGACGAGCTTCGCGGCTTCGGTGCCGGCGTCCCCGCCGGGGCTGGCGAGGACCAGGAAGAAGAGGACGAAGGGAAGCGCCAGGCCGTCGTTCAGCCCCGACTCGAGGTTGAGCGTATGGCGGACGGCCCTCGGGACCAGGCGCGAGGTGACGACGGCGGAGGTGACCACCGGGTCGGTCGGCGAGAGAACCGCTGCCAGCAGGAACGCCTCGGCCCAGCTCAGGTCGGGGAAGAGCGCCTTCGCCGCCAGCGCCAACAGCGCCATCGTGATCGGCATCGCGATCACCAGCGCCCGCGCGACCGGGCTCCAGTGCCGGCGCAGCAGCTCGCGCTCGACGAACATGCCGTCGGAGAAGAGGGTGAGGATCAGCGCCAACTCGATCAGCTCGACGATCGCCTTGTCGGTCGCGTCGACGTGGACCACTCCGGCGCCGGCGAGGCCGATCCCGAGCGCGACCGAGAGCACCGAGGCCGAGAGCACCGTCCCCCGCATCAATCCCGAGAGGGCTGCCACGACCGCGAGCAGGCCGCCGAACAGAAGCAGCGCCTGGCCGAAGCCGATGTCCACCGGCTAGCCCCGCGGGCCGAGTAGGTCGCGCTCGGCGAGCAGCTCGGCGACCTGGACGGCGTTGGTCGCGGCGCCCTTGCGCAGGTTGTCGCCGACCACCCACAGGTTCAGGCACCGCTCGTGGCCGGGGTCACGGCGGATGCGGCCGACCAGGACCTCGTCGCGCCCGGCCGCCTCGAGCGCCAGCGGGTACTCCGCCGCTCCCGGCCGGTCGACGACGACCACGCCGGGGGCCTCGGCCAGCAGCTCCCGACAGCGCTCGGGCGAGAGGTCCTCGCGGGTCTGGACGTTGACCGACTCCGAGTGGCCGGTGAAGACGGGCACGCGGGCGCAGGTGGCGGAGATCCCCACCTCCTCGCGGAGGCCGAGGATCTTGCGCGTCTCGGCCATCACCTTGCGCTCCTCGGTGGTGTAGTCGTCGCCGTCCTTGAAGGTCTCGACCTGGGGCAGGACGTTGAAGGCGATCTGGTGCGGATAGACGTTGGGCCCCGGGACCTCTTTGCCCGCCAGCACCGCCTGCGACTGCTCGCGCAGCTCCTCGATCGCGCGTTGGCCGGTGCCGGAGACCGCCTGGTAGGTGGAGAGGACGAGGCGCTCGAGGCCGACCGCGCGGTGGATTGGCGCCAGCGCCATCATCATGACCATCGTCGTGCAGTTCGGGTTGGCGACGATCCCATGGTGGGAGGCGGCGGCGTCGGGATTGACGCCGGCGACCACCAGCGGCACGTCCTCGTGCATGCGCCAGTAGCTCGTGTTGTCGACCACGACCGCGCCGGCCTCGACGATCCGCGGCGCCCACTCGCGGGAAACCGTCCCGCCAGCCGAGGAGAGGACGACGTCGAGGCCCTGGATCGACTCGTCGCTGAGCGCCCGCACCTCCAGGGTGGAGCCGTTCCACTCGATCCGCCTGCCGGCCGAGCGCTCGGACGCCAGCGGCACCACCTCCGAGCTGGGGAAGCGCCTTTCGGCGAGCACCTCGAGGATCGTGGTGCCGACCGCTCCGGTGGCGCCGAGAACGCCGACTCTGTATCCGCCGCCCTTCATCTCGCGAGCATGACCGCGCTCAGCCGTCGACCGTGGCCCGGTGATCCGGGCCGGTCGGGTCCTCGGGCCGTACCGCGTCGGCGCCCAGCTCGAAGGCACGGTGCAGCGCGTTGACCGCGTCGGGGACCCGGTCCGCCGAGATGACGCAGGAGATCTTGATCGGCGAGGTCGAGATCATCTCGATGTTGATTCGTTCTTCGCCGAGCACCTCGAAGACTTTGGCGGCCACGCCCGGGTGCGAGCGCATGCCGGCACCGACGATCGAGACCTTGCCGATCCGCTCGTCGGTACGGACGCCGCTGGAGACCTCCCCGAGGGCGGAAATCGTGTCTGTGGCGGTCGACAGGTCGCCGCGATCGACGGTGAAGGAGAGGTCGGCCAGCTGATCGCCGCCGACCGGCTCGTTCTGGATGATCACGTCGACGTTGACGTTGGCGTCGGCCAGGGCCTTGAAGATGCGACCGGCGACTCCCGGCTCGTCGCGGACGCCGGTCAGCGTCACGCGGGCCTCGCCGTCGGAATGGGTCACTGCGGTTACGAAAGGTTGCTCCATCGTGTCTTCCTCTGCGACGACGAGGGTACCGGGGCCATCTTCGAAACTGCTGCGGCAATGGATCCGGACACCGTGATTGCGGGCGTACTCGACCGAGCGCAGCTGCAGGACCCTTGCCCCCGAAGCCGACATCTCGAGCATCTCCTCGAAGGAGACCATCGGCAGCTTGCGGGCGCTGGCGACCATGCGGGGATCGGCGCTGAAGACGCCGGAGACATCGGTGTAGATCTCGCAGACGCTGGCGCCGAGGGCGGCCGCGAGCGCGACGGCGGTCGTGTCGGAGCCACCCCGCCCCAGGGTGGTGACGTCGTGGCTGTCGGTAGAGACGCCCTGGAAGCCGGCGACGAGGACGATCCGGTCCTGTTCCAGGGCCTGGCTGATGCGGTCGGCACGGACGTCGATGATCCGCGCCTTGGTGTGGGAGGAGTCGGTGACGATCCCGGCCTGGGAGCCGGTCAGCGAGATCGCCTCGTGCCCCATGTCGTGGATCGCCATCGCGCAGAGCGCACAGGAGATCCGCTCGCCGGTCGAAAGCAGCATGTCCATCTCGCGGGCGACCGGGCGCTCGGAGATCTCATGCGCCTGACCGACCAGTTCGTCGGTGGTCTTGCCCCTCGCCGAGAGCACCGCGACGACGCGTTGACCGGCCTCGCGCGCGGCGACGATGCGCCCGGCGGCGCGTTTGATCTGCTCGGCGCCCGCGACCGAGGTGCCACCGAACTTCATCACGATGATGTCGGATCCGCCTCCGCTCATGAGGGTCGGAGGCTAAAGCAACAAACGGGCGCCGAACCCCGAGCGCGGAGCCCAGGACGGCCAGGATGCCCCGCTAGCCGCCCCCGCCCAGGTTGCCGAGCATGGCCTGTTCGGCCATCCGAATCAGGCCGAGCCCGCTGTGGGGACGCATGTCGCTGCTGCGCACCCTGACGTGGGAGCCGTGTGGGCCCACCACCTCGACGATCGTGCAGACGTCGCCGATTTCGCAGTCGTCGCCGTAGTCGCCTTCGATCGCCTCCATCTGCTCGGCCACGACCCGGCCGATCTTGCTCTGGTCCAATCCCATCCGTGCGCTCCGTTTCTCGACATCGACGATTTCCGGGGACTGACGATAGGGGACCCCCAATCCCGCTTGCTGATATATCCCTGTGATATATAATGTCGCTACATGGAGGTGCTCAGCGCAACCGCCTACGTGATCCTCGGGATGGTCCGCAAAGAACCGAGGTCGGGCTATGAGATCAAGGCGCTGGTCGACCAGAGCACGCGGTTCTTCTGGGCCGCCAGCTACGGCCAGATCTATCCGGAGTTGAAGCGACTCTCGGAGGCCGGATTGATCGTCGGCGTCGACTCCCCCACCGGTGGGCGCAAACGCACCGTCTATGAGATCACCGCCGATGGCGAGGAGGAGCTGAAGGCGTGGCTGCGGCAGCCGCCCAGCACCTTCGAGATGCGCGAGGAAGGGCTGCTGAAGCTGTTCTTCGCCGACGCCCTGCCGCGCGCCGAGGCGGTTGAGATCCTGCGGGCGATGCGCGCCCACAGGGAAGCGGTGGCCGTGCAGTTGCGCGCGATCGAGCAGATCAAGCCCGAGGTGGACGACCCCTTCCCGATGATCGTCCTGCGGGGCGGGATCGAGTTCACCGACTGGTTCGCGGATTGGTGCGAGCGGATGGAGGCCCAGATCCTCGAGTCCGCCGAAGACGAGAGGAGAGGCTGATGTTCGACTCCCTGGCCCGCCTCGCCGACAACAGCGCGCGCCGCGTCGGCCTCCTCGCGATCGCCTTCTTCCTCCTCGCCGGAGCGATCGGCGGCTCGGTCGCCAGCCACCTCGACCCCTACGGCGCCGAAGATCCGGCGACCGAGACGGCGAAGGCCAAGGAACGACTCGAGGACGCCGGGCTGCGCGTCCCGGCGGTCATCGTCGTGGTCCAGGAAGCCCCGGTCGGCAAGGCCTCCATCCGGGCTAGGGTCGAGGCGCTCGAGCGCGAAATCCGCAACCGCTCCGACGTCGCCGCGGTGAGCGGCTTCTACGACACCCGCTCTTCCGCCTTCGTCTCGCGCGACGGCAATTCGACGTACTTCGTCGTCTCGTTGAAGGCGACCGGCGACAAGGCGGCGCAGGAAGCCGGCGCCGATATCGCCGACCAGCTCTCGAAGCATCCCGGCGTTCTCGTCGGGGGCCCCGCGGTCGCGCAGGAGCAGGTGAACAAGCAGGTCGAGAGGGACCTGCGGATGGCCGAGATGATCGCCTTTCCGCTGCTCTTCGGGCTCTCCCTCCTCTTCTTCCGCAGCCTCGTCGCCTCGGTCCTGCCGCTGATGATCGGCGGCCTGGCGATCGTCGGCACCTTCCTGATCCTGAGGATCGCCAGCGAATTCGGCTCGATCTCGATCTTCGCCCTCAACCTGACAACGGCGCTGGGGTTGGGACTGGCGATCGACTACAGCCTCTTCATCGTCTCCCGCTACCGCGAGGAGATAGCCAAGGACGGCCCCGGGCTGGCGGCGATGCGGCGTGTCCTCGCCACCTCCGGGCGAACCGTCCTGTTCTCCTCGCTGACCGTGGCCGCGGCGCTCGCCTCGCTGCTTGTCTTCCCGCAGCGCTTCCTCTACTCGATGGGGCTCGGTGGCGCCCTGGTGGCGCTCTTCGCAGCGCTGATCTCGCTCACCGTGCTGCCGGCGGTGCTGACGCTCTTGGGGACGCGGGTCAACGCCGGCGCCCCGCGCTTCCTGCAGCGCCGGGCCGAGGCCGAAGCGCAGCCGGAGGAGAGCGGTTTCTGGTTCCGCCTCTCACGCTTCGTGATGCGGCGTCCGATCCCCGTCGCCACCCTCAGCGCCCTGCTCCTGATCGTCCTCGGCCTGCCCTTCCTCGGGATCAAGTTCAACACCGTCGACCCGACGGTGTTGCCGAAGTCGGCGAGCGCGCGCCAGGCCTACGACACGGTCAGGGCCGATTTTCCGCCCTATCACGAGACGCCGATCTGGATCGACGTGGAAGGAGGCGGGCCGAAGGCGGCGGCACTGGTCGCCGATCGGGTGAGCCGCGTCGACGGCGTCGCCGAAGTGGCGCCGCCCCAGTCGCTCAGCGGCGGCGTCACCGCGGTCCAGGCGATCTCCGCCCACCCGTTCGTCTCCGATGCCAGTCAGCGGACCGTCAGGGATATCCGCTCGCTTCGGGCGCCGCCGGGGGCGCAGGTCCTGGTCGGCGGCGCCACGGCGGACTTCATCGACTTCCAGGCCAGCCTCGGGCGGCACCTGCCGATCGCGCTGGCGATCGTGATCCTCGCCACCCTGATCATCCTCTTCCTGCTGACCGGATCGGTGGTCCTGCCGGTCAAGTCGCTGATCATGAACTTCCTCAACCTCAGCGCCGTCTTCGGCCTGCTGGTGCTGATCTTCCAGGACGGCCGCCTGCAGGGCCTCCTCGGCTATACGAGCCCCGGGGCGATCGAGCAGACGATGCCGATCCTGCTCTTTGCCGTCGCCTTCGGCCTCTCCACCGACTACGCGGTCTTCCTGCTCTCGCGGATCAAGGAGGCACGCGACAACGGCGCCTCGGACTCGGAGTGCGTGGCGATCGGGCTGGAGCGGACCGGCCGCATCGTCACCGCCGCGGCGCTCCTGTTCGCGGTGGCGGTGTGCGCCTTCGCCACCTCGAAGATCATCTTCATCAAGGAGAACGGCGTCGGCACGGCGCTGGCGGTGCTGATCGACGCCAGCATCATCCGGGCGCTCCTCGTCCCGTCGCTGATGGAGCTGCTCGGCAAGTGGAACTGGTGGGCGCCGGCGCCGCTGCGCCGCCTGCACGAGCGCTGGGGAATCAGCGAGCACGAGGCGACGATCGTGGCGCCGACGTCAAGGGAGGCGGGAGCGTGATCTACCGGTTGATCGTCAAGCGCAAGCCCGAGATCGGGTTCGAGGTCCGAGATGTTGCCGTACGGGGTTGGCCCCGGGACACCGCGGTCGCGGGACAGGGGTCGCGGCGCCGATGGCACGCCCTACGAGCCCCGATCACCGACTAGACCGCGGGCGCAGCCGTCATCATCAGCCGGGTGGCGTCGGAACCGAACCAGCCCGAGAAGCCGATCCAGCCTGAGCGGCTGCTCGCCGAAGCGGTGGACGCGACCCGCCGCACCTACCTCGCGAACGAGCGCACCCAGCTCGCCTGGTGGCGGACCGGCCTGACCGCGCTGGCGGTGGCGCTCGGGGTCGGACGCGTGGTCCCCGAGCTCGACAAGAGCGCCACCCGCTGGCCCTACGTCCTCGCCGGGGTCGGGTTCGCGCTGTGGGGGATCATGGCGATCGCCTACGGATCCATGCACCGCTCGGCGATGGAAGAGGCGCTGTCGGAAGGGCGGTTCCTGCAGTCGGCCCGCTGGCCGCTCGCGGTCCTCAGCGGGGCCGGCCTCGCGCTCGGCCTGCTGACCGCGCTGCTGATCCTGCTCGATTGAGCGGGCGGCTGGGAGGCCCCGTTGAACACGCTGCTGTCGAACGGCGTCAGCGCTTCTTCCTTCGCGTAGCCGAGCCTTTCGAGGCCGAATAGTTCCTCGATCGTCAGCAGCAGCGTGAAGTGGTTGTAGTAGCCGCTTTCCTGGACGCTGACCGGTTCGACGAGCGGTGAGATCAGCACCAGCCCGACGCGGCCGCCGCCGCCTGTCGCCCTCACGGGCAGCGACGGCTCCGGTGACACCTACGCGTTCACCAACTACCTCTCCAAGATCAGCCCTGCCTGGAGGAGCGAAGTCGGCTACGCGACCTCGGTCGGCTTCAAAGCCGGTGTCGGTGCCAAAGGCAACTCCGGCGTCACCTCGACCGTGGTCAAGACGCCGGGCTCGATCGGCTACATCTCCGCCTCCTACCTGATCGCAGCAGGGATCCCCGCGGTCGCCGTCCAGAACAAAGCCGGCAACTACGAGTTGCCGAACCTGGCGGACATCGAAAGCGCCGCGTCGGCGGTCAAGAGCCTGCCGGCCAGCAACGCGATCAGCATCACCAACCCCCCGAAGAAGGCGAAGACGGCTTACCCGATCTCCACCTTCACCTACGCGATAGTTCCGCACAACGCCGCGCAGAAGGGCTTCCTCCAGCAGTTCCTCAACTACTGCATCACGAAGGGACAGGCATACGGAGCCGCACTCGACTTCGCGCCTCTCCCCAGGGTCGTTCTCAACGCCGCCAAATCAGCGATCGGCTCTCTCTAGAGCGGGTCGAGCGCCGGGAGGCGCCACAGGCGGTTCCTCCACCACCGGCACAGGGCCCTCGGGCCTTGTGCCGGTTTCTTTCTCGCGCCCTCGACCTCGGTTAGGCGAAGGCCTGGGCGGCGCGTCGGCGCAGGTCCGCGTTGAGCATGCCGGTGACTTGGCTCGGGCTGTCCCCGGCGGAGGGGACGGCGGCGCCGATCAGCCCGGCGGCGCGGAAGCCGTAGAGCGGAGCGACGAAGCCGAGCTCGCGGATCTTGCGGACCAGCCTGACGGCATCCTTGGTGTCGGCACCGGGGCCGCAGAGGACGATCGCGGTCGGGTCGAGGGCGCCGAGCGCGCGCTCGAGCCGCTCGTCGCCGAGCTCGTTGGAGAGGACGAGGACGCGGAAGCCGGCGCGACGCAGGGCGAGGTCGAGGGCTTGGGCGTGGACCTCCTCGGCGTCCTCGCCACGGCAGGAGTCCAGCAACAGGATCCCGGCCGGGCGCGAGGCGGCGGGCGCGAGGCGGCGGGCGCCGTGCAGCCAGCCGGTCGCCCAGCGCGCGGCGAACTCCAGCTCGGCCTCGCGGTCGGGGTCGGCGGCGAGCTCGTCGATCGCGGGCAGCAGCATCTCCTCGACCGTGCGCTCGAGCGGTCGCAGTGCCAGGCTTTCCTCGATCGCGCGGTCCGCGGCTCCCTCGTCGAAGCTCTCGAAGGCGGCGAGGAGGCTGCCGCCGCTGGCCGGCGCCGACTGGCGCTGGCGGGCTAGTTCGATCGCCGAGGAGATGTTGCCGGTCTCGGCGAGGGCGTCGCGCAGGGTCTGCAACTCCACCAGCTCGTAGTTGCGGTGGTTGCCGACGGTCCGCTTCGGCGTCGGGTAGCCGTAGCGGCGCTCCCAGCTGCGGAGCGTGTTGGGGCTGACGCCGAGCACTTCGGCCGCTGCGTTGGTTCGGATTCCTGTCATCTGAGAATTGGTTCGGTAGCGCGATCCATTCGACGCGCGGCGTTCATTCTCCCACCGGGAAATCAGGTTTACGCCAGTTATGGACAGATTTCCGGAATCTGTCAGCGATCTTGCACGGCCAGGGCGCCCATGCCGACCGGCTGCCCGACCGCGCGAGCCCGCCACAGCGCCGCGTCGGCTTTGTGCAGGAGGAGGTCGGCGTCGGCGCCGTGGTCCGGACAGGCGACCACCCCCGCCGTGACCGAGACCCGCAGGCCCCCGGCCTGCTCCAGCTCGTCGAGCTGGCCCAACAGCCGCTCCGCCATCTGCATCCCTTCGACGGTGTGCAGGTTGGGCGCCAACACGCAAATGGCGTCCTCCTCGAGGGGGAAGGCTTCATCGACGATGCGGATGCTGTCGCGCAGGGCCGCGCCGAGGATCGCCAGCACCGTCTCCCGGCCACCGCCGGCAGCACCGCTGCGGGTCCCCGGCCCGGAGGCGTCGAACACGGCCAGGCCGAACGGATGCCCGTAGCGCCGGTTGGTCTCGAGCAGCTGCTCGAGCCGCCGCCGCATGTGGCCGGGGTGGTAGAGGCTGGCGAGCTCCTGGTGCTCTTCGCGGGCGGGTACCGTCTGCTTCTCCGGCGCAGGCATCCGCGCCCCGGCGGCCTGCCGGTAGGCGGCGTCGACCGCGTCGGCCGTTACCGCCCCGAAGTCCGCGGCCAGCCGCTCAGCCGCGGCGGCGAACATCTCGCCGTCGGCGTCGCCAAGCTCCTCGCGCAGCCGCGCAAGCAGCGATGCGTGGTGGGAGGACACCTCGCGGGCCAAACGGCCCGCAGGAGAGTCCCCTCCCGGCCTACCTCCCCAATGCGACTGGCCTGCCACTCCGTGACCTTGGCGAAAGCGGCGGACGAAGGGAACCCCAAAAGTCGCAATTTGCGACCGGATGGTCGTCCAGGACGAACGTCCAGCGGCTACACCGCCGCAGCACCGAGTTCATCGGCGAGCGCCGCGGTGCGCCGCGAGATCTCGTCTCGGAGCTCGCGCACCACCGCGAGCGACTGGTCACGCGGGTCTTCCAGGTCCCAGTCGATGTAGCGCTTGCCCGGGATGTAGGGACATTCGTCGCCGCAACCCATGGTCACCACGACGTCGGCCCACTCGGCCAGCTCAGGGGTGAGCCGCTTGGGTCGGCGATCGGATAGATCGATGTCGAGCTCACCCATAGCCTCGACGACCACGGGATGAAGCCGCTCCTGTGGCTGGGTGCCCGCGGAGTCCGCCGCGTGCCTTTCATCGGCGGCGCGCTGGAAGAGGGCCCGGCTCATCTGCGAGCGACCGGCGTTGTGGAGGCAGACGAAGAGGACGTTCGCCATCTCAGCCGACCGCCTCCGCGGCCTTCGACCTGGTGGGGATCGACGACGGGACCGGGAACCAGCGCCCCTGCGCCCACAGCGAGACGTAGACCAGCCCGACCAGGACGGGAACCTCGATCAACGGCCCGACGACACCGGCCAGCGCCTCGCCCGAGCTCGCCCCGAAGACGCCGATCGCAACCGCGATCGCCAGCTCGAAGTTGTTCGAGGCGGCGGTCAGGGCGAGCGTCGCGGTGCGCGGATAGCCGTAGCCGGACGCCTTTCCCCAGGCGAATGAGATGCCGAACATGGTCACGAAGTAGACGAGGAGGGGCAGGGCGATTCGCACCACGTCCAGCGGACGTGAGGTGATCTGGTGACCCTGCAGGCCGAACAGCACGACGATCGTGAAGAGCAATCCGTAGAGCGTGATCGGCGCGATCCGCGGCAGGAAGCTCCCCTCGTACCACTCCCTGCCGCGGCGCCGCAGACCTACCAGCCGCGTCAGGTAGCCGGCGGCGAGCGGGATCCCGAGGAAGATCAGGACGGTGCGAGCGACCTCCCAGATGCCAACCGAGAAGCCCTGCGTGTCGAGGCCCAGCCAGCCGGGCAGAACGGTGAGATAGAAGTAGCCGAGCAGGCTGTAGGCGACGATCTGAAACAGCGAGTTGATCGCGACCAGAACCGCCGTCGCCTCGCGATCCGCGCAGGCCAGCTCGCTCCAGATCAGCACCATCGCGATGCAGCGGGCAAGCCCGACGACGATCAGGCCGGTCCGGTAGGCGGGTTGGTCGGGCAGCATCAGCCAGGCGAGCGCGAACATCAGGGCCGGGCCGATCAACCAGTTGAGGACCAACGAGGAGACGAGGAGCCCTCGTTCGCCCCGCAGGCGGCCGAGCTCCTCGTAGCGGACGCGCGCCAGCACCGGATACATCATCAGCAGCAGGCCGATCGCGATCGGCAGCGATGTGCCCCCGATCGCGACGGAGCTGAGGACGCTCTCGAGCCCGGGGATCAGCGCACTGACCCCCAGCCCGACCCCCATCGCCGCGCCGATCCAGACCGGCAGATAGCGATCGAGCATGGAGAGCCGCCTTGCAACGGCCGCGGAGGCCCGTGGACTGGCGGAGGTGGCGCTCATGCCTTGTCGGTGTCCCTGCCGATCACGATGGCACTCATCGTAAGGATTGACAAAACCGATTTCAATAGATATATGTAAATTGATGAGTGTCGATATGAAGCTGGAGCCCAAGACCAAGCGTCCCGTCGGTGAACCGTGCTGCGAGCCGGTCGTCTATCCCGATGTTCAGCGCGAGCAGGCGCAGCGCATGAGCAGGATCGCCAAGGCCCTCGGCGATCCGGTTCGCCTGCAGCTGGTCGACGTGCTGCGAAAGCACGCCGGCAAAGTCTGCGTCTGCGAGCTGGTTCCGCTCTTCGACCTCTCCCAACCCACCGTCTCCCATCACCTGAAGGTGCTGCGAGACGCCGGCATCGTCGGCTCCGAGCGCCCGGGGCTGTGGGCCTACTACTACGTGAGAGCCGAGGCTCTGGAGGAGTTCACGCAATGGCTGCACTGACCAGGACCGGCGGCGGGCAGGCGATCGCGAGCTCCTGCTGTTCCAGCGAGGCGCAGGCCGACTGCTGCGAACCCTCCGAGCAGGCGGAGTGCTGCGCGCCGGAGTCCTCGAGCTGCGGCTGCCAGGCCGGCGAGAGCGACGGCGGGGAGATCGGGGCGATCCCGCTGCCCGCCGAGTCGTGAGGGCATGGACGCCGCCACCCGCGCTGGCATGGCCGAGTGGACAGGCTGCATCGCCGGCGCGCTGACCCGCCGCGAGTTCGAGGAGGCACTTGAGGCGGCCGGTCTCGAGGAGATCGAGGTCGAGGAGACCCACCGAGTTCACGACAAGGCGGCTTCGGCGATCATCCGCGCTCGCAAGCCGGGCTAGTAGCTCCTCAGTCGAGGCTGCGGCGCCCCGCCAGCGCCTTGCCCAGCGTCACCTCGTCGGCGTGCTCGAGGTCGGCGCCGACCGGCAGCCCGCTGGCGAGGCGGGTGACGGTGACCTGGCCCCGCAGCCGCTCGGCGATGTACAGGGCGGTTGCCTCGCCGGTCGTGGTCGGGTTGGTCGCCAGAACGACCTCGCTGACGCCGCCGCGCTCGACCCGCCGCAGCAGCTCGGCGATCTTCAGGTCCTCGGCGTCGATCCCGTCGATCGGCGAGAGGGCGCCGCCGAGCACGTGGTAGAGGCCGCGGTATTCGTGGGTGCGCTCGATCGGGATCACGTCGGCGGGCTCCTCGACGACGCAGATCGTCGTCCGGTCCCGGTGGGAGTCGGCGCAGATCCGGCAGAGAGGGCCCTCGGCGAGGTTGAAGCACTCCTCGCAGAGGCCGACCTTCTCCTTCACTTCGCGGATCGCGTCGCCGAGCGCGAAGGCCTCTTCGTCGGGCGCCCGCAGCAGGTGGAAGGCGAGCCGCTGGGCGGTCCGCTGGCCGATGCCCGGCAGCCGCGAGAGCTCGGCGACGAGGCGCGCGAGCGGTGCCGGACCCTCGGTGCTCAACCCCCCAGGGCCCCCAGGCCGCCGCCGCCCAGGCCGCCGGTGATGCCGCCCATTTTCGAGCTGGCCAGCTCCTGGGCCGCGCGCAGGCCCTCGTTGACCGCTGCCTGGACCATCTCGGCCAGCATCTCGGCCTCCTCGGGATCGATCGCCTCGGGGTCGATGGAGATCTCGCGCAGGGTCAGGTCACCGCCCATCTTCACCTTGACCATGCCGCCGCCGGCGCTGGCCTCGACCACTTCGCCTTTGAGCTGCTCCTGCGCCTGCAGCATCTGGTTCTGCATCTCCTGCGCCTGTTTCATCAGGGCGTTCACGTCGAAGCCCCCGGGACCGCCTCCTCGAGCCACCTAACTGACCTCCTCCGCGTCGAACTCGCTCTTCAGCCGCTCAAGCAGCTCTTCCTCGTCAAGTCCCTCGTCCTCCGTGCCGGCCGACTCCTCCGCTGGGGACGGCTCGCCGAGCAGTACGTAGGCGGGCTGCAGGTCCTGGCCGGTGACCGCCCTGAGCGCCTCGGCGACCCGCTCCCGCTGCTCGGGCGTCTCGGCCTTGCGCTTGTTGAAGGTGGCGCCGGCGGGAAAGCCGATCTCGACCACGCTCTCGACGGCGACGAACCCGTGAGGCCGCGCCTCCTCGAAGAAGGCGGCGAGCGCCGGGGCGCTCTTGGCCAGCTGATCGAGCACCGCGGGCCAGATGCGCTGCAGCTGATCCAGATCCAGATCGGGGTCCAGGCCCGCGGGCCCTGTCGGGGCGGCCTCCCCCACGGTGCTCGGCGCCGGAGGCGCCTCCGCGCCGCGGGGGACCCCCGCCCCCCCGCCCCCCGCGGGAGAGGACTGATCTGGAGATGAGGCGGGCTCGCTCGGCTCGGCGGGTCCCGGCGCCGGTGAGGCATCGGCTTCGGGCGGCTCGGGAGGATCAGCCGGGGCGGGATCTGCCGCCGCGTCAGGAGCCGCGGGCCCGTCACCTCCTCCGGAGAGCTTCTTCTCCAGCCGCTCGACCCTGCGCAGCAGCCCCTCGGTCGACGGATCCAGATCCGGCCGGGCCGCCTTGAGCAGCGCGATCTCGACCGCCATCCGCGCGTCGTCGCCCTCGCGCACGGCGGTCAGGGCGGTGGCCAGGTCGTCGATGGTGCGGACCAGGGTCGCGGCGGTGACGGCGCCGGCCTGCGCTTGAAGGCGGGCCGAGTCGGCGGCGGTGACGACGAAGGAGGCGGGCACCTCGCCGGTGGTCTGGGTGACCAGCAGATGGCGCAGATGGCCGAGCAGGTCGCGGGCGAACTGGGATGGGTCGCGGCCCGAGCGGGCCATCTCCTCGACCCCGAGCAGGACCGCCCTCGGGTCCTCCGCCGCGACCGCGTCGACGGCGTCGAAGAGCAACTCGGCGTCGGCGGCGCCGAGCATCTCCAGCACGTCTCCGAGTTCGACGTGGTCGCCGCCGAAGGCGACCAGCTGATCGAGGGTGCCGAGCGCGTCGCGGAAGCTGCCGGAGGCGGAGCGGGCGATCATCGCCACCGCGCCCTCGTCGACCTCGATCGACTCGGCGGCGGCAACCCGGTTCAGCACCTCGGAGATCTGCTCGAGCGAGGGCCGCTGGAAGTCGAAGCGCTGGCAGCGGTCGGCGATCGTCGCCATCACCTTGTGGGCCTCGGTCGTGGCGAGGACGAAGACGGTGTTGGGCGGCGGCTCCTCGAGCGTCTTGAGGAAGGCGTTCCAGGCCTCTTTGGTCAGCATGTGCGCCTCGTCGAGGATGTAGACCTTCCAGTGGCCCCCGGCCGGGGCGTAGGCGACCCGCTCACGCAGGTCGCGGACGTCGTCGACGGAGCGGTTGGAGGCGGCATCCATCTCGATCACGTCGATCGAGGTTCCGGCGGCGATCGTCACGCAGGACTCGCATTCGCCGCAGGGGTTGACCGTGGGGCCGCCGCGCTCGCAGTTGAGCGAGCGGGCGAGGATCTTCGCCATCGAGGTCTTGCCGGTGCCGCGCGAGCCGACGAAGAGGTAGGCGTGGTGGACCTTGTCGCGCTCGACCGCGTTGCGCAGGGTGCGGACGACGTGCTGCTGGCCCACGACCTCGTCGAAGGAGCCCGGGCGGTGGCGTCTGTAGAGGGAGGTCGACTCGTTCATCGGGGACTGAGGCCAGTGTATCCACGGGCCGGGCGCGCTCCGGAAGGGGTCTCTGAGCTTCCCCGGCGCATCGACGCCCAGGCTCGGACACGCCCCCCGCCCCCCACCCCGGTACCGTGCGCGCGTGCCGATGGGGGCCCGCAACTGGTTGACGCCCGCCGCCTGGGTCGCCGCGGTGACGGCGGTGCTGCTGCTCGTCTTCCCGGTCGGCTTCCCCAACTACGACACCATCTACGCCCTCGTCTGGGGGCGCGAACTCGCCCACGGCATCAGCCCCGACTACGGATCCGCTCTGCCGCCCACGCCGCACCCGCTGGCCGACCTGCTGGGGTTGGTGGCGACGCCGCTCGGCGACGGCGCGATCACGGTCACGATGGTCGTCGCCTATGCCTCGCTTGGACTGGTCGGCTACTTGGTCTACCGCCTCGGCTCGCTCTGGTTCGACCGCTGGATCGGTGCCGTCGCGGCGGCGATCGTGCTGACCCGGGCGCCGTTCCTCTCCAACGGGCTGCGCGCCTACGTCGACCTCCCCTACATCGCGCTCTGCCTCGGCGCCCTGGCGATCGAGGCGAGGCGGCCCCGCGCCGGCTGGCCCGTCCTCGCCCTGCTGGTCCCCGCCGGCCTGCTGCGTCCCGAGGCCTGGCTCTTCGCCGTCGCCTACTGGGCGTTCCTCGCCCTCACGCTCGAGCGCGCCCCGACCTCGGGGTCGACGGGCCTCGATCGTCCAGGTGGCGAGCGTTCCAGGCCCATCGGCCGGCTGTTCGGGTGGGAGCTGAGCTGGCGCGGGGAGCGTGGGGGGCGGGAGCTCGTATGGCTCGGGGGGCTGGCGCTGGCGGGGCCGGTGCTGTGGGTGCTCTTCGACGCGATCACGACCGGAAGCGCGACCTACTCGTTCACCGGCACGCAGGAGACGGTTGAAACGCTCAAACGCCAGACCGGCCCGCTGGACCTCGTCCTCTACGGTCCGCGCCGGCTCGGGGAAGTCCTCCAGTGGCCTGGCATGGTCGGCGCGCTGGGCGGGGTCGTCCTCGGCTTCGCCTTCCTGCGCCGCCGCTCCGCCCTCGGCATCGCCGCCGCGGTCCTCGCGCTCGGCGCCTTCGCGCTGCTGGCCTGCGCGGGGCTGGCGATCATCGCCCGCTACACGATGCTCGCCGGAGCGGTGCTGTCGATCTTCGTCGCCCTGGCTCTGCTCGGCTGGCGCCTGCTGGAGCCCGGGCACCCCTGGCGCCGGCGCTGGCAGTGGTTCGCGGGCCTGGTCGTCCTGATGTTCGTCATCTGGCTCCCGAACCAGTGGGACCTCGACTCCCGCGTCGACACCGACCTCACCAACCAGGCCCGGATCGAGGGCGACCTCACCGACCTGGTCGACGCCGGCGCCTTCGAGCCACTCTGCGGCCCGGTCGCCGTCCCCAACCACCGCGCCGTCCCCCGCCTCGCCTTCGGCCTCGACGTGAAGCCGACCCGGATCGTCAGCGCCAGCGAGGAAGGGATCCCGCAGCGCGGCTACTTCGTCGCCCCGGCCAGCCCCTTCGTCATCCACAACTTCATCCTCGACCCCAACGACCCCACGCGCTTCTCCCTCAAGGTCCCAGCCGGTTTCCGTCGCGTCGCCGAAAACGAGTCGTGGAAGGTCTACCGGCGCTGCTGAGCGGCCGGAGGTCGCGGCGGCGGGGCTAGAAGGGCATCGGGGGCAGCTCGAAGCCACGGTGAAAGCGCAGCGCGCTGACCCCGTCGCAACTCTCGAGCGCGTCTTCAGGCCCGGTTCCCGGGGTCCGCTCTTCCGGGACGATGACGCCGAAGTTGGCGACGTCGCGGACGCCGAACTTGAGTTCGACGCTGATCTGACCGAGGCGACCGCCGCCCCGCTCCTGCCAGTTCAGGATCAATTTCCCGTTGTTCGGGATGACATGGCCCTGCGGTGCCTCGGCGCCCGCGGTGAAGAAGCGCTGTTCGCTGGTGGGCGAATCGGAGGCCTGGCAGGTGATCTGGATCTGGAAGTTGAGCTTGCGGACCCGGCGGTTGCGCACGGTGAAGACGACGTATTCGCCGCGGGCGGCTTTGTTGACCCCATAGGTGTCGTTGGGCACGACGACCGTGGGGGGTCGGGCAGCGGCACTGCCGGGCAGCACGACAAGAGCGATCACAGCGGCGAGCAGGGAAAGGGTGGCCAGCGCTCGCTTCGTGTTGGGGGAGGGGCGGTGCACCGGCCTCTCATCGGCATTTCGCCGCGGGGCCTTGAACCCCTGCAGGCGAGCTCCCAGCCCTAGCCGCCCTCCACCGCGGCCACCGCGGCGTGGGTGGCGGCGGCCAGGTCGGGGTCGGCCAGGTCGACCTGCGGCGGCAGCTCGACGTGGAGGTCGTCGGAGGGGTCGAGCCGGACGCGCAGGCCGCTGGAGCGCGAGTCCAGCACGTGGCCGCCGCGGCGGCGGTCCTCGCTGATGAAGTGGAGGTGGTAGCCGCCGACCTCGATCCCCTCGACGTAGGCGGGGAAGCGGAAGCCGAGCATCGTCCCGGCGACGTCCTCCAGCTCGAAGACGTGCTGGTCGGCGACGACCTCGGTCAGCGGCCGGTAGGGCGGGCTCTGGGGCGGGACCGAGCGGGCGCGGACGGAGTCGAAGCGGCCGTCGAGGCGGATCGCGCAGGAGGAGGCCCCGGGCCCGACCAGCGAGTCGATCCGCTCGAGCAGCTCGGCGTGGGAGAGCGTCGCCTCGATCCGCTCGTCGATCGTCGGCTCGAATCGGGTGACGACCGCGAACGGCGTCTTCGCCTCGGGTGGGACCGGGTGGACGGCGCCGTCGACGTCGGCGTGGAAGAACTCGCCGTCGATCGCGATCATCTCGCCGTCGAGCCCGTTCAGCGTGCCGAGGCCGAGGTCGCCGCGCTCGCCCAGCTCGGCGAAGCTGAGATCGCCGTCGAAGGCGCCGTCCAGCAGCGCCCCGATCGTCGAGGCCTGGAAGAGGACGTGGGGCTCGCGCTCGGCGTGCAGGTCCGCCCGCCGCATCGACTCGACGTGAAGCGACCTGATCCAGCGCTCGTCCAGCACGCCGCCAGTCTCCCATTCGCGGCCCCGGCGGCAAGCTCGACCAGGGCTATGACCGCACCGACCGGGCACCCGACTCCGTCGCCTCAGCCGATCGCCTCGCCGCGCCCCGACGGGGCGCCCGGGGCCGAGCAGGCCACCGTGAAAGCATCAACCGATGGCGGCGATCGAACTCAGCGGCGTGGTCAAGCGGTTCGGCCCGATCACCGCGGTGGACGGGCTCGATCTCGAGGTGCCCGAGGGCATCTGCCTCGGCCTGCTGGGGCCAAACGGGGCCGGCAAGTCGACGACGATGCGGCTGCTCACCGGTCAGGCGATTCCCGACGCCGGCCGGCTGCGGGTGCTGGGCCATGTGCTGCCCGGCGACTCCAAGGCTGCTCGGGCCGAGATGGGCGTGGTACCCCAGCTCGACAACCTCGACGTCGACGTCACCGTCGAGGACAACCTCGCGGTCTACGCGCGGCTCTACCGGGTCAAGGACGTCGGCGCCGCGGTCGACCGGGCGCTCGACCTGGCGCGCCTGCGGGAACGCCGCCGCGACGCGGTCGACGAGCTTTCGGGCGGGATGCGGCGCCGCCTGCTGCTGGCGCGCGGGCTCGTGCACGAACCGCGGCTGGTCCTGCTCGACGAGCCGACCGTCGGCCTCGACCCGCAGATCCGCACCGAGCTCTGGACGCTGATCGGCGAGTTGAAATCGCGCGGCACGACGATCCTGATGTCGACCCACTACATCGAGGAGGCGGAGCGGCTTGCCGACGAGGTGGCGGTGATGACGAAGGGACGCGTGATCAGCCGCGGCCGGCCCGCGGACCTGATCGCCGAGCATGCCGGCCGCCAGACCGCCGAGGTCTACGCGCCGCCGCAGCGCCTGGCCGAGCTGCGTCGCCGAGCCGAGGGGCAGGGGTTGCGGGTGCGCCCCGCCGGGCCCGCGATCGCGATCGTCGGCTCCGAGCGCGCCGAGGACGGCGTCGTCCCCGAGGAGGCCGTCGTCCGCGCCGCCACGCTCGAGGACGTCTTCGTCCTGCTGACCGGCGAGGAGGCCGAATGAGCGCCTTGGACCAGCGCCTTCAGGGAGGCGCCGGCGCCGAGCCGCGCCACCTGAAGCGGCTCGAACCGGCGGCGATCGCCGGCGTGATGAGCCGCGAGGTCGCCAACTTCCGCACCTACTGGAGGGGCACGACCTTCTCCAGCGTGCTCGAACCGATCGTCTACCTGCTCGCCTTCGGGCTCGGCCTCGGAGCGACGCTGGTCGATGAAGTCGAAGGGGTCCCCTACGTCCAGTTCGTCGGCACCGGCATGGTGGCGACGGCAGTGATCTTCTCCAGCGCCCTGCCGGCGATGTTCGGCACCTTCGTCAAGCACCGCTTCCAGAACACCTACGACGCGATCCTGGCGGCGCCGGTCGACGTCGAAGAGCTGGTCAGCGCCGAGATGCTCTGGATCGGGCTGCGCTCCGGCTTCTACGGCTGCTTCCCGCTGCTCGTCACCTTCGCCTTCGGCCTCGACCCAGCTGCCGGCATGCTGCTGGTGCCCCTCTTCTGCTTCGTCACCGCGCTCGGCTTCGCCGGCTTCGGGATCGCGATGGCGGCGACGGTCGCCAAGATCGACCAGTTCAACTACGTGACCGCGCTCTGCATCACGCCGCTCTTCCTCGTCGCCGGCACCTTCTTCCCGATCTCCGGGCTGCCCCAAGGCGTGCAGCTGGTGGCGCAGGTCAACCCGCTGCACCAACTGGTCGAACTGGTGCGCGGCGGCGCCTTCGGATTCGAGGCAGTCGACCTCGCCCGCTTCGCCTTCCTCGCCTGCTTCGCGCTGCTGACCTGGCGGATCGCGGTCAACCGCATGCGCAAGCGGCTGATCGACTGACAGGTCGCACCTGTCCTCGCCATGCGAGGAGAAGTGCGACATCTGCGGGAAAATGGACCGTGCACCCGCCTTCGAAGCGAGGTCACCGGGCGTGTTCGTCGTTTTTGGCTCCTGCCGGGCTTCCCTGCGGCACCCGCGGCATCCGCTTAAGGCTGCTTCCTTCCGGACCTGACCTGATTCGCGTGCCCACGTCGCGCAGGACCCGGCCGTCAACGCCGCCGCGACGCACTGACCCCGACGGCCAGCCCCTCGGAACGGGATTCGGCCCCGCTAAGCGGATTTCGGGTTACAGGGCACCGCTGATTCCCCGCCTAGCACGGTCCGCTGTTGATCCTACCCTGCCCGCCATAGGATCGGGAACTTGATCCACGTAGACACCCAATCCTTCTTCGCCATCGTCGTCGTCGCGGCGGTCGCGGCGGTGACGGTCGCGGCGGTGCCGAAGAAGTTCGCGCCGCCAGTGGTGGTGCTCGAGCTCCTCCTCGGGATCCTCGTCGGCCCGGAAATCCTCGGCCTCGCCCAGACCGACGGCTTCATCGACTTCTTCTCCAACCTGGGGCTGGGGATGCTCTTCTTCTTCGCCGGCTACGAGATCGACTTCGAGCGGATCAAGGGCAGGCCGATGAAGCTCGGCGCCTGGGGATGGCTGATCTCGGTCGCCCTCGCCTACGGGATCGGCGGCGCCCTGGCGGCGGCGGGGATCGTCCTCTCCTTCCTCTACACCGGCTCGGCGATGGCGACCACGGCGATCGGCACGCTGATCCCGATCCTGCGCGACGACGGCGAGCTGAAGACCAAGTTCGGGACCTACCTGCTGGCCGCCGGGGGAGCCGGCGAGTTCGGTCCGATCCTGCTCGTCACCCTCGTCCTCTCGACCGACAACCCCCTGCACGAGTCGCTGATCCTGCTCGCCTTCGTCGCCCTGGCGCTGATCCTGGCGATGGGCTCGGTGCGCTGGGCCTGGCGCGGCTGGCCGGCGCTGGAGCGGACCTTCGAGTCGAGCAGCCAGCTGGCCGTGAGGGTCACGGTCGTGCTCGTCTTCGGGCTCGTCCTGCTCGCCGGCAAGCTCGGCCTCGACATCCTGCTCGGTGGCTTCGTCGCCGGGATGATCACGCGGCTGGCGCTGAAGGGCCACGAGCTGCGGGTCTTCGAGTCGAAGCTGACCGCGGTCGGCTTCGGCTTCTTCGTGCCGTTCTTCTTCGTCACCAGCGGCATCTCGTTCGACCTCGCCGCGCTCGGCTCGCTCGGGGCGATCCTCAAGCTGGCGATGTTCTTCGGCCTCTTCCTGGTCGTGCGCGGGGTCCCGGCGATGCTCCTCTACGGCGGCGTGCTCGGGGTCCGCGACCGCGCCGCCCTCGCCTTCTACTGCGCAACCGAGCTTCCCCTGGTCGTCGCGATCACGACGATCGCGACCGAGACCGGCCATATGCGGACCTCGACCGCCGCCGGGCTGGTCGGCGCGGCGATGCTCTCGACCCTGGTCTACCCGTTCGTCGGCCTGGCGCTGCGCAAGGCGTCGGAGAGCGGGGCGGGGGACGAGGCGATGCCGGGCGAGGGGCCCTCCCCGCCGGGGAAGGGCCCGGTCGCCCAGCCGCAGCCGACTGCCTCCTAGCGGCGGATCAGCTTCAGGCGCTTGTAGACGGTGGCCTTGGCGCTGCCGGCGCGAACGGTCTCCTTGAAGAGGAGGCGTTTGCGCTTCACCAGCCTGCCCCTCGCCTTCGGCTTCACCTTCAGGACCAGCCTCTTGGCCTTGCCCTTGGCGATCTTCGCAGTGCGCGTCGTCGTCGCGGGCTTGTGCTTCTTCAGCAGGCCCTGCACCGAGACCCGGCAGGCGCGGCCGACCCTGGCCGGGCACCTGGCCTTGACGAACAGGCTCTTGCCCTTGAGGACAGCCGGGCCGACCAGGCTCGATCTGATCAGGCTCAGCAGCCGCTTGTCGGTGAGGCTGCCGCTTCCCAAGCCGCCGCCTCCTGCGGTCTGCACCTGGAGACCAACGTTGTCGTAGCGCAGCGCCGTCGTGCCGCTGAGCCCCGAGAGCGCGAGCGTGCTCTGCGCCGTCGTCGCTTCGATCGACATCTGGTAGGTGTGGCCGACAACGACGCTGGCCGGGGCGCTGCGGGTGGCGAACGTCGCGTCTTCTTTGGCCACTTCCTCGGTGAGCGGGTGGGTGGTCGTCCCCGCGGTGAGGTCGTGCAGCGCGACCGTGTAGGTGGCTTTCGGCGCGACTTTGGCGAGATCGCCGGAGTCGAAGGCGCGGTCGAGACGGACGCTCGCGCCGGTCACCGAGCCGATCGGGACCGAGAACTGCGGCGAGTTCCAGGTCGCGGTGGCTTTGAACAGGTCCAGCAGGTTGAGGGTGACCGTGGTCTTTGCCGCGATCGACCCCGGCGGATTGCCGACGCCTGATTCATAGGCCGCTTCGGACGTGCAGGTAAGGGCCGCCGGGGCACACGAGGTCGTGCCCGGACTCCACCCTTCCGCGTTGGTATCGAAGCCGCTTCCCCCCGAGGGATAGACGGTCGTGGCGGCGCTGGCGGGCGCGGCCGACAGCAACAGGGCGGCAGATGCCGCCCCGAGGACCGCTGACGCGCGCAGCCGTGCTCTTGCGCTTCTCATTCGCAACTCCTTCAGTCCCTTCTGGCGCGAGTGCCGAATCCCCCAGAGGCGACGATCTGCAACCGGATCCGTACGCGTGGAACGCGGAGCTCGCCTTACTAAACTTCTCTGCCCGCTCACGAAGAAATGCCCGCGGCCCTGCCGATTCTTGGACATATGTCCCGGTCCATCCGTGGCCATTCGATGGCGCCCCGCCCAGGATCGAGCCCGCGTAATATCTGCCGCCCAGGGCGCGTAGCTCAGTGGGAGAGCGCTCGCTTCACACGCGAGAGGTCGCTGGTTCGAAACCAGCCGTGCCCATATCCTGGATTCCGCATGAGAGCTGATGATTCGCCGCTTTGAGGCTCGGCTTGGCGAGAGCCTCACCTCAGGCCGTGGGGTCATTCATGGGGTCAATGGAGACGCGACGGGCCCAGACGGGCAAATGACGCTCGCTCCGACATCGCTCGGAGAGCCAAATCTTCTGACGCTGGGGTCGACGCTCTCGGAGGTGCGTTGACAGAGATGCGAGAGGTCACTGAGCCTGAAGCGCGCCTCACGAATGTCCTTTCCGCAGGGGGAGGCGGAAGCCCGGGAGGCCGTGGGGTGCGGGGTTGAACGGCGTTCTACGGTCTTTCTACCGCCGTCCGGCCACCTGACCGTGTGATCCCCGGCGGGCGATCGGGTCGTCTAGATCCACTACGTTGCTCGAATGCCGCCGCGTAATCCCATCGCCAATGGGTTCGGCAGCATCCGGGAGTGGGAGGGAAGCCAGGCACGGGCCTTCGAGGAGCTCTGCTTTCAGCTCCGGGACCCGACTCCACCCGACGCCGAGCTGATCAAGACCGGCGCGCCCGACGCGGGGCTCGAGTGGTACTGGCGCCTGCCGGACGGAGCGGAAGTCGGTTGGCAGGTGAAGCTGATCGATGACGTCAAGGACCTTCTCGATGCGATGCGACGGTCGCTAAAGACGGCCGTAGAGAAGCGCCCGGACCTTCGGGCGATGACGTTCTGCATCCCGATCGACCTCGCAGACGATCCGAGCGAACGGAGCGGTAAGCAGGGACGGCAGCGCTTCGAGGAGGCGAAGAAGCGGTGGGCGGAGGAGTTCGCACCGGGAGTCGAGATCGGGCTGCTCGGCGGCGGAGAGATCCTTGAGCGCCTGGCCCGCGAGGAGAACCGCGGGCGCGAGTGGTTCTTTTTCAACGAACGACTACTCGGCGAGCAGTGGTGTCGACGCGAGCTGGCCTACACCGTCGAGGACGCCGGAGACCGCTACACCCCGACCCAGGACATCGAGCTCCCGGTCGACGAGATCCTCGAGGCGATAGCCGTGCCCGACGAGCTCTGCGCCCGGATCGAGGAGCGGATGGGTGCGGTCCTCCGTGCCGGTCGTGAGCTCCTGGAACGCGCGGGCGGTCCCTGGACCGAGCGCTGCGAGGATGTCAGAAAGTCGCTGGCGGAGCTCGAGAACGAGGGGATCGTCGAACGGCAGCCCCCGCGCGTGAGGAGGGCGGGCGCGCTCGCTCTGATCGAGAAATCGACGGGGTCCCTCGCGGCGCTCGAAAAAGACCTTCGGCCCTTCGCATGGCCTGAGCGCGAAGCCGTCGAAGCTAGCGGGGACGACGGCGCCGGTGAGGCCCGCGAGCGGGAGGTGGCCCGGAACCTCGATCGTCGGGTGAGCAAGGTGGCCGGGGTGCTCTGGGCGCTGCGAGACACCCTCGAAGGCCCGGGCTGCGGTGCCGCCGAGCGACAGGCGCTGTTCGTCGAGGGCGAGGCGGGGCAGGGCAAGACCCACCTCTTCTGCGATGTCGCCGAGCACCTTCTCGCCGCAGGTCACCCCACCGTCTGCCTTCTCGGCGAACGCTTCCGCGGCGAGTCGCCGTGGGCGCGGCTCGCCGAGCTGCTGGGGGACCCGGCGCTCGGGCCCGAGGAGATCGCGACGGTCTTCGCCTCCTCGGGGGAGGCATCCGGTCGTCGCGCGGTGCTCCTGATCGACGCCCTGAACGAGTCGGGCGATCCCGGGATCTGGGCCACCGAGCTGGCAGACATGCGCCGTCGCCTGACCGCGACCGACTGGGTGGCACTCGCGGTCAGCTGCCGCGCACCTACCTCGACATGGTCGAGCCCCCCGGTGGCCCCGACCAAGGATTCGTCCATGTCGAGCACCACGGGTATCAGGGTCGCGAGTTCGAGGCCGTCGAGCAGATCTTCGCCCTCCACGACCTCGAACAACCGCGGGTGCCGTTGCTCCTCACCGAGTTCAGCAACCCGCTCTTCCTGAAGCTCTATTGCGAGGGTCTGAAGGACGAAGCAAGCCCACCTCTGGGCGCCGGCCAACTGAGTGCGGTTTTCGAGCGCTTCGTCAGAAGACGCAGCACGCGTGTGGAGAAAAAGCTCGGCCTCGACATAAAGCTCGGGATCCCCGGCAAGGCGATCTCCATCCTCGCGGGTGCCTTCGCCAAGACGGGGCGCGACCGGTTGCCCTATGAGGAGGCGGCGGCGCTGATCAATCCCCTGGCCCCCCACGCAATCCAGTCGCCGAAGACCTTGGTGCAAGCGATGGCCGACGAGGGCCTCCTGACGGTCGACCGAGGCTGGCGAGCCGACGATGAGGAGCGTGCCGAGTTCGTCTTCTTCCCCTACCAGCGCTTCTCCGACCACCTGGTCATTGACGCGATCCTCTCCACGCTCGGCGACGCGACGAGAGATGAGGCCGCAAACGCCTTCGAGCGGACGGCCGATCTCGGCCGAATGATCCGCGATGCACCGGCGGGCCTCCTGGAGGCGATGGCGATCCAGCTGCCGGAGCGCTGGGGGATCGAGATCACCGACGTGCTCGATTTCGAGTTAGGCGATCGGGAGCGGTACCGCAGCTCCAGTCGTATCTTCAAGGCCTTCCTGACGAGCCTCACGATGCGTCGCCGCGACGCATTCGATCCGCGTGCGGACGAGTTGGTGAACATCGGCCTTCGGTGGTTCGCGGATGCCACTGCCGACGCATTGATCTCGGTGGCGGCGGATCCCGACCACCCCTTCAATGCGCTGCGGGTGCACAGGTGGCTGCGCGCCCAGCCGATGCCCGGGCGCGATGCCTACTGGACGAAGCTCACCTACCGCTCCTTCGGGTACGCGGACCAGGCCTTGGACCGGCTGATCCGGTGGGCCGCCCGGGGACCGTATGAGTGGTGCGAGGACGAAGTCGTCGAATTGGCCGCGCTGATGATCGTCTGGACGTTCGCCAGTCCCAACCGCTTCACCAGGGACTATGCGACCAAGGCGCTCGCGAGCCTCCTGATCGACCGACCGAAGGTACAGCGCAGCCTGATCGATCGATTCGCCGGGGTCGATGATCCCTACGTCACCCAGCGTCTCTGCGCCGCGCTCATGGGAGCGGTCACGAGGGCCGGGAAACCCGGTCTTGATCGCGCCGGTGCATCGGCACTACTGGAGGTCCTCCTCGACGTGTTCGTCGACGCCAAGGGTGTGATCCCGGACGTGGAGACCCGGGATCACATCGCCACGCTGGCGCGATGGTGGCGTCGCTCCAAACTGATCCCGCCGCGGCTACTCGCCCGGGCGACGCCGCCCTACGGAAGTCGGCCGCCCAAGACACCGAGGAAGAAGGCTTATCTGGAGGAGGCCTATCCCCGGGGGGAGGATCACGCCGACGGATACGGACTCCTTCTCTCCTCGGCGCTCTCCGAGCACAGCGACTGGTCGCGCTATGTGGTCGACGGGGTGCGTGAAAATTTCAGCCGCCGCCGACTCGGCGATCCGCCGCCGCCTCCGGAGCCGGCGAAGCCCGAGGAGCCTGCCTTCCGTGTGGATCGGCGCGCCTGGAGGCGCTTCGAAGCCAGTCTCAGGCCGGAGCAGCTCGAGCTTCTCGGTAGCGATGACGCCGAGGAGCGGAAACGCTGTGTGGCGGAGCTCGAGGAGGACCAGCGGGCACTGTTGCAGGCCGCCTACATCCCGCGCCGGGTCCGAGCCCGCCGCCCTCGTCCCTCCGCGTACCCGGCGGAGCGGGCCTCCCGATTCATCTTCCAGCGGGCGGTGGAGCTCGGCTGGACGCCGGAGCGATTTGGCGAGTTCGACATCGAGATCAGCCGCCACTCGGACTACCGCTCGGCGCACAAGAGCGAGCGCTTCGGCAAGAAGTACCAGTGGATCGCCCGAAACGAGCTGTTGGCCCGGTTGGCCGACAACTTCGTCCTCGAGGACTGGGGAAAGGAGGCGACCTATGAGGGCGCCTGGCAGCTCCGCGCCAGGACGATCGACCCCACCCTGCCGCCCGAGCCGATCGAAATCGGCGGCGAACTGGAGACGCTCCGTGGACCGACCTTCCCGGTCGACCGAGGGCCCGCCTGGTGGACGCCGGGCGAACCGACCTTCGAGGAGATCCCCCCGGGCTCCGAGCCCGAGTGGGCCGCGCGCCACGACGACCTTCCCTCTCCCGAGGGACTGCTGCGGGTGACCGACGAGGACGGGATCGGTTGGGTCATCCTCCAAGCTCACCACGGCTGGCGTGACGATCCGCGCGAGAGCGCCGGCATCGAGCGACCGGATCGCCCTCACCGCGATATCGCGATCCTCTCGGCAGGAATCTTTCTTCGCGTCGACGATCTGGGAAAGCTGACAGCCCGGCTCGGGACCAATCCCGACCTCGTGCGGTCTCTGCCCGACTGGCCGACGTACGAGATCCATCTCGCCTACTGGGCCGAGCTCCCGGCTGAATCGGATCGATTCGATGTGTCGGGCCGCTGGCGCCACCCCGACTCCGTCCATGGTCTGCCGGTGCGCTCCATCCCGGTGGCGCTCGGCTACCTCGGGGAGAGCGGAGGCTCCGACTGCTCACTCAGCGACAGCATCAACATCAACATGCCTTCTCGCTTCCTCGTCCAGGAGGCGGGCCTTCGGTGGGAGGAGGCCCATAACTGCTGGGTCGATGAGCAAGGGCGCGAGTGGCTTCGCTACCGGGAGACCGACGAGGGCTTCGAACGCGACCGCGCGCTGATGATCGCCGAAGAGCGTCTGGGCGAATTTCTCACGTCCCGCGGTCTCGCCGTCGCGGTGGGTCTCTTCTGTGAGCGTCGGGCCTTCGATGAGCTGGGCAGCGGCATACCGAAGGCACTCGGTTGGGTCGACTACGCGGCCCATCTCACCTTCGACGGCCGGAGCTGGGACTCGGCGCCGATGACGCCGGTCGACCGCCATGGAGGCTCGGCCGAAGAGTCGGAAGACTAGGTCGGTCATCCAATGAACTCGTTCGGAGCAGACGGCCCCAGCCTGGAGGATGCGAGCAATGCGATCCACATCCTCCTGAACCACTACCAGGAGCAACTGGTGCCGAGCTTCTCGCGTCATGAGGAGCCCGAGAAGCAGGTGGTGCAGTTCGCGCTCCTTGTCAGATCGCCGCCGCTCGTCGAAGCGGCCCTCACTCCTGCCGAGTCGGGTTTCGGTCGGGAGACGATGATGCTCAATCGGCCTCTGTTCGAGTTGATGCTCGATGCCTACTGGGCGGGCACGGAACCTGAATTGGCGGACGAGAGGTTCCTGGCACACGCCCGCTACACGCAGCACCTCCAACGCGAGGTCGTCCAGCGCTATCCCGAGCTGGGCATCACCCCTCAGGGCGGTCTCCTGCGCCGGGAGGAGGTGAAGGCCTCCGCGGCGATCTTCGGTAAGCACGCAGATCGAAGTTGGACCGGACTCAGCCTGAAGAAGCGTGTCGATTTCTTCGAAGGCCACCTGAGCGATGCCGGCGAGTCCGGACGGCGTCAGCTGTGGTTCTGCTTCGACGTCCTACACGATCTCAACAACGGCGAGATTCACCCGAGCAGTTGGTCGCTCTCCAGGGCACTACGCCGGATCCCAACCGGCGAAGGCGATACCTACCGGCTGCAGTTTCGTGTCGGTCCAGAGCCGGAGTTGGCGGCATTCGCCCTCGGCTTCACGTGGTGGGTCTTCGTTCAGACGCTTGACCTGATGGACGGAGTCGGCGGCGTCTCAACGGACTCGCTCCAGGAGGCGGCCGACGCGGGGGCCGAGTTGCTCGGCATCGCTGCGACTGATTAGCAGCCATCTACGCTCCGGGTATCGGCGGGCGAGACCGGATGTCGACTCTGCACGGCGGTCTTGGGCTGGGTTGACATGCCTATAAGTCAGCGTTTTAGGTGATATTCTCACCTGTATGTCTGACGTGGATCACGATGCGCTCTACATAAGGGCCGAGGCGCAGGCCGGCTACTTCACCGCCGGACAGGCGCTCGAGGTGGGCATGGACCGCGCCACCCTGCGCCACCATGCGCGTCCCGGTGGCCGCTACCAGCGGGTCGGCCGAGGCCTCTATCGCCTGCGGCACTTCCCCACCAGCCCCCGTGAGCACGTGGTGGCGGCGTGGCTGCCGCTGCGCGGCAACGGCGCCATCGTCTCGCACGAGAGCGCGCTCGAGCTACAGGACCTCTCCGACGTGATTCCCGAGGCGGTCCACCTGACGGTGCCGCGCTCGGAGCGGGGCATCCGGCCGCGAGCCGGCGTCCGGCTCCACACGAGCGAGGATCCGCCGCGCGGCAACGAGGTCCACCAGATCGCGGGCCTCCCGGTCACCGGCCCGGAGCGCTCGATACTCGACGCACTCGAATCCGGCGCGCAACCCGAGCAGATCGAGATGGCGATCCAACAGGCGCTCGGCCGCGGGCTGACGACCGGCTCGCGCCTACGGCGCTCAGCCGGCTCCCGGCCCGAAAGAGTGCGGCGATTCGTCGAGCGCGGCGTGGAGGAAGTCGCGGCGTGAGATACCAGGACGCCGCCGCGTTCCGCATGGCGCTGGAGCAGCGGCTGAAGGACGGGGCCGGCGACGGCCCCACGCTGAGCCGCGACAGGAAGCGCGTCGCCTTCGATCGGCTGCTCGTCCGCCTGCAGGCGGTCGCGGCGGACCGGTGGGTGCTGAAGGGCGGGTTCGCCCTCGAGCTGCGGCTGGCCGCGCGGGGGCGGAGCACCAAAGACGTCGACATCGAGTGGCGGGCGGAGGAGGGCGAACTGACCGACACGCTTCTGGACGCCGCCGAGCACAATGCCGGCGACTTCTTCGTCCTCGCGATCGAGCGGACCGCGACGCCCGCGGACCGACTCGGCGGCGCCCATCGCTTCAGGGTCTCGGCCTCGCTCGCGGGCAGACCCTTCGAGACCTTCCTCCTCGATGTCGGCCTGCGGTCCGACGATACGGCCAGTGTCGAGACCCTTCGGACGGATGACCTCCTCGGCTTCGCCGGAATCGAGCCAATCGGGATCCCGGCGATCCCACTGGAGCTTCAGATCGCCGAGAAGCTTCACGCCTACACCCAGACCTACGAGGGCGGACGGGGCAGCACCCGGGTCAAGGACCTGGTCGACCTCGCGCTGATCGCCGAGCTCGCGTCCCTCGACGCCACGACGTTGCGGCGGGAGATCGAGTCGATCTTCAGTCGCCGCGAGGCACACTCTCCGCCGCGCTCCCTGCCCTCCCCGCCGCCGGACTGGGCGCTCCCGTTCGGGCGCCTCGCCGAGGAGGTCGGGCTCTCGACCGAACTCGTGGCCGGGCACCGCGAGGCCGCGGCGATGCTCGACCCGGTGCTGGAAGGGAAGGTCACCGATGGCGAATGGAGTCCGGCAGGGCGGGTGTGGGTTCAGAGAGGCCGAATGGCCCGCTGACGTGACCCTGCACAGACGGCGCCGCCGGAGGGCAGCGCTCTCCCGTGGGGTCAAACCTGGGGAAAAACACCCCCGAACGCGTCCGAACGCAGCCCAACCGAAAGTGGCCGCATCTCGCTCTGGAATGCGGAAAACGGCTCTGGAGGCCAGCTCGCCAAACCCCCGGGTGACGCTTCACACGCGAGAGGTCGCTGGTTCGAAACCAGCCGTGCCCATCAACCGCGCAGAAGCGATAGCCGCTGTCCATCCGCAGCTCGATCCGCCTGCCGCCGCCGGTGAGGGCGAACGGCTCGCCCTCCGGCGGCGCCAGCCTCGATCTCCCCATGGCGGTCGAGACCCGCCAGCCGCCGGCGGCGGAGAGCAGGCCGTGCATCGGCAGGCCCGCCTCGTCGCGCTTCAGCGGCAGGCCGTCCAGATCGAGGTTCACCTCCGCCCCGCTGGCCCACCGCCTCCTCGCCGCGGTGGCGCAAGGAGCAGCACCATGCCGGCATCTTCTCCCACCTACCATTCACCGAGCTTCCTCCCCCACACCTCGAATGGAACTCGGCATCTACACCTTCGCGGAGCTCACGCCCGATGCCTCGGGCGGCCCCGCCATCTCCCCGCACGAGCGGCTGCGGGACCTGATCGAGGAGATCGAGCTCGCCGACCAGGTCGGGCTCGACGTCTTCGGGGTCGGCGAGCACCACCGGCCCGACTTCGCCGTCTCCTCGCCCGCCGTGGCGCTCGCCGCGGCGGTGGAGCGGACCGAGCGGATCCGGCTGACGAGCGCGGTCTCGGTGATCAGCTCCGACGACCCGGTGCGGGTCTTCCAGGACTTCGCGACGCTCGACCTGCTCTCGGGCGGGCGGGCGGAGATCATGGCCGGGCGGGGCTCGTTCATCGAGTCCTTCCCGCTCTTCGGCTTCGACCTCGAGGACTACGACGAGCTGTTCGCCGAGAAGCTCGAGCTGCTGCTCGCGGTACGCGGTTCGACAGAGGTGAGCTGGTCCGGCCGCTTCCGGGCGCCGATCGACGGCCGCGGCGTCTACCCGCGCCCGCTCCAGGACCCGCTGCCGGTGTGGGTCGCCGTCGGCGGCTCGCCGCAGTCGGCGCTGCGCACGGGGCGGCTGGGCCTGCCGATGGCGCTGGCGATCATCGGTGGCGAACCCGCGCGCTTCGCCCCCTTTGCCGAGCTGCACCGCGCCGCCGCGATCGAGGCGGGACACGAGGCGCCGGCGCTCAGCATCAACTCGCACGGATTCGTCGCCGACTCCTCGCAGGCCGCCGCCGACACCGCCTTCCCGCCCTTCGCGACGATGATGGACCGGATCGGGCGTGAGCGCGGCTGGCAGCCGGTGACGCGGCAGGCGTTCGAAGCCAGCCGCGAGCTGCGCGGCGCCAACTTCGTCGGCAGCCCGGAGCAGGTCGCCGAGAAGATCGTCCACCAGCACGGGGTCTTCGGCCACCAGCGCTTCCTGATCCAGTTCAGCGTCGGCACCCTCCCCCACGCCGACGTGATGCGCTCGATCGAGCTGTTCGGGACCGAGGTCGCCCCGCTGGTGCGCCGCGAGCTCAACGGCATAGAGTCCCCGGCGACCGTCGCCCCTCTGCCCCAAGGAGCCCAATGACCGACCGCTCGATCCAGATCGCCTCGCTCGAGTCCGACGGGGAGCTGTTCCGGCGCCTCCGCGGCGAGCTGGGCGTCACCAGTTTCGGGATCAATCTGCTGACGCTGCAACCGAAGCAGCGCCTGCGGGTCCACCTTCACGAGCGCCAGGAGGAGGTCTACGTCGTGCTGGAGGGCGAGCTGACGCTGATCGTCGAGGGGGAGGAGCACGCGCTCGGCAGGGGCTCGGTGGCGCGGGTCGCACCCAAGGCCCGCCGGCAGCTGACGAATCCCGGCGCCGAGCGGGTCGTGGTGCTTGCGCTCGGCGGATACGGGGAGCACGAGGGGCGCGACGCCCGCGCCTGGACGAGTTGGGACGAAGAGGGCGAGGGCCGCTCGCCCCAGGAGGTACCGCTGCCGGAGGACCTCCCTCAGTAGTCCCCCGCCCCGCCCGGCGGTCTTTCGCCGATGTGACGAACAGGTCCCGCGCCTACGGTCGAACTGAGGTGACCGGGACAGAGCCCAAGATGGGACAGCTGCGTGAGGCTTACGTGCCGAATCGCCGCGTGCGGCTGGGCAGCGACATCGCGGCGCTGTGCGCCGCGGGCCTTCTGATCGGACTCCTCGGCTCCGGCCTCACCTGGTGGGACCGCTCTGCTCTGTTCGACCTGGCCGACAACTCCAGGCAGGTGGTGAAGATGGGGACGGGCTACTTCGCCGGCCCTGTGCTGATCCTCATAACGCTGCCGCTGGTACTCGGCCGGGGGAGGCAGGTCGCGCTGAAACGCCTGTTCAGGGCACGGCTGATGCTCGCCGCTGTGCTCTGGGTCGCGGGGCTGACGGTGCTGGTCGCCAAGGTCTCAGACCTCGGCGGCTACGAGATCGAGGCCGGGACCTACGTCACCGCCGGGCTCCTCATCGTCGGCCTGCTGGCCACCCTGGCGATGTGGCCCGCGGGGCTGCGGGTCATAGAAGTCAACCGCAAGGGGATGGAGCGAACGGTCCCCCAGGCCTAGGCGGGAGTGCCGCCACCTAGCGCTCCTGGAGGACCGAGAGGATGTTCCCGGCGGGGTCCTTGAACCAGGCGATCAGCGGACCGCCTTCGCGCATCACGCCCTTCTCGTCCTGGGGCATCCCGTCGTAGCGCTCGACGTCGAGCACGGTCGTCCTGCGCCCCAGCGTCTCGCCGTAGAACTCGCGCGCCTTCGCCAGGTCGTCGACCGCGAAACCGCTGAACGCCTTGCTGTTCTCCAGCATGACCAGCTCCTCTCGGTTTTGGAATGTCGTCTCCCATTACACCGGCCGGCGGCCCAAGGGTGGTCCGCCTAATCCTCCTTCGGGGGCCGGCGCCGCCCGCGCTTGCGCTCCGCGGTGCGCCGCTTCTGCTCGAGCCGACGCTGCCGCGAGGCCCTGGTCGGGCGCGTGGGACGGCGGCGACGCGGCACCCGCAGCGCCGCCGCGAGCTTGGCGGCCAGGCGCTCCAGCGCCAGCTCGCGGTTGCGGGACTGGCTGCGGGCGTCCTGGGCGACGGCGGTGACGACGGCCCCCGCGCGCTCGAGCAGCCGGGCGCGCTGGGCGTCGTCCAGCGCCCGAGACGCCTCGACGTCGAAGACCGCTTCGACCCTGGAGGCGGTGACGTTCGCGTGCTGGCCGCCGGGGCCCGAGGAGCGACTGGTGCGCAGCTGGATCTCGGCCAGCGGAATCGAGAGGCGCTCGTCGACTCTCAGCTCATCGGCCACGCGGTCACGCTAGCGCCGGCGGCCGGATCGGTGGCCTGTGACTCAGCCGGCCAGCTCCGGGATGTGGCGCTGGACGTGATCCGCGATCGTCTGTCGCACCCAGCGCTGGGTCTCGGAGTCGGCCATCCGGTAGCGGCCGAGCAGCATCTTCTGGTCGCTCAGAGGCAGTCCGGCGATCTCCCAGCGGACGGCCAGGCGCTCGAAGAGGGCCTCCGAGCGGCGGCGCCAGGCGTCCTCCAGCGAGGCGGCGTGGCCGGCCGGCGGCTCACCGATCTTGGCGATCGTCCTGGCGCTGAGCGATCCCCGCAGGGTGAGCACGTTGCCCTCGGGGTCGGTGTAGTCGATGGTCACGGCCTCCTGCCGGGCCCGGCGCTGTTTCTTTCGCTTCGCCACCGCTTCCCGAGTCTGCCAGCCCAGCGGCCGGACTATGCTCGACGCGATGGACCGGATGACCTTCATCGGCGTGCCGATCGACTCGGTCGGCCGCCGCGGGGGGACCGAGCACGGCCCTGCGATGCTGCGGGAGCTGGGGCTCCCGGCCGCCCTCGGTGGAGGCGATGGCGGTGACCTCGAGGTCCGGATTCGCGGTGAGCAGCGCGATGCCGAGAGCGGGATCCTCGCCGCCCCCGACGTCCTCAGCGCGACCGCGACGATCCGCGCCGCGGTGGCGGAGCGAATCGGCGCCGGTGCCCGCCCGCTCCTGGCCGGTGGCTGTTGCGCCGAGCTGCCCGGCGCGCTGGCGGGCGCACGCGACGCGATGGGCCAGATCGGCCTGGTTCACCTCGACGGCCACCTCGACCTATACGACGGCGTCACCTCGCCGACGGGCGAGGCCGCCGACATGCCGGTCTCGGTTGCCCTCGGCCTCGGCCCGCAGGCGTGGGTGCAAGCCGCCGGAGGCGCGGCGGTGAGGCCGGAGCGCACGGCGCTGATCGGCTTTCGCGACCGGGCCGAGTCGCTCGAGTACGGGATGCGCCAGCCGGACCAGATCGAGCCGCCGCCGATCCAGCGCTCGATCGACGACCTGCGCGCGGCCGGGCCCGGCCGCGAGGCGGCGCGGGTGGCGGCGACGCTGGGCGAAGCCGGCGCCTTCTGGCTCCACTTCGACGTCGACGTCCTCGACCCCAGCGCCTTTCCCGCCACCGACTACCTTCTGCCCGGCGGCATGGCCTGGGAAGAGCTCGAGGCGGTCCTCGAGCCGATCCTCTCCTCCCCGGCCCTGGTCGGCGCCTCCCTCGCCTGCTACAACCCCGAGAAGGATCCGGGGCGGGCCTGCGGCCGTGCCCTGGTGGACGCGCTCGCTGCCTGAGGGGGGCCGGATCGGGTGCAGCTGGAGGGTCTAGCCCGGAAGCTTGTCGGCGAGGATGTCGTGTTTCATGATCTTCGGCGGCTCGGAGAGAAGCTCTCCGGCTTTTTCCATCAGCGCCGCGGCGACCGCGCCGGAGAGATGGGCTTCACGGCCCCCCTCGTCGGCGAAGGCGTCGAAGATCCCGAAGCTGGAGGGGCCGGTGCGGATCGCGAACCAGGCGATCGTCCCAGGCTCCTCCTCAACCAGCGCGGCCCCGCTCTCGAGGAATGAGCGGACCTCGTCCTCCTTGCCCTCCTTCGCCTCCAGCTGAACCCAAAGTCCCAAAGTGGTCATGGCCTCTCCTCGTTCCGAGTTGGAAGGTGCGATCGGTGCTTCAGAAGATCCGGTACCCCTGGACGCTGATGAAGAATCCGTGCCCGCCGGAGCTGGCGCAGGTGATGCCGCTCGTGCGGCTGGCGCAGGTGACGCCGCCGACGCGGGAGGCGGCTCCATAGGGAAGGTCGGGGTGGCGGCGACCACTGGCGCGCGGCGATGTCGCAGCGCGCAGCGCCGGAGAACAGGATGCAGATCTCGACCAGCGAGAGACGCGCGCCGGTTGTCCTCACAGCGCGTCGATCTTCCCGGCCAGCTCGAAGTCGGCCGCGGTGAGGCCGCCCTCGGAGTGGGTGGAGATCGTCACCGTCACCTTGTCCCAGGAGATCTCGACGTCGGGGTGATGGTTCATCGCCTCCGCCGGCTCGACCAGGCTGGAGACGAAGCCGACCGAGCCGACGAAGTCGCCGCGGTCGAACGTCTTTAGGATCGCGGACCCCTGCCGTTCCCAACCTGAGAGCCCGGCGAGCTTCGCCTCGATCTCGGAGTCGCTCAGCAGCGCCATCGCGCCTATGCTGGCAGGCGGGCGAAGGAGGCGCAATGAGCGAATCGAGACCGACCCTCTGGCAGATCGACATCTCGCACTACAGCGAGAAGGCGCGCTGGGCGCTCGAGCACAAGGGCATCGACCACGTGCGCCGCTCGCCGCTCCCCGGCGTCCACATCCCGATCGCGCTCTGGCTGACCCGCGGCAGCGAGAAGACCTTCCCGATCCTGGAGCTGGACGGTCGCACGATCGGCGACTCGACCGCGGTGATCGCGGCGCTGGAGGAGCGCTATCCCGATCCTCCCCTCTACCCCGCCGACCCCGAGCAGCGCCGCCGCGCGCTCGAGCTGGAGGACTTCTTCGACGAGGAGCTTGGCCCCTACGCGCGGCTGGCCGCCTTCCACGACCTGATCGACGAGCCGGAGCTGTTCGCCGAGGTCGCCTCCCGTTCGGTGCCGGGGCCGCTGAGGAGGGCCAAGGGCCTGACCGGCGCCTACGCCCGCACCTACACCAGCCTGCGCTTCGGCGCCAACAGCGACGAGGCCGCGGAGACGGCGAGGGCGAAGATCGTCGCGGCGATGGACCGGCTCGAGGCCGAGCTGGAGGCCGGTGGCGGCGAGTACCTGGTCGGTGAGCGCTTCGGCGTCGCCGACCTCACCGCGGCGTCGCTGTTGTACCCGGTGGTCGGCCCGGACGAGGGACCGCTGCCCTCCGACACGCCGAGACCGGCGGCCTTCGAGCGCTTCCGGGCCGGGCTGAGCGAGCGCCCCGGGTTCCGCTGGGTCGAAGAGACGTTCCGCCGTCACCGCAGGCCGGCTCGCTCGGCCGCCCCCGGCGCTACGGCGTGAGGACGATCTTCAGCGCTTCGCGACGGTCGTAGATCTCGTACGCCTCGGCGGCGTCCTCGAGCGACATGTGGTCGCTGACGAGCGGCGCCGGATCGAGCTTGCCGGCGATCATCAGAGCGAGCACGCGGTCGACGTGCGCGATCACGTTCGCGATTCCCAGGCGCAGGTCCAGCCCCTTCACCCACGCCAGCCCCAGCGGGACTTCGCTGCGCCCGGAGTAGGCGCCGATCCCGGAGACGGTGCCGGCGTCGCGAGCGAGGCTGATCGCCAGCGCCAGCGGGCCCGGGTCTCCGACGGCGTCGACCACGACGTCGACGCCGAGGCCGTCGGTCGCCGCGCGCACCTCGCGTTTCGGGTCCTGCTCGGTCAGATGCAACGGCGTCGCGCCGAAATCGGCGGCCATCGCCAGCCGCTGCTCGACCGTGTCGATCGCGAAGACCCGTACGGCTCCGCCGGCGACCGCCGCCTGAACCGCGCAGAGGCCCACCGGCCCCAGGCCCAAAACCGCGACGGTGTCCCCCGAGCGCATCCCGGCGTGGGCCACGGCGTGGTAGCCGGTGCCCATCACGTCGCCTGCGAAGAGGGCGACGTCCGCCGACATCCCCTCCGGAACCCGACGGAGCGTAAGGTTGGCGCGCGGGACCAGCAGCTGCTCGGCCTGGGCGCCCTGAAGGTTGCCGAAGTGCGATCCGTGGCCGAAGGTCTGTCCACGGCGACAGCGGTGGTAGTCGCCGCGCAGGCAGGAGCTGCAGGTCGCGCAGGCGGTGTGGAAGCAGCCGAGCACCCGGTCGCCGATGTCGACCCGCTCGACGTCGGAGCCCGCCGCGAGAACCGTGCCGACGAACTCGTGCCCGATCGTGAAGCCCGGCTCGACCGAGACGCGGCCGTGGTAGATGTGGAGGTCGGAACCGCAGATGCCGCCCGCCTCGACCCGGACGATCGCATCGTCGCCCGCGACGATCTCCGGCTCGGCCTTCTCCTCGACCCGAACCTCTCCCGGTGCCTGAAACGTTACGGCGCGCACGCGGCGCAACCGTATCGCGCGGTCAGACCTTGACGCCGGAGACGTGGAAGCGAGTGCCCTCGCCTTCGGGGCTGGCGGTCTCGGCGATCCGCGACTCGAGGGCCAGCTCCTTCTCGAAGTCCGCCGCCTCGGCGTGCCGGAAGGAGACGTCCTGGCCCTCGAGCAGCTCGATGAAGACCTCGACGAAGCGGGCGTCGAGCTGTTTGCCGGCGACGCGACGCAGCTCGATGATCGCGTCGTGGCTCGACATCGGCGTCCGGTAGGAGTCGCGGGCGGTCATCACGTCGTAGGTGTCGGCGACGGAGATGATCCGGGCGAGCTCGGGGATGTCCTCGCCGGTGAGCCCGCGCGGGTAGCCCTTGCCGTCGATCCGCTCGTGGTGGGCGAGGATGATCTCGGCGACCGGGCCATAGCCGTCGAGTGAGGAGACCACCCGGGCGCCCTGCTGGGGGTGGCGCTTGATCAGCATCCAGTCCTCGTCGGTGAGGGGCACGTTGGCCTTGAGGATGCGGTCCGGAAGGATGAACTTGCCGATGTCGTGCAGCAGCGCGGCGATGTGGACCAGCTCCTCCTCGCGGCGCGAGTAGCCGGCCCGCTGGGCGATCGCCCGCGAGTAGCGGGCGACGGCGGCGGAGTGTCGCGCGGTCATCTGGTCGCGCAGGTCGAGGGTGCGCAGCATCGCGCTCAGCATCCCGACCTGGAAGCTGGCCAGCTGCTTGCTGCGCCTCTCCAACTCCTCGGCCCGCTCTTGGGAGACGAGAAGGGCGCCGAGCAGGTACTGGAAGGTGACGATGACGACGCCGAACAGAGCGATCCCGGCGAGGCCGATCTGGTCGTAGACGAACGCGACTGCCACCGCGAGCATCGCGCTGGCGAACTCGGAGGGAAGAACCGGCGGCAGGACGCGCAGCTTGCTCGAGAAGGGGACCCGTTCCACGTAGCAGCCATACGCGGCGATCATCACGAAGTTGATCGTCAGCGCGACCTGGAAGAGGCCGAAGATCAGCACGTAGAACCAGGGATCGGAGGGCCCGATCCCAAGCGCTGTGACGACCTCGTGGAAGAGGAGCCCGCCGGCCAGCGGGAAGACGGAGTAGGTGAGAAGGTTGTTGAGGAAGAAGTGGAAGGCGTTCTTCTGGTTGACCAACGTGCCCACCGAGATGGTGATGACGCCGATCACAGCGGCCGGCGGGCCACCGAGGAGGACCATCGCCAGGACGATCGAGAGGAAGCTGCCGGAGAGCTTCACCCTCGAGCTGGTCGTGATCACCGTGAGGTCGCTGAAGACGGAGAAGGCGAGCAGGATCCCGAACAGAGCCGGGTCCCAGTTGGCGCTGTCGGCGGTGAGGATCGCCACCGCGACGGCGGCCACCAGGCCGCCTACCTCGACGGCCGTCATCGTCGTGCTGGGGCGGTTGCTCTCCATCTGCGGGGTTCGGTCAGCGCCCGGTCTCGCCTGCCTGGGCTAGGTCTTCCGCGAGGAGACCCCATTCCCTGCGCAGGCGGGCTGCTCCGACGCGATAAGCAAACTTGCTTGTTGGAAATTACCCCGCTCAGAGCCCCCTTTCAAGGGAGCTAGGCGTATGACCGGCATCGTGCACGCCAAATCCCCGGGCGTCACCCACGCGCCGTTGAAGCTCAAAACGTCCCAAAAACAGATGAAACCGATCCCAAAAAACGACGAAGGGCACCCTGCTTGGAGTGCCCTTCGAAACTCAGTTGGGCACCTTATCTTGCGCCCTTGAAGAGGATCTAGTGTTTGAAGCCCATGCCTGTTTCCTCCTTAAGTCGAAGCCACTTACCTGTGCGCTGCCTGCAAGAACTTCCAAATCGCTGTCAACTTTGTAGCACAGCTCGGCGGAAACTTGTGCAGCTGCAGGAAAACTTGTGCAGAAATGCAGTAGGACAGGCGTCTACCTATGCGTAAGCGACGCCTGTTCGACCCCCTGAGACGACGGCCCTTTCGCCGCCTCGCGACGACCTACGCGGTCAACGAGCTGGGCGACTGGATGGGGATCATCGCCCTCTCGGTGCTCGTCTTCGACCGAACCGACAGCGCTCTGGCGACCGCCGGCCTCTTCCTCGGCACCCGCTTCCTCCCCGCCCTCGCGGCGCCGATCCTGGTGACGCGCGGAGAGCGGTCGCCGCCGAGATTCGCCCTACCGGTCATCTATTGCGGCGAGGCAGCGGCCTTCGGCGGACTGGCGCTGCTTGTCGACAATTTCTCGCTGGCAGGCGTGATCGCGCTGGCGACGATCGACGGCGCCCTGGCCCTGACCGGCCGATCCCTGACCCGCGCCGTGGTTGCGGCGCTGCTCGAGCCGACCGGTCAGCTGCGGGCGGGAAACGCGCTGCTCAACGTCGCCTTCACCGGCGGCGCCGCGATCGGCCCCGGCCTCGCCGGTCTCGTGGTCGCCGGCTTCGGCGTCCAGACCGCACTGCTCCTCGACGCCGCCTCCTTTTACGTGATCGCCTGGATCCTGCTCACCGCGGGGCCACTGCCGCAGGCGGAGCCCGAACCGGGGCGCATGCGGGACCGAGTGCGGGCCGGGATCGCCTATATCCGGGGGAAGGTGGCCCTGCGCCGGCTGCTGATCGCCCAGGGGGGGGCCTTCGTCTTCTTCGCGGCGGTGATCCCGATCGAGGTGATCTACGCCAAGCAGACCCTCGGCACGAGCGATTCTGGCTACGGGCTGATGCTGGCCAGCTGGGGGGCCGGGATGGTGCTGGGCAGCCTCATCTTCGCCGCGGTGCGCAAGCTCTCCCTCGCCTACCTGCTCCTCTTCAGCACGCTGGCGGTCGGTGCCGGCTACCTCGGGCTCGCCGCCGCCCCGAGCCTCGCCGCCGCCTGCGGGGCGTCGGTCGTCGGCGGAGCCGGCAACGGGGTGCAGTGGGTCTCGGCGATCAGCGCCGTGCAGGAGCTGACCGTGTCCGGGATGCAGGCGCGGGTGATGAGCGTGCTGGAGTCGATCGGGGCGGCGATGCCGGGGGTCGGCTTCGCCCTCGGCGGCCTGATCGCGGCGGTCGCCAGTCCCCGCACGACCTTCCTCGTGGCGGGTGTGGGAGTCTTCGCGATCGTCGTCCTGGTCGCGCCCGCGCTTGGATCAAACTGGCCTGAACGCCGCCCCGGGTCTGCTTCAAATGAGCTTGACGGGGGTAACGACATTGTGCTGGAGTTGATTCCAGGGACCAGGGTGTCCAGTCCGAGCCGGAGGTAGGAAATTGAAGAAGGTTTGCGGGATTGTCGCGATCATCGGACTTGCAGCGGTCGCAACGCTTGGACTGGCGTCGTGCGGGGGAGGCGGCAGCTCCGGCGGGGGCGGCAAGGAAGGCGGCACCCTCAACGCCACCTACGCCTCCTTCCCCGACTACATGGATCCTCAGCTCTCCTACACGGCCGAAGGCTGGACGGCGATGGGGGAGGTCTACATCCCGCTGCTGACCTACAAGCACGCCGAAGGCAAGGAAGGCAGCGAAGTCGTCCCCGGCCTGGCCAAGGAAATGCCGAAGGTCAGCAACGGCGGCAAGACCTACACGCTGTTCCTCCGTCCCGGCCTCAAGTACTCCGACGGCACCCCGGTCAAAGCCTCCGACTTCCGCTACGCGATCGAACGCCTCTTCAAGGTCAACTCCGGCGGCTCGCCGTTCTACACCACGATCGTCGGCGCCGAAAGGTTCGCCGAAACGAAGACCGGCGGCATCCCGGGCATCAAGACCAACGACAAGACCGGTGAAATCGCCATCACCTTGGTCAAACCGCGAGGGACCTTCACCAACGAGCTCGGGCTGATGTTCTCCGCGCCCGTCCCCTCCGGGACCCCGAACGAAGACCTCTCGGCAAACCCGCCGCCCGGCACCGGCCCCTACATGATCACGAAGTCGCAGCCAGGCCGAGGCTGGGAATACGAACGCAACCCCTACTGGGCCAAGGCCAACTCGAAGCTGATGCCCGAATACCCGACGGGCAGCATCGACAAGGCGAAGATCACGATCGTCCGCAACCCTCAGACTCAGGTCAACGACATCGAACAGGGCAAGTACGACTGGATGCAGAACCCGCCGCCCGCCTCCCGCTACGCCGAAGTCAAGGAAAAGTACGAAGGCAGTCAGTTCCTGGTCCGGCCGACGATCAGCACCTACTACTTCTGGATGAACACGACCAAGCCACCGTTCAACGACGTCAAGGTGCGGCAGGCGGTCAACTACGCGGTCGACCCCGCGGCGCTGGAACGGATCTACTCCGGCCAGATCAAAGGCACCCAGCAGATCCTGCCGCCGGGGATGCCCGGCTACAAGAAACTCGAACTGTATCCGCACAGCATGGCCAAAGCGAAAGCCATGATCAGGGAAGCCAACCCGTCGGACATGAACATCACCGTCTGGACCGACACCGAAAGCCCGAACAACGAAGCGGGCGAATACTACGAGGGCGTGCTCAAGGAACTCGGCTTCAACACCAAGCTGAAGCAGATCAACGCCGACAACTACTTCACCGTGATCGGCAACCAGAGCACGCCGGACCTCGACACCGGTTGGTCGGACTGGTTCGAGGACTACCCGCACCCGAACGACTTCTTCCAGCCGCTGCTGGCCGGGGAAAGCATCCTGCAGACCAACAACGGCAACTTCGCTGACATCAACGAACCGGCGCTGAACAAGGAAATCGCCAAGCTCGGCGAAGAACAGCTCGGCCCCGAACAGGAAGCCGCCTACACCGCACTCGACAAGAAATACATGGAGCTGGCACCGTGGGCTCCGTACGGGACGCGGACGCTCTCCACGTTCGTATCGAGCGCGATCAACCTCGAACACATCATCTACAACCCGACGTTCTTCGAGTACCTGACCAGCTTCGAATTCAACGAATAGGTCCGGAACCAGGGGCTCAGACGAAGTGGCAACCGACCCTCGACCCGAGGCTCTCGCGGCCGGGGGGTCCGGTGACGTCTCCCCGGCGGCGCCGGGGGAGGCGTCTGGCGAGCACGGCCCCTGGTACCTGGCCTACAGGCGGTTTCTGCGGAACCGGCTCGCGGTCGCGTTCCTCGGTCTCTTCGTCCTGATAGTCCTCTTTGTCCTGGCGGCGCCGCTGTGGGCCGACAACGTCGCCCAGACGGGCCCGAACGCCACCCACACGCTGCAGAAACTCCAGGTCGGCGGGGAAACGAGGGAAGTCGTCACCCCGGAAGGCAAGCCGATCGGCCCGCAGTGGTTCGAAGCCGACGGCAAGTTCTTCCTAGGAGCCGACAGCCGTCTCGGCCGCGACGAGATGGTGCGGCTGATGTACGGCGGCCGCACCTCGCTCTTCATCGGCATCGTCTCCGGGCTGATCACGACGATCGTCGCGGTCGTCCTCGGCCTGCTCGCCGGCTACTACAAGGGCTGGGTCGACGCGGTGATCGCGCGAACCCTGGACGTGCTCTGGTCGCTTCCCGTGCTCCTCTTCGGGATCGCGCTCGGGGTCTCGCTCGCCGTGGGTGGCCTGAAGATCGGCCCGCTCGAATTATCGGGGGGATCGATCTGGATCCCGATATTCGTGATCAGCGTCTTCACGGTCCCCTATGTGGCGCGGCCCATTCGCGGTGAAGTCCTGGCGCTCGGCGAGAAAGAGTTCGTCGAGGCGGCCATCGCCCAGGGAGCCGGGTCGCTGAGGGTGATGTTCTCGGAGATCCTCCCAAACCTCGCCTCGACGATCATCGTCTTCTTTGCCCTCAACATCGCCAACAACATGCTCTTCGAGGCGGCGCTGTCCTTCCTCGGCGCCGGCGTGCAGCCACCCAACTCCTCCTGGGGGACGATGATCTCGATCGGCGAGGAACTGCTGAACACCCAGCCGCTGCTGGCGATCATCCCCGGTGTGATGATTCTGCTGACGGTCCTCTCGCTGAACATCGTCGGCGACGGGCTGCGTGATGCACTCGACCCACGGGCCAAGGTGCGGCTCGAGGCGCATGCCGGCATGGTCGAGCCCGAGGGCGCGTCGATCTGATGGCCCGCTTCATCGCCAGGCGGGTGGTCGGGATGGTGCTGGTCCTGTTCGCCGTATCGGTGCTGGTCTTCCTGATCTTCAACGTGATCCCGAACTCGCCGCCCGCGCAACGGCTTGCCGGCAAGAACGCGACGCCGGTGCTGGTCAAGAGCATCGAAGAAGAATGGGGCTTCGACGACTCGCTGCCGCAGCAGTACGTGACGATGATGAAGAAGGTCTTCACCGGCGAACTGACCCAGTACTCGCCGCGGGTCCCGGTAGACGAACGGATCGTCGAAGGCATCCCGGCGACGCTCTCGCTCAGCATCGGCGCCGGCATCATCTGGCTCTTCTTCGGCCTGGTGCTCGGCTACCTCTCCGCGATCCGGGCCGGCGGCAAGCTGGACAAGTTCCTCACCGGTCTCTCGATCGCGGGGATCTCGATCCCGGTCTTCCTCCTCGCTCCGGTGCTCATCTACTTCCTCGCCGAACAACTGGGAATCTTCCCGAACGGCTTCTACGTGCCCTTGACGGAAGACCCGTGGGAATGGTTCACCCATCTGGTCCTGCCCTGGTTCACGGTCGCCGTCCTCTCGATCGGCTTCTACAGCCGCGTCCTGCGCTCGAACATGCTCGACGTGATGAACGAGGACTACGTCCGCACCGCCCGCGCGAAGGGCCTGAGCGAGCGCCAGGTGATGACGCGTCACGTGCTGCGCAACTCGCTGATCCCGATCGTCACGCTCTTCGGGCTCGACTTCGGGGCGACGATCGCCGGCACCGCGATCATCACCGAAACGCTCTACAACATCGAAGGCGTCGGCCTCTACGCAGCCGAATCGATCGGGAAACTGGAACTGCCGCCGATCATGGGCGTGACCCTCTACGGCGCCTTCTTCGTCGTCTTCATCAACGCGCTGGTCGACATCGCCTACGCGTACCTGGACCCGCGGGTGCGGCTGGGGACCTCGGCCCAGTGAGCCCCGCACCCCTGCTCTGCGTGAAGGACCTTCGGGTCGGCTTCGCCACCGAAGGCGGCCTGTTGCAGGCGGTCGACGACGTCAGCTTCGAGTTGCGCCCGGGAGAGGTGCTTGCGATCGTCGGCGAGTCGGGCTCGGGCAAGAGCGTCACGGCGCAGACGATCATGGGCCTGACCCGCTCGAAGAACACTCGCATCGAGGGTTCGGTGAAGCTCGACGGCGAGGAGCTGGTCGACGCCAGCGACTCTGAGATGCGGCGCCTGCGCGGCGAGCGCGTGGCGATGATCTTCCAGGACCCGATGACCTCCTTCAATCCCGTCTACAGAGTTGGGGCCCAGATCTCCGAGGCGATTCGGACCCACCGCGACGACGTATCCAAGGCCGAGGGGCGGGCGCGCGCGATCGAACTGCTGGACTCCGTCGGCATCCCCAACGCCGAGCGCCGGGTCGACGACTACCCGCACGAGTTCTCCGGCGGGATGCGCCAGCGGGCGATGATCGCCATGGCGCTGGCGCTCGAGCCCGAAGTGCTGATCGCCGACGAGCCGACCACCGCGCTCGACGTGACGATCCAGGCGCAGATCCTGCGCCTGCTCGAGGATCTCAATCGCCAGCGGGGCCTGGCGACCATCTTGATCACCCACGACCTTGGCGTGGTCGCCGAGGTCGCCGACCGGGTCCTCGTCATGTACGCCGGACGAGTCGTGGAGCAAGGGACCCTCGATGAGATCTTCTACGACCCCCAGCACCCCTACACCTGGGGGCTGATGGGATCGCTTACCCGGCTCGACCGGCCGCGGCCCAGGCGCTTGCCGCAGATCGGCGGCGCCCCTCCCTCGCTACTCGAACTTCCCAAGGGATGCTCGTTCAGGCCCCGCTGCCCGCACGAGTTCGGTCGCTGCACGGAGCTGCCCGGGCTCGACGCCCGGCTCCCCGACGCCGCCGACCACCGCGATCGTTGCTGGCTCAGCCCCGAGGAAAAGCGCGAGAAGCGCCAGGTCGAGGGACAGATCGGGCTGGAGGCGCCGACGGCATGAGCGACGAGCCCCTGTTGGAGGTCACCGACCTCGTCAAGCACTTCCCGATCAAGCGCGGGATCCTGATCGACCGCGAGGTCGACCAGGTGCGGGCGGTGGACGGCATCAGCTTCTCGATCCCCCGCGGCCGGACCCTTGGCCTGGTCGGCGAGTCCGGCAGCGGCAAGTCGACTGCCTGCCGCGCGGTGCTGCAGCTGATCAAGCCGACCTCGGGCTCGGTCCGCTTCGAGGGCCGCGAGATCGCCGGGCTCTCGCGGCGCCAGATGCGGCCGTTGCGGCGGGAGATGCAGATGATCTTCCAGGACCCCTACGCCTCGCTCAACCCGCGCAAGCGGATCGGGCAGATCGTCGGCGACCCGCTGAAGCGGCAGAGCGTGGCCTCGGGTTCGGACCTTCGCCGCCGCGTTCAGGAGCTGCTGGAGCGCGTGGGCCTCTCGCCCGAGCACTACAACCGCTTCCCGCACGAGTTCTCCGGCGGTCAGCGGCAGCGGATCGGGATCGCGCGGGCGCTGGCGCTGGCGCCGAAGCTGGTGATCGCCGACGAGCCGGTCTCCGCTCTCGACGTCTCAATCCAGGCGCAGATCATCAACCTGCTCGACGACCTCCAGGACGAGTTCGGCCTCACCTACCTCTTCGTCGCCCACGACATCGGCGTCGTCCGCCACATCTCCGACCGGATCGCCGTCATGCACAACGGCAAGATCGTCGAGCAGGGAAGTGCCGACCAGGTTTGCGAGCGGCCGGTCGACCCCTATACGAAGAAATTGCTGGCGGCGGTGCCGATACCCGATCCCCGCGAGAGCCGCGCCCGCCGCGAGCACGCCCCGTCCGCCGGGTGAGCCTCCCCCTCTCCCCCCCGATCAAGCCGCAGCTGGCGCTGACCCGCAAACAGCTGCCGGTCGGCGAGGGGTGGGCTTACGAGCCGAAGCTGGACGGGTTCCGCGCGATCGTCTTCGTCGACGGCGACCACGCCTACATCCAGTCGCGGGGCGGCAAGGCGCTCGGCCGCTACTTCCCGGAGCTGAGCTTCGCGCCCGGGCGCTGGGTGCTCGACGGCGAGCTGGTGATCCGCGACGCCGACGGCAACCTCGAATTCGACGCCCTGCAGAGCCGCATCCACCCGGCCGAGTCGCGCATCGCGCTGCTCTCGCGGGAGATCCCCGCGGACTACATCGTCTTCGACTTGCTCGCCGAGGGGGACGAGTCGCTGCTGGAGGCGCCGCTGGCGGAGCGGCGGCGGCGGCTGGAGGCGATCGCCGAGCAGGCGGGCCTGGAGCTGACCCCGCTGACCGTCGACACCGATCAGGCTGAGCGGTGGCTGGCAAGCATCGAGGGAGTGATGGCCAAGCAGCTCGACGCGCCCTACGTCCCCGGCAAGCGCAAGGGGATGGCGAAGGTGAAGCGTGAGCGGACGATCGACTGCGTGGTGATGGGATGGCGACCCGGCAAGGAGGAGGGCACCGTGGGCTCGCTGATCCTCGGCCTCTACGACGGCGAGGAGCTGCGGACCGTCGGCCACATCTCCGGCTTCACGACAGCGGCCAAACGGGCCATGCGCTCCCTACTGGCACCGCTGGAGACGGGAGAGAGCGGCACCGCCGAGCCGAGCCGCTGGACCGGCGGACGCGAGCTCGAGTGGGTGGCGCTGCGGCCGGAGCTGGTGATCGAGGTGGGATACGACCACGCGGCCGCAGGAAGGATCCGGCACGGGGCCAGGTTCCACCGGTTCCGGGACGACAAAGAACCGCGGGAGTGCAGGTTCGAGCAGCTGGACCAGGGGGGCTAGAACAAGGAGCTCTGGGCCGATGGCTCACCGCCTCCTCCAGACGAGCTCGGCGGCGGAGCAGAGCGGTCCGCGAGCTCGCTCCTGAGGCGGTTGCGGCCCCAGCCGTTCAGGGCTCGGGTGGCGTGCTTGCGCTGGGCGGGCTTCATGTAGGCGCGGCTGGCGTAGAGCTGCTCGTATTTGGGGAGGAGGTCGGGGCGTTTACTCTCGAGCCAGGCGAAGAAGACGTCCTTGACCTCGTCGCGGAGGTGGAGGGCGACGCCGCCGAGGAAGGTGGCGCCGGCGGCTCGGGCCCGCTCAACGATGGGGCGGACCTGCTCGGGGCTGTCGTTGATGCCGGGCATCAGCGGGGCGATGAGGACCCCGGAGTCGATCCCGCGCCGGCGCAGCTCGGCGAGGGCGTCAAGGCGGGCCGCCGGGCTGGGCGTATGCGGCTCGGTCGCCCGCCAGGCGTCCTCGTCGAGGGTCGGCACCGAGAGGTTGACCGAGACCGGTAGGCCCTGCTGCGCCATCCGCTCGAAGACCTCGATGTCGCGCATCACCAGCGGCGACTTGGTGAGAACGGAGACGGGCGTTTTCGCATCCTCGAGCGCCTCGAGGATCTCGGGCATCATCCGGTAGCGGCTCTCGACCCATTGGTAAGGATCGGTGTTGGTCCCCAGCGCCACCAGCTCCCGCTTCCAGCTTGGCCGCGCAAGCTCCGCCCGCAGCAGCTCCGGCAGGTTGACCTTGACGACGATCTCGCGCTCGAAGTCCCGGCCCGCGTCGAGGTCGAGGTAGGTGTGGGTGCGGCGGGCGAAGCAGTAGGCGCAGGCATGGCTGCATCCTCGAAACGGGTTGATCGTGTAGCTGAACCCGTAGCGCCCGCCGGGCACGTGGTTGAGGGCCGTGCGGGCGCGGACCTCATGGAAGTTGATCCCCATCGCCTCCGGGGCGTCGAAGGTGCGCACCACCGTCCCGTCGCCGACTCCGGGCAGACGCAAGTCGTTCTCGACTCGTTGCTCATCCCAGCGCATACGAACGTATGTTCGCATGCTGGAAGGACGGTTTAGATGCTTGACCCCGTCTCTTCGCGGCGGAAGGTCGCGAGCTGGTCGAGAGCCCTCGCGCGGGCCTTGGCGCGCAGCGGCGGCAGCAGCGCCACCAGGGTGCCGCTCGGGCCCAGGGCCTGCCGCGCCCAGCGGCGGAAGTCGAACTCGTCGACGTGGTCGGCGATGAGGCCGTCGGCGAAGCGGAACTTCGCCCGAATATCGTTGACGACGGGGCGGCCGGTGGAGAACGTGCAGCGGGCGATCCAATGCGCGGAGCCCGCCTCCTCGCCGGCCTCGTGCTCGCGCAGCTCGATCTTCAGGTCGGTGGCACGGCCGGTCAGCATCCTCCACATCGCGCCGATGTCCTCGCCCTCGAGGTCGCCGAAGGCGGGGTCGCAGAAGTGTGCGCCGGGGGCATAGCAGGCGGTCATCGCGGCGCCGTTGCGGTCGGCGAAGGCCGCGTACAGGCGCTCGATCGTCTCGCGATTCGTCTCAGCCGACACCAGCCCAGCCTAGCCCTGTTCCCTATCCCTGTGTAGGCGGGAGAGGCACAGCGAGAGCTTCAGGGGAGCTCGCCGGAGATGACGTAGCGCAGCACGTCGACGACCTGCTCGGCCGTGCGGGCGGTCGCCTGGGCAGCCCGGTCGACCTCCTTCAGCGCGTGGTCCAGCTCCGGGTCGTGAAGGGTGATGACCGGCTTGCCCAGCGCCGCGGCGAAGCCGGCGTCGAATGCCGCGTTCCACTGCCTGTACTTGTCGCCGAAGCGGACGACGACGACGTCGGCGCCGCGGATCAGCGTCTGGGTGCGGATCGCGTTGACCCCGGCGCCCCCTTCAGCCACAACATGCACACGGCCCTGTGGGTGCTCGCCGCGGTCTCCGTGATCGGCGCCGGGGTCTCGCTGCTGCGGCCCGGCGAGGAGAGCGTGAAGGGCGCCCGGCGCCCTTCGCCGACGCTGGCGATCGAGGAGGCGATCGCCGAGGAGATCGAGGCGACGCCATGAGCGCGGAGCTGCGCATCGGCGAGGTCGCGAGGCTGGCGGGGACCACGCCGCGGACGATCCGCTACTACGAGGAGATCGGGCTGCTGCCGGTCGCGGGAGGCCGCGAGCCGGGCGCGCACCGGACCTACGCGGAGGCCGACGTCGAGCGGCTGACCGAGCTGCTCCGCCTGAAGGACCTGCTCGGCGTCTCGCTGGAGGAGCTGAAGGAGCTGGTCGAGGCCGAGGGGGCACGGGCGGAGCTGCGCCGGGAGTGGCGCGGTGGAGTCGAGGACCCGGTGCGCCGCCAGCAGATCCTCGAGGAGTCGCTCGGGCACATCTCCCGCCAGCTGGAGCTGCTGCGTCGCCGCCGCGACGAGATCGCCAAGCTCGAGGCCGAGCTGCTGGCGAAGCGCAAGCGGGTGCGGGGGCTGCTGCGCGAGCTGGACGCCGAGCCTGCGCCGAGCTAGCCCTCGGCCGGCGCCGGCCCGGCGCCGGCGGTCTGCTCCTCGAAATGCTTGCTCAGCATCGTCACCTGACCCTGGTAGTTGGAGCCGAGGCTGGCCCCATAGAGGCGCTCGGCGGGCGCCGACATCCGCTCGAGCCCGAGCTTGCAGACCGGCTGACGGTGCTCGACCATGAATGAGACGTCGCGGGCGCGCACCTCCAGCGCCGCGCGGCTGCCATGGCGACCGCCGGCCGGGTCATAGCCGAAGCCGGGGTCGAAGAAGCCCGCGTAATGGGTGCGCAGCTCGCCCGCGGTCGGGTCGTAGGCCATCATCTCGGCGGCGATCTGGGGCGGGATGCAGACGCCCTCGGCCGAGAGCAGGAGGTAGAAGATCTCCGGCTCGAGCACGACCCTGCCGCCCGGCTCTGGGAAGACCGGATCCCAGTAGTCGGTCCAGCGGTAGGCCCGGACCCGCGAGAGGTCGACGGGGAGGCTGTTCTTCTTCGCCCGGTAGCCGACGGTGCGATCGCCCGGGCCGGAGAGGTCGACGCTGAGGAAGAGGCCGTCGGAAACCGCGAGCTCGGACTGCCGCAAGGCGTGCGAATCGAGGTAGAGGAGCGGGAACTCGTCCTGCAGGGCGCGGATTTCGGCGTCGTCGAGACGGACGTCGCCGCGGGCCAGCCGCAGCTGGTTGAGCGAGAGCCCCGCCTTCACCTGGATCGCGAAGGAGCGCGGAACGATCTCGAGGTAGAGCTTGCCGCGATAGCCCGCCCGGACGTCGTCGAAGCGGTGATGGCGATCGGTGATGACCCGGGTGAAGACGTCGAGGCGCCCGGTCGAGCTCTTCGGGTTGGCCTTGGCCCGCACCTCCTCCGGCAGGGCCAGCTCCTCGATCAGCGGCACCAGGTAGGGGCGGTCGCGCTCCAGGACGGCGCCGTCGCGCAGGTCTACCCGCTGGAAGGCGAGCCCGTCGATCTTCTCTTCCACCGTGGAGTCGACGTCGGGAAGGAAGGAGCAGCGCAGCGCCCAGGCGAAGTCGCCGAGGCGCAGATCGATGCTGGCCGGCTGCACCGCCTCGGGGCGAATTCGGTAGTCGCCCGAGCTGACCCACTCCTCGGCGATCGCCCGGTTCAGCTCCTGGGATGGCAGCACGCCGGCGCTCGCCGCGCCCCCGCTCCCCGACGGCTGCCCCGCCCGCGCTTGCCGGCTCGCTCATCCAGCAGAGATTATTCGCCGCGCCTCGGCGGTGCCGGTGCAGGCGTCACGCGATCCGCTCGTGAGGGGGAGCGGAGGGGGTGGGATTCGCACCCACGAGCGCCTTGCGACGCCAACAGGCTTCGAGCGGGCTCCTCGTTGCGGCGGGCTTTGCCGCGAGGGAACGCCGTTCATGGACCCTTCGCCGTTGCCGACGCCCCCGAGCGCCCGTCCTGCATCGCGACCACGTAGACGCGATCGGCCGATTCCTCGTAGCGGTAGAGCAGGATCATCCACGGCCAAGGACCGAGCACGAAGCGAGCCGGCGCCCACCGACCGACCAGCTCGGGACCGGCAAGCGGGAACGTTTCCAGCACCCTCAGCGAACGGGCGATCCGAGTCCAGGTGTCGCCTGGGAGGGCGAGGGCCGAGACTGCCTCATCCACGTCCCGCCGAGCCCGCGGGGTGATGATGACCTGCGCCACTCAGGCCAGCTCGTCGAGCGGTGTCCCTTCGCCGCGGGCGGCTTGCGCCAGGCCCTCCTGCGCTCGCTCCCAGGCGCCGGGTATCCCGTCGAGGATCTCGGTGATGCGGGCGGCGTCGGGGTCGGCCTCGTCAAGGGCGCTGGAGAGCAGGGAGCGGGCCAGCGTCCCCTCCTGCACGTGCGTTCGCTCGGCCAGGCTGGCGAGCTTTCGCGCATAGTCGGGCCCAAGGGTGACGTTGATGCGGCGGTTGCGCTCGGCCATCGGTCCAGGGTACACAGGTGGGCACGCCTGGTGTGGCGATACGGGTGGCCTGGACTGGGCCGGACCAGGTTCCACGGAGACTGTTTTGGTTGGATCCAATCTTCACAAAGGGGAGAGCAGTCGACCTCCCTGTCGAACGTATAGGTCCTCGAACTCAGCAGGTTCCCTTCTTCCAGGTGGGAATCCTGGTTTCTGGGTCTCCGTCAAACCTGGCCTGGCTCAGATCTTCCCGTCGGCCACAAGCGCATGGCGTCTAGCGGAGGGGGTGGGATTCGAACCCACGAGCGCCTTGCGACGCCAACAGTTTTCGAGACTGCCCCGTTCAACCGCTCCGGCACCCCTCCGGGGACTGCTTCAGAGGGCTGATTCTAGGGATGCCGGTTTTAAAGGCGGCGCTCGATCTGCCGATCAGGGCGTGTGGCCGGCAACGAGCAAACGCGAATCGGGGGGTTCTTCGATCGCCACCCGTGGCAACTTCGCGGGCTGGCGCTGATCGCCCTTCTCTGGGGTCTTGGCTACATGACCTGGCGTGTCGGCTGGAGCGGCCAGGGGGCGAGCCCGGTTCTCTTCGCGATGCTTCTGGCGACCGAGGTCTATGGCCTCTGGGCACTGGCGATCCTCACCTGGTTCTCCTGGTCGCGGCCATCGGCGTCGCGGCCACCGACGACGCCGGGCCGCTCGGTGGACGTCTACGTCTGCACCTACGACGAGCCGGTCGAGGTGGTCATGGCGACCCTGGCCGGGTGCCGTGCCCTCAATTACCCGCACACCACCTGGCTGCTCGACGACGGGCGACGGCCGGAGATGGAGGAGATAGCCAAGCTGGCCGGCGCCCATTACCTGACCCGGCCCGACAACTCACACGCAAAGGCCGGCAACCTCAACGCGGCGCTGCCGCGAACCACAGGCGACCTGGTCCTCGTTCTCGACGCCGACCATGTGCCGATGCCCGACGCGCTGGACGCGCTTGTCGGCTACTTCGACGACGAGCGGATGGCGGTGGTGCAGACGCCACACGATTTCTTCAACCACGACTCGGTCCAGCATTACGTGGTCGGACGCCACGAGCAGTCGCTCTTCTACCGCGTGGTCTGCCCCGGCAAGGATCGCCACGGCGCCGCCTACTGGTGCGGCTCGGCGGCGCTGATCAACCGTCACGCGCTGCTCGAGGTCGGCGGCGTCGCCACCGAGACGATCGCCGAGGACTTCCACACGACGATCCGGCTTCTGCGCAACGGTTGGCACAGTCGCTACCACGACGAGGTGCTGGTGCAGGGGCTGGCGCCGCACGACCTCGACGGCTACCTGCTGCAGCGCGACCGCTGGGCGCGCGGAAACCTCGCCGTCTTCACCCTGCCCGAGTCTCCCCTTCGCGCCAGCACGCTGACCCCGCTCCAGCGCCTCTCCTACTTCGCCAGCCTGCTCGCCTACCTGGCGCCGCCGATGCGCCTGCTCCTGCTGGCGACCCTGGGACTGGTCCTCTGGACCGGAGAGCTGCCGATGAAGATCAGCGTCGCCGCGCTGGCGGCGCTCTGGCTCCCCTCGGTAGCACTCAACCTCGGCGCCGGCACGGCGCTCGCCCGCGGCTACATGCGGATCCCGGAGACCGCGCACTACGAGCTGCTGACGATGGAGATCTACGCCCGCGCCCTGCGCTGCATCGTGCGTCCGAGCCGGACCGCGTTCAAGGTGACCCCGAAGCAGGGGCGCGACGGCGGCGGGCTCGAGGCGGTGCGAAAGCTCCACCTGGTGCTCTTCTGCACGGTCCTACTTCTCACCGGCACGGTGATGCGGCTACTCGACCTGGCCGGGATCGGGCCGCTGCCCGACCTGCCGGGGATCGCCGCGATCATCGTTCCCCTCCTCGGCCTGGTCGAGCTGCGGCGCCTGCTGCGAACCCTGCTCGCGGTCGGGCGGCGGCGCCAGCGCCGGCTCGTCTACCGCTTCGAAGGCGACGCTGAGGCGCAGTGCTTCTCCCCCGAGGGCCATACCCCGGCGCGCCTCGTCGACGCCAGCGCCTCCGGGCTTGGCCTTGTCGCCGAGGCCCCGCTCGAGATCGGCGCCAGGCCGGCGGTGCTGCTCGATCTGGCCGACGCCGGCGGCCGGTCCCACGAGGTCACCGCCCAGCTCGAGGTGCGCAGCTGCCGCGAGGTCGACGGCAGCTTCCTGATCGGCGCCACCATCGCCGACATCGACCCCCAAGCCCGTCTGCAGCTGATGGAGTGGTGCTACGTGGTCTGCAGCCACGAGCGCCTGCGCGGGCGCCGGCCGAGCCTGCCGACGCCGGAGGCCAAGGCGATCGTCGTTTCGCTCGATGAGCACCGAGAGAGCGGGTCCCCGGACGAACTCGGGCCCGTCCCGGCGCTGGAATGGGCCTGACCGTCCCCTTCAAGAGCGCCTAGCTAGGCTTTCGGAGCACCCCGGAGAGGTGTCCGAGTGGCTTAAGGAGCGCGACTGGAAATCGCGTGGGCGGGGTTAACCCGCCTCGTGGGTTCGAATCCCACCCTCTCCGCTCCGGGCCTTGGGGCGGCGTCATCGGTCGCCCGCGTGCGGAGCACCACGCTCCCCGCTTCCTTGCCCAGCTTGCCCCAAACCCCGGAGTGCGGGCTGTCCTTGCCCTCCCCCTGCGAGAACCGCTTCACGGACCACGCGAAGCGGGAGCTAGGTTCGCGAGTCGCGGCGGTCCGCGAAGAAATCGCGCAGGAGGGCGGCGCACTCGCCCTCGCGCACGCCGGCGATCACCTCGGGGTGGTGGTTGAGGGCGGGCTCGGCGAGGACGTCGAGGACGCTTCCGGCGGCGCCGGCCTTGGGATCGGGGGCGCCGAAGACGACGGTGGGGATGCGGGCGAGGACGATCGCGCCAGCGCACATCGCGCAGGGCTCGAGGGTGACGTAGAGCGTGGTATCCGGCAGGCGCCAGCCGCCCAGTGCCACGGCGGCGGCCCGGATCGCGAGGATCTCGGCGTGCGCGGTCGGGTCGCGACGCAGCTCGCGCTCGTTGCCGGCCACTGCCAGCAGCTCGCCCTCGCGGAAGATCGCGGCGCCGATCGGGACGTCTCCGTGATCCCGAGCCCGGCGCGCCTGCTCGATGGCGACGCCCATCGCCTCCCCGTGCCCGCCGCTTGAGGTGTCCTGGTTCATCGATCCGGGAGTATGTCCCCCTACAACTTCGTCGGCATCGAGGTGTTAGCTGTAGGGCTCGCCCGGCCACAGGGGTCCGGCGAGCACCGCGATCAGATGAGACGACTCCTCCCGATACTCGCCCCGGTGGCCGCGCTCGCGGCACTGGCCGCCGCGGCCGCGCCCGCCCGGGCGCAGGTCGCGATCTCGCCGGGGCGCGAATTCGTCCCCCGGCAGGTGATCGTCAAGCTGGACGGCGAGCGCGCCGCGCGGTCGCTGTCGCTGCCTCGGGGAGTCGGAGTGCGGCCAACGGCGGCGGCACTGCGGCGCAACCCCCGCGTCAAATACGCCGTGCCGAACTACATCGCGACCGCGTCGGCCGTCCTCCCCGGTCTCAGCGTCCTCGATCCCAATGACCCCGGTACCATCGAAGGGGCCTCCGAAGCCGCGGCCGCGGCCGGCGAGTGGTCCTTCAAGCAGTGGAACTTCCTCGCCTGGGAAGGGACCGAGACCGCCCGGCTGCCGATCTCGCCCGGCGGCATCGACGCGGTCACCGCCTGGCGCAACCTGATCGCGGCCGGGCGACCCGGAGCCGAAGGGGTCACCGTGGCGGTCCTGGACACCGGGATCGCCTACCGGTCCGAGGGCGCCAGGTTCCAGCGCAGCCCCGACTTCGCATCCGGGCAGTTCGTCAAGGGCCACGATTTCATCGACGACGATCGGGTTCCGCTCGACGAAAACGGCCACGGTACCCATGTCGCCGGGACGATCGGGGAGGCGACCGACAACGCGATCGGCCTGACCGGACTCGCCTACCGGGCCAAGCTGATGCCGGTCCGGGTGCTCGACAAACACGGGCGCGGCGACGCCGCCGACATCGCCAAGGGCATCCGCTTCGCGGTGGAGCACCATGCGCAGGTGATCAACATGAGCTTCAACTTCGGCTGCCGCAAGAGGGTTCCCTCGGTCGACGAAGCGCTGCGCGAAGCCTACGCGCGGGGCGTCGTCGCGGTGGCCTCGGCCGGCAACCTCGGCTCGGAGTCCTGCGTCTCGGAGCCGGCCACCGGACCGCGGGTGATCGCCGTGGGCGGCACCACCGAGGGCGGCTGCCTGGGCAGCTACTCGCTCGCGGGAGCGTCGATCGACCTGGTGGCGCCCGGCGGCGGGCTGCCGGGCGCCGGCTGCCCGTCGCTCTCGGCCCGGCCGATCTACCAGGTAACGCTGAAGCCCGGGACGACCAACGCCTTCGCGATCCCGGGCAACTTCGTCGGCACCTCGATGGCCGCGGCCCACGTATCCGGCGTCGCCGCGATGGTCCTGGCCAGCGGGGTCATCCCGAGACCGGCGGCGCCAACAGCACGCGTGAACGCCGTCGCCCGACGGCTGCGCACCACCGCCCGCGACCTCGGGCTGCCGCGGACGCAGCAGGGAGCGGGGTTGATCGACGCGGCCGCGGCGACCGAACCCCAGTGAGCGCGAGCTAGGTCGTGCGAACGATCATCACGCTGCAGGGAGCGTGATGGGAGACATTGTTTGGGACGCTGCCGAGGAGGTAGCGGCGGGCACCGGTCATCCCCTTGTTGCCGACCACGATCAGGTCGGCATTGGTCTCTTCGGCGACGTTGAGGATCGCGTCGGCCGGGTCGTCCTCCACCGGGTGGGTCTGGACCTCGAGGCCCTGCTTGCGGGCATCCGCGGCGGCCGCGTCGAGGATCAGGTTGACGTCCTCGCGGGGCCCGATCACGTACTGGACGTCGGGGGGAGCGTCCTGCTGCTCCCCGCTCACCCGGCGGGTCGGCACGGGGGCAAAGGCGCTGACGATGCTGAGCTGGGCGCCCGAGAGCTTGGCCAGGTCGATCGCTTGCCGCACCGCCTCCGCGGCCGTGTCAGAGCCGTCGGTTCCAACCACGATACGAGTGAACACGCCGCCCCCTTCGCTCGGTCGCTGAACGCGGCTGATACTAAGTGACTAACGGCGCGTGTGGGCGGGGAGACCGCGAAACCCGTCGCCGAGGATTTCGGTCGGCGTCGTCGTCAGCTGCACGATCGCAATCACCATCGTCGCGATCAGGCAGACGATCAGCACCGCCATCCCGAGTTTCCAGATCCAGGGCACGGGCGAACCCTAGCCGGGGTTAGGCTGGGGGCATGGGAGTGGAGAAGGTCGTGGACGGCGTATGGCTGCTGCGGGGTGATTTCCGCAAGGCGATGAACGTCTACTTCCTCGAGGACGGCGACGGGGTGGTCCAGTTCGACGCCGGAACCAAGGGGATGCGGAAGTCCGCTCGGGCAGCGGCCCAGCAGCTCGGCGGCCTGAAGCGGGTGGTGCTCGGGCACGCCCATGCCGACCATCGTGGCTGCGCTCCCTACATGGGGGCGCCGGTCTACTGCCATCCCGACGAAGTCGCCGACGCCGAAAGCGACGCGGCGATCGCGCCCTACTTCGACCTCTCGCAACTGCCGGTGGCGCCGGTGCGGTGGATCTACCCGTTCCTGCTGCGGCGCTGGGACGGCGGCGCCGTGAAGATCGCCGGCACCGTCTCCGAGGGCGACGAGGTGGCCGGGTTCGGGGTCCTCCACTTTCCCGGACACGCTCCGGGCCTGATCGGGCTCTGGCGCGAGAGCGACCGGGTGGCGATCGTCAGCGACGTCGTCTACCTCGTCGACTCGGCCCGGCTCAAACCGCTGCCCGAGGGAGAGGCGAGCGTCCCACATCCCGCCTGGGCCTGGAACCACGCCAAGGCGAAGGAGTCGGTGCGGCGCCTGGCCGCACTGGACCCGAAGGTCCTCTGCGCCGGGCACGACCGGCCGCTGCGCGCCGAGAGCCTGCGCGAGACGCTGGAGCGCGCCGCCGAGCGGTACTGATCCCGTAAGTTGCCACCCCTGATGATCGGGACCTACGCCTCGGCGGCGTTGATCTGCGCCGTCTCGCTGCTGGTGGGTCGCGCCCTGCTTTCGCTGGCGGGGCGCCGGTCGTGGTCGTGGCTGGAGCCGGCGGCGGGCTTCGGCGCGGTCCTCACGGTGACCGGGGTTCTGGCGCGGGCGCCAGGTCACGGGACCAGCGCGACCATCGGCGTGGTGGCGCTGATCGCGGCGGCGGCACTCCTCGTCGCCGGGGACCGCCGCTACGACGCCGCGGGCGCGCTGCGAACGGGGCTTCCGGTGGCGATCGCGATCCTCGTGGTGCTGGCGATCCCGTTCGCGATCAGCGGCCACTGGGGCCTGCTGGGGGTCGGCTTCAACAACGACCTCGGCCTCCACCTCGCCTGGGCCGAGTGGTTGCGTAGCGGCTTCGGGCCGGCACCGGACCCGGGCTACCCGCTCGGCCCCCACGGGCTCGCGGTGGCCACCGCGGCGGTGCCGGGGATCGGACTCGGCCAGGCCTTCATAGGCGAGATCCTCGCGATCGGCGCCCTCACCGGCCTGACCGCGCTCGGTGCGCTGGGTGCGCTGCGCCCGGGGCGGCGGGTCCTCGCGGCGACGCTGGTCGCGCTCCCCTACCTCGCCGCCTCCTACTTCGCCCAGGCCGCCTTCAAGGAGACCGCCGAGGCGCTCTTCGTGCTGGCCTTCGCCGTCTTCCTGCTGGCGCCCGGAACGCCGCCGGCGGCGCCCTGGCCGCGGCTGCGCTACGCCCTGCCGCCGCTGGCGCTGGCAGGCGGCATCTTCTTCTCCTACAGCTTCGCCGGCATCGCCTGGCCGGTCGCGATCCTCGCGCTCTGGAGCCTGACTTTGCCGGGGGTGCGGCGGGCGCTTCGGCCGCGGGCGCTGCTGCGCTTCCTGCTGCGCCCGGCGACGCTGCTGACGATCGTCGGGCTGGGCGGCCTGGCCCTGCTGCTGACGATCGTCGGGCCGTTCGGGTTCGCCAGCGGATTCAACAAGGTCGCGGGCAGCAACACGTACGGCCCCGTCTCCCCGCTCGAGTCGCTGGGGATCTGGCCGGCCTCCAACTACCGCCTCGACGCGGCCGGCGGCGCCCAGCTGACGGGGCTCGACGGGACGATCGCGATCCTGGCGCTGCTGGTCGGGGTCGCCTGGTGGGTGCGGCGCGGCGAGCCGACGATCCCGATCGCCCTCGGCGCCTGTGCCGTCCTCTACCTCGTCTCGCTGCCCTTCAGCGGCGATTACTCCCAGGCCAAGGCGCTGATGATCGCCGCTCCGCTGGCGATGCTGGTCGCGATCCGCCCCGTCCTCGCCGAGCTCGGGGGCCGAGGGGCCGAAAACCGGCCCATATCTACGGAGACCGGTTCATCGAGGCGCGGTCTGGCTACGCGAATCGGGTGGGCGGTGCTGGCGGTGGCGTTCGTCGGGGGATCGATCTACTCGACCTTCCTGGTGCTGCGAGACGCGCCGGTCGGGCCTCCGGGACATGGGTCCGAGCTGGAGGCGTTCCTGCCGATCCTCCACGGCAGGCAGGTCCTCTACGCGGGGCAGGACCGCTACGCGGCCTACGACCTGCTCGGCGCCGACACCCACGTGCCGCTGGTCGAGTTCCCCGACCCCGGTGTCTCTCCCAATCCCGAGAAGCCGTTCGACACCGGCGACGCCTACAGCCCGATCGACTTCGACTCCTTCTCACGCGGAACGCTGAACCGGTTCCCGTACGTGATCACCGGCCGCGCCGCCTGGAACAGCCAGGCGCCGCCCAACTTCAAGCGGATCGCCGCCACCCCCTCCTACGTGCTCTGGGAAAAGACCGGCGCGACCCCCGAAGACCGCCATGTCCTGCTCGAGGGGACCGAGGCCGCGGCGCACGCCGGCTGCGCGGCACCCGAGATCCGCATCCTCCTCGCCAACCCGGGGCGCGCCTCGCTCTTCCCCGACGCGGTGATCGGTCCGAAAGGCCGCTGGCGGGCAGGCAGCGTGCTCGGCACCGGCTCGGAGACATCGCAGAGCCTGGCGCTGCCGCCGGGCAGCTGGAACCTCTCGCTCCAATACTTCTCGCCGTTCGAACTGACGCTCTCCGCTCCAGGGTTCAAGGAACCGCTGGAGGCGGCGCTGGACGGGCAACGACCGAACACGATCAGCCTCGGCAACAACGGCCAGTTCTGGCCTGCCGGCCGCTACGAGAGCACGGGCGGGAAGACCCGCTTCACCATCTCCAGCGCCGGCGCCAGCACCCTGCAGAGCCTCAGCGGCTACGACGGCAAGGCCTATGTGGGCGAGCTGGTCGCCGTTCCCGCAAAGCCGCACCGCATCGTGCCGCTGGCGGCAGCCTGCAACGGCTGGATCGACTGGTACCAGTCTCCCGAAGCGCCGTGAGCCGCGGTCCCCGCCCCAGCGCCTGACTTGGCTGGGCGCAGCCTCAGACGGCCTTGGCGGCCAGGCGGTCCGGGGCGATGCGCACGACGTCCCAGACCAGGTTCAGCTTCTCGAGCCCGTCGATGACCAGGGCCGAGATGTCGATCTGGTGGCGGCCGAGGCCGTGGGTGGCGGAGGTGGGGAAGGCGTGGTGGTTGTTGTGCCAGGCCTCGCCGAAGGTCGGGATCGCGATCAGCGCGAGGTTGCGTGACTGGTCCGTCGTCTCGAAGTCGCGGTTGCCGAAGACGTGGCAGAGCGAGTTGATGCTGTAGGTGAAGTGGTGCAGGACGAAGACGCGGACGAGGCCGCCCCAGAGCAGACCGGTGACGGCCGCGAACAGGGTGCCGCCGATCACCCAGCCGGCCGCGAAGGGGAGCAGCAGCCCGAGGATCGCCCAGTAGATGAAGGTGCGGTCGACCCAGCTGATCACGGGATCCTTGAGCAGGTCCGGCGTATAGCGTTCCCTGTTGCCGCGCTGGGTGTGGATGAAGAGCCAGCCCATGTGGGCGTGATAGAGGCCCCGTATGGCGCCGCTCCAGCCGTGGCCGTGATCGACGTGGGGGCTGTGGGGATCACCCTCCTGGTCGGAGAATGCGTGGTGCTTGCGATGGTCGGCGACCCAGGAGATGACCGGTCCCTCGATCGCGGCCGAGCCGAGGATGGCCAGCAGCCCGTGCAGCCACTCGTAGGTCTTGAAGCTGCGATGGGTGAGGTGGCGGTGGAAGCCGACGGTGATCCCGAGCCCGGTCAGCAGATACATGCCGACGAAGAGGAAGACGTCGCTCCAGTGCAGGGCGCTGCCCCAGACCTGCCAGCCGGCGAGGCCGATCGCGACGAACGGGATCAGCGTCACCAGACCGGTGATGATCCGGTCGCGCGTCTCGTTCTCAACCGGTTGGATGTCTGAGGGGAGGGGTCCCGTGGCAGGCATGCGCGGCGATGATACGGGTCGAACCTGAAAGCGTGCTTATTGCAGTCTGTAGGGTGCCCGACGATGCCGTTCGCAAACACCGCCCCGCTGCGCCGGGAGATCGAGTCCCGGCTGCCGGAAAGGCCCTTCACCGTCGAGTTCTGGGACGGGACCACGGTCCCCTCGACCTCCGGCGACGGCCCCACCTTCAGCGTCCGCTCGCCCCGCGCCGCCGCCCACGTGCTGCGCGCCCCGGGCCAGCTCGGTCTCGGCCGCGCCTACGTCAGCGGCGAGCTCGAGGTCGACGACATCGACGCCGTGATCGAGCTGCTCGACAGCTGGAAGCCGCCGTCGCTCGACGGCGCCGACAAGGGGGCGCTGCTGCTCGGCGCCGTGCGCGCGACCGGGCTGACCAAGCCGCCGCCGCGACCGGCCGCCGAGCTGCGCCCGAGCGGCCGCCGCCACAGCAAGGAGCGCGACGCCCGCGCGGTGCGCCACCACTACGACGTCTCCAACGAGTTCTTCGAGCTCTTCCTCGGCGAGACGATGGTCTACAGCTGCGCGATCTTCTCGCGCGGCGCGCAGACGCTCAAGGAGGCGCAGGAGGAGAAGCTGGAGACCGTCGCCCGCAAGCTGGAGCTGAAGCAGGGCGACCGGGTCCTCGACGTCGGCTGTGGCTGGGGCGGCTTCCCGCTCTGGGCGGCGACCAGGCACGGTGCCAGCGTGGTCGGGATCACCCTCTCGCCCCCGCAGGCCGAGAAGGCTCGGCAGCGGGCCGAGGAGGCCGGCGTCGCCGACCGGGTCGAGTTCCGGGTCATGGACTACCGCGACCTCGCCGGCGAGCGCTTCGACGCGATCGCCAGCATCGGCATGGTCGAGCATGTCGGCGCCTCGCAGATAGAGGTCTACGCGCAGACCCTCGCCGGTCTGCTGGAGCCGCGCGGGCGGCTGCTGAACCACGGGATCACCCGCCTGCGCCATACCGACGCCGAGGCGGGGCCGTTCTCGGAGCGCTACGTCTTCCCCGACGCCGCCCCATTGCACCTCTCGCGCAACCTGCTGGCGCTGGAACGGGCGGGCTTCGTCACCCACCACGTCGAGGACTTCGCTCCCGACTACGCCGAGACGCTGCGCCACTGGGCGCGCAACCTCGACGAGAACCTGGACGAGGCGATCCGCCTCGCCGGCCCCGAACGCGTCCGCGTCTGGCGCCTCTACCTGCGGGCGGCCCGCAACGGCTTCGAAAGCGGCTTCACCTCGATCTACCAGGCCCGCTGCGAGCTGGGCTGAGGGCTCAGCTCGCTGGGACCAGCCGCACCCGGTCGATCTCCACGCCGTAGCCGTCGCCGCCGCTGACGGCGATCCCCAGCCGGTGCGGCCCACGGCCGACGCGCACCGGACCCAATGGGTGGGACCCTTCGAAGCGGTTCCAGTCGCCGCTGTCCCGGGCCGCGAATTCGCCGATCGGGGCGCCGTCGAGAGCGAGGCGGACCGACTCCAGCGGGCCGAAGTTGTCGTTGCTGTAGCGGACGCGAATCAGGTAGGACCCGACGCTACCCGAGAGGAAGCGGAGCACCGCCGGTTCCCCACTCTCGAAAAGCAGCGTCGCGTCATTGGAGGCGTTACCGCGGCTCATCACCCTTGCCGCCACCCCGCGCGCTCTCACCCTCGAGCGCGAACCGCTGCGGTCGCAGCAGGGCCACCTGGGACGCCCTCGCATCTCCCTCGGCCTGCGGGGCCGCGGCTTCGGCGCCGTTGCCGGCGGGAGCGGTCCCGCCGAAGGCGATTTCGTCGATGCAGACTTCCCCCGAGCCGTCGGGCTGGCTGAAGCCGATGCTGAGGTTCTCCAGCAAGCCGAGGTCGACGGGCGCGAAGGCGCTCAACGGCACCGAGAGCCGGCGCCACTCGTGCGCGCTGAGGTCCCCCAGCGCGGTCGACTCGACCCGGTGCTCGTCGTGCGCGGTGTCCTTCAGGGCGAGCTCGAAGGTCTCGCCGCCGGTCGCGCCCTTGACCCCGAGCGAGAGGCGATCGAAGCTCGAGGCGTCGAAGCTGCCCGCCGGGGAGCGATCCCACGCCACGCCCCACCCGCCGCTCTGAGTGCCCGACATCCGCCAGGCCAGGCGCAGGCCCACCGCCCGGGTCGGCCGGTGGCAGCTGGAGTCGTCGGGAAGTTCCGCGGTGACCGAGCCGCCGCCATTCTCGTACCGGAACGCTTCGCCCCCCGAGGCGCGCGCCTGCGGGAAGACGGCGTACAGGCGCGGCCCCTCGGCTTCCAGCTCGACGAAGAACCTGGGGACGGCGGCGAGCTCGTCGAAATCCCCGAGCGCCCCTGTCGAGAGGGCGCGGACCCGCGCGGTCCGGGAGCGCAACGCGGTCGCGGCGTCTTCTCCCACCATCACCAGCCCAAGAGAGAGTGCCGCGCCGCGCGGGAGGGCAGCCGGGATCCTGCGTTCCCAGCTCGGCTCGTGAGCCAGCTCGGGCCCGATCGCCCAGACGCGGCTGCCTCGACGGGCGACGAGCCAGACGTGGGCGTCGTCGGGGATCTCCCGCAGGCTTCCCGAGACGATCGAGCCGGCGGGCACGGTCGCCGCACGCGCGGGGCTGTCGATCGCTCCGCGGGGGTGCAGTTCATCGCCGCCGAAGAGCAGCCGCACGAGCCAGAAGCCGACGACGGTGACGACCAGGCCGATGGCGACCCCCAGGAGGATCTTCGAGATCAGCGACCGCCACCGCGACTCGGGCGGCGGGGAATCCCGCACGGGACCGTCGTCATGCTCGGGAGTCTCCAACTAGTTGGAGACTCTAGAGCCGACCGCCACCTACGGCAACGCGGCGGCCGCGGCGCCAACGCCGAGCTTCAGGCCGGAAAGCCTGCGGTGACGTCCGAGAGCGCCCAGTCGGCGCCGGCGCTCTTCAGTTCCTCAACGCTGAAGTTGCCGGTGGCGACGCCGACGACTTCGATCCCGGCGCCGTGGCCTGCGACGACGTCGCGGGGGGTGTCGCCGACCGAGATGCTGGCCTCCCTGGAGAGGCTGCCGCCGGAGACCATGCTGCCGCGCTCCAGGGCGCGCTGGGTGAGCACCGTGCGCTCGGTCGAATCGGAGCCGTAGCCGCCGAAGGAGAAGAAGCGGTTGAGGCCGGCGCGGGCGAGCTTGATGTGGGCAGCGGCCTCGACGTTGCCGGTGGTGAGGCCGAGCAGGTGGCCGGTGTCGACGAGGCGCTCCAGCAGCTCCTCGACCCCGGGCATCACCCGGTAGCCCTCCGATTCGTCGATCGAGCTGGAGAGGTGCCGCAGGTAGCGGCCCATCGCCGCCGCCAGCTCGCGGCCGTCGGGGTCGCGGCCGAGGATGTTGCGGAGGGCGACCCGGCCGACCTCGGGATCGGTCATCCCAGACTCGGTCACGTCGCGGATGTCGAGCGGATTGCCGTAGAGCTCGACGAAGGCCCGCTTCCAGGCCTCGCCGCCGGCGCCGCCGGTGGTGATCAGGGTGCCGTCGATGTCGAAGAGGACCGCCTCGATCAATGCTCTCCCTCCAGAAGGTCGCGCTGGCTGAGGGTATACAGCAGGCCCAGGGAGGGAAGGACGAGAATGGCCGCCACCGCGAAGACTATGAAGACGATGTTCAGGGTGGGGTCGGGAGCGGCGGCTTCGTCGATCTTCAGCTCGCTCGGCAGCAGGTAGGGGAACTGGGCGACGCCCCAGCCCCAGATCACCGCGATCACAGCGCCGGCAGCGAGCGGTCGCAGCGGGCGCCTGCCGCCGCGCAGCAGCACCGCCAGCAGGCCGACGCTGCAGAGGGCCGAGAGGATCACCAGCGGCAGGCCCTGGTCGACGAGGCGGTCGAACACGTAGCGGGCTTCGGCGTGCAGCTCGATCAACCCAGCCACGGCCGCGGCCCCGGCCACGGCCGCCGCGACAAGCCCCCGGCGGACGAAGTAGCGCTCGAGGTCATCCTCGCCGGCGCGGCGGGCATCGCCGACGAGGAAGACGGCTGCCAGGTAGGCGCCGGTGGCGACGAACATCGCCCCGGTCAGCAGCGGCAGCGGCTGCAGCCAGCTGGAGAAGGCGTCACCTTCGCCGCCCGCGGGGACGTTTCCGGAGGCGATCGCGCCCACCACTGTCCCCATGAAGAACGGAGTCAGAACCGAGGAGAGGGCGACGGTGGCGCCCGCCGCGCGCCGCGCGGCCAGCCCCTCGATCGACTTGCGGAAGGCGAAGCCCGAGCCGCGCAGGACGATCCCGACCGCGGCCAGCGCGATCGGCACGTACAGGGTGGTCATCACGGCGCTGAAGGCCGGCGGGAAGGCGGTCCAGAGGACCACGAGGATGAAGATCAGCCAAACGTGGTTGGCCTCCCAGACAGGCGTCAGCGAGCGCTGGATCAGCGCCCGTGGCCGCTCGCCCCGCTCGGCGTCGCCGGCGATCAGGTCCCAGAAGCCACCGCCGAAGTCGGCACCGCCGAAGAGCGCGTAGAAGGTCGCGCCGACCCAGAGGATCGCCGCGGCGGCGTCGGCCCTGCTCACGGGGTGGCCTCCGCCGGGGGTGCGTACGGCGTGCCCTCGGGCTCGGCCGCGCCCTCGCGCCAGCGTCGCGACATGCCACGCAGGACGAGGATCGCCGTGG
>JAXLTB010000008.1:0-99764 GCA_046330295.1 Solirubrobacterales bacterium | reverse complement strand
GCGGCGCTGGCGGCGAGCGCCTGATCCCAGCCACACACCGCGCAGGCGTAGTCGAAGGCCGAGTGGGCGAACTCGAGCGCGAGCGCGTGGGGGTCCTCGCTCACCCTGACGTCGTCCCAGTCGAGGACGAACTCGCCGAGCGCGCGGTCCCAGCGTGCGGCCGCGGGGGCGACTTCTCCGTCTGCGAAGCCCTCCGGCGCTGGGTGCGCGTAGGCGTAGAACGCGGCCTTGCCGTAGCGGGCGTCACCCGGCCACCAGCCGACCGCGACCTCCTGCGAGTCCATCGCGTTGCGCATGATGAAGTCGTCGGAGGGGGGATCGGCCGGCAGGCCCGAGAAGAGGCTGACGGCGAGGTCGAACGAGCCCCACCAGGCGTTGACCGGCGTCGAGCGCCCGCGGAACGGTGCCCGGAACGCCGCCAGAGCGAGATTGGCCCGGGTTGCTGCGGCGAAGTAGGCGGCGACCTCCTCGGCGTCATAGCGAGCGTGTTCGGTGTCCTCGTCCAGGGGTGCGCTCCAGGGCACCTCCTGCGGGGTGGGGTCGATCTCGACATTGCCGGCGAGGTCGCCGACCGCGCCGAGCAGCTCGCGGGTCACCTCGCCCACCGGTCTGTCGGGCGTCAGCGCGACCCGGCGCACGCTCCCGCCGCTGTGTTCGGCAAGAGCTTCATGCGCGCCCAGGTCGAGGGCGACGACGAGAGCGCCGGAGCCGTCGGGCGCCGGCAGCGGAGCCGTCTCCCAACCGCGGGCGGTGAGCCGGAGCGCGGCGTGCTGGAGCTGGGGCTCGGGGGGAGCCAGCTCTGCCGCCAGCTTGCCCAGCACCTGGGTGTGGGCGTGGAGCGTGTCGCAGGTCTGGTGCCAATCCTCGTAATTGACCGACGCCATTGGTCCCAACCTAGCCGAGATCACGCGCCCGTTGAAGCCCCCGTGATTCCCGGCGGGGCTGGTCGAGGCGGCCCCGGAGTCGACCAGGCGGCGAGCGCCGGCTCGCTCAATTTCCGGAATTCGCTTCCTCGCAGAGAAGGTCGCGCCGCGGCCCCGCCTCCGCGATCACCAGCGATTGCGGGCCGGCCAGCTCGCGGCGCTCGATCGATTGCCAGCCCGCGTCCGTGAGCAGTGCGTCGAGATCGTCATGGCTATAGACGTCGCCCTCCCCGCTGACCAGGAGGAACTCTCCGGCGAGCAGGGCCGCGATCGGCGGCGAGGTGTGGCCGGGGTCGGTCCAGAAGTCGACCAGGAGCAGGCGAGCGCCCGGGCTCACGGCCCGGGCGAGGTTGGTGAGGAAGCGCGAGTTCGTCTCCGGCGAGAAGAGGTGGATGAAGTTGGCGACGAGGACGACGTCGTGACCCAGGGGAAGCGAATCCGCGACCGCATCGGCGTCGATCACCCGCACGCGGTCGGCGACCTCGCTCTCCTCGAAGCGCGCCCGGGCGATCGCGGCGGTGTCGGGGAGCTCGACGAGCGTCGCCTCGAGGGTCGGGGTGGCGGCGAGAACCGGGTCGAGGAACGAGCCGGTGCCGCCGCCGACGTCGAGCAGCCGCCGGTGGGGGGCGAAGTCATATACATGCGCGAGGGCGTTGGCGGCGCCTGCCGTGATCGCCTCGACGCCGGCGGCAAAGACGTCGGTCTGCTCGGCGGTGAGCTCGGCCGCGTGGGCGGTCCGGGTGCGCAGGGCGGTCTCGAGCCCGGTCCAGGACGGGTAGCTGATCTGATCCCAGAAGCGCAGGAACGGCCGCAGGTCCGACCGGGTGGAGCCGCTCAGGAAGGCGCTGGCGACGTCGCTGTTGCGGTAGCGCCCATCCTCGCGTTCGAGCATCCCCACCGCCACCATGGCGTCGGCCGAGATCCGCACCGACGGCTCCGGGAGGCCGAGCTCCGAGGCGAGCTCGCCGGTCGTATCCGTACCGCCGGCGATCGCCTCGAACAGACCGAGCCGGCTGGCCACGAAGAGGTGCTTGGCCGCCATGAACCCGCTGGCGAGCTCCATGATCGGCGCCGGGGTGACCTCATCCGTCGTGATTGCGCTCATCTTGCCCTCCTCCGACCTGGATGTGAAATAGTTGACGTGCGCAAACAATCTAACCCGACTACTTGCATATGTCAAATAACTCTGAAGGGGCGCCGGCCCCACCGCCCCCGGTTTCCGGCCCGCCTGAGCCCGACCCGTTCACGCCGGCCGAGTTCGCAGCCTGGCGAGGCATGCTTCGGGTGCACTCGACCGTGACCCGAGAGGTCGATCGCCGGATGCTCGAGGCCCACGGTCTCGGGATCGACGCCTACGGGGTCCTGATCACCCTGGTGACCGCGCCCGGCGGCCGGCTCGCGATGGGGGAGCTCGCAGACCGGCACAACCTCAGCCCGAGCGGCATCTCGCGCGCCGTCGACCGGCTGGCGAAGGCGGAGCTGATCGAGCGGACCACCAACCCGGCAGACGGGCGCAGCCTGCTCGTCGGACTGACGGGGGAGGGCCTGCTTCGCCTGCGTGCCGCCCAGGTCACCCACCACGCGACGGTGCGGGAGCTCTTCTTCAGTCGCCTCGACGAGCAGGATCTGGCGCGGCTCGGTGAGCTTTGGGAGAAAGCCGTTCCGGGGGCCGTCTCGAGTCCCGTCTGGCCGACCTAGCAGTTCCGCGAGCCCGATCGCACGGTTCTGACCTGCCGCTTTAGGCAATCCATAGCTCCGCTAAAGGAAGCCCCTCTAGTGTCGAGGGCGTGATCAAGGGGGGTGCATACAGCCGGGTGCTCGACATCCTCGTCGCCGAGGCGAATCAGTCGGGCCGCCCGCGTGGGGGCCGACCCTCTGCCCGGCGGTCGGTTGCCGTGGATCCTCGCGGCCGACGACCGCGAGGTGTCAGAGTTGTTTCAGAGTCGTGGCCTAGCCTGAACTCGATCGCTTGACTCGAAGGAGGCCGTCGTGAGATTTCTCCGCCGCATCTCAAGCCGCCGTCTCCTCGCGCTTTGCGCGGTGACGCTGGTCGCCGCGATCGGCATCGCCGCCGTCGCGATGGCGATGTCGGGGGGCGGTCCCAAGCCGCAGCCGAAGTCGCTCGCCAACGCGATCCACGATGCCCTGGGCGCGCCGGCGGTGCCGGGCATCAGCGCCCGCATCCAGTTCACCAACCACCTCGTCGACGCCGCCAGCATCGAAGGCACCGACCCGCTCCTCTCCGGGGCCAGCGGCCGGCTCTGGGCCTCACCGGAAGGCGGCGGCAAGCTGCGGCTCGAGCTCCAATCCGAAGGCGGGGGCGGCGACAGCCAGGTCCTGATCTCCGAACGCCATTTCGAAATCTACGACGGCAGCTCCGAAACCGTCTACAAGGGAATGCTCCCCGAAGAGGAAGGAAAGGACGCTGGCGCCAAGCCGGGCCCGCCCTCGCTCGAAGAGGTCGAAGAAGGGATCGCCAAGGTCGGCGAGCACGCCGAACTGAGCGGAGCTGTTCCCTCCGACGTCGCCGGCCAGCCCACCTACACGCTCGAAGTCGCCCCCAAGCACGACGGCGGTCTGCTCGGCGGCGCCGCCCTCGCCTGGGATGCCGCCAACGGCGTCCCGCTGCGGGCGGCGATCTACTCCAGCGGCGACAGCTCCCCGGTGCTGCAGCTCGAGGCGACCGACGTCTCCTTCGAATCGGTCCCCTCTTCGGTGTTCGAAATCTCGCCGCCCGAAGGCGCCAGGGTCGTCGACCTCGCGCCGGAAGGCGAAGCGACGGGCGGGCAGGAGGAATCCCGCAAGCTGATCGGCGTCGAAGCCGTGCAGAAGGCTCTGCACTTCCCGCTGACCGCCCCGGAATCGCTTGCCGGGCTTCCGCAGGCCGAGGTCCGCGGCATCGAAGTCGACGGCGAGTCGGCGGCGCTGGTCACCTACGGCAAGGGCCTCGGCGGCATCGCCGTGATCGAGTCGGCGTCCGAACCGGGTAAGAGCGGCGGCGGCTCGACCGACGGCGGGCTCAGCCTGCCGAAGGTCTCGATCAACGGCGCCCAAGGGGAAGAGCTCGACACGGCGCTGGGGACCGTGGTCCGGTTCAGTCGCGAAGGCGTCGACTACGTGGTGATCGGATCGGTGCCGCCGGCGGCGGCGGAGGCCGCGGCGCGGGCGCTCTGAGCGGATGGCCGACTCGGCGCCGATCGAAGTCCGCGGCCTCTGCAAGAACTATGGCGAGCTGGTCGCGGTCGACGACGTCGACCTGACCGTCGAGGCCGGCGACGTCTTCGGCTACCTGGGTCCCAACGGCGCCGGCAAGACGACCACGCTGCGGATGATGCTGGGCCTGATCAGGCCCAGCTCGGGATCGGTGCGGCTCTTCGGCCGCGACCCCCAGGCAGGCGTCGAGGCCCTGGAGGGGGTCGCGGGGTTCGTCGAAGCGCCGGCGTTCTATCCCTATCTGAACGGTCGCACAAACCTCGAGCTGTTCGCGGCGCTGGACGGGCATGGCGCCGCGGAGCGGATCCCCGAGGTGCTGGAGATCGTCGGGCTCAGCCCGCGGGCCAAGGACAGGGTCGGTGGCTACTCCCACGGGATGCGCCAGCGCCTCGGCATCGCCGCCGCGTTGCTGCGCGAGCCCCGCCTGCTGCTGCTCGACGAGCCGGCGACCGGCCTCGACCCGGGTGGGATGCGCGACATGCGCGACCTGATCCGCGATCTCTCCGGCCAGGGGATGACGGTGCTCCTCTCCAGCCACCTGCTCGCCGAGGTGGAAGAACTCTGCAACAGGGTCGCGATCCTCCGCAGCGGCCGCGTCGCCTACCAGGGCTCGCTGGCGGAGCTTCGCCGCCAGGCCGGCAGCGGCTACCTGCTGCGGACGACCGACGACGAGCGGGCCCGGCGGGTGGCGAGCGCCCAGGCGGGAATCTCCGAGGTCCATGGCGCGCCCGGCGCCGGCCTCACCTTCAGCGCCGACAGCGAGGAGGCCGTTGGCGCCCTCTCGCTGGCCCTCGCCGAGTCCGGGGCGCCGCCGCTGGAGCTGAGCCCCCGCCACGCGACCCTCGAGGACCTCTTCTTCAAGCTGACCGAGGGCGAGGCGGCGGGAGAGGGCGCCGGCCGGCCCGACAGGGCTCTGCAGGGCGCCGCATGAACCCCGGCGTCCTCACCGTCTACCGCTGGGAGCTGCGCAAGCTGCGCGCCCAGAAGCGGACCTACCTCGGGCTCGGCGCCGCGGCGCTGGTACCGATCATCTTCGTCGTCGCGCTCGCCACCCGGGGCGGAGGCCCCAACGACGTCGCCTTCGGCCGCTACGTCCACGACACCGGCCTCGCGATCCCGCTCGTCCTCCTGCTCTTCGGCTCGGTCTGGATGTTCCCGCTGATCACCGCCCTGGTGGCCGGCGACATCGTCGCCGCGGAGGATCGGAACGACACGCTGAAGGCGCTCCTCACCCGATCCGTCGAGCGCCACCAGGTGTTCGCCGGCAAGACGCTGGCGACGCTGACCTACGCGGTGGCGGCGATCGCCGTCACCGGAGCGGTCTCGCTGGGGGCCGGCATCCTCGCCTCGGGCTTCAACTCGATCATCAGCCTCTCCGGGACGCGAATATCGGCGACCGAAGGGCTGGGGCTGGTCGGCGCCAGCCTGCTCGTCTACCTGATCCCGATCACCGCGATCGCCTGCATCGGGCTGCTGCTCTCGACTGTGTTCCGCAACAGCGCCGCGGCGATCGTCGGCACCCTGATGTTCTCGCTGCTGGTCCAGCTGGTCGGCATCCTGCCCGGGCTCGGCGGGCTGCACCCCTACCTCCTCAGCACCCAGTTCAACGCCTGGCAGGGGCTGCTGCGCTCGCCGGTCGACTGGGCGCCGATCGTCCGCGCGATCTGGGTCTGCGCGCTTTACGGGATTCCCGCGCTGATGGCCGCGAGCCTCGTCTTCCTGCGCCGCGACGTCGCCGGCGACTGAACCGTGGCCGAGCGGGTCCTGATTTACCAGCCCTGGGTATCCACTCCATTTCTGGCGCTGGTGCCTTAAGAACGCGGCGATATGCGCCGATTTCGAGTTATGCGGACGTAAACGTCTCCGGCCCTTGCAGCGCGCGATTGGCGCTAGAGCAGACAAGCGGCGCTAAAGCGTTTCGAGCCCCGGTCGATAAGACAAGATGCCGGCTCGCCAAACCACGCTCGGCGCCTCACGGAATCGTCTGGCGCCAGCGCTGACCATCGTGGTGGCATCGGCGCTCGCGGACCGGCGATGTCGGTTGCCTCGCCGGGACCCTGTCCTGACGCTGAAGACCGTCAAGGTCGGCGCCCCAGGGAACCCCTCGGTCGGCATCATTCCCTTCAAGGACGCCATTTATACGTCCTGTGCCGAAGTGCCTGAAGCTAAACCCGCCTGCCAGCAGATCGGTGGGGTCAAGTACCGCTATGGCATCGGTCAGCTCGAGGTCACCGTCGCCCAGTGGGTGGCGTTCCTCAACACCGTCGATCCCGCGGGCCGCAACAGGCATCACCTCTACAGCGCCGACGAGAGCTCCTCGGCCTGGCCCAAGTACGGGCAGATCAATTTCTCCTCCAGTGCCTCCCGGGGTCGTCACTACTCGGTGGCTTCTCCGGAATGGGGCGACAAGCCCTATGGCTTCGCCAACTTCCTGCGGACGGCGCGCTTCGTCAACTCGCTCTACAACGGCCAGCTGCTTTCCAGGCACGCCAGTGGCGAAGCTGGCTTCCGCTACGTCACCTACCGGGTTCGGCTTTCCAGCCAGACTGAGCACGGGATGTACGACATGACGAAGCGAGCGGCGACCCGCTCCCATGAGTCCGGCTTCGTCGTGCCCAGCCAGAACGAGTGGATCAAGGCGGCCTATTACGACCCGGGCGGTGGCGGTACGTACTCCTACTGGAAGTACCCGACCAATCCGGGCGTGTTCGAAGACGGCACGGCGACGGCGCCCAAGGCGACGACGCTCGACCCCTCGACCGGCGACGTCACCAACGCCTCGACGCAGCCGCTCGCGACCTTCCACGCCTCGGAACTGCCGGCCCCGAGCTGGTGCCCCGCGGCCGTCGGAGCGGAAGCCTGCTCGACCGTGAATCCCTTCGGAATCGACCCAACGACCTACGCCGAGATCTACCAGGGAAGCCTCAGCACGGTCGGTCAGGCGAAGACCACTTCGCCGTGGGGAACCCTCGACCAGGGCGGCAACGTCGTCGAGTGGACCGACACGATCACCCCGCCTCCGTCGGGGCGCGGCGGCGGTCGGATCTGGCGACGGTTGCACGGCGGCATCGCCAACGCCCCCGTCTACCAGCTCTGGCTCTCGGCGGTCGGGCTCCAGCCGCAGGACAACACGCTCTTCACCGCCACCTATCCGTGGCTGGGCTTCCGGATCGGGGTGCTCGGCAACCTGAAGATGAGCAAGCGCTGATCTGGATGCCGCAGTCCTCGGTGCGTGTCCGCAGGGCCGACTACGCAGCTGCCGAGTGACCTCTGCGACCGAAAGGTGCCCGTGGGGAGATTTCCCGTCCACGCGCCTCTCCTTCCGACATCTCAACCTCGCGCCCCGGGCAGTCGCCACGCTGGGGGCTCTTGCGGCACTGGCGCTGCCGGCGAGCGCGTTCGCCGCGCCGGCGCCGCCGCACGCTCGCCAGAAGGCGGCGACGCGCGGAACGCTGACGCAACTGCCGAGATCGCGGGGCTGTCTGGTCGATCGCTCGACGCCTTCCGGCGGGTGCGGGATCGCGCGCGCCCTCAAGGGCCCGGGCCCTTTCATGGGCTCACGCGCCATCGCGCTCAGCCCGGATGGGAAGAATGTGTATGTCGCCTCCTCGGGCAGCGACGCCATCGCGATCTTCAGGCGCGACGCACGCACGGGCACGCTGACGCAGCCGAAGGGGGCGGCGGGATGCATTGCCGCCAAGGGCTCCAGCGACTGCGCGACGGCCGTCGGGCTCGACGGCCCGAACTCGGTCGCGGTTAGCCCCGACGGCCGCAACGTCTACGCGACCTCGCGGGCGAGCAATACCGTCAGCGTCTTCCGTCGCAACCCATCGACCGGCGCGCTCAGCCAGCTCCCCGCCGGCGCCGGCTGCATCTCCCGGCTGCCCGTCCCCGTCTGCGCCAGCGGCCGTGCGCTGGTCGGGCCGGACGTCGTCATCGTCAGCCCCGGCGGGAAGAACGTCTATGTCGGATCGTTCTTCGGCAACGCGGTCGCGGTCTTCAACCGTGACCGGTCCACCGGCGCGCTCACGCAGCCGGCGGGCAGCACGGGCTGCATCGCCGAAGCGACGAGCGGCTGCGCTCCCGGCCTCGCCCTGGGAGCACCGGAGGGGATGGCGATCAGCGGCGACGGCGCCAGCGTCTACGTCGCGACGGCCCTGTCCAACGCTGTCGTCGTACTCTCGCGCGAACCGTCCACCGGCACCCCACTCCAGGCGACCGACGGCAGCGGTTGCATCGTCAACAGCCAGCTCGCCGGCTGCACCACCGGGGCGGAGCTCAGCGGCGCGAACGCGGTGACGGTCAGCCCCGGCGACGACGACGTGTATGTGACGTCGCTGTTCAGCAACAGCGTCACGTCGTTCACCCGCTCGACCCCTTCCGGCGGCCTCACGCAGAAGTCGGGCACGTCCGGTTGCGTCGTCTGGCTGCGCGCCGTCGGCTGTTCGTTCGGTCGAGCCCTCAGCGCCCCCGAGGCGCTCGCCGTCTCGCCGGGCAAACGTGTATGCCGCCGCATTCGCCACGGGCGCCATCGCCGTCCTCGATCGCGGCAGGAAATCCGGCTCGGTGGTGCAGAAGTGGGGCCGCGCAGGTTGCCTCGCCCCTCGCTCGGTCCCAGGCTGCACGCGCGCCCGCGCGCTGCGCGGCGTCAGCTCGATTGCGCTCAGCCCCGACGGCCGTCATCTGTACTCGACGTCGTTCGGCAGCAACGCCGTCGACATCTTCCGGAGGAGCAAATGAGTCAGACGGACAAGCCAGAGGGCGGGCTGACCCGCAAGGAGCTGATCGGCTCCTCGCCGTAGGTCGTCCGCTCGGCCCCTGGGACGGGCGACCATCAAGGCGGGCCACCGCCCGCTTGATCTGGAGGCGGCGGATCCGCCGCGAGAGTGCCTTCGCCAGCAGCAAGCCGAAGTCGGCGAGTCGCCGGGGGAGTACGCTGTCCATCGACCTTGGAAAGGCAGCTCCAGATGCAGGCGAACCTCAGCAGCCACCATCGAGATACGGTCGAGAAGATCTTCGGCCATCCTGTGAGCGGCAAGGTCGAGTGGCGTCAAGTCGTTTCCCTTCTCGAGTGCCACGGATGCTGAGCAAGGCCGGCTTCGGCGCCGGGCGGGGTTGAGGACGGGCGCTGGTCAATCCGAGATGGGTGTACGCGATCCCGAGGAGCTGGAGGCCGAAGGGGCACCGGCGAGTGCCGAGATCTCGCCCCTGACCACGCTTGGGGCTGCGCACCTGACCGTAGCGGAGCTGGAGCGGTCGATCTCCTACTACCGACAGGCGGTCGGCCTGGAGGTGCTCACACGAGACGAGGGCCGGGCTTCGCTCGGGGTGGGGAAGCGAGAGCTGATCGTCGTCGTCGAGGAGCCGGGCGCGCGCTCGGGCGCCGGCTACACCGGTCTGTACCACGTGGCACTGCTGCTGCCGGCTCGCCTCGATCTCGCTCGCTGGCTGGCCCACGCGGCACGCGATCGCGTGCCGCTGGTCGGCATGTCAGACCATTTCGTCAGCGAGGCGCTCTACCTCAGCGATCCCGACGGTCACGGCCTCGAGATCTACTGGGACCGCCCCCGCGAGATCTGGGAGGGGATGGTCGCGGAACGGATGACGACGATGATGCTCGACGTCGACGGACTGCTCGCGGAGCTGCCCGATCCCGCTGCGGCGGACTTCGACGGTATGCCTGGGGGCACCGTGGTCGGCCACGTCCACCTCAAGGTGGCGGCGATCGCGGAGACCGTGGCGTTCTACCGCGACGTTCTCGGCTTCGGGCTGATGGCGGCGCTCGGCCCGCAGGCGGCGTTCCTCAGCGCCGGCGGTTACCACCACCACATCGGGGCCAACACCTGGGAAAGCTCCGGCGCGGCCCCGCCGCCCCCCGGGACGGCGGCGCTCCGGCACGCGACCATAGTCCTCCCCGACGAGGACGAGCGCGACCGTGCCTTGGGTCGTGTGCGGGATGGCGGGAGAGAGATAGAGCAGGGTGCCGCCGGCCCAATCGTCCGGGACCCGTCGGGCAACGCGCTGGTGCTGGCAACGGCATGAGACGGAGATCCGCGAGGAGGGACCGATCGACGTCGGCGTCAAGCTGCTCTGGTAGCGCCGCTCCAAACGACGTTGAGGGTGACCGACGAGGGCCGGACCGAGTCGTGGAAGACCTCCTGATCGGCGGGGACCAGACGCGTCGCGCGCAGTGGGTCCTCGCCGGTGCCCGGATTGCGCGCGTAGCGTGGTGTACCCCGCTTGAGACCTGGACTCGTGGACGCGATTCCCGGCCGCGAAGCGGTGCGCAGTCGGCCACAGCTCGAAGCGCACATTCGCGATCCCCTCGTCGTCGCGCGGCGGCTTGCCCGACGACGGCCTGATCAGCCCGTCACAGACGTTCCAGGACGGGCCTTCCGGCTCCACGTCGCAGACGCGGACGAAGAGGTCGGTGTCGTCGCGGCTGGAGCGCAGCCGGATATCGGCGACGACCGGCCCGATCGCATCAGGCTCGGCGGCGAGCGGGTCACTGGTGAAGGTGAGGACGTCAGGGCGCGCCTCGAGCGGGCGGTTGTCGCGCACAGGCCTGCGCTCGAGCAGCAGCGGCCCCGAGCGCGGGCGTCGGGTCGGCCGGGTCGTACCGGTAGCGACTCGACTCGGCGCCGTCGGGCGGGGGCGAGTCACGCAGGCCGCCGCCGCCCTGGAGATAGAGGGTCCTCTGGCTGGCGCCCGGGGGAGGCCAGTCCGCCAGCTCCCGCCAGCGCCCTTCCCCGGTCATGCGCATGCCGGCACCTCGCTGACCATCCGCGGGTCGCCGAGCAGGTGCGCGCGCATCCAGCCGAGGCCCTCACGCAGGCTCAAACCAACGAGACCGGGGGCCATGTGCGTCCAGGGTCCGATGATCAACTGCGGGTCGTGGCCGGCGGCGCGCAGCGCCGGAAATCCTCGATCAACCAGGGCAGGAAGATGTCGTACCAGCCGCCGGTCAGCTGCACCGGCGCATCGGCGTCTCCGACGGAGGAGAAGTCCGCCGCCCAGTAGGGGCTGTCCGGGCACCATCACCTGCAGCCACTCGCCGACCGGAATCCGCTCGCCGAACCCGCCCTTTCCGGTCTCGGCGATCGGAACCTGGCGGTAGAGCCTCGGCAGGCTGTGCCGCAGGCCCTGGGCCAGGAGCAGCGGGGCAAGGCCGTCCTACCTCGAGCAGGGCCTCCACGACGCTCGCGGTGGCAGGAGACGCGCTGCGCACCGTAGGTCATGCCGTGGAACTCAGATGCCGTGACCGAGGGGGCCAGGGCGTCGAGCTCGTCGGCGATCGCCCTGGACGTGCCCGCCGGCTCGGCCCGAGCATCCCGACCGAGCCCTCGTGCCAGGGCTGCGCTCGCAGCCAGCGCAGGGTCGCCCAGCCCGTCCGCGCGCTCGTTGAACGAGGTCGAAGCGCCCGCCCGACCCGAACATTCCCCGGACCTCTGCACAACCGCCTGGAGCCCGCGCTCGGCGATCAGCCGACCGAAGAAAGCGAAGGCCCCGTGGCGACCGTACGGCGGCGGACGAGCACGGTCGGCGACGCGGTCGCCCCGCGCAGGCTGTACCGGTTGGCGAGCAGGACGGCGCCGTCGTCCATCATCGCCGGCAGATCCCCGCTCCACCACCACGTCGCGCGTCACGCCCGGACCAGGCAGGCGCAGCAGACGGCCGGCGATCTCACTGAGGAGGGCCACCGGGTGAGGATGCCAGGGACACGTCCAGGATCTGGACACGGGTCCAGGCTTCACGTAGGGTCGGTCCGGGAAAGCTAGGCCGCGTTCGTCGCCTTCGCCGTCCGGCCCAAGTCGGCGAGCGACTCTTCGATGCCCTCCTGGGCGCATCGAGGTCGCCGACGATGGCGCAGTCCGGCGTGCAAGGCCCGAAAGGTGACGTTGCCGTCGCTGACCACGGCGACGCCCACCGCGTAGCCGGCGAAGATCGGCACCAGCGGCAGCACGCGGCGCATCGGCGCCCCCATCGCGTAGAGCGTCGTCGGCGGCCCGGGGACGTTGGTGATCGTGACGTTGAAGAGGCGCGGCGTGAACGCCAGTCGGGCGACGACGCTGTGGATCAGCGGCGGCGTGGCGCCGGCCAGCTCGATCAGCGTCTCCGCGCCCGCCGCCTGGCTACCGTTCTTCAGAGCCTCCGAGGCGGCGACCGTCTTGCGATAGCGAAGCAGCGGATCGGGGTCGGCCAGTGGCAGATCGACGAACAAGGAGAACCAGTTGCCGAGCGCCAGCGCGCTCGCCTCGGCGAGCTGACCGGGACCATCGCCCGGACGTGGTCCACCTTCGAGCGCCTCGCCGCGGTGCTCGAAGGCGTCGCGGACGCCGGCGGTGGCAGCGAGGATGACGTCGTTGACGGTGCCGCCGCGCTCGTTCTTGATCTGGCAAGTCGATCCAGGGCGTCGACGGCCGCGAGGCGCCGGGTGGCGCCGATCGGCTGATCGAGACTGGTGTGGGGCGCTCGATCAACTCGTCGCGGACCGGCACATCTCGGCCAGCGCCCTGGAGCGGAACAGCGCCAGGCCAAGCTTGCGTGGTGGCGCCGCATCGAGGCCGCCGCCGATCGCGCCGCGCAGGCGCGACAGCGTGCCCGCTCCGTCCCTTCCTCCTGCTCGAGGTGCGCCATCGCCTCCGCCAGCCCCTTCGAGCCGGGGGCGGGGTTGAGCTTGTCGTGTCGAGCAGGGGCTCGCGACTGAGACGCCGCTGATCCCGTCGACCAGGCAATGGTGAGCTTTGGTGACGAGCGCCCAGCGCCGCCAGCGAGCCCGTCCGGCATCGTCGTCTCTCAGAGCAGGCGGGCGCGGTCCGAGCCAGTGGGGAATAGAAGTCGCCGAGCCGAGGTCGAGCAACTCGGCCTCGCCCCGGAGGCCAGCGGCGTCGCGCGGCGCATGGCGGCGATCTCGAAGCCGGGGTCGCTCCCAGATCGGACAGGAGAGGCTGCCGACCCGCGGCGAGGAGAGACGGCGTCGGAACCAGGCAGCAGGTCAGCCGTTCCAGCGTCTGCGCTCGCAGGTCCTCGAGGGCGCCGCCGGTCGGCACGGGGTCAGCCATCACCCGAGCGATGTGCATGTGCGCCGACTCGTCCGGCCTCCTCCAGCTCTCGAGAAGGCAGCATCGAGTGGACTCCAGATGAACCAGAAACATACCAAGGAAGCTACGCACCCCGGTGAAGTCGAGGCGGGAGAATCAGGGCATGCTGCGGCCGTTCAGCCAAGTGAACGTGTTCGGGGGCGAGCGCTATGGCTTCGCCCAACCCGGCGCCGTGGTCCTCGGGGCAGGGCATCGAGGCCGAGGAGATGCAGAGCTTCGCGCGTTGGACGAACCTCTCGGAGACGACCTTCGTCCTGCCGCCGAGCGAGGCCGGCGCCGACTACAGGGTGCGCATCTTCACGCCGGTCCTCGGGCTCCCCGCCGCCGGGCACCCTGCGCTCGGGACCTGTCACGCCTGGCTCGAGGCGAAGGGGACGCCGCGCGAGCCGGACGCGGTCGTTCAGGAGTGCGGCGCCGGCCGGGTGACGGTGCGCCGCCACGGAGGCGGCCTGGCCTTCGCGGCGCCGCCGCTGGTGCGATCAGGGCCCACCGAGAGGAGGTGGTGGACCGGATCTGCGCTTCGCTGCGAATCCGATCGGACCGAGGTGGTCGCGGCCGAGTGGGTCGACAACAGGCCGGGCTGGGTCGCCGTGCTGACCAGGAGCGCCGAGCGGGTCCTCGCTGCGTCCGGGGACGGTGGACCTCGACATCGGCGTCGTCGGTTTTCACGACGAGGAGTCGCCGGCGGCGATCGAGGTCCGCGCCTTCTTCCCCAAGGAAGGGGCCACGGTCGAGGATCCGGTCACCGGCAGCCTCAACGCCTCGCTGGCCCAGTGGCTGCTGGACAGCGGTCGGCTGTCCGCCCCGTACCTGGCGAGCCAAGGGGGCGCGCTCGGGCGCTCGGGCCGCGTCCACGTCTCGCGGGACGGCGACGGCACGATCTGGGTCGGCGGTCGCACCGTCACCTGCATCGACGGTTCGGTCGAGCTCTAGCCGGGAGCTTCGGCTCCCTCGGATTCCGAGCTTCTGCGCCTGGACAGGTAGCGCAGCAACTCCGGGTCACTGGAGCGCAGCTCGTCGACCGGCTCGCCGTAGCAGGTGCACAGCTCGATCACGGCCTCGCCCTCGGCGAGGGACTTCGTCCGCCAGATCGCGCCGTGCTCCTCCCATCGCCTCAATCTGATCAGCGGTGGCTCGACCATGTGCTCCTCCCATTAGAGCGCAAGACGGGCCCTCTTCGCGATGACGGCGGCGAGCGGAGGCAGCCGCCCCGGTTTCCCCGCGACTCGCTCGGGGTACAGCGTCGAAATGAGCGAGGACCCCGGGGAGAAGCACTCGCGTGACGTCGACGTGGTCACGATCACCCCGTATCGAGACGGCCCGTACCTGATTCGCGGGTCCTTCGTCGTGCGAGACCAGGACGGCAACTAGATCTCGCTGCGGCGGCGGACGATAGCCCTGTGCCGCTGCGGCAAGTCGCGCATGCGGCCGCTGTGTGACGGCACCCACCGGCTCACCGGCTTCGAGGCCCCCAGCGTGTTCGAGCAGTGGCCTGGAGATCAGGAGGAAGCGGCCGACCGCGAGTCGCCGTCGGGAGGGCGGTCGCTATGACCCAGGCCCTCGCGTCCAAGCCGCAGGCATCCCCGGTCGCGCCGGCAACGCCGGGCGCTGGGCGCCGGATCCAGCTCCCCGACCCCAGGGGGCCGCTGAGCGAGCGGCTCTTCGCGGCGCTGCGCGACTGCAGCGACACCGAGATCGGATCGCCACCGGCCGTGCAGGCCGGAGATCCGATCGCCGACGAAGACCTGCAGCTCGCGCTCTACGTCTGCTACGAGCTCCACTACTCGGCGATCGCGGGGGTCGACGAAGGCTGGGAGTGGTCTCCTTCACTGCTGCGGTTTCGAGGATCGCTGGAGCGCCGATTCGAGGAAGCGATTGCCGACCTGGTGCCCGCCGCGACGACCGAGGAGACCGCCGCAGTCGGCCAATCGCTGCAGCGGATCGTCGCCGAGGACGCCGGTCCACCTCTGTCGCGCTTCCTCGAGACCCAGGCAACGCGGGAGCAGATGCTCGAGCAGGTAGTGCACCGCTCCGCCTACCAGCTGAAGGAGTCCGATCCGCACTCGTGGGCGATCCCGCGCCTCTCGGCGGTCCCGAAGGCCGCGCTGCTCGAGGTCCAGTTCGACGAGTACGGCGGTGGCAAGAGCGACCGCATGCACTCGGTCCTCTTCGAGCGCACCATGGCCGGGCTCGGACTCGACGGAACCTACGGCGCCTACCTTGCCTTCCTCCCGGGCGTCACGCTGGCGACGGTGAACCTGATGTCCGGCTTCGGTCTCCACCGACGCCGCCGCGGCGCCCTCGTCGGCCACCTGGCCGCTTTCGAGATGACCTCCTCGATCCCCAACCGGCGTTACGGGAACGCACTGCGGCGCCTCGGCCACGGCCGTGAGGTGACCCACTTCTACGACGAGCACGTCGAGGCCGACGCGGTGCACGAGAACATCGCGGCCTGGGACCTGGCGGGAGGGCTGGCCCGGGCCGAGCCGGAGGTGGCGGCCGACATCCTCTTCGGAGCGCGGGCGCTGCTAACGCTCGAGGGCAGATGGGCGGCCCACCTGCTGGACGGCTGGGGAAAGGGGGAGACCTCTCTGCGCATGCCCCTGCCGCCCGCGATTTCCGCGTGAGCGAGACCCGTGCCTGCTCCTACGTCGTCCCGGTCCGCTGGACCGACGGCGAGCAGCGCGCGGGTCTCGCCGGCTACCTCGCCGGGCTCCGCCGCCACTGCGATGAGGTGATCGTCGTCGATGGCTCCCCCGAGGCGGTCTTCAAGGCCAACGCCGAGGCCTGGGGCGAGCAGGTGACGCACATCCCGCCCGACGATGGCGAGACATGCCTCAACGGCAAGGTCGCCGGCGTCAGGACGGGGGTCCGGCGCGCCTCTCACGAGCGGATCGTCCTGGCGGACGACGACGTCCGCTACGACCTGCGCTCGCTGAGGCGGGTGCTGGAGCTGCTCGACGAGCATGACCTGGTCCGCCCGCAGAACTACTTCGACCCCCTGCCCTGGCATGCGCGCTGGGACACCGCGAGGACGCTGCTGAATCGCTGCGCCGGCCGAGACTTTCCGGGGACGCTCGCGGTTCGTCGCACGCGCGTGGTCGCGGCGGGCTTCTATGACGGCGACGTCCTCTTCGAGAACCTGGAGCTGATCCGGACGATCCGGGCGCGGGGCGGCCGCACCGCCGCCCCCCTCGATCTCTACGTGGCGCGGGTCCCGCCGACGGCGGCCCACTTCTGGGGTCAGCGAACGCGCCAGGCATATGACGACTTCGCGCTTCCGGGGCGGATGGCGGCCTGGCTCGCGGTCGCTCCGCTGCTCCTCGCCTGCGGCCGTCGCGGCAGGTCCGCTCCGGTTATCGCGCTGGCCGTGCTCGCGATGCTTGCGGCGGAGCGGGGCCGCCGTCGCGGCGGCGGCGCCGCGGTCTTTCCGGCGACCTCATCGACGCTGGCTCCGGTCTGGATTCTCGAGCGGGGCGTCTGCGCCTGGCTGGCCGTCGCGCAGCGGCTGCGCTTCGGCGGGGTCCGCTACGGCGGCAACGTGATCCCCGTCGCCGCGCACACGGAAAGAGAGCTCCGCAAGTGCCGTTTCGGCCCGGGGGGAAGCCGCGCGTAGACCTCGGGGTCGCGCACTTCCCGGTCGCAGAGGCCTGCCGCTAGCCCGGCTCCGCGGGCGTGCGGAACTCTCGCCCGGTTTCCGCGAAGGCGGTGAGGCGGTCCTCGACCGCGCGATGGAGCGTGCCCTCGGGGAAGCTGCCGTCGGGTGCGCGCTCTGCCGCCGGCTTGCCGGTGAGGATCTCGAGGCCCTGGTCGACGTCATCGATTGCCCAGACGTGGAATCGGCCCTCGCGCACGGCGTCGACGACCTCGCCGCGGAGCATCAGGTTCCTCACGTTGGCGGCCGGGACGATCACTCCCTGCTCGCCGCTGAGTCCGGCCTGCTTGCAGACGAGGTAGAAGCCCTCCACCTTCTCGTTGACGCCGCCGATCGCCTGGATCCGTCCGTGCTGGTTGACCGAGCCGGTGACGGCGACTCCCTGGCGGATCGGCGCCTCGGCGAGGCTCGAGAGGAGCGCGAAGAGCTCGGCCCCGGAGGCGGAGTCCCCCTCGATCAGGTCGTAGGACTGCTCGAACACGAGGCTGGCGGCGAGGGAGAGCGGGCGCTCGGCGCCGTAGCGCTCGCGCAGGAACCCGGCCAGGATCAGGAAGCCCTTATCGTGAACCGGACCGCTGAGCTCGGTCTCGCGGTCGATGTCGAGCACCTCGCCGGTGCCGACCGTGGTGGTGGCGGTGATCCGGGCCGGCCGGCCGAAGGCGTAGTCCCCGAGCATCGCCACCGAGAGGCCGTTGACCTGGCCGACGCGCTCCCCGTCGACGTCGATCATCAGGGTGCCCTCGGAGATCAGCTCCCGCACCTTCTCCTCGATCAGGTTCGAGCGATAGGTCCTTTCCTCGATCGCCTGCTCGACATGATCGGCCCCTACCAGCTCGCTGCCGGCCTGGCCGGCCCAATGGCTCGCTTCGCCGACCAGCTCGGCGATCTCGAGCAGGCGGGCCGACAGCTTCTCCTGGTGCGCGCTGATGCGGGCGCCCTGCTCGACGACCCGGGCGACGGCCGCTCGGTCGAAGTGGCGCAGGCCTTCGTCGCGGACCTGGCGCGCGATGAAGCCGGCGTACTGGTCGGGCTGCTCGTCGCCCCAGGGCATCTCGACGTCGAACTCGGCGCGGACCTTGAACAGCTTCCGCAGGTCCTCGTCAAGCTGGTAGAGGAGGGAGTAGATCCGCGCCGGCCCGACCAGGACGACCTTGAGGTCGAGCTCAATCGGCTCTGGCTCCAGGGTCACGGTCGGGAACAGCGTCAGCTGGGTGCCGATGCTTTCGATCTTGATCCGGCGCGTGCGCAGCGTCTCTTTGAGTTTTTCCCAGACGAACGGCTGGGCCAGCACCGCGGTCGCGTCGAGCAGCAGGTAGCCCCCGTTGGCGCGGTGGATCGCGCCCGGCTTGATTCGGCGGTGGTCGGTGGTGACGGCGCCGAAGGTGGCCTCGTACTCGAGCCGGCCGAAGAGGTTGTAGTAGGAGGGGCTGCTCTCGAAGACGACCGGAGCCCCGTCCCCGTCGGGGTGGCTGACGAGCACGTTCGGCTCGTAGCGCCCGAAGAACGCCTCGCTGGCCCGGCGCGCCGAGGCGGCCATCGGTTCGGGCAGCGCCTGCTCGGCGTCGGCGCCGCGGAAGCGATCGAGGTTCCCGACCACGTCGTTGGGCAGGCGGCCAAGCCACGCGACCAGGTCGGGTGCCTCGGCGAAGCGCGCCCGGAGATCGTCGACCAGGTGTCCGATCGCGAACTGGGCGACCTCGCGGTCGAGGCTCTCGAGGCGGCCGCGCTCCTCGCGCTGGATCTCCCCGATCTTGCTCATCACGCCCGGCAGCCGGCTCCTGACCTCGTCGTTGTGCGCCATCAGCTCGCGGCGCTTCTCCTCGGGGAGGCGCTGGAATTCGGGCGGCGCCACCGGATGCCCGTCGACGACCGGGATCGTCATCAGCCCGGCGGGGGTCAGCTCGAGGGCGAGCCCGTGCGACTCGGCGAACTCCCGCAGCTCCCGCAGCGCTTCTTCGGTGCGCTTCTCCAGATCCTCCGCCAGCACTCGCCGCCGCTCCTGGTAGTTCTCGCTTTCGAACGCTTCGGCTATCCGTTTGCGCGCCTCCTCTACTAGCCGCGCCATCTCCCGCGACAGCTCTTCCCCTCGCCCCGCCGGCACCGAGACCGCGAAGGGCTTCTCGGGCGCGTCGAAGTCGAAGAGGTACACCCAGTCGCCCGGCTCCTCGCGTTCGGCGGCGCGCCTGCGCAGCAGCGCGTCCAGCGTGGTGCGCTTGCCGGTGCCGATCGGCCCGGTGGCGAAGACGTGATAGCCGGGTGCCTCCATCTCGAGCCCGAAGCCGACCGCGTTCAGGGCCCGCGGCTGGCCGATCGTCTCCTCCAGGGGCGCGACCTCCTCGGTGGTGGCGAAGCCGAACCCGGCGGGGTCGCAGCGCCTGCGCAGCTGCTCGGGGCTCAGGCGCAGGTCGTCCACGTCCGGCACCTTAGAAGGAGGGCGCCGGCTTCGCTGCGCGCTCAGCCGTCCGTCCCCGCCGGAGCGACGAGAACCGAGCATGGGGCTCGGTGCACGACTCGCTCGCTGACGCTGCCGAGGGCCCTGATCCCTCCAACGCCGCGGCGCCCGATCACGATCAGGGAGAACTGGCCGGCCCGCGCCGCCTCGCCGATTCGCTCGGCAACGTGGCCGGGGTTGTCGACGACGGCCGGTGGGGAGCCGGTCGCCTTCTCGATCTCGTCGAGCTGCTTCTGCACCTGCCGGTAGCGCTCGGGGTGAGTGCCGTCGGGGACATAGACCAAGCACAGCTCGGTGTGCTCGGCCTTGGCTACGCCGGTGGCGATCCGAGTCGCGGCCCACGATCCCGGTGAGCCGTCGGTGGCCAGCAGGACGCTTTGCGGGAAGACGTCGTCGGCTGTGCGGCGCGCCACCAATATCGGGCCATCGGACCGATGGGCGATCTGACTGGCCGTGCTGCCGAGCATGATGCCGCCGAGCCGCGAGCCGCCGTGGCATCCGACCACGAGCAGGTCGTGTTTCGTGGCCTCGGCAAGCAGCAGGTCGCTCACCGGAGAGCCGGAGAGCAACGAGGTCGAGGGATGGATGCCGGCTTCCCGGCCGAGAGCGAGCGCCTCCTCCAGAGCCTGGCTCGCTCGCCCCTCGCTCAGCTCGGCCTGCGCGACGAGGCCGACTCCGCGCTCCTGGTGAACGGCGACGAAGGTGAGGCTCGTGGCGGGGCCGCAGAGCGCGATCGCCTGCCGCACGGCCTCGCCGCTGCCGCGGCTGCCGTCGACGGCGCAGACGATGTCGGAGAACGGGAGCGATGCCTTCGATTGCATACTGCCCTCAGTCCAGGATCGGCCGAAGCTCTTCCGGCAGGGTCGCGCGGACGTCGTCGATCTCGCCGGGGGAGATGTGGCGCCGCAGCACGACGGTCATCGCGCTGACGGCGTAAGAGGCGGCGGTCTCGCCCTCGAGGCTCGCGTCTGCGGCGATCCGGTCGAGGAAGGCGGCGAGGTCTCGGTAGTGGACCGGCGTCGAGCTGGGATTCCAGCCGTCGTAGTAGATGCCGCGAATCAGCAGCGGAAGCTGGGCGGCTAGCTGCGCCGCCTCGTCGACGGGGAGCCTGTCGCGGAGGGCGTGAAGATAGGCGCGAAGCACTCGATAGGCCTGTCGGTGGTCATCGGTGCCGAGCTGCTCGGCGACATCGTTCAACCAGGCGTGCGCCTTCTCGGCGCTGCGATCGATGATGCTCGGCTCGGCCATGAGTCCAAGCTATGTCCGCCCACCCCGGCTGGCATCGGTGGAAACCCGAAGAGTGGGCGGGTGGATGTCCCCGATGAGGATCCGGGGGCAGGGACTACGATCGCTCGCATGGATCGCGGATCCAGACGCGAGCATCTCGAACGGGTCTTGCAGGACGTCCGGGAGCAGCGAAAAGTCGACACCGACCAGCTGCTGATGGAGCTGCTGCACTTCGTGTTCGAGCTCGATGACGACCTGCGGCGCCTGAGCGCCGAGGTGTCCGAGCTCAAGCAGCGGAGCTGAGCCGCGCTTTCACCGTTGGGCATCAGGGCAGGCCCCCGTGGTGGGGAACCTCGACCCGCGTCGTGTGGAGCGAGGCCCGTGCCTCGTCCCCGCCCATGCCCAGGCGCCAGTCGGGCGCCACGCACATCAGCAGGTCGCGGCCGTCCTCGCCGCCGAGCATCGCGGCGTAGATCGCGTAGCCCTCCTCGGGCGCCGGGATCTCCTCGAGGATCTCCCCGCCCGGGGCGATCCGGGCGCAGCGGGTGTGGAGGGAGTCGCCGGCCCAGACGCAGCCCTCGGCGTCGAGGGTGCAGCCGTCCGGGCCGTAGCCGACCTTGGTGTATTCGGCGTCGACCTCCTCCAGCGGGGGCGTCGGCGCGATCTGGGCGTAGACCCGTCGATCGCTGAGCGAGCCGTCCTCGGCGATCGTGAAGGCCGAGAGCCGGGCGGCGATCGTCTCGGCGACGATCAGGGTGTCGCCGGGCGGCGGAATCATGATCGAGTTCGGGAAGTGGAGGTCCTCGGCGACGGCGACGACGGGGCGGTTTGGAGAAAATTCAGGGGATTCGTACATGAGGGCCGGGTCGGTGGGGCAGCGCCGACCTAGCCGATGGCACGGCGCCGTCTTCGTCGGCTCGGACTGAGGCCGGGCGGGAATGTCAGGGGCCGGCGGCTTCCGTCCGGGCCCGCTCGGCCTCGGCCTGGAAGCGCTGCATCCCCCGAGCCAGCGCTCGTTGTCGGCGGCTTTGCGCTGGAGGTAGGTCTGCACTACGCGAGACCAACGTCGAGGGCGCCGCGGAGGCACTCTCCCAGCCATCCACCGGAGCGAAGGTCGGCAAGCTGCTCGTCCGCGTCGCCGAGGCCTAGCTTCGCTTCGCGTAATCCCCGATCTCGCCGAAGTCGACCATCACGCAGGTCTCGGGGCCGGTGACCTCCGCATCGTGTCCGGGCGGGATCGCGACCACGTCGCCGGCGTTGAGCTCGATCTCAGTACCGTCGTCCATGTAGACCTTCATGCTGCCTGATAGCACGTAGCCGAAGTGGGCGACCTGGCAGGTGTCGGTGCCGGCGAGGGGCTTCACGTTCTGCGACCACTTCCAGCCAGGCTCGAAAGTGCCTTCGAGCACGGTGTGGCCGGCGAGCTCGACGGCCTTTGCCTGACCTTTTCCCTCGAACGGGCGGGTCTCATCGGGCGAGCCGAAATTCTTGACTTCTGCGGCCATCTTGGACTCCTTGAGTAGAGCTGACCCCCGCCTCCTCCCGAACCTACACCCGGCCGCTCAGCGAGGCAAGCACTGCCTGAGGGTCTGATCCTCGTAGTACGTCTTGGCTCTACCAGCGGGCAGGAGCGCCGCCAGCCGCAGGGCGACGCGCAGCTCGAGCTGCGCGTCGCTTCGCCGAGCGGGAGCTTGGCCCGCTCGCGGCCGAGGATGACGCGACCGTGAGGCCCGAACGGCCTCGTTTCTTCTCCTTCTCCGCAGCTCGGAGCAGCCCGTGGTGGGAGACGTCGCCGGCCTCGGCCGGATCGCGACCTCGTGTACGAAGTCGCGAACGCGGTCGCACGGAGCGGTCAGCTCGTCGTCGAGGCCGAAATCGATCATCGGCGCGAGCGTACCCTTCGGACAGGCGATCCTCCAGCGATCCGCCGCGCGGCGACTGTGGGTATCGACAGGCGCGGGCGTCGGGCCGCCCATTGATCGATTCATACGACGAATCGGCCCGGATCGCAGCTTCGTCGCTCGCGGTGTGCTCCTGTGCCGCTGTCACACTGGGCGCTCGTGTCGTCGCAACGACTTCCCTTCGACCCGATCGAAGAGGCGCGCCGCCATTGGGAGGCGCGTTGGAGTTCGGACGCCTCCGGGGCGATGGTCGCGGTCACCTCGATCATGCGCGTCCACCAGATCCTGATGGCGCGGCTGAACGAGTTGCTCGAGCCCTTCGACTTGACCTTTCCCCGCTACGAGGCGCTGATGCTGCTGCACTTCAGCCGCCGCGGCTCGCTGCCGCTGGGCAAGATCGGCGAGCGGCTGCAGGTCCATCGGACCAGCGTCACCAACACGATCGACGGCCTCGAGCGGCTGGGGCTGGTGCGCCGTGTCCCGCACGAGAGCGATCGCCGTGCCGTCCTGGCGAAGATCCTGCCCGAGGGCAGGCGCGTCGCCGAGGCGGCGACAGAAATCCTCAACCAGGCGGAGTTCGGCACCGATCCCCTCTCCACGGAGGACCTCGACGTCATCTTCCGCACTCTTCGCACTCTGCGCGACGGAGCCGGCGACTTCGTATCCTGAGCCATTCGCCCAGGCGGTTCCGCTTGCGGCCGGAGGGGATACGTGGTATTCCTACCATCTGTGAGTCGCGTATCTCATGGCCGGGGCTCCACGCCGGGCGCCACGGGGTGGAAGCAGAGCTATCAGGCGACGCCCGAGCGCGACGCCGAGTTCTCGACCATCTCCGGTCATCCGATCGAGCCCCTGTACACCGAGGAGGATCAAGCCCCCGACCTCTCCGACCGGGTTGGCTACCCGGGATCCTTCCCCTTCACCCGCGGCCCCTACCCCTCGATGTACAGGGGGCGGCTCTGGACGATGCGCCAGTTCGCCGGCTTCGGCACCGTAGAGGAGACCAACGAGCGCTTCCACTACCTGCTCGACCAGGGCCAGACCGGGCTCTCGACCGCGTTCGACATGCCGACGCTGATGGGCTATGACTCCGACCACCCACGCAGCCTCGGCGAGGTCGGGCGCGAGGGCGTCGCGGTCGACACCCTGGCCGACATGGAGCAGCTCTTCGCCGGCATCCCCCTCGGCGGCGTCACCACCTCGATGACGATCAACGCCCCGGCGGCGATCCTGCTCGCCTTCTACGTGCTCGTCGGCGAGAGCCAGGGGGTGGCGCCGGAGCGCCTCGGCGGCACGATCCAGACCGACATCCTCAAGGAGTACATCGCCCAGAAGGAGTGGTGCTTCCCGATCGATCCGGCGATGCGCCTCCTCACCGACATGATCGAGTGGTGCACGGAGAAGATGCCGCGCTGGCACCCGGTATCGATCTCCGGCTACCACATCCGCGAGGCCGGCTCGACCGCCCAGCAGGAGCTGGCCTTCACGCTCAAGGACGGATTCACCTACGTCGAGCGGGCGATCGAGCGTGGCCTCGACGTCGACGACTTCGCCCCCCGCCTCTCCTTCTTCTTCAACTCCCACATCGACTTCTTCGAGGAGATCGCCAAGTACCGGGCGGCGCGACGGATCTGGGCCCGCGAGCTGCGCGACACCTACGGCGCCCGCAGGGAGGAGTCGATGCGGCTGCGCTTCCACACCCAGACCGCCGGCGTCTCGCTGACCGCCCAGCAGCCGCTCAACAACATCGTTCGCACCTCGCTGGAGGCGCTGGCCGCGGTGATGGGCGGGACCCAGTCGCTGCACACCAACTCCTACGACGAGGCGCTGGCGCTGCCGACCGAGGAGGCGGTGCGGGTCGCGCTGCGAACGCAGCAGATCATCGCCACCGAGTCCGGCGTCACCAGCACCGTCGACCCGCTCGGCGGCTCCTGGTTCGTCGAGAAGCTGACCGACGAGATGGAGGAGGCGGCCTACCGCTACTTCGCCCGCATCGACGAGCTCGGCGGCATGGTCGAGGCGATCCGCCGCAACTTCCCCCAGCGCGAGATCGCCGACGCCTCCTTCACCTACCAGCAGGAGCTGAACGAGCGCCGCCGGATCGTCGTCGGCGTCAACGACTTCACCCAGGACGACGAACCGGAGACGCCGATCCTGAAGATCGACCCGGCGCTGGAACGCAAGCAGGTCGATCGCCTCGCCGCGACCAGGGCCGGCCGCGAATCCGTCGCGGTGGAGCGGGCGCTGGTCGAGCTGAAGAGGGCGGCGGCCGGCGAGGGCAACCTGATGCCGCCGATTATCGAGGCGGCCCGGGTCCAGGTCACCGAGGGCGAGATGATCGCGGCCATGCAGGAGGTCTTCGGGACCTACACCGAGTCGCCGGTCTTCTAGGGCGCCTGTCTCATTTCGGTCCGGGGGCGTCAACGAAAATCGAAGAGGAGCGCAGCAAATGACGATTGAGATGGTGGCGGTTCTCGGCGGAGGATTGATGGGCTCGGGCATTGCGGAGACGATCGCCGCCGCCGGCCTGCCGGTGACGGTGCGCGAGATCGACGACGGCGCGCTGGAGCTCGCCCAGGGGCGAATCGAAGCATCGCTGGAGCGGGCTGTCTGCGGCCGCAAGGTCGAGGCCGGGGAGCGCGACGCGATCCTCGACCGGATCCAGCTGACGACCGATCTCGCCGACCTGGCCGAGGCTGACTTGGTGATCGAGGCCGTGCCCGAGGACCCGGGGCTGAAGAGCGCGGTGCTGGCCGACCTCGTACCGCGGATCTCCGAGCAGGCGATCATCGCCTCCAACACCTCCTCGATCCCGATCGCGCAGCTGGCGGGTGGAATCCCCAACCCTCAGCGGATGCTCGGCCTCCACTTCTTCTCGCCGGTTCCGGTCATGCGGCTGGTCGAGGTCGTCGTCGCCCTCGACACCAGCGAGGAGACGGTTGCCGCAGCCAGCGAATTCGCCGAGAGAATCGGCAAGGTCCCGATCGAAACCAAGGACCGCGCGGGCTTCATCGTCAGCATGTTGCTCGTGCCCTACCTGATGGCCGCCGTGCGGATGCACGAAGAGGAGTTCGCCACGCCGGAGGCGATCGATCGCGGCATGCTGCTCGGCTGCGGTCACCCGATGGGGCCGCTCACGCTCTGCGACTTCATTGGTCTCGATGTCCTCCACAGAATCTGCGATTCCCTCTACGAGGAGTTCAAGGATCCGGCCTACGCGCCGCCGCCGCTGCTGAAGCGGATGGTCGCCTCCGGCCGCCTCGGTCGCAAGAGCGGGCGGGGCTTCTTCGGGTACTCCGAGCGCCGCCAGGGGGCGAGCGTATGAGCACCCCGACCGACGGCGACGTCTACGCGGTTCCCCAGGAGCTGCTCGACTTCCGCGAGACGATCCGCCAGATCGTCGGCGAGCGGGTCGCGCCGCGGGCGGCGGAGATCGACGAGAGCGGCGAGTATCCGCGCGACATCCGCCAGCTCTTCGCCGAGCACGACATCCTCGCGCTGCCCTTCGCCGAGGAGTTCGGCGGCACCGGAACCGGCACGCTGATGCAGCAGATGGCGGTCGAGGAGATCGCCAAGGCCTGCGCCTCCTCGGCCCTGATCCTGATGGTGCAGGAGCTGGGGACGCTGCCGATCACCCTGTTCGGCTCCGAGGAGCTGAAGCAGCGCCTGCTGCCCAAGTGCGCCTCGGGCGAGTGGTCTCCGGCCTTCGCGCTGAGCGAGCCCGAGGCCGGCTCGGACCCCGCCTCGATGCGCACCCAGGCGGTCCGCGACGGCGATGAATGGGTGATCGACGGCGCCAAGAACTGGATCTCCAACGCGGGAATCGCCGACTTCTACGTCGTCTTCGCCCTCACCGACCGCCAGCAGCGGCGGATCACCGCCTTTATCGTCGAAGCCGACCGACCGGGCTTCTCGGTGGGCAAGCTCGAGCGCAAGCTCGGCATCCACGGCTCGCCCACCGGGTCGCCCACCTTCGACTCCGTCCGGGTCCCGCACGAGAACGTGATCGGCGAGGTCGGACGGGGGATGCGGGTCGCCCTGGGGACGCTCGAGCGGACGCGCCTGGGCGCCGCCGCCCAGGCGGTCGGGATCGCCCAGGGGGCGATCGACTACGCCCGCGACTACGCTGCCGAGCGGATCGCCTTCGGCAAGCCGATCAACGAGCTGCAGGCGATCCAGTTCAAGCTCGCCGACATGGAGACCGGCACCGCCGCCGCCCGCGAGCTTCTCTACAAGGCCTGCGCGATGGCCGATCGCAACGATCCCGAGCTCGCAAAGTACTCCTCGATGGCGAAGCTCTTCGCCTCCGACAACGCGATGCGGGTGACCGTCGAGGCGGTGCAGATCCTCGGCGGCTACGGCTACGTCAAGGAGTACCCGCTGGAGCGGATGATGCGCGACGCCAAGATCACCCAGATCTATGAGGGGACGAACGAGATCCAGCGGGTGGTGATCGCGCGGGCGATGCGATGAGCGCGGGCCGCCGTTCGTCGATTCCACAACCGGGTCCGCACCCGCGCTGACGGCCTCATAGGTGATTTGGGAGGGTCGAATCGGGCTCTCGCGGAAGCGCCATGGGGCGCGGTGAAGATTCCCGCGAGCGATCCCTCCGACCTCCGAACGAGGAGCAAGCCACATGTACAAGCTGTTCGCGTACTGGTCAGCGCCGAAGCTTGAGGACGTCGACGCATTCGAGCGCTACTACGCCGAGACGCACTGCCCACGGGCCGCCGCCGTCCCGCACCTGGAGCGCCTGGTCACCTCCCGCACGACCGACGGCTTCGAGGGCGCCGAGCCGATGCACTACCGGATCGCCGAGATGGTCTTCGCCGACCGCGAGGCGATGGCGAAGAGCGCCGAATCTCCCGAGTGGGCCGAGATGCGCGAATGCTCGGGTTCGATCATCGAGCGCTTCGGTGTGACCCTCGCCGTCGAGGCCGGCGAGGAGACCATCGAAGACATCGGCGAGGGCTGAGCGCATGGCGATCTGCGTCACCGGCGGCTCCAGCGGTCTCGGGCGGGCGATAGCCGAACGGTTCGCCCGCACCGGGACCGACGTCTTCATCAACTACCACGCCAACGACGAGGCCGCCGGAGATGCCCGGGCGGCGGTCGAGGCGGCCGGCGGCATTCCCCACCTGGTCAAGGCCGACGTCGGCACGCCGGAGGGAGCACGGGAGCTGATGGACTCCGTCGGCGAGCGCGTCGACCGCCTCGACCAGCTTGTCCACTGCGCTGCCAAGGCGCTGACCGGACCGCTGCTGGAGGCACGCCCGGAGGAACTCGAGCAGGCGATCGCGGTCAACGGCCTGGCCCTCGTCAACCTGGCGCGGGAGGCGCTGCCGCTGCTGGGGGAAGGGAGCACCGTCTTCTACGTCTCCAGCCGCGGCGCCCGCTTCGTGATCCCGAACTACGGCTCGCTCGGCACCGCCAAGGCGCTGGGCGAGCACATCGTCCGCTACCTCGCCCGTGAGCTGGCGCCGCGGGGGGTCCGCGCCCTAACCGTGGCCCCCGGCGCCGTCGACACGGCGGCCTTCCGGGCGATGTTCCCCGACACCTGGGAGGAACGCCTGGCGGCGGCGGCGAAGGCGAACCCGATGGGCCGTGGCGTCAGCGGCGAAGACTGCGCCGCGCTGGTCGAGATTCTCGCCAACCCGGAGCTGACGATGGTCCAGGGCCAGACGATCACGGCCGACGGGGGCGCTTCGCTGTGACCCTGCCGCTGGCCGGGGGAACGCAGGACTTCCCGCTGACCCTGACCCACGTCCTGGGCCGGGCGCGGACGGTCCACCACGGCGCCGAGGTCGTCAGCCTGCTCGACGCCGATGGCAACCGCAAGCGGGCGCTGCTCGCCGAAATCGCGGCGCGGGCGGACCGCCTCGCCGCCGGTCTGCGCTCGCTCGGCGTCGAGCCCGGCGATCGGGTCGGCACCTTCGCCTGGAACTCGCAGGAGCACCTCGAGGCCTACTACGCGGTTCCCTGCGGCGGTGCGGTCCTGCACACGCTCAACCCGAGGCTCTCGCCCGAGCAGGTCGCCTACACCGTGAACCATGCCCGCGACCGCGTCGTCCTCATCGAGGATTCGCTCGTCGCCGAGATGGAGAAGGCCCTGCCCCATCTGGGGAAGACGGTCGAGCGCTTCGTCGTGATCGGCGACGGCGACGCCGGCGACCTGCCGGATCCGCTGCGCTACGAGGACCTGCTGGCCGCGCAGGGCCCCGGCTTCGATTGGCCCGAGCTCGACGAGCGCTCGGCCGCCGCCCTCTGCTACACGTCGGGCACGACCGGCAACCCGAAGGGGGTCCTGTACTCCCACCGGGCGCTCTGCCTGCACATGCTGCTGATGATCGGGCACGACGCCTACCGGATGTCCGAGCGCGACCGGATCCTCGCCGTCGTGCCGATGTTCCACGCGATGGGCTGGAACCTCGGCTACCTCGCCGGCGCGATCGGCGCCGACCTGATCATGCCGGGGCGCCACGTAACCGCGGAGCATCTCGCCCGGCTGATCGGCGAGGAGCGGGTGACCGCGACCTGCGGCGTGCCGACGATCTGGATGGACCTGCTGCGCCACCCGGGCGCCGATCTCAGCAGCCTCGAGCTTGCGATCTGCGGCGGTAGCCAGGTCCCGCCCGGGCTGATGCGCGAGTTCGAGGAGCGCCACGGGGTCAAGGTCGTGCAGGGGTGGGGGATGACCGAGACGCTGCCGGGGGCGACGCTGGCGCACGATCCGCCCGCGGCGGGCGAGGAGGAGCGCTGGGCCCGCCGCGAGCACGCCGGCCGCGTCACCCCCTTCTACGAGGTGCGGATCATCGGCGACGACGGCGAGCAGCTGCCCAGCGACGGGGTCGCCACCGGCGAGGTCGAGGTCCGCGGGCCGACCGTGGTCGGCGGGTACTTCGAGAATCCCGAGGCGAGCGCGGCGGCGATGCACGACGGCTGGCTGCGCACCGGCGACGTCGGCACCTTCGACGCCGAGGGTTGGCTGCGGATCACGGATCGCGCCAAGGACGTGATCAAGTCCGGCGGAGAGTGGATCTCCTCGGTCGACCTGGAGTCGGCCCTGATGGCTCACCCGGCGGTTGCCGAGGCGGCGGTGATCGCCCTCCCCGACGAGCACTGGAGCGAGCGACCGCTCGCCTGCGTCGTGGCCGAGGACGTAAGCCCGGACGAGCTGCGCGAGTTCATCGCGCCGAAGCTGGCCAAGTGGTGGCTGCCCGACGACTTCGCCTACCTCGAGGAGATCCCGAAGACGAGCGTCGGCAAGTTCGACAAGAGGGTCCTCCGGGAGATGCTCGCGACCAACCGGCTTCCCGGCCGTCAGCGAGTCGGCTGAACCTCTACGAAAGGAGCCAGATGGCGACGGCAAAGCTGGAGGGAAGGGCGGCACTGGTGACCGGCGCCGGCTCGGGAATCGGCCGCGCGTCGGCGGAGCTGTTCGCGAAGGAAGGGGCCGAGGTCGTCGCCGTCGACGTCAACGCCGACTCGGCGCGGGCCACCGCCGACGCCATCGAGCGGGCCGGCGGCACCGCGATCGCGGTGCCGACCGACGTCGCCGACCCGGCGGCGGTCGAGGCGATGGCCGCCGCCGCGTTCGAGAGGTTCGGCCGCGTCGACGTGCTGATGAGCAACGCCGGCATCCTCGACGACTACGAGCCTGCCGCCGAGACCAGCGACGAGGTCTGGAACCGCGTCCTCGAAGTCAACCTGAACGGGATGTTCTTCACCGCCAGGGCGCTGATCCCGAAGATGCTCGAGCACGGAGGGGGCGCGATCGTCAACGTCGCCTCGACCGCCGGCCTCAACGGCGGCAACGGCGGCGCCGCCTACACGACCTCCAAGCACGGCGTGATCGGGTTCACGCGCCAGCTCTGCTTCGACTACGCCCGCAAGGGCATCCGCTGCAACGTGATCTGCCCCGGCGCGGTCGAGACCGGGATGACGAAGGAGATCTTCGCCGCCGCCGACGCCGAGGTGATGAAGGCGGTCGAATCGGCGCCGATCGGCCGCTGGGCGCAGCCCGAGGAGCTGGCGGCCGCGGCCCTCTTCCTCGCCAGCGACGACGCCTCCTTCGTCAACGGCGCCGTCTACGTCGTCGACGGGGGCTTCGACTCCAAGTAGCCAAGAGAAAGGGACTGACCATGGACAAAGCAACCTTCGCCGGCTCCTATTCACTGCCGATCGGCAGTGGCAGCATGTACGGGCCGCCGCCCTACCTCTACCGCGGGGTCGAAGACTGCTTCATCGTCTACGAGGCCGACCGCGAGGGGGTCGAGGAGCTGCTGCCGCCCGGCCTGGAGATCGCCGACGAGACGCCGACCTGCATCGCCTGGGCCCGCTGGGTGCCGTTCTCGACCTTCGGCCCCTACCACGAGGCCTACATCATGATCCGGGCCAGGTTCGGAAAACAGGTCTACCTCTACCAGCCGTTCATCTTCGTCGACAACGAGATCCCGCTCGGCGCCGGCCGCGAGATCTGGGGCTACGCGAAGAAGCTGGCTGTGTTCGAGCGCAACTGGGGTGGGGGCGAGACCCCCTACGGCGAGCAGATGGTCTTCACGGTCGAGCGCCCGAAGGGGCAGCGGATCATGACCGCGACGATGGTCTGCGACCGGCTCGCCGACCCGGCCGAGCTCGAGGACACGCCGGTCCTCTCGACCCGGGTCATCCCCAACTCCGAGGAGGGCAAGCCGCCGTCGGTGGCCGAGCTGGTCCGCCTCGACGTTCCGGCGACGCTTCACACCGCCCAGGACGGCACCAGCAGGCTCTGGGCCGGCCGCGGCTCGCTGACGATGGACACCGTCTCCTCGGTCGACCCCTGGTACCTGCTGGCGCCGGAGCGGATCGTCGAGTGCTACTTCGGCGTCTACGACTTCGACCTCCCGCACGGGAAGGTGATCCACGACTATCTCGACGACGCGGAGATCTGGAGCTAGCGGGAGATCGAGTTGCCGAAGCTGTCGATGAAAGCGAGCTCCTCGACCGGGAGCCGGGTCAGCTTCTTCGGGAAACCCTTGGCCGGGTAGCCGGCGGCGACGTGGCAGGCGGTCAGGTAGCCGTCGGGGATCGAGAGCAGCTCCTTCACCTCCGGCTCCGAGCCGCAGAGCAGGCTGGTGATCGTCGTCGCCACGCCCTGCACCCGCAGGGCGATGCAGAGGTTCTGGACCAGCGGATAGATCGAGGCGCCGCCGACCACCGAGGGCCGGTCCAGCTCGAGGTCGGTGATGTGGAGCGCGTCGACCCTGGCGCAGACGACGATGATCAGCGGGTGGTTGGCGAAGTTCTCGGCGAATTCGTCGGTCGCCGAAAGCGCCCTGCTGGCCGAGGAGTATTCGCCGAGCTTGCGGGTGCCGCCCTGGGCGGCGTTGGAGTACGCCTTCCACCAGGGCAGGTAGAGCTCCGCCAGCCGCTCTTTCTTCGCCCGGTCGCGGACCACGACCAGCCTCACCGGCTGGCGGTTGCCGCCCTGTGGCGCGAAGCGCGCGGCCTCGACGGCGTCGTAGACGACGTCGTCGGGAACGTCGTCGGGCAGGTAGGAGCGGGCCGCGCCGATCGTCCTCATTGCCTCCAGGGCGTCCATCTCGACTCCTTTCGCGCTCGCCCGCCCACACCCTCTGATCCAGCGCCGCGCAAGATGCGTCCGCGGTTGGGTCCTCGACGCCCCCATCGTCGAGCCTGCGGGCGCGATCGGTGGGGCGACCGGCACCGGCGCTTGTGGACATCGACTATTGCCGAGCGGCGCCCCCAGGTAAGTTCGGAGAATGAGCGAGGGCGGCACGGCCGATCTGGGCGGGGCGAGGACGACGGCGCGGATGTACCGGCGGGTCGAGCGCGACGGCGAGTTCGACGCGGTCGCGGTCGAGGAGCCGCTGGAGATCCGGGTCGACGGCGAGCCGCTGAGCGTGACGATGCGGACGCCGGGGCACGACGAGGAGCTGGCGCTGGGATTCCTTTTCGGCGAGGGGCTGATCCGCGAGCCGCGGCGGGCGGGGCCGACCGACGACTTCGCCGCCAACGTGGTGGAGGTGGAGGGGCCGCTGGAGCGAGATCCCGGCCGGCGCCGCTTCTACACCACCTCCTCCTGCGGCGTCTGCGGCAAGGGCGCGCTCGAGGAGGTCGCCGTGGCGAGCGTGCCGGCGCCGCCCGGCCCGCCGGTGTCCCGTGCTCTGCTCACCGAGCTGCCCGGCCGGCTGCCGCAGCCGGCATTCGAGAAGACGGGAGGGCTGCACGCGACGGGCCTCTTCGACCGCTCCGGGGAGCTGCTGGTGGGCCGTGAGGACGTCGGCCGCCACAACGCGATGGACAAGGTGATCGGGCGGGCGCTGCTCGACGGCATGACCCCGCTCACGGGCCTGATCCTCTGCGTCAGCGGCCGCCTCTCCTTCGAGCTGGTCCAGAAGGCCGCCGTCGCCGGCGCGCCGATCCTGGTCGGCGTCGGCGCCCCCAGCTCGCTGGCGATCGAGCTCGCCGCCGACCGCGGCATGGCCCTCGCCGGCTTCGCCCGCCGCGGTTCGAGCAACGTCTACTGCGGCGGAGAGCGGCTGGCGGAGTAGCTCAGAGGTCCCCCGCGGGGCCCGCGCGAGCGATCCCCAACCCAGCGCCTCCGGCCTCTCCCATCCGCAACCGGCGCCGGTTACGCAGACCCATGCGAGGGTCTGTGCCCGGTGAGCAGTGCGAGGGCGTGCGGCAGCGCCGCCGCGATCGCCTCGCCGGCTTGGCCGATGCTGCGGGGATTGCCGGGGAAGTTGACGATCAGGGTCGAGCCGCGGGTCCCGGCGACGCCGCGGGAGAGCATCCAGTTGGTCGTATGGGGTCGCGAGGCGGCGCGCATCGCCTCGGCGATCCCCGGCGCCTCCCGCTCGATCACGGCGCGGGTCGCCTCGGGGGTGACGTCGTCGGGGGAGAAGCCGGTGCCGCCGCTGGTCAGGACCAGCTCGACGCCGGCCTCGTCGGCCCAGTGCCGCAGGCGCCCTTCGATCACCCGCAGATCGTCGGTGATCGCCTCGCGTCCGGCGATCTCGATCCCGAGCTCACCGGCCAGCCGGGCCAGCCGATCACCGCTCTCGTCATCGCCTTCCCCGCGCGACTTCGAGCTGCTGACCGTGAGCAGCGCCGCCCGCAACCGGCTCAGCCTCGTCCGGCCTCATCGAGGCGCCAGTCGGTTCGCCCACCGGTCTTCTCGAGCAGGACGACCTGCTCGATCGCCACCCCTCGCTCGATTCCCTTGACCATGTCGTAGACGGTCAGCGCCGCGACCGCGCAGGCGGTCATCGCCTCCATCTCGACGCCGGTCCGGGCGACGGTGCGGACCTCGGCGACCAGCTCGACCAGCCCGCTCTCGACCTCGACCCTCGCCTCGACGTCGGCGAAGGTCAGCGGCAGCGGGTGGGCGAGGGGAATCAGGTTCCCTGCCTGCTTCGCCGCCTGGACTCCGGCCAGACGGGCGACGGCGAGCACCTCGCCCTTCGGCCCGTTGCCGGCTTCGACGGCGCGCGCGGTCTCGGCCGACATGCGAACCCGCGCCCGCGCCCGCGCTCGGCGCTCGGAGGGCTGCTTCTCGCCGACGTCGACCATGCGCGCGCGGCCATCGTCGCCCAGGTGGGAGAGGCGGCTCACCCGAGCGCCCCCGGTTCCGGAGCCGGAGCCGGAGTGCCCTCGACCCAGCGCCGCTCGCCACCGCTTCCCAGCTCGCGCTTCCAGATCGGCGCCTCGGACTTGATCCGGTCGATCGCCTCGCGGGCTCCGGCGAACGCTTCGGAGCGGTGGGGGGCGGAGACGGCGACGACGACCGCGGGCTCGCCGAGCGGGACAGCGCCGACGCGGTGCTCGGCCGCCGCCGCCAGCAGTCCGTGCCGCTCCACGCAATCGCCGAGGATCTCGGCGATCCGCGCCTCCGCCATCTCCCTGTAGGCCTCGTAGTCGAGGCGCTCGACGGTGCGGGTCACGCCCTGGAAGCAGACGATCGCGCCGGCACGGGGGTCGGCGACCGACCTCGACAGCCGATCCGGCGAGAGCGGCTCCTCACGGACCTCGGCGTGGACGCCGGCGCCGCCGCTGATCGGCGGGATCAGCGCCAGCTCGTCCTCGGCGCTCAGCTGGGTCCCCGGGTCCGCGTACTCGCGATTGACCGCCATCCGGACCGGGAGGCGCCCGAGCAGCTCGCCCAGCCCGGGCCGCAGCGCCAGCTCCTCCAGCGCGTCGGCGACGGTCGCCCCTGACGGGAGCTCGATCTCGACCGAGTCGCGGCCGGCCCGCTCCCTCAGCATCGCGAAAAGGCGAACGCGAACGGTCATATGCCCATGCTAGCCCGGTCCAGCAGCTCGATCTCGACCCGCTCGCCGGCACGGACGACGGTGCTCGCGGCGGGAATCATGGCCAGGCAGTCGGCGCCGAGCATCGAGGTGAGGATGTGGGAGCCCTGGTGCCGCGCGGGGACCGCGCGCCAGCCGTCCTCGACCAGCTCGAGGCGGCAGCGCAGCGCCTCCACCCTTCCCGGCCGCTTCTCGTGGTCGGCGGCGAGCGTCGCCACCGTGCGCAGCCGCTCCGGCCCGCCCCCGGCAAGGGCCACCAGCGCCGGCCGGGCGAGCAGCAGGAAGGTGACCATGACCGAGACGGGGTTCCCCGGCAGGCCAAAGACGAGCGTGTCCCCACGCGTGCCGAACCAGGTCGGCCCGCCGGGCCGCAGCGCGATCCGCCAGAAGACCTGCTCGACTCCGAGCTCGGCGAGGGCGCCCTTGACGTGGTCGTGCTCGCCCACCGAGACGCCGCCGCAGATGATCGCGACGTCGGCGCCGAGCGCGGACTCGATCCCGGCGCGGACCGCCTCCGGCTCGTCCGGCGTCCAGGCGACGGAGCAGACCTCGGCCCCGGCGAGCCGGGCGAGAGCGGGCACCGAGTGCGAGTTCGAGTCACGAACCGCTCCCGGCGGTGGCACCCGATCGGAGCCGACCAGCTCGTCGCCGCTGGTGAGGACCGCCACCCGCGGCCGCCGGTGGCAGCCCACCGGGTCGGCCCCGACCGACGCCAGCGCCCCCAGCTCGGCCGGTCCGAGCCGGGTTCCGCCTGTGAGCACCGTCTCGCCGACGTCGATGTCCTCGCCGGCCAGCCGCACGTTGAGGCCGGGCGCGGCCTCGGAACCGACCAGCACGCGCCCGTCCCCGCGCCGCGTGTCCTCGACCCGCACGACCGCGTCGGCGCCAGCCGGCAGCATCGCCCCGGTCGAGATCGCGATCGCCTCCCCGGAGCCGAGCGCCGCGCCGGCCGGGTGCCCGGCCCGGGACTCGCCGGCAAGGCGGAGGCCGACCGGCGAGTCGCCGCGCGCTCCGGCGGTGTCGGCGGCGCGGACCGCGAAGCCGTCCATCGCCGAGTTGTCGAAACCCTGCACCCGGAAGCCGGCGACGAGGTCGGCGGCGAGGCGGCGCCCGAGCGCCTCGCGCAGCGGCACGTTCTCGCTCGCCAGCGGCGCGGCGCGGGCGAGGACGGCGCGGCGCGCGTCCTCGAGCTCGATCGGTGCCCCGGTGGTCGCTGCGTCGGTCATCCCTACATCCTCCCTGCTCGGCGGGCTTGTCACACTCGCGGCATGGTGGCAGGCCCCGAAACCCACCCGGCAACTTCGATCGCGGCGCTCGGCGCGGTCCTCGCCGGCGGCCACGGCAGTCGCCTCGGCGGCGCCAAGGCGACGGTCGAGCTGGGGGGCAGGCCACTGATCTCCTATCCGGTCGCGGCCCTCGAGGCGGCCGGGATCGAGGCCGTCGTCGTCGCCAAGCCCGGCTCCGAGCTCCCGCTCTCGACTGCCCGGTCCTGCGCGAGGCCGAGCTGCCACGGCACCCCCTCCGCGGCATCGTCACCGCGCTCGAGGCGGCGGCCGACCGCCCGGTCGTCGTCCTCGCCTGCGACATGCCGTTCGCCTCGCCGCCGTTGCTCGCCCACCTCGCGGCAGCCGCCGAGCCGCTGGTCGTGCCGGCGCCCGAGGGCGCTCCGCAGCCGCTCCACGCCCGCTACGCGCCACAGCTCCTTCCCCAGCTCGAAGCCGCCCTCGCCCGCCAGGAGCCGCTGCGGCGCACCGTAGAATCCCTGTCCCCGCGCCTGCTCGGCAGCGAGGAGCTCGCCCGCTTCGGCGATCCCCGTTTGCTGCTGATGAACGTCAACGACGAGGACGACCTGCGCCGCGCCGAGCGCGCGCTCGCGGACGCCCGCGGCTGAGCGGGGCGCGGAGATCGGGTCCGCAGCGAGCTTCGGCCCCAGCGGCCGAGTGCGCTCAGCCGGTCGCCATCAGGCGCGTCGCCGAGGCCTTCCAGGCGGCGGTGACGCGCGTTCCCGGCCGCAGGCCCATCCGCTCCGCGGAGCGGGCGGTGATCTCGGCGCTCAGCAGCTGGGGGATGGAGATCCCCACCCGGACGCGGTTGCCGACGGTCGTCAGCGAGGTCACCTCGCCGGCGACTCGGTTGAGCACCGAGTCCGCCGGTGAGCGCCCCGGCGCCTCCAGCGAGATCTCCCAGGGGAAGACCGAGACCGCGACCCGGCCCCGGACGGGGTCGACGCTGCGAACCTCGCCGCCCCCCTCGAGCCGGACCAGGGTCAGCCCCGATGGCTCCGAGGAGGCGGCGCCCCGCAGGACGACGGCGCCGGCGAAGTCGGCGACGAAGGGCGAGCCGGGCCTGGCCGAGATCTCCGCCGCGCTCCCGGTCTGGACGATCGCGCCGCGGTCGAGCACCGCGAGCGTCTCGGCGAGCAGGGCCGCCTCGTCGAAGGAGTGGGTGACGAGGACCGCCGGCGCCGCCAGGTCGGCGAGGACGCCGCGCAGCTCCCGCAGCGCCTCGCGCCGGGTGGCGGTGTCGAGGGCCGAGAGCGGCTCGTCGAGCAGCAGCGCCCGCGGCCGCGCGGCCAGTGCCCGGGCCAGGGCGACCCGCTGGCGCTCGCCGCCGGAGAGTGAGGGTGGACGGGCCTCGGCGAGCGCCTCGACGCCGAAGCGCTCGAGCATCTCGGTCGCCACGGCGCGCCGCTCGCGGCGGGGCCGCTCGATGCCGTAGGCGACGTTGCGCCAGACGCTCATCCGCGGGAAGAGGGCGTAGTCCTGGAAGAGCAGCCCACAGCGGCGGCGCTCGGCCGGCAGGTCGATCGAGCGCTCGGTGTCGAGCCAGGTCTCGGTGCCCAGGGCGACCCGGCCAGATCGCGGCGCGGTCAGTCCGGCGACGATTCGAAGCATGGTCGTCTTGCCCGCTCCCGAGGGCCCGACGAGGGCCAGCGGGCGGCCCGGGCTCGCGGCGAACTCGGCCTCGAGCGGAAAGCCGCGAAGCGGCGTCGAGGTGCGCGCCTCCAGCGTCGGGCTCACGGGTGCGGCCCCGCTTCCAGCGCCCGGTCTCCGCCGAGCAGCTTGACCGCGAGCAGCAGCGCCGCCGAGATCAGGATCAGAACGGCCGAGAGCGCCAGGGCCGAGACGAAGCCGTCCGGCTGGCTGAACTCGGCGAAGATCGCCAGCGGCGCGGTCTGGGTGACGCCCTGCAGCGAGCCGGCGAAGAGCAGCGTCGCGCCGAACTCGCCGAGCGCCCGTCCCCAGGCCAGGGCGGTGCCGGAGGCGAGCCCGGCGCGGGCACTCGGCAGCGCCACGGTCGCGAAGGCGCGGAAGGGGCCGGCGCCCAGGGTTCGCGCGGCCTCCAGCAGCCTGCCGTCGATCTGCGCGAAGGAGGCGATCGCCTGGCGCAGGAAGAACGGGGCCGAGACGAAGACCAGGGCGACGACGACGCCGGCGGTCTGGAAGACGAGCTCGACCCCGGTGCCGGCTATCGCCGGGCCGAAGATGCCGTGGGGCCCGAAGGCGGCGAGCAGGGCGATGCCGGCGACCGCCGGCGGCATCACCAGCGGCAGCTCGATCGCCGTCAGCACCAGCGCCCGCCCGCGGAACTCGCGGCTGGCGAGGAGGTAGGCGGCCGGGGTGCCGACGACGATCACGATCGCCACCGCGAGGACCGTCGTGCGCAGGCTCAGCCAGAGCGCTTCGCGGGCGCTCTGCTCGCCGAGCGCTTCCAGCAGCCGCGCGGGGCCGGTATCGGTGAACACGGCGATGACCGGGGCGAGGAGGAAGGCGAGCGTGAGCAGGACCGCGAGCGCGGCCAGCGCGGCGAACCAGAGCGCCTCATGAAGCGGCGCAGGAACCCGGCCCGGCGCAGGTCGGCGGCGCCGGCGCCGTGGAGGAGGCCCGCCAGGAAGCGCACAGCCGCCGGCGCCTCCTCGCTTCCCCTGACGACGGCGGCGGCGTAGGCTATCGGGCTGCAGGCGGCCGGGATCGCGATCACCCCCAGCCTGCCGGCGGCCTCGGCGTCGGTGACGTAGACGAGGCCGGCGTCGGCGCCCTGCTCGAGCTTGGCGACCACCGAGCTGGATTTCCGGCTCTTCGGAGCGCACGTTGGCGAGGATCGCCGCGCGCTCGGCGGCCGGCAGCCGGCCGAGGACGGTGCGCGTAGGAGCCGACGGGCACGCCGCGGTCGCCGATGACCAGCTTGGTCCCGGGCTTGGCGAGGTCGGAGAGGGAGGAGACCGCGCTGTCCGGGGGGACCGCGATGACGAGCCGGTTCGCCGCGAAGAGCCGCGGTCGCCCGACCAGGCCTTCGCGATAGAGCTGGGCCGGGTACCCGGTGTCGGCCGAGGCGAAGACGTCGGCCCCCGCGCCCTGGCGGATCTGCGCCGCCAGCTGGTCGGAGCCGGCGAAGGAGGTGCGTACGTCGGCGCCCGGGAAGGTGTCCGCGTATTCCCCCAGCGCCACCTGCAGCGAGGAGGCGCCGAAGACGAGGAGCTCGGGTTTGCCGCCGGACCCGCCGCAACCCGCCCCCAGCAGGCACGCGCCCGCCACCAACAGCAGGCCGACGGGCCGATAGATCCACGTTGAGGCGACCTTTCGGCCCATCGGCCCTCAGTCGCCCCGCTGCACCATCACCGAGGTGGCCTTGACGGTCGCTGTCGCCCGGGCGCCGGGGGCGAGGCCGAGCTCCTCGACCGAGTCGCGGGTGATCGCCGCGACGACCAGGTGCGGCCCCGCCTCGATCTCGACCAGAGCCATCACCCCGTCGATCTCGACCGAGCGGACCACGCCGGGAAACCGGTTCCGGGCCGAGAACGAGTCGCCGGTGACGTGGCGGGAAGGAGCCTCGCGCAGGCGGTCGACCTCGGACGCGGGAACCAGGCGCCGGTTCCGGGCGTCACGGCTGGTCCGCAGCTTCCCGACCCGGTCCCAGCGGCGCAGGGTGTCGGTGCTGACCCCGAGCAGCTTTGCCGCCTCTCCTATCCGCAGGTCCTTGGCCATGCTTAGGCACTGTATAGGCAGATGGGCGTTAGCCGCAGTGCCGCGCCTGGGCGAAGCCGCCGCCGACTGCTGAGCGCCACGGCTCCTAGATCGGGTACTCCCGGGGCTGGTGCTGGACGCTGATCCAGTGCTCGGTGGTGAACTCGTCGATCGCCCAGTCGCCGCCGAAGCGGCCCACGCCGGAGGCCTTCTCGCCGCCGAAGGCGGTGTTGGCGTCGTCGTTGATGGGCGAGTCGTTGACGTGGGTCATGCCCGCTTCGAGGCGAAGCGCGAGGCTGACGCCGCGCTCCACGTCGCGGGTGAAGATCGCGCTGGAGAGCCCGTAGTCGGTGTCGTTGGCGATCGCCAACGCCTCCTCGGCGTCGCCGGTCCGCAGCACGGTCGCCAGCGGGCCGAAGACCTCTTCGCGCGCGACCGGGGCGTCGTTGCCGGCGAGCAGGACGTGCGGTGGGAGAAGGAGCCCGTTCGGCCCGCCCGGCTCGCCGCCGAGCAGCTGCTCGGCGCCGTCGGACACGGAGCGGCCGATCTTGTCGCGGATCGCGTCCAGCTGGGCGTGGCTGACGATCGGCCCGAGGTCGGTCGCCGGGTCGGACGGGTCGCCGCAGCGGAGCGCCGAGACCCGCTCGATCAGGCGGTCGACGAACTCGTCGTGGACCGAGTCCTCGACGACGATGCGGTTGGCGATCATGCAGATCTGCCCCTGGTGGAAGAGGCTGCCGAAGACCGCCGCCGGGACCGCGAGGTCGAGGTCGGCGTCGGCGAGGACCAGCAGCGGCCCGTTGCCGCCCAGCTCCAGCGCCAGCCTCTTCAACGGCGCCTGGCGGGCGATCCTCTCGCCGACCTCGGTCGAGCCGGTGAAGGAGACGACGCTGGGAACCGGGTGGCGGACCATCGCGTCGCCGATCTCGGCCCCGGCGCCGACGACGACGCTGAGCACGCCCGGGGGAAGGCCGGCCTCCTCGAGGATCCTCGCCAGCAACAGGCCGCCGGTGACGGGCGTGTCGCTGGCCGGCTTGAGGACCACCGCGTTGCCGGCGGCCAGCGCCGGCGCCAGCGAGCGGTTGGAGAGCTGCAGCGGGAAGTTCCAGGGGCTGATCACGGCGACGACCCCGGCCGGCACGCGGTAGACGCGGCTTTCCTTGCCGGGGACGTCGGAGGGCATGATCCGGCCAGTCACCCGGTGCGGAACGCTCGCCGCCTCGAGCAGGCCGGCGAGCACGAGGTCGCACTCCAGCTCGGCTTTCGTCCGGGTCCCGCCGCTCTCGCGCACGAGCCAGCCGGTGACCTCCTCGCGCCGGCCGCGCAGGATCTCGGCGGCGGCCAGCATCACCTCCGCCCGGTCCGCCGGACGCCGGGCGGCCCATTCGCGCTGGGCGGCGCGAGCGACCTCGTAGGCCCGGTCGAGGTCGGAGGCGTCGGCGAGCGGGATCTCGACCAGCGTCTCCCCGCTCCAGGGGTTCTCGTCGGCGCGCGTCTCGCCGGCCGATCCCGCCCGCCACTCACCGCCGATCGGCATCAGGTCGAATCCCTCGTAGGGCGCGGAGCCCGGCATGGCAAGAACCTACCCCTGCGGCTAGCGGGAGAAGACGCTCTCCTTGTCCTCGCTGCGGGGGATGAAGCAGATCCTGCCGTTGATCGGTCGACCTGCCACTCCACCGGTCCCGCCGGGCTCAGATGGCCGCGGCCATCCGCCGCACCCCCTCGGCAAGGAGCTCGGGGCCGGTCGCGAAGTTGAGCCGGGCGAAGCCGGCGCCGCCCGTGCCGTATCTCGGCCCGGTGCCGAGCGCGACCCGGCCGCGCGCAAGGAAGCGTGCCGATGGATCCTCCTCGAGCCCCAGGCCGCGGCAGTCGAGCCAGGCGAGATAGGTGCCTTCCGGCGGGGCCCAGCGGACCCCGGGCAGCCTCGCCGCGAGTTCCGCGCCCAGCTGATCCCGGTTGGCGGCGAGCTGGGCGAGCACCGCGTCGAGCCACTCGTCGCCCTCGAGGAAGGCGGCCTCGGAGGCGATCACGCCCATCAGGCCGGCCTGGGATGAGACGGGCAGCAGCGCCCGGACGGCTTCGCGCGCCCGTGTCGAGGCCGTCACCAGGTGCGCCGCCTTGAGCCCGGCAAGATTGAACGCCTTCGAGGCCGAGATGAGGGAGACCCCGACCTCGCGGGCGGCGTCGGAGACGTCGAGCCAGGGCGTGTGGGTGGCCCCCTCCAGCACCAGCGGCGCATGGATCTCATCGGCCAGCACCCAGGCGTCCCGCTCGGCGCAGAGCTCGGCGATCCGGCCGAGGCTGGCGCGGGGGATCACCCGCCCGGTCGGGTTCTGGGGGTTGACCAGGATCAGCGCCCTGGCGCCGGCGCGCAACGTGGCGTCAAGGTCCTCCAGCTCGAATTCGCCGTCGGCGTCGAGCGCAAGCTCGCTGATCCGCAGGCCGGCTCGCGGCAGCTCCGAGAAGAACGGCGGGTAGGCCGGTATGGCGAGCGCGACCGAATCGCCGGGGCGCAGCAGCGCCCTGCAGAGCTCGACGATCCCGACGACGACGTCCGGGATCAGGACGACCTGCTCCGGGTCGACCTCCCAGCCCATCCGGCGCCGGGCGAAGGAGGCGAATGCCTCGTTCAGGACCGTGGGGTCGGCCGGCGGGTAGCCGAGGTCGCCGCGATCGATCGCGGCCCTCAACGCCGCGGCGATCGGCGGTGCGGTCGGGAAGTCCATTTCGGCGATCGTCATCGAGATCACGTCGGCGTCGTGCCCCGCCCACTTCTCGCTGCGCCGCGAGTGCAGCGCCTGCAGCGACGGGACTCTGAGGTCGATCGCCTCGCTCACCCCGTGCAGTAAAGCGTTGATACGGGACCGACCCGGAGGAGCCTCGGGCCGCGGCCGATCGTCAGAATGCCACCGGTGCTCCGCAGCTCCCGCTCCCGTGCCGTAGCCGCCGCCTTCGCCGGCGTCGTCGGCTACGACCTGCTGCAGCGGCACCGGGCGGTGCTGCGCAACTTCCCGGTCGTCGGGCATCTGCGCTACCTGCTCGAGGCCTTCGGGCCCGAGCTTCGCCAGTACATCGTCACCTCGAACAACGAGGAGCGACCGTTCTCGCGCGACCAGAGGCGCTGGATCATCCGCTCCGCGGAAGGCCGGCCGAGCGTGTTCGGGTTCGGGACCGACGACGAGATGGAGGCGGTCGAGAGCCTGCTCGTGATCAAGCACTCCCCGTTCCCCGCGGCCGAGCCGGCCCCCGGCGGGCCGGGAGGGACCCCGGCCTACGCCGTTCCCGCCGCCAAGGTGCTCGGCGCCGCCCACGGTCGCCGCCACGCCTTCCGCCCGCCCTCGCTCGTCAACGTGTCCGGCATGAGCTTCGGCTCGCTCTCGCCGCCCGCGGTCGAGGCCCTCAACCGCGGCGCCGCGCTGGCCGGCTGCTTCCAGAACACCGGCGAGGGAGGGCTTTCGCGCTCGCACCGCCACGGCGGCGAGCTGGTCTTCCAGATCGGCACCGGCTACTTCGGCTGCCGCGAGGAGAGCGGCCGCTTCAGCCTCGAGCGGCTGCGCGAGCGGCTCGGGGAGGCGCCGGTGAGGGCGATCGAGATCAAGCTCTCCCAGGGCGCCAAGCCCGGGCTCGGAGGGCTTCTCCCGGGGGTCAAGGTCACTCCGGAGATCGCCGAGTGCCGCGGCGTCCCGGTCGGTGTCGACTGCGTCAGCCCGCCGAGGCACTCGGCCTTCGCCGACGTCGACGGGCTGATCGAGTTCGTCGAGTTGATCGCCGCGGAGACGGGCCTGCCGGTGGGGATCAAGTCCGCCGTCGGTGAGGCCGGCTTCTGGCTGAGCCTGGTCGAGCGGATGGCCGCGACGGGCGGCGGGCCCGACTTCGTCACGATCGACGGCGGCGAGGGCGGCACCGGCGCCGCCCCGTTGGCCTTCTCCGATCACGTGGCGCTGCCGTTCAAGCTCGGCTTCTCCAGGGTCTACTCCACCTTCGCCCGCGCCGGCCTGGCTGAGGACGTCACCTTCATCGGCGCCGGCCGGCTCGGGTTCCCCGACGCGGCGCTGTTCGCCTTCGCCCTCGGCTGCGACATGATCAGCGTCGGCCGCGAGGCGATGCTCTCGATCGGCTGCATCCAGGCGCAGCGCTGCCACACCGGCCGCTGCCCGACCGGGGTGGCGACGCAGTCGCGCTGGCTCATGCACGGGCTGGACCCGGAGCTGAAGTCCAGTCGCGCGGCCAACTACCTGACCGCCTTTCGCGCCGAGCTGCTCTCCCTGGCGCGCTCCTGCGGCGTGCCGCACCCGGCGCTCGTCACCCCCGAGCACATCGAGATCGTCAGCCAGCGCTACGGTGCCGCGCCGCTGCTCGATGTCTTCGGCTACGAGCCGGACTGGCCCCTGCTCTCGGCGACCCGGCGCCAGGAACTGGATCAGGCGGGTTTTCCCCAGATGGACGATCGCTTCAGGCATCGGCAGCGGTGATCGCTCGAGGCCGCGCGGGGCCGGTTGGGGTCTCTTGCTCCAAATAGCGCTGGTTTGCCGGTTGCGCGATGATTAGTCAATGAGCTTGTCCAGTGATCCTGATTGGGAGGTTCAGGAGGAACGCTTCAAGCGGCTGCTAGACGTCGGTGCCGATCTCCTCTCCGAGCTCGACCTGGAGGCGGTGCTGCACTCCGTGGTCGAGGCGGCGCGGGAACTGACCGGCGCCGAGTACGCCGCCCTGGGCGTGCTGGACCGCGACCGCAAGGAGCTCGAGCGCTTCATCTACCTCGGCATCGACGACGAGACGAAACGGGCGATCGGGAACCTGCCGCGGGGGCGCGGCATCCTCGGCGAGCTGATCCGCGAGCCCGTGCCACTGCGCCTGCGCGACGTCAACCAGCACCCGCACGCCTACGGCTTTCCTCCCGACCACCCGCCGATGAACTCCTTCCTCGGGGTCCCGATCACGGTTCGCGGGGAGACCTACGGCAACCTCTACATGACCGAGAAGCGCGACGCCGAGGAATTCGGTGAGGGCGACGAGCGGGCGGCGCTGACGCTCGCGACCTGGGCCGGGATCGCGATCGAGAACGCCCGTCTCTACACCAGCCTGACCGAACGCGAGGCAGAGGTGCAGCAGGCGCTGAGGCGAGCCGAGACCTCCGTCGACATCGCCCGCACCGTGGGCGGCGAGACCGACGTCGCCCGCGTCCTCGACCTGATCGTCAAGCGCGCCCGCGCCCTCGTCGACGCCCGCGCGCTGCTGGTCCTGTTGCGGCGCGGCGACCACCTCTTCGTCGCCGCCCACGCCGGCAGTATCAACGGCGCGGTCGAGGATCTGACCGTGCCTGCCCAGGGATCCGTCTTCAGCGAGTCGATGCAGGACCGTGCCTCGCGCCGGCTCGAGGGGGAGATGACGAAGAGCGAGTTCGGATTGAGGGAGCGGCTCGAGGCCGACTCGGCGATGGTCGTGCCGCTGGTGTTCCGCGGTTACGCTGTCGGCACCCTGGTCGCCCTCGATCGCGAAGCGGGGGGCTCGGGCTTCGACCAGGAGGACGTCCGCCTGCTGCAGGCGTTCGCGGCCAGCGCGGCGACGGCGGTGGCGACGGCGCAGACGGTGGAGTCCGAGCGGCTTCAGCAGCAGGTCGAGATCGGCGAGCGCGAGCGCCAGCGCTGGGCCCAGGAGCTGCACGACGAGACCCTCCAGGGTCTCGCCGCGATCCGGATCTCGCTGGCGACCGCCCTGCAGAGCGGCGAGGCGGACCGAGCGGAGAGGCTCGAGCGGGTCGCAACCGAGACGGTCGACCGCCTGGAGCGCCAGATCAGCGAGCTGACCCGGCTGATCAACGACCTGCGGCCGGCCTCACTGGAGCGCCTCGGCCTGGAGGGCGCGCTGAAGGCCCTGGCCGAGGAGAGCTCGGCGCGAAGCGGCATCGAGGTCGAGGCCGAGGTCGACATCGCCACCAAGCTCACCGCCGAGGAGGAGCGGGTCGTCTACCGCCTCGTCCAGGAGGCGCTCAACAACGTGGTCAAGCACGCCTTCGCGAGCCGGGTCGAGCTGAGCGCGGTGTGGGGGGACCAAGAGGTGACGATCGGCATCGAGGACGACGGGCGCGGTTTCGACACCGGCGCCGTTCCCGCCGGGCACGGCCTCAGGGGCATGCGCGAGCGGGTGAAATCGCTGGGGGGCGAAATCCAGGTCAGCTCCGAGCCGGAGGCCGGCACCCGGGTGGCCGCCCGCGTCCCGATCCGGCGGGCGCACTGAGGCCTCAGGCCCCGGGGTCTCCCTCGGCGTCGATCACGCCCTGCTCGATCGCGAAGCGAACCAGCTCGGGTCGGCTCTCGATCCCGAGCTTCTCCATCAGCTTGGCGCGGTTGACCTCGATCGCCCGCACGCTGAGGAAGACCCGCTCGCCGATCTCGCGGTTCGTGTAGCCGAGCGCCACCAGCCGCAGCAGCTCGCGCTCGCGCTCGTTGAGGCTGTCGAGCGGGTCGGCCTCGAGCTTGGCCAGTTCGCCGCCGAGCTCGGGGTCGATGTAGGAGCCGCCGGCGGCGGCGATCCGGATCGCCTCGGTGAGCTTGCGGTCGGCGGCCTGCTTGAGGACGTAGCCGGCGGCCCCGGCGCGCAGCAGGTCGCGAGCCTTGCGCGGGTCGCTGCGCATCGTCAGGACCACGATCGCGGTCCCGGGCGAGCTCTCCCGCAGGCTGGGGACGTCCTTGACGGGCTCGGCGCCCGGCATCTGCAGGTCCAGCACCAGCACATCCGGACGGCGATCCTTGACCAGCTTCGCCGCGGAGCCCGCGTCGGCGGCCTCGCCGATCACGCGCAGGTCATCCTCCCCTTCGAGCATCGTTCGCAGGCCGGCGCGGATCACGTTGTGATCGTCCGCGAGGACGACGGTTGTCTGCTGGTCGCTGCTCATCGGCGCTTGCTGGCTTTCAGTCTGCCATTACCGATGGTGGGATGCCGCATGCCGAGATGTGGCGAGATGCCGATGGAGCCCTGGCCGGGAGCGACGATCCTCTCGGTATGCGAATTCTTGTCGGACTCGGCGGAAACGCGCTGCTGAGGCGAGGCGAAACCGCAACCGCGCCCGCCCAGCGGCGAAACATCGAGACCGCCGCCGCGGCGCTGGCCGAGCTGGCCGACGACCACGAGCTGATCGTCACCCACGGCAACGGGCCCCAGGTCGGGCTGCTCGCCCTCCAGAACGAGAGCTACCGCGAGGTCGACCCCTATCCGCTCGACCTGCTGGGCGCCGAGAGCGACGGGATGGTGGGCCACATGCTCGAGCTCGCCCTGCGCAACGCCCTACCCGACCGCGACGTGATCACGGTCCTGACCGAGGTCGTGGTCGATCCCGACGATCCCGCCTTCCTGCGGCCCTCGAAGCCGATCGGCCCGGTCTACTCCTCCGGGGAGGCCGCGCGCCTCGGCGGGGAGCGAGGCTGGAGCGTGGGGCCCGACGGCGGTGGCTTCCGCCGGCTGGTCCCCTCTCCGGAGCCGCGCGCGATCGCCGAGCTGCGCAGCCTGCGAGTGCTGATCGACGCCGGCTCGCTGGTCGTCTGCGGCGGCGGCGGCGGGATCCCGGTCACGGTCGACGCGTTCGGCGCGATGCGCGGCGTCGAGGCGGTCGTCGACAAGGACCTCACCTCCGCCCTGCTGGCCCGCCGGCTCGACGCCGACCTGCTGCTGATGCTGACCGACGTCGACGCCGTCCACCGTGACTGGAACCAGGCCGCGGACCGCGCCATCGGATCCGCGAGCCCGGCCGAGCTGCGCAGCCTGGACTTCGACGCCGGCTCGATGGGACCGAAGGTGGACGCGGCCTGCCGTTTCGTCGAAGCGACCGGTCGCAGGGCCGCGATCGGCGCCCTCGCCGACGCGTCGCGAATCGCCGGCGGGCTGGCCGGGACCCGGGTCGAGCCGGACTTCGCCGCCGTTCTCAGCGGCGACGGACCTGCCAGCGCCGCAGCTCGTCCGCTCCCCAGACGATGAAGGGGAACGGCGCGACGATCAGCAGATCCTTCGCGGGCAGCGCCGCCGTGCCGAGCAGATCCTGGAACACCGGCGCGTAGATCAGGAGCGCGGTCAGGGCCAGCTCGAAGGCGATGCCCCAGAGCAGGAGCCGGTTGCTGAGGACGCCGACCGAGCGCAGCGAGGCGCGCTCGGTGCGGGCCGCGAAGGCGGTGCCGATCTGGCAGGCGACCATGCTCAGGAGCGTCATCGTCGTCGCCTGCTGGTAGGCGTGATGGAGGGGCGAGCCACTGGCGGTGGCGTCGCCCGGATTCCAGCCGGACCGCGACAGCACGTAGAAGAAGGCGCCCATCTCCAGCGCCGCCGCGATCAGCCCCAGAAAGAGCCAGGCGCGGACAAGCATCGAGCGGCGGATGATGCTCTCCGAGCGCGGCCGGGGAGAGCGCCGCATGATCCCCGGCTCGGCCGGCTCGCGGCCGAGGGCCAGCGCGGGCAGGGTCTCGGTGCCGACGTCGAAGGCGAGCAGCTGCAGCACGGTCAGCGGCAGCGGCACCGCGCCACCGGCGAGCGCGAAGACGATGAAGGGGGTGACCTCGGGCGTCGCGTGGGCGAAGATGTAGAAGATGAACTTGCGGATGTTGTCGTAGATCCGCCGTCCCGCCTCGATCGCCGCGACTATCGTCGCGAAGTTGTCGTCGGTGAGGACCATCGTCGAGGCCTCGCGGGCGACGTCGGTCCCCGAGCGGCCCATGGCGACGCCGATGTCGGCGCTGCGCAGGGCGGGGGCGTCGTTGACGCCGTCACCGGTCATCGCGACGACGTGCTGCTGGGCGCGCAGGGCGTCGGCGATCCGCAGCTTCGCCTCGGGGGTGCTGCGGGCGAAGACCAGCTCCCCGCCCCCGGCGAGCGCCCGGTCGAGCTGGGCGTCGCTCATGCTCTCGAGCTCGTCCTCGGCGATCGCCCGCGGGTTGCCGCCGGCGATCCCGATCCGCTTCGCGATCGCGACCGCGGTCCGGGGGTGATCGCCGGTGATGACGATGATCCTGACGCCGGCCTCGTGGCAGCGGGCAACCGCCTCGAAGACCTCTTGCCGCGGCGGGTCGAACATCGCCACCAGGCCGAGCAGGGTGAGGTCACGCTCCGCCACCGCGCGATCCCCGGGCACCGGCCCTTCGAGCGGGCGCCGGGCGACCGCCAGCACGCGCAGGCCCTCGTCCGCGTAGGCGTCGGTCCTCGACTGGATCGCGGCGCGCCCCTCGTCATCGAGCGGTCGCGCCGACCCGTCCGCGCTCACCAGCGCCGTGCAGCGGGCGAGAACCGCCTCCGGGGCGCCCTTCGTGTCCACCCAGATCCCGCCCTCGCGCTCGTCGACCGTCGACATCAGCTTCAGCGAGGCGTCGAAGTGGAACTGCGCCTTGCGCTGCGCGCCCGCTCCTCCACGCTCTGCTCGAAGCCGAGGCCCCGGGCGGCGAGGACCATCGCCGCCTCGGTCGGGTCTCCGGCAACCTCGCCCCCCTCATCGACCCGCGCGTTGTTGCAGGCGACCATCGCGGCGACGAGGGCGCCGAAGGCGGGCGTCGCAGTCTCCAGCGCACCGTCTCTCTCCAGGTCAGGCTCCTCGCCGGCGCACGGGATCTTCGTCGCGTGCATCCGGTTCTCAGTCAGCGTCCCGGTCTTGTCAGTGCAGATCCCGTCAGTCCGGAGGCCAGGCGTCTCGACAGCGCTGAGCCGCGCGACGACGCCGCGTCGGACCAGGCCGCGCACTCCCGCCGCCGGTACCAGCTGATCACCGGCAGCAGGCCCTCAGGGACGTTGCCGACGATCAACCCGATCGCGAAGACGACCGCGTCGGAGACCGAGAGGCCGGCGCCGAAGGTGGCCAGCGGGATGAATGCCGCCCCCATCACCACCGCGATCCCCGCGATCAGCCAGGCGACGCGGCGGACCTGGCGCTCCAGCGGGCTCTCCTCGCTCTCCACCCGCTGCGAGAGTGCGGCGATCCGGCCCAGCTCGGTCCCCATCCCGGTCGCGTAGACCAGCGCCCTGGCTTCGCCGCCGGTGCAGCTGGTGCCGCTGAAGACCAGCTCCTGCGCCTGCAGCAGCGGCGTCCGGGTGCCGCTCGAGCGCGACGAGCGGGAGACCGGCACCGACTCGCCGGTCAGGGTCGAGAGGTCGACCTCGAGCGCGCCGGAGAGGATGTGGGCGTCGGCCGAGATCCGGCTGCCCTCCTCGATCAGGAGCAGGTCCCCGGGTACGAGGAGCGCGGCCTCGATCTGGCGCGGACGACCGTCTCGGATCACCTGGGCCTGCGCCGGCAGGTAGTCCTGCAGAGCCTCCACCGCGCGCTCGGCCTGCAGCTCCTGGACGAAGGCGAAGCCGGCGTTGAGGACGATCACGATCACTACCGCGATCGCCACCGGGGTGATTCCGGCGATCGCGGCGAGGGCGGCCGCTCCCCACAGCAGCAGGGCCAGCGGATGTGTGAGCTGCCGCATCATCTGGCCCGGCCAGTGGCGCGTCTTGCGGCGTTGCAGCCGGTTGGGGCCGTAGGTCAGCAGGCGGCGTTCGGCCTCGCGCTCGGAGAGCCCGTCCCGCGAGGCGCGCAGGTCCCTCAGCAGCAGATCGATCCGCTCCTCCGGGTCGATCGCGGGCCCGCCGCCGGGCGCCCCCGGCGGGCTCGCCACCGGGTTTCCGCTGATCACGTCCTCACTCAGTCGCGCCACCACCCTCGCCACCGCCGGAAAGCGCGTCGCGCTCGATCGGGCACGACATGCAGCGGGGGCCGCCGCGTCCGCGTCCCAGCTCCGCTCCGGCGATCGTGATCACCTCGATCCCCCCGTGGCGCAGGCTGGTGTTGGTGTCGACGTTGCGCTCATAGGCGACGACCACCCCGGGGGCGAGGGCGAGGACGTTGTTGCCGTCGTCCCACTGCTCGCGCTGTGCCTCGAAGCTGTCCCCGCCGGTCTCGAACAGGCGCAGGGACCCGAGGTCGAGGGCTCGGGCGATCGCCGCGAAGAGCTCCTCCTCGCGCTCGACCTCGACCCCGTCGGGGCCGGGCAGGAGGGTGTAGCCGGTCATCGCTTCGCGCAGCTCCGGGTAGACGGTGAAGGCATCGCGGTCGACCATCGTCATCACCGTGTCCAGGTGAATGCTGGAGCGTTGGGCCGGCATCGCGACCGCGATCATCCGCGAGGCGGCACCGGCGTCGAAGAGGCGCTGGGCGAGCAGCTCGACCCCGGCCGGCCTGGTCCGCTCGCCGATGCCGATCAGCACGCAGCCGTTGCCGATCACGAGGATGTCGCCGCCCTCCAGCTGCGGCGGTCCACCCAGGTCGTCGCTCCAGACCTCGTGCTCGACCCCGGCGAAGAGCGGGTGGTGGCGGTAGATCGCCCCGAGGTGGACGGCCTCGCGGCGACGGGCCTCCTTGGCCATCGAGTGCACGGTGACCCCACCGTAGATCCAGGCCGAGCTGTCTCGGGTGAAGAGGTGGTTTGGGAGCGGCGGCAGGACGAAGCCGTCGCGCCGGGCCACCTGGGCGACCAGCGACCCGGCGCGGAACGGCAGCTCCTCGTAGGTGATGCCGCCGATCAGCCGGCCGGCGAGCTCCGTCGACTCCATCCCCTCCAGCCACTCCGCCACGGCGGAGCCCAGGCGCGCGCCCAGGCCGGCCGCCACCAGGTTCCCGGCGAGGACCTCGGCCCGGGCCTGCTCGGTCGCGAGGGTCTGCTCGAGCAGCTCCCGCAGGTAGAGGATCTCGACACCGCGTTCGGCCAGGGCATCGGCGAAGGCGTCGTGCTCCTGGCGCGCCCGCTTCACCCAGAGCACGTCGTCGAAGAGCAGTTCGTCCTTGTTGGCGGGCGTGAGGCGCAGCAGCTCCTGGTCGGGTCGATGAAGGATCACCCGTCGCAGGGTGCCGACCTCCGAGCCGACGTAGAGGCGGGGGGAGAGCGAAGCTCCCGGGCGGGGGGCGTCCGCCGGGGAGAGCGGCTGAACCAGCTCGGCGTCGCCTTTGCCCGCAATCTCCTCCATCTCCAGCTCAGCTCCCGTCCGTGGTGAATTCTGGAGCCATCGTCGCCGCGGGGCGGGGCCGCCACATCCGGGCTCGGCACCAACCCGCGCTGCGGCCTCGCCGCAGCCCAGCGGTACCCTAAGCGAGGTGAATCCCCCGCAAAAGGCCGCCGGCGGCGCGATCACGATCGTCCTCGCCGACGATCACGCGATCGTCCGCGGCGCTCTCAGGGCATTGCTCGAAGGCCAGCCGGACTTCGAGATCGTCGGCGAGGCGGGCGATCTGGCCTCGGCCCGCTCGACGGTTCGGGAGCACGAGCCCCGGGTCCTGATCCTCGACGTCAACATGCCCGACGGGCTGGCGGTGGAGGTGGTGGCCGAGATCCGCGAAGACGCGCCGGGGACCGAGATCATCCTGCTGACGATGGAGCGCGACATCACGCTGGCGCGCCGAGCGCTCGACGACGGCGCCCGCGGCTACCTGTTCAAGGATGCCGCCCACCGGGAGTTGATCGACGCCGTTCGCCACGCCGCGAAGGGGCGCGAGTATCTGCCGGCGGCGGTGGCGGCGGGCCTCAGGAACGGGGTCGAGGAGGAGGAGGGGCGACCGCTGCTCTCGCCGCGGGAGACCGAGGTCCTGCGCCTGCTGGCGCTGGGCCATACCAATCGCGAGATCGCCGACAACCTGGACCTCAGCGTGCGTACGGTGGAGACGCACCGCGCCCACGTGCAGCAGAAGCTCGGCCTCGCCAGCCGGCCGGAGCTGACCCGCTATGCCCTCGCACACCAGCTGATCGACGCCTGAAGCAGCGTCGGGAGCTAGGCCCAGGTTCGCGGCCAGGGACGGGGCGGGGCGGAGCTCGCGACACCGCTACTGGGCGGCGAGGTTCGCCGGCGGCGCCCCGCGGAAACCCGTCAGCAGGGGGAAGATCGCGAGCGAGCGCAGCATCTCGGCGCTGTCGGCGCTCGTCAGGGGGCAGTTTCGATTCCTTTGACGATGGGGATGTCGGCAGTTCAAAGTCGGGGATGAGGCGGTTGCCAGGCAATCGGCTTAGGAGTGGTGGCAGAGCTACGGCGGTGCGCTTCCCGCTCCAGATCAGCTCGGCCCCGCGCCACCATCTGCTGCACGAGGAAGGCGTCGCGGGCGACGCCGGCGTCCGCCAGGGAGGCGTCCATCGCCTCGGCGGCGCTCGTTACCTCGCCGCCCGCAGGCCAGCACCTGCGCCCAGCTCGGTCTTGTGGAGTATCCGCGGCCCGCGGGCCTTGGCGCGACCCGCCCCCAGCTCCTCGGCGGCGGCCCCGGCCGCCACCGGGCGTCCAGCGCGAATCTCGAATCCGGCAGTGAAGACCCCGTAGCAATCGAGCAGTCGCTGACACTCGTCCAGGTTGAGCCACTCGCCCGCCCGCGAGGGCTCGCGATCGTCGCCGCGGCCTCGTCGGCGCGGACGTCGGCGAACTCCCTCGCCTCGGCGGGGGCCCGCCGGCGCCATCGCGCGTGTCCCACCGCCTTGGCGACGCCCCTACTGCCTCCTCGGGGTGGGTGTGGAGGCGGGCACGCCGGCGGCCGCCGCCAGCGCCGCCCGCTCTGCGGGCGACATGAACACCGCCTGCAGCGGGATCCGCCGCTCCAGCTTCTCGGCGGCGTCGCGGACCGCGGCGGCGACGTCCTCGGCCACGGTCATCAGGGGACGGATGAAGATCACTATCAGCCGCATCGATTCCTTCCACTCGGCCAGCACCTCGATCGCGCGCCGGTACTGCTCGGCGCTGGCGCTCGCGATCATGTCGACGGGGTTGCCGACGGAGGCCTCGGGGGAAGGAACCTGCGCAGGCGGGCACGCACCGACCTGGAAGGCTGCCGGGACCTCGAGCCCGGTCACCTCGCAGGCGTCGGCGCACATGATCCCCGGGCCGCCGGCGTTGGTCAGGATCCCCACCCCGGGGGCCCGCCGGCAGCGGCTGGCTCGCGAGCAGCGAGGCCACGTCCAGCAGCTCGGAGAGGGTGTCGGTGCGGATCACCCCGGATTGCTCGAATCGCGTCGGTGGCGCGATCGGAGGCGGCGTCGGCGCTCCGGTGTGGGAGCTGGTGGCACGCGCCCCGGCCGCGGGCGCCGCTCTTGACGACGATCGGCATCTTCCGGCCCAGCCGGCGGGAGACGCGGGAGAAGCGGCGGGGGTCGCTGAAGGACTCGATGTAGAGCAGCGCCACCAGGTCGCCTCGTCGCTCTCCCAGTACTCGAGCAGGTCGTTGGCGGTGATGTCGGCGCGGTTCCCGACCGAGGGCGAAGGAGGGCATGAACCGCGCTCCCCGGCGAACTCGATCAGGGCGAGGCCGAGGGCACCTGGGTGACGAAGCCGACGCTGCCGGGGGGCGGGGCGTTCGGTGCGAAGCTGGCGTTGAGGCCCGGCTCCGGCGCGGTGTCGATCACCCCCAGGCAGTTCCGATTGACAAGCCGCATCCCGGCGTCGCGGCAGACGCCGAGCAGCTCCCGCTCCCCGCCGGGCTCCCCGCTTCCCGGTCTCAGCGAGAAGCCCGCGGACGCTTGCAGCAGCCCGCGCACCCCTTCTCGGCGCATTCGCGGGCGACGCCGACCACCCCTCGGCCGGGATCGCGATCACGGCGAGGTCGATCTCGGCCGGGATCGCGGCGATGCTCGGGAAAGGCCGGCACCTCCTGCACGGTCTCGGCGGCGGGGTTGACCGCCGGCGAGGGCCGCCGGCGTGATCCCGACACCACCATGTTGTGGAGGACCTCGCCGCCGACCGTGCCGCGGCGGCGGGAGGCGACGACGGCCACTGATGCGCTCGAGAAAGTGCCGGACCACCGCCTCGGCTGCCAGCCGGTCGCGGTCCTCGAACCGTTCCAGCGCCTCCTGGGAGAGCGACGTCGGCAGCGCGATCCGGATCCCGCCGGGGACCGACTTCGACTCGACCGGGAAGCCGCTGTCGCGGAAGACGATCATCTTGGTTCTGGGGCAGGACCTCCGCGACGAAGGTGGGGATGTCGTTTTCCTGCGGCCTCGGCCAGGTGGGCGAGCAGGATCGTTCCCAGCCCCAGTGCCTGCATGTTCTCGATGCCGCGAAGGCGACTTCGGCCTGGCCGCCGCCCATCTCGATGTAGATGCCGTGGCCGACCGGGCGATCGTCGTCGCCGCGGGTGGCGAGGATCCGTAGCGGTCCGTGTAGTCGACCTCCACCATCAGGCGCGCGACCTGCTCGAGATCGACCCGCCCCCGAGAAGAAGCGGAACGCCTGCGACTCGAAGCTGAGCCCGCCGAAGAACTCGGCCAGAGCAGCACCTCGTCCTGGTGCCGCGTCGGGCACTGGCCCTCACGGTCGAGCCGTCGCGCAGCACGACGTCTGCTTCACGGTGGGCGGGATGAGCCGCTCGCGCCCGCCCGCGAGGGCTTCCGCGATCGTCGCCGCGGCCCGGCCACGTACAGTCATCCTCGATGCTCTACTTCAGCCATCCGGCTTGCCTGGATCACGACCCGAGTGAGCAGATGCCGGGGCACCCCGACGTCCCGGAGCGGCTGCTGGCGATCGAGCGGCTGCTGGACTCGCGGCAGTGGCTCGGCTGGGAGCGGCGCCCGGCGCCGGCCGCGACGGAGGACGAGCTGCGCTTGATCCACAGCGATCGCCTGGTGCAGTCGATCGCGGACCTCTGCCTGGCCGGGGGTGGAGCGATCGATGCCGACACCTTCGTCGGCAAGGCCTCCTACCGTGCCGCCCTGCACTCGGCGGGCGGCGCCTGCGAGATGACGCGGGCGCTGATCGGCGGCTCCGACGCGGTCGGCTTCTGCGCCGGGCGACCCGCCGGGCACCACGCCGAACCGGGGCGGGCGATGGGGTTCTGCCTCTTCAACAACGTCGCGATCGCCGCCGAGCTGGCGATCCGCGAGCTAGCGGCGGAGCGCGTCCTCGTGCTCGACTGGGACGTTCATCATGGCAACGGCACGGCGGAAGCCTTCCGCCATCGCTCCGATGTTCTCTTCGTCAGCATCCACGAGGCCGGCATCTACCCGGGGACCGGCGCGCCAGGCGACGCCGGCTCCGGTGCCGGCGAGGGCTATACGGTCAACCTGCCGGTCCCGGCCGGATCCGGCGAGGAGCTCTGGCTCTCGCTGCTGGAGCACATCGTCGTCCCCGTCGCGCGCTCCTTCGGACCCGACCTCGTCCTGATCTCGGCCGGATTCGACGCCCACGAGGGCGACCCCCTCGCCGACTGCCGGTTGAAGACCGCCTCCTTCGCGAAGATGGCCTGCCACGTGCGCGACGCCGCCGCGGAGCTGGGCGCCCCGGTGGGAGCGGTACTGGAGGGGGGCTACGAGCCGACTGCCCTGGCCGACTCGGTCGCCGCCACCCTGGCGGCGCTGGGGGGCGAGGGGGAGGCCGTGAGCGCCGCTCCCGAGCCCCTGCTCACCTCTCGGGCAGCTTCCTATGTGTCCCACTACTGGACCTTGTGAGAGCCGATGGCGCTGCCGAAATTCGTCCAGATTCCAGCCCAGTCGATCGACCGCTTCCGGCCCATGCTCGGCGCGGAGTTCGAGGAGATCGAAGCGGTCGCGGCGAAAGCGCGCCGCGACTTCGCGGGGCGGGCGATCTGGCACGTCAGCTCGACCGCGCGCGGGGGAGGCGTCTCCGAGCTGCTGCGAGCCCTGCTTCCCTACGTTCGCGGCGCCGGGATCGACACCCGCTGGGTGGTGCTGCGCGAGCCCCCCGAGTTCTTCGCCCTGACCAAGCGCATCCACAACCTCCTCCACGGCGACCCGGGCGACGGAGGTGACCTCGGCGAGCCGGAGCGTCGCCTCTACGAGGCGACGTTGGCGGCGAGCGGCGCCAAGCTCGTGGAGCTCTGCCAGCCGGGGGACATCATCTACCTCCACGATCCCCAGACCGCCGGCCTGGTGCCGGTGATGCAGGAGGAGGGACTGGCGGTGATCTGGCGCTGCCACGTCGGGCTCGACCAGCCCAATCAGCTGGTCCACCAGGCCTGGGACTTCCTGCGCGGCTACGTCGAGGCCGCCGACGCCGTCATCTTCTCCCGCCGCCAGTACGCCTGGGACGGGCTGGACCCGAGCAGGATCTGGACGATGCCACCGGTGATCGACCCCTTCTCGCCCAAGAACCAGGAGCTCGGCAACGGGGCCGTCGAGTCGATCCTGGGGGCGATCGGCCTCGGTGCCGTCGTTCCGGCGAGCGCACCCGCCTACACGCGCGGCGACGGCACCCCGGGCCGGGTGGAGCGGCGCGCCGAACTGCTCCAGGAGGAACCGCTGCCCGCCGGCGCCAGGGTCGTGACGCAGGTCTCCCGCTGGGACAGGCTGAAGGACCCGCGCGGCCTCCTGGAGATGTTCGAGCAGCACCTGGACGATCCGCAGATCCACCTGGTCCTCACCGGTCCAGCCGTCGGGGCGGTGGCCGACGATCCGGAGGGCACCGTGGTCTACGGCGACGTGGCCGAGTCGTGGCGGCGCATGGGGGAGGGGTCGCGGCGGCGCTCCCACCTGGTCAGCCTGCCGATGTTCGACATCGAGGAAAACGGGGCGATGGTCAACGCGATCCAGCGCCGCTCGGACGTGGTCGTCCAGAAGAGCATCGCCGAGGGGTTCGGCCTCACCGTGGTCGAGGCGATGTGGAAGCGGAGGGCGGTGGTCGCCAGCCGCGTCGGCGGCATCCAGGACCAGATAGTCGACGGCGTCTCGGGCCTCTTGATCGACGATCCGCGTGACCTCGAGGGGTTCGCCGCGGCGATCCGCAACCTGCTCGCCGATCCCGCCCGCAGCATCAGCCTGGGGGAGGCGGCGCACCAGCGGGCGATCGATCGCTTTCTCGCCATCTTCCGGCTGCGCGAATACGTCGGCCTGGTCGCCAGCCTCATCCAGCGGGAGGACGGGTAGGCGGGCCGGGCCCACCTCAACCGTTGGGGCAGATCACCGCCCGGCCGTCGAGCTCTCCGGCCCGCATCTTCGCGTAGGCGTCGTCGGCTCGGTCCAACTCGAAGCGCTCGACGTGGGCTCGGATCCTGCCTTCGCGGGCGAGGTCGAGAACCTCCATCAACTCGACGGCGGTCCCCCAGTAGGGGATCGTGAGCTTGGCCTCGAACGGGAGCGCCCCGAACGCGAACTCGAATTTGCCGCCGGCCAGACCGACCACGGTGACGTCGCTGAGGAACCGCGCGACGGCGACGCCGAGCGCGATCGAGTCATCGGAGCCGACCATGTCGACGACCAGCTCGGCGCCCATGCCGGAAGTCAGCTCGCGAATCGCCTCGGCCGCGCCCTCGCCGGCCTCGATGGTCTCGTCGGCACCCACCGCGTGGGCGATCCGCAGCTTCTCCGCCGAGGTGTCGACGGCGACGATCCGGGCAGGGGAGAGCGCGCGCAGGATCTGCACTCCCATGTGACCGAGCCCGCCGACGCCGATCACGACCGCGGTCGAGCCGGGCACGAGCAGGTGCAGGGAGCGCTTTATCGCGTGATAGGGGGTGAGCGCGGCGTCGGAGAGCGGGGCGGCGTCGCGTGGATCGAGGTCGCCAAGCGGCGGCAGCAGGCGGGAGTGGGGGACGAGCATGTACTCGGCCATGCCGCCGTCGAGGCCGAGGCCGCCGCCGAAGGCGCCGATCTCGGCCTGGCGCTCGCAGTAGTTCTCCGCCGAGAGTCGGCACGAGCGGCAGCGGCCACAGCCCCACGGGCCGTAGACGGCGACCGCTTCGCCGAGCTCCAGCCCCTCGACCCCGGCGCCCAGCGACTCGACCCAGCCGGCGTTCTCGTGACCGAGCGTGAACGGCGGCTCGAAGTCCATCGTCCCCGGCGGCCACTCCATCAGGTGCAGGTCGGAGTGGCAGGCTCCGGCGCCGCCGACCCTGATCAGCACCTGGCCCGGACCCGGCTGGGGGACCTCGACCTCGCGCAGCTCGGGTGGATGCTGCCACTCGGTCAGCCGGTAGGCCTTCATCGGTCCCCTCCTTCGGTTCGGGCATTGGCCAGCAGCAGGCGCCGCTCGGCGGCGGCGATCAGGTGGCGCGCCTTCTCGACCGCGTCGATGTTGACCGAGACCGCATCGATCCCGGCGTCGACCAGGAGCTCGGCGTACTCGGGGTGCACCGACGGCGCCTGCCCGCAGATCGAGGTCCGCAGGCCGAGCTCTCGCGCCCGCTCGAGCAGGCGGGAGATGTATTCGGTCACGGCGGCATCGCGCTCGTCGAAGACCTCGGCGACCAGCTCGGAGTCGCGGTCGGCGCCGAGGAGCAGCTGCGTGAGGTCGTTGGAGCCGATCGAGATCCCGGCGACCCCGAGCTCGGCGTAGCGGGGGAGGTGGAAGAGGACCGAGGGGACCTCCGCCATCACCCAGAGCTCGAAGCCGGAGCGATCGAGCAGCCCCGCTCGCCGGAACTGCTCGCGGCAGACCGCCACTTCATGCGGGGTGCGGACGAACGGCAGCATCACGTGGAAGTTGTCGTGCCCGGCGTCCCAGACGCGGGCGATCGCCCGCAGCTCCAGGTCCAGCAGGTCGGGCTCGTGCATATAGCGCAGGGTGCCGCGGTAGCCGATCATCGGGTTGGCCTCCTGCGGCTCGAAGCGCTCGCCGCCCTCGAGGCCGCGGAACTCGTTGGTGCGGAAGTCGATCGTCCGATAGGTGATCGGGCGCGGCGCGAAGGCGGTCGCGAACTCCAGCAGCGAGGCGGACATCCGCTCGACGAAGCGGTCGTCCTCGCCGCGCTCCAGCAGCGTGCGCGGGTGGACGCCGTCAAGCGCCTCGACGACCATCAGCTCGGCCCGCAGCAGGCCGACGCCGTCGACCTCCAGCGCCGCCACCCGCTCCAGCTGGGAGGGCTCGGAGAGATTGACGAGGATCTTGGTGCCGGTCACGACCTCCGCCTCCGCGTGAGGGGCCGCGCTCGTCTGCGCCGCCGCCGCCTTCGCCCCCACGGGGGCGGCGCCCTCGATGACGACGCCGGCGCCGGCGTCGACGGTGACCAGCTCGCCGTCGCGCAGCACATTGGTCGCCTCGGCGGTGCCGACCACGCAGGGGAGCCCGAGCTCGCGGGAGACGATCGCCGCGTGGCAGGTCATCCCGCCGGAGTCGGTGACGATCGCCGCCGCCTTGCGCATCAGCGGCACCCAATCCGGCGTTGTCATGTGGGTGACCAGGATCTCGCCCTCCAGCAGGTCTCTGGCTTCCTTGCGCTCGCGGATCACCCGAACTCGCCCGTCGGCGATCCCCGGCGCGGCCCCGAGCCCCCGCACCAGCTCCTTGCCGCGCCCGGCGGTTGGAAGGGCGCTCGGCGCCCCGGCGACCGCGGTGGTCACCGGCCGCGACTGCAGCATCCAGACCTTGCCCGCGGCGTCGATCGCCCACTCCGTGTCCTGGGGAGCGCCGTAATGCGCTTCGATGCGGACCCCGAGGGCGGCGATCTCACGCACCTCGTCATCGCTCAGGACCGCACGCCCGGCCTCCTCCTCGCTCAGCTCGCGAGTCACGGTGCCGCCGCCGGGGACGGTGTCGATCGCCAGCTCCTTGTGCCGCACTTCACGGGTCGTGATCGCCAGCCCGTCCTTGCCGACCAGGTAGCGATCGGGCGAGACCGAGCCGGACACGACCGACTCGCCGAGGCCGAAGGCGCCCTCGATGACGAGATGGTCGGTGGCGCCGGTGGCCGGGTCGATCGTAAACATGACCCCGGCCCGGGTCGACTCGATCTGGCGCTGGACGACGACGGCGATGTCCATCTCGGCCTGGGCGAAGCCCCGCTTCGCCCGGTAGTAGACGGTGCGGGCGCCGAAGAGGGAGGACCAGCAGCGGCGCACGGCGTCGAGGACCGCATCGGCCCCGCGCACGCCGAGCAGCGTCTCGTTCATCCCGGCGAAGGAGGCCGACTCGGTGTCCTCCGCGGTCGCCGAGGAGCGGACCGCCACCGGGGCATCCTCCTCGCCCTCGCCGAGGGCGATGTAGGCGCCGCGGATCGCGTCCGCCAGCCAACCCGGAAGTGGCGTCGCGTCGATCGCCTCGCGGACCTCCTGCGCCGCGCTTCCCAGCGCGTCGGTGTCCTCGACGTCGAGGCCGTCGAGCCGCTCGGAGATCCGGGCCCGCAGCCCGGTGGCGTCGCAGAAGGCGGCATAGGCGGGGGCGCCGACGACGAACCCGGGGGGGACAGGCAGGCCGGCCGCGGTCAGCTCCCCCAGGTTGGCGCCCTTGCCGCCGGCGAGGTCGACGTCGCCACGGCCGAGGCGGTCGAAGCCGCGCACGGCGTCGTCGAGCGAGACGGTCGCTTCCGGTGCCATCGGCTTCGAGCTGTTGCCGTCGCGCTTCACGGCCGCGGCACGACCAGCACCGGGCAGGGGGCCTTGTGGATCAGCTGGCTGGAGACGGAGCCGAGCAGGGCCCGCGCCATCGGGCCGTAGTGACGGGAGCCGGCGACCAGCAGATCGACCCCATCCTCGCAGGCTTCCGCCAGCGCGACCGCGGGCACGCCGGTGAGCTCCCGTCCCTCGGCCTCGAGCTCGCGGTCGATCGACTTCACGGCTTCCTTGACGATCTGGTCCGCGTCGGGGGGGATCGTCGGGGTGTAGCCGACGACACCGGGCACCGCGACAGGAGGCGCGCTCACCGTGAGCACCCTGATCTTGGCCTTGGCGGAGAGCGCCAGCTCTTCCGCGCGTCGCAGGGCGAGCTTGGATTCGGGGGTGCCGTCGTAGGCGACGGCGACGAGCTGGAAGGGCTCGTGGCGCTCACCCGCATAACCGCGCGGGGCGGCGACCACGGCGCAGGGAGCGCCGTGAAGGAGGCCCTCGGCGACGCTGCCGATCAGCGCCCGGCCGATCGCCCCCCGGTGAGGGGAGCCGACGACGGCCATATCGACCTTCTCCCTCTCGGCGATGTCGTTCATGACCCCGGCCGGCGAGCCGCCGCCGAAGGCGCGCGTCTCGACCTCGAGGCCGGACAGCAGCTCGCGGGCTTCCTCGAAGAGCGGTTCCGTCTCGGAGGCCTCCTCGTCTCCCAGCAGCGCGTAGGTGATCGGGAGCGGCCCGAAGGGGAGCACGGTGATGACGAGCGCCTCGGCGCCGGTGAGGGCGCCGAGGACGCGGGTCAGCTCGAGCGCATCGCGGCCGCCGTCGCTGCCGTCGTAGCCGACGAGGAGCCGCACCGGCTAGCCCTCCTTCGGCTTCGGCTTGATCTCGATCCTCGAGCTCTCCTCGGCCTTCGGAAGGGGGATCGTCACCTCGAGCACGCCGTCCTCCGTGGTCGCCTCGATGTCCTCCGCCTTGACTCCGCGGGGCAACGACAGCGAGCGGGAGAACGAGCCGTAACGACGCTCGCGGCGCACGAAGTTCCCTCGCTCCTCCTCTTTCTTCTCCTCGTGCTCGCCGGAGACGGTGAGCACGTCATCCTCGACGGTGATCTTCACCTCATCGGGCTTGATCCCCGGTATGTCGGCCTTCAAGACCAGCTCATCGTCCCGCTTGACGAGGTCCACGGACGGGACCCATCCGCGCTCGCCCTCGCCGCTGAAGTCGCGGACCATCTGGTCGAAGCGGTGTCGCAGCTCGGTGAAGTCGGCGAACGGGCGCCGCTCGCTCAAATCGGTTGTCATCTGAAGCCTCCTCGGGTGCGTGATCGCTGGCCTGAATCTAGGTCGGGCAAGAGCCCGTCGCCATCCGCAGAACACCACAGCGAATGGGCGGCACTCCCCGATGGCCCGCGCTCCCCCGCCGCGGAGGATCTTCGGGTAGAAGGGATATCCGACCTGGATGGAGGCTTGCGAAAGATGACGATCCGTGACGTGATCGAGAACCATGGTCACTTCGCCCACGGCGGTAATCCCGACGACGCCGCCGAAACCTGGGCGGAAGCGGGTTTCAACGCCCACGAAGTCGAGGAGTGGCTGATGGCCCGCTGTTTCCGGCCCGACGCCGCCCGCGACCTCGCCGACGCCGGCGTAACCGCGGAAATGGCGCGGATGAAGACCACGGCCGGGTCCGGCGACTACTTCGATTCGGTCGGCTTCAAAGTCTCCGACGGAGACCTCGAGGTCGAGGAGGCGCGCGACCTCGTCGGCGTCACCTGAGGCCTGATCGTGGGCATGCGGAGCATCCGCATCGGCCGGCTGGCGGGGATCCCGATCGGGATCCAGCCGCTCTGGCTGGTGATCGTGGCCCTGATCACCTGGTCGCTCGGCGCCGCCTACTACCCGAATCTGGCGCCGGGGATCGCGCCCGCGGCAGCCTACGGGCTCGGCCTGCTGAGCGCCCTGCTGCTGTTCGCCAGCATCCTCCTGCACGAGTTGGGACACGCGGTGGTGGCGCGGCGCCACGGCGTCGAGATCGAGGAGATCGACCTCTGGCTGCTCGGGGGCGTCGCCAAAATGGAGGGCTACCCGAAGGCGGCTGGGGACGAGCTGCGCTTTGCGCTCGCCGGCCCGGCGGTGACGGCGGCGATCGCCGCCGTCTTCGGCGTCGTCGCGCTGCTCCTGCCCGACTCCGTCCCGGCGGCCGTCCGAGCCGTCGTCGACTACCAGGCCTACGTCAACGCCGCGATCCTCGTCTTCAACCTCCTGCCCGCCTTTCCACTCGACGGCGGCCGCGTCGCCCGAGCGTTGATCTGGAGGCGGACCGGCGATCTCTCCGCCGCGACCGCGACCGCCGCCACGGTCGGGCGCGGCATCGGCTACGGGATGATCGGCCTCGGCGTACTCGCGACCGCGGTCGGGGCGGTGAGCGGCCTCTGGTTCGCGCTGATCGGACTATTCGTCGTCTGGGCGGCGAAGGCGGAGGAGTCCGGGCTCGAGGTCCGCACCGTGTTCAGCGGCCGCGAGGCGGGACGTCTGATGTCCTTCCCGGCGGTGACCGTCCCGGCCGATATCAGCGTCGAGGACGCGGTCGAGCGCTGCTTCGTCCCCTACCGCTTCTCCGCCTTCCCGGTCCTCGAGGGAGCAACCCCGATCGGGCTGATCGACACCGTGACGATCGAGCGGTTGGCGCCCCGGCGCCGGGCGGAGACGACCGCTGGGGAGGCGGCGATTCGCGAGCCGTCGCTGCTGATCGACGAGTCCCAGGACGTGGCCGAGCTGCTCGAGCGCCCCGCCTTCCAGCGGGTGGGGCGAGCGCTGGTCCTGACCGCCGACGGCGGCGTCGGCATCCTCTCGCGCACCGACGTCAGTCGGGCGCTGCGAGCCTGGGAGCTGAAGCGGGCGCCGACGGTGAGGGCGCACTCGGGGTGATCGGCCCTGGGTCGACATCGGGAGAACCCCACATGCGTGGCGACGGAGATCTGCGGATGCTCGCCCCGGCGGCGATCAGAAGACTCCGCTGATGGCGACGCGGGCGAAGGTTCTGATCATCGGTGGGGGGGTCGCCGCCGTGGAGGCGGCCGTCGCCCTGCGCGAGCTTGCCGGCGACCGGGTCCAGGTGGAGATGTGCGCGCCCCGCGAGGACTTCGTCTACCGGCCCTTCGCGGTGGGCGAGCCCTATGGACACTCGCGGCCGCTGCGGTACGGGATCCAGCGGATCGCCGACAGCTGCGGCGCCAGCTTCCGCCTCGGCAGCATCGTCTCCATCGACGCCGAGGAGCGGGTGGCTGTCACGCACGACGGCGATCGGCTTCCCTACGACTACCTGATCGTCGCCTGCGGCGCGCGGATGCTCTGGGCGGTGCCGGGGACGATTCCCTTCTGGGGGGTCGTCGAGGAAGGAGGCCTGCAAGGCATCGTTCGCGAGATGCGCGACGGCGGTCTGCGCCGGGTGATCTTCACGACCCCCGGAATCTCGAGCTGGGGCCTGCCGGTCTACGAGCTTGCGCTGCTCGCCGAGACCGAGCTGGCGAGGGCCGGCGTCGGCGGCACCCGCCTCACCGTCGTCACTCCCGAGGAGGCGCCGCTGGAGCTCTTCGGGCGGCGCGCCAGCGTCGAAGCCGGCGAGCTCCTCGCCGAACGCGGGATCGAGGTCATCGCGGGCGCCCATCCGGTGAAGTTCGAGGACGGCCGCCTCACAATCGCCCCCGGCGGGGACATCGTCGCCGACGCGGTGATCAGCCTGCCGCGACTGGAGGGGCGGCGAATCGACGGGGTGCCCCACGACGAGGAGGGCTTCGTCCCCGTCGACGAGCACGGCTGGGTGGTGGGCGTGGATCACGTCCTGGCCGCCGGCGACATCACGACCTTCCCGGTCAAGCAGGGCGGGATCGCGGCCCAGCAGGCGGACGCCGCCGCCGAAGCGCTTGCCGCGGCGGTCGGGTGCGACCTCGAGCCCGAGTGCTTCGATCCGGTCCTGCGTGGCGTGCTGTGGACCGACGGCGAGCCGCGCTACCTCTACGGCGAGTTGAGCGGCGGGCATGGAGAAACCTCGCTCCTGAGCGACGAGGCCCCGTGGGCGACCGAGCAGGGCGACAAGATCATCGGCCGCTACCTGAACCCGTTCCTGGCCCAGCTCGGTGACGTCCCTCACCGCTAGGTGGAATCAGCCACCCAGGCCGGCCACCCACTCCAGACCGAGCAGAGCCGCAAGCCCGGTCGCGTACTGAGAGCATCAGCGCATGTCCGTGATCGAGACCGAGCACCTGACCAAGTTCTACGGAAGCGCGCGCGGGATCGAGGACGTCTCGATCGCGGTCGAGGCCGGCGAGGTGTTCGGCTTCCTCGGCCCCAACGGCGCCGGCAAGACGACGACGATCCGCACGCTTCTGAACCTGATCCATCCGACCGGCGGCAGCGCTCGCCTCTTCGGCCTCGACAGCCGCCGCGACAGCGTCGCGATCCGCGCCCGGCTCGGCAACCTGCCCGGGGACTTCGGCTACGGACCGAGCGCCACCGGCCGCGAGGCGCTGGCGCTGCTTGCGCGCATTCGCGGGATGGACGATCTGGGCCGCGCCGACGCGCTCGCCGAGCGCTTCCGCGCCGACCTCGAGCGGCCGCTCGGGCAGCTCTCGCGGGGCAACCGGCAGAAGGTCGGGTTGATCTCGGCCACTTTTCACGAACCCGAGCTGCTGGTCCTCGACGAGCCGACGAGCGGGCTCGACCCGCTGATGCAGGAGGAGTTCCTGGCGCTGGTCGACGAGGAGCGACAGCGCGGCTGCGCCGTCTTCGTCTCCTCCCACGAGCTCGACGAGGTCGAGCGGATCTGCGATCGCGTCGGCATCGTTCGCGCGGGGTACCTGATCTCCGTCGAGCGGATCTCCGACCTGCTCGGCAGGGCGAAGCACGGGGTCACGCTCGAGCTCGCCGCCCCCGACGACCTCGCGGACCTGAGGGCGCTCCCGGGTGTGAGCGACCTCGAGCTGAGCGGCTCCCGCGCGTCGTTCAAGTTCGTCGGCGACGTCGATTCCGTGGTCAAGGCCCTGGCCCATCACCAGCTCGTCGACCTCGAGATCGCTCACCCGACCCTGGAGGAGGTCTTCCTGACCTACTACCGCGAGGGGGCGGAATGACGCTCGCCCTGATCGCCGCCCACCTCAGCGACAGGCGCCGCTCGCTGCTCGCCTGGGGACTGCCCCTGGGTCTGATGTCGGCCTTCATCGTCGCGATCTACCCCTCGGTGGAAGAGGCCCTCACCAAGGCGATCAAGGACTACCCGACGGCGCTGAAGGAAGCTTTCGGCATCAGCCAGCTCTCGAACGTCGAGCAGTACCTCCAGGCCGAGATGCTGAGCCTGATCGTGCCGCTGGCGCTCGGCTACCTCGCGGTGCGCGCGGTGGCCAGCGGCCTCACCGGCGCCGCCGAAAGCGGCCGGCTCGACGTCCTGCTCTCGGCGCCGGTGTCACGCCGGCGCCTGGTCGCCGCGGGCTTCCTGGGAACGGCGGTCGAGCTGGCCGGGGTTCTCCTCGTCACCGCCCTGCTCACCGGCCTCGGCAGCCTGCTCTCCGGCGCCGGTCTCGCGGCGGGCCCGGCGGCGGCCGGCTTTGCCAACATCTGGCCGCTGGCGCTCCTCTTCGCCGGCCTCGGGATCGTCGCGACCGGCTGGTCGCTGCGGACCGGCGTCGTCACCGGCTCGGTCGCCGGCGTGCTGGTCGCGATGTACGTGATCGACCTGATCGGCCGGCTCGACCCCGGCGTCTCCGGCATCCGCTACCTCTCCGTCTTCAAGTACTACGGCAACGCGATCGAGGGCGGGATCGAACCGATCGCCTTCATCGGTGTCACCGCCGCCGCGGTCCTGCTCGCCGCGCTCGGCGCCTGGCTCTTCGACCGCCGCGACCTCGCCGGGTAGCGTCATGGCGGCGATGACCTGTCCCAAGTGCGGCGGCCCGATGCACACCCGCAAGCGCAACCGGGTGACGATCGAGCAGTGCGGGAACTGCCACGGGATCTTCCTCGACCGCGGTGAGCTGGAGCAGCTGATCGGGGCCGAGAGCTCGTTTCTCGGGCGCGAAGGCCCGCTCAGGGACAACCCGGCGGCGAGGCGAGGCCGGGGCTAGCGAGCGCCGAGCCGCGGAGGCGCCTGAGCTCAGGAGGGGCCGGCGCCGGCCAGCGGCTCGACGCGAAAGGCCGAGCGCGTGGGGTGTTCGGGCTTGTAGAACGTCGCCGTTTGGCTCCTCACGCGCCAGGGGGAAGGCAGGCCCACCGTGGCGAGGAAGCGGGTGAAGAGGACCGAGGCCCGGTGGCAGCTGATGCCCGAGCCGGTCGGGATGTAGAGCAGGTACCGGCCCTTGGGGAAGGAGAGTGGCCCGACCATGGCGCCGGCGTTGACGGTGTAGGCGCCGCTGCAGAGCCGGCCGAGGGCCGTGTTGCCGCCACCTTCCCCGCCGGAGATGCGGGCGACCGAGAACCCGGCCCGGGCGCCGCGGGCGAACGAAGCCCGGCCGCTGCCCTGGGCGATGACCCGCCAGGGCGTCGGCAGCACGCCGTCGTAGTCCTCGAGGAAGCGGGCGAAGAGCTGGGAGGCGGTGGCGCAGCTGATGCCCGACGAGGCCGCCGGCGTGACCGTGTAATTGCCGGCCGGCAGGCTGGCCGGGCCGATGCGGTCGTTGTGGAGGACGCGGAAGCTCGGGCAGGCCGTGGCCGCCGGAGCCGCGCCCGCGTCGATGGCGACAACGCAGAGGAACGCGGCGAGCGCCAGGCCGAGCCCGGCGCCGAAAAGATCAACGCCGCTGCGTAGGGGCGATGCGATCCAGCTCGGCGAGGTCCTCCGGGGTGGGCCGCCAGCTCAAGGTGGCGACGTTGGCGGCGACCTGCTCGGGGCGGGTCGCGCCGGCGATCACCGAGCCGATCGCCGGCTGCGCCGCGAGCCCGGCGATGGCTACGTCGAGCATCCCGATGCCGCGCTCCCGGGCGTAGTCCTCGATCGCCTCGACGACGTCGAACTGCTGGTCGCTGCCGACCCGCTCCGCCTCGGCCAGGCGGGTGCCAGCGGGGGCTGCCACGCCACGCCGGTACTTGCCGCTGAGCAGCCCTTTGGCCAGCGGGTAGAAGGGAAGGATCGAGACGCCGAGGCGCTCGCAGGCCGGCGCCACCTCGGCCTCGATCCCGCGCTCGAGCAGGCTGTAGTGGTTCTGCAGGGTGACGAAGCGCGTCAGGCCTCGCTCGCGCGCAACCCCTCGGCCTCTCCAGTCTCCGCTGGGCGGCGCTGAAGTTGGAGCAGCCGATCGCGCCGACGAGACCTCGCGGACCAGCTCGCCGAGCGCCTCGCGGGTCTCGGCGATCGGCGTCACGCCGTCGGGCTGGTGGTACTGGTAGAGGTCGATCCGCTCGACCTCGAGCCGCTCCAGCGAGCCCTCGACCGCCCAGCGGATGTACATGCGGGAGCCGCGCGGGGCGGAGGGACCCCTCGGCGCCGCTCATGTCCATCCCGGAACTTGGTCGCCAGCACGCACTCGTCGCGGTGGCCCTCGTGCCTCGCCCATCAGCCCTCGTTCTCGCCGGCGCCACCGTAGATGTCGGCGGTGTCGAAGAGGGTGATGCTCCGCGCGTCGAGCGCCGCCTCCAGGACGGCGACGGTGCCGTCCCGGTCGAGCCGGCGGCCGAAGTTGTTGCAGCCGAGGCCGATGACGGAGACCTCGAGCTCGGAGTCGCCGAGGCGGCGGCTTCTGGCAGGGCGGTGGCGGGGGATGCGTCGCCATCGGGTCTCCTCGATCCGGCTGTGTCTCGGGCCTGGAGCCGGTCGCCTCCGTACCATGCGGGCGACCGATGCCCGAACCAGTCAAGCGCAACCAGCGCTACATGCCTGGGCTGGACGGCCTGCGAGCGGTGGCCGTCCTCGCCGTAATCGTCTTCCACCTCGGCTTTGACTGGGCTCCCGGAGGACTGCTCGGCGTCGGCATCTTCTTCACCCTCAGCGGCTACCTGATCACCGACCTGCTGCTCGCGCAGCTCTCCGCTCGCGGCCGCATCAAGCTCGGCAGCTTCTGGCTCGCTCGCGCCCGCCGCCTGCTGCCGGCGCTGTTCGTGATGCTGGCGGTCGTCATCGCCTGGGTGACGATCTTCGGACCCGCGCAGCCCGACCAGTTCCGCAAGGCCGTGGTCTCGGCGATCGTCTACGTCAACAACTGGCAGCAGATATTCGGCAACGTCTCCTACTTCGCCCGCTTCGCGCCGGAAGGCCCGCTGAACCATCTCTGGTCGCTCTCGGTCGAGGAGCAGTTCTACATAATCTGGCCGTTCCTGCTGTTGCTGGGGGTCAAGGTCGTTCACGAGCGCCCGCTGGCTTCGGGGGTTCGACCGCGACTCGCCCTCGTAACCCTCGGGCTGGCTATCGCCTCCTCGATCCTGATGGCGATCCTCTACCACCCGAGCCTCGACCCCTCGCGGATCTACTACGGCACCGACACCCGCGCCGGCGGCCTGATGTTCGGGGCGGCGCTGGCGATGATCTGGCCGAGCCGTCGCCTCAGCCACCGGATCACCGTCGGCGCGCGCAACACTCTCGACGGGCTCGGGGTCCTGGGCCTGCTGATCATCGCGATCATGATCTGGCGCACCGGGCAGTACTCCTCGTTCCTCTACCAGGGCGGGTTCGTCGTGCTCTCGCTCGCCACCGTTCTCGTACTGATGCCGCTGGCGCACCCCGCCTGCCGGCTCGGGAGCTGGCTCGGCATGCGCCCCCTGCGCTGGATCGGTGTGCGCTCCTACGCCATCTACCTCTGGCAGACGCCGATCATCGTGCTCACCTCGCCGCAGGGCCGGCACGGCAACAGCCTGGTGCGCGACGCGCTGCAGGTGGGGGTGATCCTCGCCATCTCGGCGCTCTCGTGGAAATTCATAGAGGAGCCGATCCGCCATGGAGCGATCGGCCGCTTCTTCGCTCGCCGCCGCGCGGTGGGGTGGAAATGGGAGACCTTCGCGCCGCCGATGCGGGCGGTGATCATCTGCGCCGGTCTGGTCCTGGTCATCGCCGCGGCGGGGATGGCGGGGCTAAACGGCGCCAGCGCCGAAGGCGAAGCGACGAGGGTCAGGGAAGCGACCGCGGCCGGGACCACGAAACCCCCGCCGCTGACTCCGAAACAGGCCAACGAATCGACCAGATCGTCCTGCAAGGCTGTCGTCCACATCGGCGACTCGACCTCGGAGGGGCTCGACTCGGCCGAATACCTGCCGATAGCCGGGCAGCGGATCGAAGCCCGCTACCGAGAGGTCGGCGTCAAGGAAGTGCATATGGAGATCTCCGGCGCGCGCTCGATCGAAGAGCGCTTCGAAGAAGAACCGAACGCGCAGGAAGTCGCTCAGGCCTGGAAGAACGAAGGCTTCAAAGGGTGCTGGGTGCTGGCCCTCGGCACCAACGAGGCCGCCAACGTCGCCGCCGGCTCGAATGTCGGCGAGCGCGAACGGATCGACAAGATGATGGCCATCATCGGCAACGAACCGGTGATGTGGGTGAACGTCCGCTCGATCGTCGAAGCCGGCGATCCCTACTCGACCGAAAACATGAAGAAGTGGGATGAGGAACTGTTCGCCGCCTGCGCCGCCTATCCCAATATGCGCATCTACAACTGGGCCGCCGACGTCAAAGACTCCTGGTTCATCGAAGACGGGATCCACTTCACCTCGCCCGGCTACGCCGCCCGCGCCCAGCTGATCGCGCAGGCCCTGGCGCACGCCTTTCCGGCCAAGGGAAAGTCGCGCGGCGGCGCCGACTGCGTCGTCAGCTGAGCCCGCGCTCCCGGGGCCCGCGGTTGCCCCCACCCCCGCGCGGGGTACGCTGCGCGAAACCACTTCGAGGGGAGCAAGTGCGATGAGCGAGCAGAACGAGCGGGACTCAAAGCTGGTCCAGTACCTGAACGAGGCCTACGGCAAGGAGAAGGAGCTGGAGTCGGCGCTGCAGGCCCACATCGCGATGACCACCAAGCGGCCCTACAAGAAACGGCTGCAGCAGCACCTGCGCGAGACCAAAGGCCACGCCAGAGAGCTCGAGCGCCGGATCAAGAAACTCGGCGGCGGAGTCCAGGCGGTCCAGACCGTGGTCGCCAAGACGATGGCGGCGGCGAAGGGGCCCCTGCACGCGATCCGCGGCAGCGGCGAGCTGGAGAAGATGCTGAAGAACGCCAAGACCGAGTACTTCAACGAGCACGAGGAGATCTCCACCTACCTGGCGCTCGAGAACTTCGCCGACAAAGTCGGGGACCGGGTGACGGCGAGACTGGCGCGCGGCATCCGCCGCGAGGAGGAACGGATGGCGAAGTTCCTCGAGGGCCAGATCAAGGCCCTCTCCAAAGCCGTCGCGGTCGAGGAGGTTCCCGCCAGCCAGCGCCGACCGGCCAAAGCGGGCGCGGCGCGCAAACGGGTCCCGGCAAAAGCCACGACCGCGAAAAGGGCCAAAGCCGCGAAAGGACCGAAAGCGGCCAAATCGAAAGCGGCCAAATCGAGCAAGGCGGTCAAATCGCGCAAACGCCCGGCCGCGGCGAAACGCCCGAAATCGCGCAAGACGAGCGGCGCGAAAAAAGGCTGATCAGAGGCCGTCGATCTCGACCGGCTCCAGCGCGTCGGCGGGCTCGAAGCCGAGGATTCGGCCGTAGAAGTAGAGCTCGGCTTCGAGGCAGCGGACCTCGGTCTCGGCGCGGCGGAACCCGTGCTGCTCGCCCTCGAAGGCGAGGTAGGCGTGGGGGACGCCATTGCGCTTCAGCGCCGCCACCATCGTCTCCGCCTGGTTGGGCGGGACGACCGCGTCCTCGAGGCCCTGGAACATGATCACCGGCGAGCGCAGCCGCTCCGTGAAGTGGATCGGCGAGCGTTTCCGGTAGAGGTCTGCCCGCTCGGGGTAGGGGCCGATCAGCCCGTCGAGGTAGCGAGACTCGAACTTGTGGGTGTCGCGGGCGAGGGTCTCGGTGTCGGCGACGCCGTAGTAGCTGGCGCCGGCCGCGAAGTCGTCGTGGAAGACGAGCGCGCAGAGGGTCGCGTAGCCGCCGGCGCTGCCGCCGCGGATCGCCAGCCTCTCGCTGTCCACCTCACCGGTCTCGGCCAGGAAGCGGGCCGCGGCGACGCAGTCCGCGGTGTCGAGGACCCCCCAGCCGCCGCGCAGGCGCTCGCGGTAGGCGCGGCCGTAGCCGCTCGAGCCGCGGTAGTTGACGTCGACGACGCCGATGCCGCGGCTGGTCCAGTAGGCGAATTCGCGATCGAGAGCAGGGGTCGCGTGGGAGGTGGGGCCGCCGTGGCTCTGGACGATCAGCGGCGGCAGCTCTCCCTCGGGCCCGGCGAAGCCGGCGTTGGCGGGCGGGTAGTAGAAGGCGTGCGCGGTCTCGCCGCCGCTCGTCGGGAACTCGATCGCGCGCGGGACCGAGACGTAGGAAGGGTCCAGCGGCTCCTCGGTGGAGGTTCGCACCAGCTCGGACTTGCTCGCGACGGCGTCGAAGACGACGACCTCCGTCTCGCGTTCGGGGCCGGCGGCGGCGAAGGCGACCTTGGTGCCGCGGCCGGCCAGGGAGGGGAAGCCGAAGGAGGTGTAGGGGAGGCCGAGGTCGCGCAGCCCCCAGGCGCCGGGATCGAGCGCGAAGAGGCGTTCTTCGCCGCGCTCGCAGCGCACGCAGACGATCGTTCCGTCGGAGAGGAAGGCGTAGGTCGATCCCCCGAAGAGCCACTGCGGATGCGCGAGGTCGGCCCTCTCGTCGGTCAGCTGCTCGAGCGCCTCCCCCTCGGACCGGTAGAGGTTCCACCAGCCGTCGCGGTCGGAGACGAAGTGCAGCCCGCCCTGGGGGTCCCATTCGGGCTGGAAGATCGACTCGTCCGAGCCGCCGGCGACGAGGCGGGCGTCGCCGGTATCGGCGAGCGGCGCCAGCCAGAGATCGGTTCCGTCCCAGGGCATGTTCGGGTGGTCCCAACAGGTCCACGCCAGCCATTCCCCGTCGGGGCTGATCCGCGGGAAGGAGTAGAAGTCCCGCCCCGACGCGAGGATCGCCGGCTCGCCCGTGCCGTCGAGCGCCAGCGCGACGATGTGGTTCTCGGCTTCGCCCTCGCCATGTACCTCGCGCACGCAGACGACGGTGCGACCGTCGGGGGTGACGCGGAAGTCGGCGTAGCGAAGGGCGGCGCTGGTCTCGGGCTCCGGCGTGATCGCGACCGGGGCCTCGCCGAGGCGCTGACGGTAGAGGCGCTGGTCGGCGAAGTTGGCAAAGAGGACGAGGTCGGGTCCGGCCAGGTGCCAGGCGCCGCCGCCGTACTCGTGCACTCGCGTGCGCACGTAGAACCCCTCGGGGGTGACCGCTTCGGCCTCGCCGCCCTCGGGGCGCCGCATCAGGATGACGCGGCCGCCGTCGCTCGGGTTGCCCTCGGCCCACCAGACGGCGCCGTCGGCGGCGATCGCCGGCGCCGCCAGCCGCCGCCCCGCCCGGGCCACGAGCGCAGCGTCGATCGGGGATCGCCAGGAGCCGAAGGGAGCGGTCGTGGGCACGAGCGCAGTCTAGGCACCGACCGGCGAGATCCGGCTCTCTGGGCTCAGCCCTCGACTTCGCGGTAGTGATCCCGCCAGATCGCGCGATGGACGCCGAGATGGCGGGGCAGCTTGCTCAGCCCGGGAATGAACGGAATGCAGATGAAGGCGAGGCTGAGGACTCCCATCAGGGCGAAGATCAGCGCGTCGGCATTGGGCGATTCCTTGAACGGTTCGATCTGGTACCAGAAGGTGTAGAGCCAGAGCCAGACCTGGCCGGGATAGCTGCCGGTCTCGTTCATCATTCCCCACTGGGTCCCGAGCAGGTGCTGGCCTTCGGCGCGTTCCTCGAAGTAGCCGCCGGCGGAGAGGAAGAGCAGCGGCTTGGTGTAGTTCGTCTCGTAGAAGCGATGGTTGCCGGCGACCAGGGCCCCGTCGAGCCCACCGCTCTGGGCCAGCGACAACAGCGCCGCCATCATCGGCGCCACCGGCCCGTAATCGCCGGCAGGCAGAACCGGCGCGCCGGCCACGACGCGCGCTTGGGGCAGGGCTTCTTCGTAGTTGGCCGCCCACGATTCCTGGAGCTTGGCCGACGCGGCCTCGTAGGCGGCGAGGGCGCCCTTGAGGCGCGGGTCCGCGGGGATCTCCTTCAGCGGTTCGATCACGTAGTTCTGGGCGGTTTCGATCGGGATCTTCACCCCGGCCGCTTCCTGCAGTGAGATCGGGCCGATCTTCTGGGCCGAGCCCGAGGTGTCGTTGTAGGGAGGGCCGTAGGTGGCGATCTCGCTTGTCTTGTTCAGCTCGGTCACGGCGGTGGCGAGGAAGTCGCCGGGGTCGGCCTGGGCCCAGCTCTGGATCGTCGTCGGCGAATCGTCGGGCGAGGAGAAGAGGATGGTGAGGACGACCGCCAGCGCCGCGATCACGCCGAGGGCGACGACGAACTCTTTGACCAGGTCGTAGCGGATGAACGGCCCCGGCCAGGGGGTGGAGTCGTCGGGAGCGGCGCCGGGCGCGCTCACGACGCTGTTCCCTGGCTCGGGCCCGGCGACGGCTTCGGCGCCCTCGCCGGGTAGGGCGGCACGACGCCGGTGCGACGCACCAGCAGCACGTGGCCGATCACCAGGGCGACGACGACCACCGGCAGCAGGATCACGTGGAACGTGTACATCTGGCCGAAGTCGACGACGTTGAAGAACGACCCGATCCCGACCGAGTTCAGTCCGTCCTTGCCCTCGCTGGCTATCCATTGCGAGTCGAAGTTCTGCTGCGAGAGGTAGCCGGTGAACGCGGCGCCGATCGCGACCAGGAAGGTGACGGCTCCGGTCACCCAGGTCCGGCCGCGGCCGCCGCGCCAGGCGCCCATGAAGAATTTCCCCCAGAGGTGGACGACCATGACGAAGAAGAACAGCTCGACCCCCCAGAGGTGGATGCTGTTGAAGAACCGCCCGATGCCGGTCACATGCCACCATTCCGGCCCCTTCAGGCCGAGGATCATCCCGGAGACGACGACCACCACCAGCGCCGCGATCGTGGCGACGCCGAAGACGTAGATCCAAGAGGACACATATGCGGGCTGGCGATCGGGAAGGAGCTTCTCCGGCGGCAGCGCCCCGACCGCGCGCTCGCGTACCCAGGTCGTCCACATCTGCCGCTCCTCGGCGGACTCTGCTCCCGACTCGCCGGCGCTCACGGTTCCTTCCGCCGCTTCGGGAAGGGCAGCAGGATCGCGGCCACGAACACGGCGATCATCAAGAGGATGACGACGAAGTTGGCAACCGACATCTGGAAGAAATGCCAGTGCAGGTAGTCGGCCGGGTGACTGAGGTCGAACAGCGCCGCCGATACCACTGGAACTGCCATCGCGTCCTCCAACCCGTCGAGGTACAGCGAAGGTACACGCGGATCTTCCGCTCTTCGTGAGAGTCCTCTTATCTCCGATCGCAGGCGGTTCGGGATCTCCTCGTCTCCGTGGCACCGCGCCGGCATACAATCCGCCGGGTGAGGACCAAGTACCTCCTCGAGGAGTCGCAGATCCCGCGCAGCTGGCTGAATCTGTTTCCGGACCTGCCCGGCGAGCCGCTGCCCCCGCTCAACCCCGGAACCGGGCAGCCGGCGGGGCCGGAGGACCTGACGCCGATCTTCCCGATGGGATTGATCGAACAGGAGGTCTCCACCGAGCCCGAGGTCGAGATCCCCGAGGAGGTGCGGGAGATCTACAAGCTCTGGCGCCCGACGCCGCTGATCCGCGCCCGCCGCCTGGAGCGCGAGCTCGATACCCCCGCCCACATCTACTACAAATACGAGGGGGTCTCGCCGGCCGGCTCCCACAAGCCGAACTCCGCCGTCGCCCAGGCCTACTTCAACAAGCAGGCGGGGATGCGCAAGCTGGTGACCGAGACCGGTGCCGGCCAGTGGGGCTCGGCGCTCTCGCTTGCCTGCAGGCTGTTCGGGCTGGAGTGCGAGGTGTTCATGGTCGGCGTCTCCTACGACCAGAAGCCCTACCGCCGGGCGATGATCGAGACCTGGGGCGGCAGCGTCCACCGCAGCCCGACCGATCTGACCGAGGCCGGGCGCTCGCAGGCCTCGCACCTGTCCGGCAGCCTCGGGATCGCGATCTCCGAGGCGGTCGAGGTTGCGGCGAAAAGCGAGGACGCCAACTACGCCCTCGGCTCCGTCCTCAACCACGTCTGCCTGCACCAGACGGTGATCGGCCAGGAGTCGATCGCGGCGATGGAGATGGCGGGCGAGTACCCCGATGTCGTCGTCGGCTGCGTCGGCGGCGGTTCCAACTTCGCCGGCCTGATCTACCCGTTCGTGCGGGCCAACCTGCGCCAGGGCAAGGGGACCCGGCTCCTCGGTGCCGAGCCCGCCGCCTGCCCGACCCTAACCCGCGGCACCTACGCCTACGACTTCGGCGACACGGTCGGGATGACGCCGCTGATGCCGATGTACACGCTCGGCCATGACTTCGTGCCGCCGCCGGTCCACGCCGGCGGCCTGCGCTACCACGGCGGCGCGCCCAGCCTCTGCGCCCTGGTCAAGGAGGGGATCGTCGAGGCCACCGCGGTCGCCCAGACCGAGGCCTTCGCAGCCGCGGTCCGGTTCGCCTCATGCGAGGGGATCATCCCCGGCCCCGAGCCCGCCCACGCGATCAAGGCGACGATCGACGAGGCCCTGGAGGCGAAGGAGGCGGGGGAGGAGCGGGTGATCCTGCTCGGGCTCTCCGGCCACGGCCACTTCGACATGGGCGCCTACGCCGCTTACCACGCCGGCGAGCTGGAGGACCTCGAGTTCTCCGAGGCCGACATGGAAGACGCGCTCGGGCGCCTGCCCGGGGCGCCCTCGATCGCCTGAGCTGCGGTCAGACGGTGCCGCCGATCACGGCGCCGAGGCCGAAGGTGAGGGCCGCCGCGGCGAGGCCGACGAGGACCTGGCGGCCACCGGAGAAGAGCACCCCGCGGCCGGTCATCAGCGTGATCAGGGCGCCGATCCCGAACAACGCCGCCGCCGAGAGGGCGGCGCTGAGCACGATCGCCGCGGTGCCGTCGAGGAAGATGAACGGCAGGATCGGCACGGTCGCGCCGATCGCGAAGAGGACAAAGGAGGTGCCGGCGGCGGCGGCCGCCGAGCCCCCCAGCTCCTCCGGGTCGATCCCGAGCTCCTCGCGCGAGAGCGTGTCGAGCGCCTGCTCCGGAGTGGACATCAGGTGGTCGGCGAGCTCTGCGGCCCGCTCGGCCGGCAGCCCCTTGGCCTGGTAGATCAGCACCAGCTCCTCGCGCTCCTCGTCGGGGATCGCTTCCAGCTCCTCGCGCTCGATCGCGATCTGGCGACTGAACAGCTCGCGTGCGTTCTTCACCGAGATCCACTCGCCCATCGCCATCGAGCCGGCCCCCGCCACCAGGCCCGCTAGCGCCGTGATGAGGATTTCGCTGCTACCCAGCTGCGCCCCGGCGACGCCCATGACCAGGCTGAAGTTGGAGAGCAGCCCGTCGTTGGCGCCCAGAACGGCCGCCCGCAGCGAGTTGCCGCTGGCGGCCCGGTGGCGCCCCTCGAGCCGAGCCACCGAGGTCCCCTGGAGACCGCCTTGCCCACCCTCCCCGATCGCCCGCAGCAGCCGCGCATGGGAGCGCTCCTCGGCCGGCAGCTCGGTGCCCGCCACCTCGGGCTGGGCGTCGTAGGAGCTGGCATCGGCCTGCTCCATCGCGTTGATCGTCGGCAGCACGAAGCCGGTGCCCACGCGCCCGGCGAGCCAGGCCAGGAGACGGGTCCGCCAGCCGGTGCGCCGCGGCGGGACGGTCTCGCCGGCATCGCGCAGGCGCTGGCGCCAGAACTCGGCGTGGCGCTCCTCGACCTCGGCCAGCCGGACGTAGACCCGGGCCAGTCGCTCGTCCTCCTCGACCTCCGAAACCCGCCGGTACAGCTCGGCGCTGTCGATCTCGTCCTGGAGGTTCCGGCGCCAGCGGTCGGCGTCCACGTTGGCCACGACGACATCGTCGCAGAGGGTGCGCCGTCACCGACCGGCTCGCCGCCGGCCGCGTGAAGCAGTGAGAAGGCGGGCCGCGCTAGCTCAGGTCTCGGCGTCGACGGGTACCTCGCGCAGGCGGTAGGTGTCGACGTCGTAAACGAAGCCGCGCACCCGATCGCGGTGGGCGAGGAAGGACGAGCGGCGGACGCGGAGGATCGACTGGCGCACGTCGGCCTCGACGTCGGTGAAGGACTCGATCGCGAAGGCCGGAGCGACGCCGGTCGCCTCCTGCAGCTCGGCCCGGAAGCCGTCGTCGGTGAGCGTCTGCAGGCCACAGTCGGTGTGGTGGATCAGCATCACCTCGCGGGTGCCGAGGCGGCGCTGGGAGACGGCCAGGGAGCGGATCACGTCGTCGGTGATGACGCCACCGGCGTTGCGCAGGACATGCGCCTCGCCGTGGTCCAGGCCCAGCGCCGCGAAGACGTCGAGGCGCGAGTCCATGCAGGTGACGATCGCCAGGCGCCGGCTCGGCCGGACGTCGAGGTGCCTGTCCGGCAGCGAATCGGCGAAGGCGCGGTTGTGGGCGAGCAGCTGGTCGACCGTGTCCACGGGGCGGCATCCTATTAAGCAGCGGGCCACAGTTCGAGAGGGCAGACGGGCGGGTAGGGGATCGGTACGGAAATCCCGAGGACAGGAGCGCAGACCGATGGAGACCAGCAGTTCCAGCAAGGGCATCTTCGACGGAGCCAACGCGGAGGCTCGTGAGCACGTCATCGAGTTGCTGACCAAGGCCTACTGGATGGAGATCGAGACGGTGATGAGCTACCTCGCCGCCTCGGTCAACCTCGACGGGGTGCGGGCGCAGGAGATCAAGGAGTCGCTCGCCGAAGACATCGAGGAGGAGCTGGGGCACGCGCGGCAGTTCGCCGACCGGATCAAGGAGCTCTACGGCGTGGTACCGGGCTCGGAGGGGTTCAGCCCGGAGCAGGGCTTCCTGCAGCCTCCGGCCGAGCAGACCGACATCGTCCACGTGATCCGCGGCGTGATCAAGGCCGAGACCGGCGCGATCGAGCACTACACCCGCGTCGTCGAGGAGACCGACCAGATCGATCCGGTCACGCAGGACATGACGATCGCGATCCTTCGCGACGAGCAGGGCCACCGCCGCCTCTTCGAGGGATTCCTGCGGGAGTACGAGTTCGAAGGCCACGCCTGAGCGGCCGCCCGCCGGCGATGCGCCGCTTCATGTTCCCGATCGAGAACGTCCGCTCCGAGCCGGTCGCCTAGGCTCCGGGGCATGGACGCCTCTGCGCGCGAGCCGGTCGAGCTGCGGCCGATCGACTCGGTCGAATCCACCGCGGTGGATCGGCGCGCCGCCGAGCCGATCGACGGCGCCCCGATACGCGACTTCGAGCCCGCCCTCGACCGGACCCCGGAGAGATAGGTGGCGGCGGCGGGAGACGTTCGGGTCCGCCCGGCGACCGAGGCCGATGCCGAGCTGCTGTTCGAGCTGATCCTCGAGCTGGCCACCTACGAGAAGCTCGCCGACCAGGTCAGGGGGGGCCCCGACGTGCTGCGGCGAGCGCTGTTCGAGCAGCGGGCGGCCGAGGCGCTCGTGATCGAGTCCGGCGAGGAGCCGATCGGCTACGCGATCTTCTTCACCACCTTCTCGAGCTTCGAGTGCCGCTCGGGCATCTGGCTCGAGGACGTCTACGTTCGCCCCGCGCACCGCCGCGGCGGCATCGGCCGGGCGGTGATGGAGCACCTCGCGGCGCTCGCCCTGGAGCGCGGCCACGTCCGGCTCGAATGGTGTGCGCTGGACTGGAACGAACCCGCCCTGCGCTTCTACGAGACCCTGGGCGCCACCCGCCTGGAGGACTGGCGGATGCTGCGTTTGGAGCTGGACGGGATTCGCAGGCTGAGCGAGTCGGCCGCAGCTCAGCGACCCGCCTGAGATTCGGCCGCGCGCCTGAGCAGGAGCTCGCGCTCGCGAGCGTTGCCGGTGAGCGAGGCCGCGCGCTCGAACTCGGCGGTGGCCTCCTCGGCGCGGCCGAGCTTGGCGAGCAGGTCGCCGCGGACGCTGGGGAGCAGGTGGTAGCCCCCGAGCGCGGGCTCGCCGGCGATCCGTTCGACCAGCTCCAAGCCCACCTCCGGGCCGAAGGCCATCCCGAAGCGCGACCGCGCGGTTCAGCTCGACCACGGGGGAGGGTGAGCTGGAGAGGGCGTCGTAGAGGGCCGCGATCCGCACCCAGTCGGTTTCCTCGGCGCTGAGCGCCCGCGCGTGGCAGGCGGCGATCGCCGCTTGCAGTCCGTAGGGGCCGAGCGGCCCGGGCAGCGATTCGGCCCGCTCCAGGGCCGCCCGCCCGCGGACGATCAGCAGCGGGTCCCAGCGCGAGCGGTCCTGGTCGAGCAACAGCACCGGCTCGCCCGAGGGACCCAGTCGCGCGGGGCCGCGCGAGGCCTGGATCTCGAGCAGCGCGATCAGCCCGTGCGCCTCCGGCTCCGCGGGCGCCAGTTCGGCGAGGATGCGGCCGAGCCGCAGCGCCTCCTCGCAGAGGGCCGGGCGGATCCAGTCCTCACCGGCGCTCGCGGCGTAGCCCTCGTTGAAGACGAGGTAGATCACTTCCAGCACCGAGGGCAGGCGCGAGCGCAGCTCCTCTCCGCCCGGCACCTCGAACGGCACCCTGGCGTCGCGCAGGGTCCGCTTCGCCCGCACCAACCGTTGGGCGATGGTCGACTCGCCGACCAGGAACGCCCGCGCGATCTCCGGCGTGGTCAGGCCACCGAGCAAACGCAGGGTCAGCGCCACCCGCGCCTCGGAGGAGAGCAGCGGGTGGCAGCAGCTGAACATCAGCGCCAGCAGGTCGTCGCCGACCTCGTCGTCGAGGTCGGCCTCGAGGTCGGCCCGGTCCATCGCGAAATGGATGCCGACGTCGCGGGCGAGCTCTTCCTCCTTGCGCTGAAGCGTCGTCTTGCGGCGCATCAGATCGATCGCGCGGTTCTTGGCCGTGGCCATGAGCCAGGCGCCCGGGTTGTCCGGGACGCCCGACTCGGGCCACCGCTCCATCGCTGCGACCAGCGCGTCCTGGGCGAGGTCCTCGGCGAGGCCGACGTCGCGGACCATCCGCGCCAGGCCGGCGATCAGGCGGGCCGACTCGATCCGCCAGACCGCCTCGACCGCGCGCTTGGCGTCCGGCTCTCCCATCCTCTCTAGGGCGCTTCGGCCGCTTCCCGGACATCCTGCGGGAAGTCCTCCATCTCGAACACCCGGCGCACCTCGATCGCGCAGTTCTCGCCCGGGCAGCGCTTGGCCCACTCGACTGCCTCCTCCTTGGAGCGCGCTTGGATCAGCCAGTAGCCGCCGACGACCTCCTTCGCCTCCGCGAAGGGCCCGTCGGTGACGGTCGCCTTGCCGTCGGAGAAGCTCACCAGCGCCCCTTCTGCCGGGGGATGGAGCCCGTCCAGCGCGAGCAGCATCCCCGCTTTGCGCAGCTCCTCGTTGTAGCGGCTCATCGCCGCTACGTCCGCGGCCGAGGGCTTCCAATCCTCTTCCTGGATCCCCGGATACATGAGCATCATGAATCGCATGCGATCACTCCTTGCTTGGTCGTGCCCGCGCCCCATCGCGCCGGTCTACCCCGATGACGAACGGGCGCCGCAGGAATCGACATGACCGGCGCTACTCGTCGCGGGGGGTGATGCGGAAGATCGAGACCACCTCGGCCTGGTGGGCCTCGGGATGGGCGACGTAGGCGCTCGGGCCGCCGCCGAACCAGCCGGCGGCTTCGTTGTTGCCGACGAAGATTCCGGGATGGTGTTTGCCGTCGGCGTCCTGGACCCAGACCTTGTCGCCCTCCTTGAAGCCATGCTCGATCGCGTCGCTCCTCAAACTAGCCTCGCGGTGTAACCGAGGTTTCCACTTTGGCCCGATCAACGTCGGAGACCGGGACCTGCACGAGCTCGAGGCGCCAATCCATCACGGCGAGTCTAACCCCGACCCCCGTCGCCGACCGCTCGTGGCGGGTTTGTAACCCCAGGGGTGACAAACCCGCCAAGCCGGTCTCCCGCTCTAGAGTCGGCGGGCGATGTCGGATCACCGAACAGCGAGGTTCGCGGTCACGGGACGCATACCGGAGCCCGCGGTCGAGATGCTGCGCGCCGCCGGCACGGTCGAGGTCGCCGAGACCGAGGCGCCGCTGCCGAGGCCCGAGCTGCTGGCGGCGGTGGCCGGCGCCGACGCGATCCTCACCCTCCTTCACGACCGCGTCGACGCAGAGCTGCTCGACGCGGCCGGGCCGCGCCTGCGCTGCGTCGCCAACGTCGCCGTCGGTCACGACAACGTCGACCTCGCGGCCGCCGCCGAGCGCGGCGTCGCGGTCGCCAACACGCCCGGGGTGCTGGACGAGGCCACCGCCGACCTGACCCTGGCGCTGCTCCTCGCGGCGGCGCGGCGCCTGGGAGAGGGCGAGCGGCTGATCCGCTCCGGGGCGCCCTGGGCCTGGTCGATGTCGTTCATGCTCGGCGTCGACCTGCGCGGCAAGCTGCTCGGAATCGTCGGCCTCGGGGCGATCGGCAGCCGGGTCGCCCGGCGGGCCCTGGCCTTCGGCATGCGGATCGCCTACGCCGGCCGCCATGAGGCCGACCCCGCCGTCGTCGCCGAGCTGGGCGCCGAGCGGCTGGCGCTCGACCAGCTGCTGGAGAGCGCCGACGTGGTCAGCCTGCACTGCCCCTTGACCGAGGAGACCCGCCATTTGATCTCGGCCGCGCGGCTGGCGCGGATGAAGCCGGGCGCGATCCTCGTCAACGCCGCTCGCGGCCCGGTGGTCGACGAAGCCGCCCTGGTCGAGGCGCTGCGCGACGGCCCCCTCGCCGCCGCCGCTCTCGACGTCTACGAGCACGAGCCGGAGGTGCACCCGGGCCTGCTCGGGATGGAGAACGTGACGCTGGCGCCGCACCTCGGCTCGGCCACGGTCGGGACCCGCCGGGCGATGGCCGAGCTGGCGGCCCAGAACGCGATCGCCGCCGTCCGCGGCGAGCGGCTGCCAACGCCCGTCCCGCCCCCGGCCTGAGACCGATCCGGTTTCCCGATCCGGTTCCGGGGTACCTCCCGGGGGTCCGCGCAAGGGAACCTAGGAAGGGAGCTGATGATGGTCGGTGGGCTGATCGCGGTGCTGATAGTGGTTGCTCTGGTCCTGGTGCTGCTCAAGGTGGCGGTGGCGGGAGGCATCCTCGGCCTGATCGCCATCATCCTCTTGATCCTGCTGCTGCTGGGCCGCCTCTAGCTGAGCCGGCCGCTCGGGGATCGCCGTCTAGCAGGGCCCGAGCCGCCGCAGGCGCTGGCGGTAGACCCGCATCGACCGGTGCTTCCAGTCGCCGTGGGTCTGCGTTCGCAGACTGGGGACGAGCTCGTGGTGGTAGGGCGAGCTCAGGCTCTCGGCGTGGCCGATCACGTCGTGGACGGGGATGTGGAAACGGCAGCGCAGGTACTGGGTGAGGCGCAGCGACTGATGCAGCTGGCGCGTGCGGTCGAGGACGTCGGAGTCGGCGTAGCCGACGTGCTCGATCCCGATCGCGGTCCAGTTGAGGCCGACGGTATGGCGGCAGCGCGTGCGCAGGTTGACGAGTCCGAAGATCCGCCCCGAGGACCCGATCACGAAGTGGGAGCAGACGTTGGGAAGCTCGTGTAGCTCGACGTCGGGGACGTCTGGGGCGAAGGTGTTGTAGACGGCGGCCGCGGTGCTGGTCTGGGCCATGTGCTCGACGATCACCTGCGGGTGGACGAGCCGCCACTGATACCGACCGTAGTGGCGCTCGGAGTATTCGGCCATCTCGCGCTTGCGTTTGGGGCCGAACGGGATCGGCCAGATCGTGATCGGCGGCGGGGCGACGCTCGCGGTGGCCCGCGGTGCCAGCGCCTGCGCCGGGCCGGTCGAGGTGGCGAGGAGCGCGCCGAGCAGCAGCGCCGCGGCGCCGGCGATCGATGCTCTGACGGCGGGGCTCAAGCCACGGATGCTAGATGGTTGATTCCACGATCCCGTGCACCCGAGGACGTGCGTGGCACTGCGCATCTCGGCCCGTTTCCGTGCCGGGCCGGGGGGTAGGTTGGCGCCATGGGCGCCCAGGGCGAGCCGATGAAGGCGAAGCTCACCGACCGCCCCTTCAGCGACCCCGGCTGGGTCTTCGAGCGCAAGCTCGACGGCATCCGGGCGGCGGTGCGGAAGGACCGGGGCGGGGTCAGGCTGAACTCGCGCACCGGCAGGAACCTCTCCTCCTCCTACCCGGAGCTGGTCGAGGCCCTGGAGGCGGAGGCCACCCCGGAGTTCGTCGCCGACGGCGAGATCGTCGCCTTCGAGGGCTCGCGGACGAGCTTCGAGCGCCTCCAGGGGCGGATGGGGATCAGCGACCCGCGGCTGGCGCGCCTGACCGGTATCCGCGTGTACCTCTACCTCTTCGACCTTCTCTCCCTCGGCGGCAGGGACCTGACCGGGTTGCCGCTGCGCGAGCGCAAGGGGTGGCTGCGGCGCGCCCTCTCCTTTCACGACCCGGTCCGCTATACCCCGCACCGCAACGAGCGCGGCGAGGACTTCTTCCGGGAAGCCTGCGCCAAGGGCTGGGAGGGGCTGGTGGCCAAGCGCGCGGACAGCCCCTATGTCCACGGCCGCAGCGGCGACTGGCTGAAGCTGAAGTGCGCGGCCGAGCAGGAGCTGGTGATCGGTGGCTACACGCCGCCGCAGGGATCGCGCAAGCGGTTCGGGGCGTTGCTGGTCGGCTACTACGAGGGCGGCGAGCTCCGCTACGCGGGCAAAGTCGGCACCGGCTTCAGCGAGCGGTCGCTGGCGGAGCTCGGCGACAAGCTCGAGTCGCTGTCGGTCGAGCGCTCGCCGTTCGCTCGCGACGGGCTGCCGCGCGACGCCCACTGGGTGGAACCGCGGCTGGTCGGCCAGTTCGCCTTCACCGAGTGGACCCGGGACGGCAAGCTGCGCCACCCCCGCTTTTTGGGGCTGCGCGACGACAAGCCGGCGCGCGAGGTCGTCCGCGAGGTCCCGTCGCCGACCGCCGGAGCCGCCTGAGCGGGGACGCCTCCGAGTTCCCAACGAGGCGAGCGGAGCAGCGCTGAAGCGAGGCGAGCGCCCACCGGGGCCCTTGCGGCGGTAAGCGGGTGGAGATACCGTGTTTTGGGTAAAGGCCTTCGAACCGCTTCATGGGGGACATGGGGATGGATTGGATCGCAGCCGCCGCGGTGCTGGGCGCGATCTTGGCGCTGGCGCCGATCACGTTCTCGCTCCTGCGGGCGCGGCGCGAAGCTGGCCGCTTTCGCATCCTCGACGAGATCGCCCGGGTTTCCGACGGCTCCGATGACCTCGCGCAGACGCTCGAGGCGATCTGCGACATCCTCGTCCCAGCGATCGCCGACTTCTGCATGATCGACGTCGTCTCCGAGGGCCGCGTCGAACGCGCCGCCACCAGGGTCAGCCCGCCCGGCGGCGAGGAGGCGCGCCTGCGCCTGGCCAACCGCGAGCCCTCGACGCCGGCGGCGATGATCGCCGACGGGGACGAGGTCTCGCTGGAGCCTCGCTTCATCGAAACCGTTGGCGAGGGGGACCTGCGCAAACTCGCCCACGACCAGGAGGACCTCGATGCACTTCGCGCGCTCGGCATGCGCTCGGTGATCACCACCGCCCTGCGCGCCCGCGGCCGGTTGATCGGAACCGTCACCCTCGGCACCGCTTGGTCGCGCCGGCGCTACCGTCGCCGCCACGTCCGCTTCGCCCGCGTCCTCTCCGGCCGCCTGGCCCTGGCGCTGGACAACGCCGGCCTCTTCTCCGACCTCGAGCGCGCCGAGCGCGAACGCACCGAGATCGCGGCGACCCTGCAGCGCAGCCTGCTGCCCCCGCCGCTGCCGGAGATCCCCGGCTGGGCGGCGGCGGCGATGTACCGCCCGGCCGGGGCTGAGAACGAGGTCGGCGGCGACTTCTACGACGCGTTCCCGATCGCCGGCGGCTGGATGCTGGTCATCGGCGACGTCACCGGGCGCGGCGCCGGGGCCGCGTCGGTCACCGCCCAGGCTCGCTACACGCTGCGCACCGCGGCCTGGCTCAGCGGCGACCCGCTCGTCGCGCTCGCCACCCTCAACACCGCCCTGCTCGCCCGCTCCGACTCCGCCCTCTGCAGCGTCGTCGCCCTGGCCCTCTCCTCCGACGCCACCGAGCCGGTGCGCCTGGCGGTCGCCGGCCACCTGCCGCCGCTGTTGGTCGACGGCGACGCGGTGACCGAGGTTGCCGAGGCCGGGCCCGTGCTCGGGGCCTTCGGCGACGCGCACTGGAGCCTGGAGAAGGCCGCCGTCCGGGCCGGCCAGCAGCTGGTCGCGGTGACCGACGGCATCACCGAGGCGGGCGGGGCGGCGGAGCGCTTCGGCGAGGCCCGGCTGCGGGCCGAGCTGGCCGGCTCGACCAGCCCGGCGATCTCGGTCCGCAAGCTCGAGGGTGCCCTCGATCTCTTAACCGCCGGCTCGCTCCAGGACGACGCGGCGGCCCTCGCCGTCACTCCGGTCGTCGCCTAGCGCCTCGGGCCCCGAGAACCGAGGATGCCCACGCCGTCATGCCGGTCGCAGGTGGGTCGGCGGCAGTCCCCAGTCGCGCTGCAGCCGTTCCGCGATCAGGGAGCGATGGCAGGCCTCGGGATCCCTCTCCACGCAGAGGAGGGCGAGACGGGTCTCGCTCGAGATCTCGCCGATCGCGTCGAGGTCGGCGTGCTCGAGGATCGTCTGCGTGTAGAGGCGGACGTACTCCGGGGCGAGGACGGTGCGGGACCGCTTCCCCTCCCCGCGCCTGGCGTCCTCCCTGTACTGCAGCTCGCGCAGCTCGGTGGTTGGCGCCAGCTCCTTCATATGCCGGTAGCCGATGCCGGCCTCCCCGAGGGCGGCCTGGAGGCGCAATGAGTTCGCCCACGCGTACCGGCTGCCGCGCACGCCGCGGCGCTGGCGCACGTCGATCACGACCTCCACCTCGGCGCTGTCGAGGACATCGAGGAAAGCGGAGAGGTCGAACCCGTAGATCCCGATCGTTGCGATGCCCGGCATGGCGTCCCCGGTCGCCCGCAGGGTTGAGCCCGGCGCCCCTCAGCGCCGGGCCATGTCAACCGGCGTGCTCGCGGACCTCGTGGCTCAGGCGGCGAGGCGGCTTCGGAGTAGCTCCTTACCCTGTTCCGCACCCCTGCGGCTGGTCTCCTGCGCGCGGCGGAAGAAGTCGGCAAGGTCGCCGTCGCCGGCGCGATCCGCGTCTTCCACGTAGGTCTCGAGCCGCAGGACGTTGCTCAGGCACTGCTCGACGAACCAGATCACGTTGTAGTCCTTGTCCTTGGTGCCGGTGATTTCACCCGTCTCCTGCACGGCCATCGTCATCCTCCTAGGTAGCTTTTCCCTCCGCCCTGACTACCCAACCAGAGGCGGATAAACATTCCCTCCCAACGTGGCGGGAGCCTTCAACCTCGCCGCCGAGCCGGCGATCGGCCCGGCGGAGCTTCGTCTCTCTCGACTCTCTGCGCGGAATCCGCCCGGATTGGGCTGTCGCCTAGCGGGTAGGGACCCCTGACCCATTTCAGCCTCCAGGGAAGGGCCGGCCGGCGGTCGGTCGGACTTCACGGGCTTCGACTGACAAGGAGGAAGCAATGGCAGACTTGACCACCCTCGAGGAGAAGCTTGCGGAGGTGACCGGCCTGGCCGGCGCGGCGCAGGAGGCGACGAAAAAAGTCGAATCGCTGGTGGAGGACGAGTCGCTCACCAATGCCCTGCGCCAGATGCGCGAAGAGGCCGAGGAGACCGAAAGCCGCTGCGTCAGCCTTGCCGAGCAGCGAGACGACAGGAAGACCGCGATCCTCGACAAAGCGCAGGAAACGAAGAACGAGGCGACGGAGATGATGCGCACCTACCTCGGCGAGGACTCCGACGAGCTCGACGGCTTCGAGTGGCTGATCATGGCGGAGGCCGGCGAGGCGGGGCACTGGGCGATCCTCGGCAAGCTGGGGGAGACCGCGGGAGAGGACGGCGTCCAGGAGCTCGTCGACTGGGCGTTGCCGATCCAGGAGCGGCATCTCGAGACCGTCCGCGGCGACTCCCTGGACCTCGCCGCCTGCGAGGATCCGAACTCATAGGCGGCGATGGCGCGCCGAAGCGGAGGCCCGGGTGAGTGCCCGGGCCTCTGACTCGCGCGCAACTACCAGGATCCTGTGGGAGGTCGCCGTGGAGCCCCACGTGCCCACCGGGCGCCGACGGTTTCGGGCCCGAGGGCACCGGGTAGTGGCGGCTCATGTACCTGATCCCGTTGATCCTGATCGTCCTTCTCGCCCTGGTCGCGGTGGCGTGGTCGCCGATCTTCGCCCTCGTCATCTTCGCCGCCGTCTTTCTCGCCTACCTGGCCTTCGTCGGCATGAGCCGCCGGTCCGACCAGCAAGGCGTCGGCACGCCCGAGTCGCGGGCGGCCGAGCGGGGGCGGCGCGAAGAGGCGGAAACCCGCATTCGCTGAGCCCGCTCGGCGCCGTCAGGTCGTCTTCTTCTCCTTGGGCTCCGCCCGCGGCTCGAGCTGGATCTCGCGCTCGGCCCGCGGGCGGCCCTCTTCGATCTCGAGGCTTCGCTCCCGCTCGGCGTTGAGCTGGTGCCCGAAGAGGATCGCGAGGTTGCTGATCCAGAACCAGACCATCAGGGCGAGGAGTCCCGCCAGGGTCCCGTAGGTCTTGTCGTAGGAGCCGAAGTTGGCGACGTAGATGGCGAACGCGGCTGAGGCGAGCGCCCAGACGACGATCGCCACCAGGCTGCCGGCGGTCACCCATCTGAAGCCGCGCAGCTTCACGTTCGGCGAGGCGTAGTAGAGGACGTCGACCATGACGACGAAGATCGCCGCCATCGCCGGCCACTTGGCGACGCTCCAGATGGCGACCGCGGTGCCGCTGAGCCCAATCGGGCCCGCGACCGCGTCCACCACGGGGCCGGTCAGGACCAGCGCCAGTGCCAGCGCCGCGAGCATCACCACCATCGCCAGCGTGACCAGCAACTGCAGCGGGCGCAGCTTCCAGAACGGCCGGCCCTCCGGGGTCTCGTAAATGACGTTGGACGCGCGCATGAAGGCGCCGACGTAGCCCGAGGCGGACCACAGCGCCACCGCCAGGCCGGCGACGAAGGCGAGGCCGGCGGTGCGCTGGTTGGAGGCGATCGATTCAATCGGCCCCGAGAAAGTCTGCGCCGCGGACCGGGGACCGATCGAGGTGACGATTTCGGTCAGGCTCCGGGTCGTGCTCCGCGGGTCCCCGACCAGCCCGATCAGCGAGACCATCGCGATCAGCGCCGGGAAGAGCGCGAGCAGGCCGTAATAGGTCAGCGCCGCAGCCCAGTCGGTGAGGTTGTCCTCCATGAACTCTGTCCCGGTTCGCTTCAGCGTGGCGAGCGTGCCGGTGCCCTCGCCGGCCCCCGCGGGTCGGTGGTCGCGCCTCGGTTTCGGTTGGGCCATGGCTTCGCTCCTCCGGTTGCACCGTGTCTTCCCCTTCTGCCCCGAGCGGGGCAAGATCAATCCGGGACGGCGAAGGAACCTGGGGTTCGCGAGCGCGGCGGCTGGTAGAGGGGGCGCGATGAGCGAGCGCCACCCGAGAACCGAGCCGGTCGCCGGCGGGTCGCTGGGCAAGATCGCGGGTCCTGCGGTCTTCAATCGATCCCTGAAGCTGGCACGGGCGCCGCTCGACGTCGCGCTCGCCGAGGAGATTCGTCGCGAGAACGCCAAGCGCGACAAGTCGGCGCGGCGCTCGAGCGCAGCGTCCTCGAGCTCGTCTCCTGAGCGACCGGCGTGAGCGCGGCGACGACCGTTTGCCGGACCTGGCGTCGGGTAGCCGTAGACAGAACAGCCAAACGATGGGGAAGGAGAAAAACGATGGGGAAGGAGAAAGGAGACCGATGCCTGACCAGCTCAAAGGCAAGAGAATCGCCTTCCTGATGGCCAACGAGGGCGTGGAGCAGGTCGAGTTGACGGAGCCGCTCGAAGCGGTCCGCGAGGCCGGCGCAGACGCCCATCTCCTCGCGCCCCAGGCAGGGGATATCCAGGCCTTCAACCACCTCGACAAGGGCGACACGTTCAGCGCCGACAGGGCGGTGGGCGACGCCGATGCAGGTGACTACGACGGGCTCGTTTTGCCCGGCGGGGTCGCCAATCCCGACCAGCTGAGGACGAAAGAGGAGGCACTCGAGTTCGTGCGCGCGTTCTTCGCGGCGGGCAAGCCCGTTGGCGTCATCTGCCACGGTCCCTGGACCCTGATCGAGGCCGGCGTCCTCAGCGGCCGCACCCTGACCTCGTGGCCGAGCCTGCGGACGGACCTGCGCAACGCCGGCGCCGAGTGGGTCGATGAGGAGGTCCACGTCGACCAGGGGCTCGTCTCCAGCCGCAAGCCCGACGATCTCCCGGCTTTCAAGGCGAAGATCGTCGAGGAGCTCGCCGAGGGCGTCCACGAGGGCCAGCACGCCGGCGCCGCCCACTGACAAGAAGCACTCATCGACGAAAGGAGAGAGTCTTGCCACCGCGGGGAGTCAAGAAAGGCAGCAAGCGAGAGCGCCAGTACGAGGAGATCAAGAAGAGCGAGAGGGAACAGGGTCGCTCCGACAGCCGGGCCGAGGAGATCGCCGCCCGCACCGTGAACAAGGAAAGGGCGCGGTCGGGCGAATCGAAGGCTTCCTCGCGCACCTCTACCGGCGGTCGGTCCGCCAGCAGCCGCGGCGGCAAGCGCTCCGGCAGCGGCCCGGGCGGGCGCACCCGCGACCAGCTCTACGACGACGCGAAGAAGCTCAACATCGAAGGGCGCTCGAAGATGAGCAAGGACGAACTCCAGCACGCCGTCGCCGGCGCCAGCTGACCTCCTGGACAAGACGGGCCGGTCGAGCTGCAGGGCTCGAGGGCTGGGCGACCCTTGGGACTCGGCGGGCCCGTCGCCTCGGCGCGGTCTAGCGGGCGAGGGCCGCGACCGCCCGGCGGTCCAGCCGCAGCTCGCCGATCGACTCGACCACCTCGACCGCCCCGGCCTCCCGCAGCTCGGCCTCCGAGAAGCCTCCGGTGAGCACCGCCAGCGTCGGCACCCCCGCCGCGCTCGCGGCCTTCACGTCCCAGACCGAGTCACCGATCATCAGGGCCGGGCCCTCGCCGCCGGCCTTCTCGAGCGCGGTCTGCACGAGGTCGGCGGCCGGCTTGGTTCGCTCGACGTCGGCCGAGGTGGTCCAGCCGTCGACCAGCTCGCGAGCGTCGAGCAGGTCGAGGTAGTGGTCGACCTCCTCCGGCTTCGCCGAGCTGGCGAGCACGACCGTCGCGCCGTCTCGCCGCAGCTTCTCGATCAGGCCGCGGGCCCCGTCCATCGGCTCCACTTCTCCGATCAGCTCGCCGTAGGTCTCGCCCTCGGCGGCGCGGATGTCGTCACTCTGGGCCTCCTCCGCCTCCTCGCCGAGGAGGGCGGCGACGATCTGGTCCCCGCCCATGCCGATGTGGCGGTGGATCTTCCACAGCTGCACGGAGTGGCCGTGCGCGCGCAGCGCCCTGTGCCAGGCGATCGCGTGCTGGTAGTTGGTGTCGACTAGGGTCCCGTCGATGTCGAGGATCGCGGTGACCGACGTCTCCTCTTCTGGCGCCTTCCTTGACATCGACTGCCTGGCTACCCACGACATGCCGCCGCTCAAACGGTGCAAGCACCCGCGGGTAGGGTACGGCGGCGCGAGGAAACGCCGGCGCGAGGAGGTGAGACGGCGTGAAGGCGGTCAGGATCGGGTGCTCGGGCTGGAGCTACAGCAGCTGGAAGGACGGCCTCTACCGCGACGTGCCCGCGCAGCGCTGGCTCGAGCGCTATGCGGAGGTCTTCGACACGGTCGAGGTGAACGCGACCTTCTACCGCCTGCCCAAGCCGCAGACCGTGGCGGCCTGGGTCGACCAGACCCCCGAGAACTTCCTCTTCGCGGTCAAGGCCAGCCGCTACCTGACGCACATGCGCCGCCTGCGCGACATCGCGGAGGGGGTCGCCCGCTTCTGGGAGCCGCTCGAGCCGTTGCGCGAGGCGGGCCGCCTGGGCCCGGTGCTCTGGCAGCTGCCGGAGAGCTTGCGCCGCGACGACGCCGTCCTTGCCGGCGCCCTGGACGTCCTGCCCCAGGCGCGCCACTGCTTCGAGTTCCGCCACCCGAGCTGGTTCGCCGCCGGGGTGCGGCGCCTGCTCGCCGAGCGAGGGGCCTCGCTGGCGATCGGAGACGACGCTCGCCGCCCGTTGCCGGTGGCCCGGCCGCTGGGGGAGCTGGCCTACCTGCGGCTGCACTACGGCGGCCGCGGTCGGGACGGCAACTACTCCTCGGGCGAGCTGGAGCGGTGGCGCCGCCGCGTCGCCGCCTGGCGCTCCCGCCGCGAGGTCTTCGTCTACCTCAACAATGACTGGCGCGGCTACGCGCCCGCCAACGCCAGGGAGCTCCGTCGCGGGCTGTCACGGAAAGAGGGCTGACGGGTGTAGGACCGAGGCGCTACGGGTACGCGGTGCCCATGGCACAGATCAAGAAGAAGCTCGCCCGCAAGGCGGTCTCCTCGACCGCGAAGCACACCGCCCACGGCGTCGCCTCGAAGCTGAAGCGTGAGCCGTTCCGCGCGGCGACGCTGTTTAGCGTTGCCGCGCTCGTCGGCATCTTCGCCGGCTGGCTCCTGGGTCGGACCACCAGCGAACCGACGGCCTCCGCAGCGACGGCTTCCTGACTCGCCTCCTCCCCGCCCCCCGGGGGCGATGGGCAGACCCCAAGAGAAAGGCGTTGCAGATGGAAAAGAGGAAGCTTGGCGCGGCGGGGCCCGAGGTGTCGGCCGAGGGGCTCGGCTGCATGGGGATGTCGGAGTTCTACGGCAGGGCCGACGAGATCGAGGCCCGGGAAGTGATCCGGCGGGCGATCGACCTCGGAGTGAACTTCATCGACACGGCCGACATGTATGGACCGTTCACCAACGAGAAGCTGGTCGGGGAGGCGATCGCCGGTCGTCGCGAGGAGGTGGTCCTCGCCACCAAGTTCGGCAACGTTCGCGGTGAGAACGGCGAGCGCCTCGGCGTCCGGGGCGATCCCGAGTACGTACGCCAGGCCTGCGAGGCCTCACTGCGGCGCCTCGGCGTCGACCGGATCGACCTCTACTACCAGCACCGTGTCGACCCGCGGGTTCCGATAGAGGAGACCGTCGGCGCCATGGCCGAGCTCGTCGCCGAGGGCAAGGTCGCCCACCTCGGGCTCTCCGAGGCGGCGCCGGAGACGGTCCGGCGCGCTCACGCCACCCACCCGATCGCCGCCCTGCAGACCGAGTTCTCTCTGTGGAGCCGCGATCCCGAGGACGAGATACTCCCGGCCGTGCGTGACCTGGGCATCGGCTTCGTCGCCTACAGCCCGCTCGGGCGCGGCTTCCTCACCGGCCGCTTCCGCAGCCCCGACGACCTCCCCGAGGACGACTTCCGCCGCCTCAACCCGCGCTTCGAAGGCGAGAACTTCGACCGCAACCTCGAGCTGGTGGAGAGGGTCGAGGAAATCGCCGCCGAGAAGAGCGTCACTGCTGGCCAGCTGGCCCTCGCCTGGGTTCTCGCGCAGGGCAAGGACATCGTCCCCATCCCCGGCACCAAGCGCGTCTCCTACCTGGAGCAGAACGCCGCCGCCGCCGAGGTCGAGCTTACCGACGAGGATCTGCGCCGCATCGACGAGGCCGCGCCGGCAGGAGCGGCGGTCGGAGATCGTTACGCCGACATGTCTCCGGTAGATCTCTGAAGAGGCGACGAGACCTGCTCTTTTGCACGCCATACGGGTCGAATGCAGGTCTCGTCCGCGATACTCGCCCGGTGCCGCGACCGCTGATCGAGTTTCCCGCCGACGACCCCGACCGCGCCCTGCGCTTCTGGACCGGTGTGCTGGGGGTCGAGCTGGAGCCTCGGGCCAAGGAGGCGGGGCAGGGATGGGAAGCCGACGCTGACGGCCTGCGACTGGGAGTCCACCGCCGCGGCACCGGCCCCGGCGACACCGGTTCGCTTCCCTACTTCACCGTCGCTGACATGAGCGCCGCGCTCGAGCGGGTCGCCGAGCTGGGCGGCACCGTCATCCATCCGGGCAACCGCTGGTCCGTCTGCCGCGACTCCGAGGGCAGCCCGTTCGCCCTGGCGACCGCGGCCTGAGCCGGGCTCAGTCCGCCGCCCCGACCGGCTGCGGGAGGCGCAGCGCCTCCAGCACCTCCTCGGCCAGCTGCGAGCCGTCCTCGGGTCGCAGCGGGGTCGCGTTGACCCGCAGGACGACGGCGTCGGGTTCGACTTCCTCGAGCGAGACGCTGGGGCGGTAGCGAGTCGGCACGGTGATCGCTCGGAGCAGGCGTTGCTCGACGCGCTGCGGGCTGGCGTCGGCGGGGAAGCGGGCCTTGACGTCGACCTTGTCGGGCTCGCGCAGGGGTACGACGACGAGTTGGAGCAGCACGTTGTTGGGGACCATCAGGCGATCGGCTCCCTGGCTCAGCGTCGTGTAGAAGAGGCCGAGGGAGGAGACCGTTCCCTCCAGCGAGCCCGCCAGCGCTCCGCCGACGAGGCGCACCCGTTCGCCGACCCGGAAGGGTCGGGTGCTCTGCAGGACTATGCCGGCGAAGATCCCGCCAAGGGCCTGCTGCGCCGCGAGCCCCAGCAGGACCGCGGTGAAGGCGCCGCCGACGGCGAGGGTGCTGGCGGTGACGCCGGCGATCCGCAGGGCGAGGATCACCACCGCGGCGGTGGCGATGAGCCGGATGACGAAGCCGGTGGTGCCGGCCGTGGCAGGGTCGAGGCGGCGGTAGAGCCGCGGCGAGAGACCGCGAGCGAGCCAGTGGGTCGCGACCGAGCCGACGATCACCAGCACGACGACCGTGCCGATCCGGATCCACTGACCGTAGCCGGGTGCTATCTCCTGGCGCTGGTAGTAGACGACCAGCGTCGCCGCCAGCACGATCAGCGCCCCCAGCAGGCCGCCGAACGCCTTCCTGGAGAATCTCGGCGCCAGCTCGTCCCCCAGCCCCAGCGAGTGCCACGTGTGGCTGCGCGTCTCGAACAGCTCACGGGGCAGTCTCCGGCGGCGGGGGGTCGGCATCACGCACCGTTACCCGGCCACGCCCTTCCTATGCCTCGGGCGAGCGAATCAGCCGCGAAGCGCGCTCAGCGCCTCGTCGCGCGTGGCGTGGATCGGTATCGAGAGCTCGAGGCCGGTGATCTCGAGGACCCGCCGCACCTGGTCGTTGTCGCTGCAGATGACGACCCGACCGCTGCCCTCGCCGCCGGCGTTGCGGTCCAGGCGCTGCCAGGCCCTGACGATCAGGGCGATTCCGGTCGAGTCGATGAACTCGCACTGCGCGAGGTCGATCAGCAGGGTGGCGTCGCCGGAGGCGATCGCCTCTTCCAGGGGCCCCTCGAGTTCGGAGGCCGTGCTGAGATCCAACTCGCCGCGGACGGCGATCACCTGAACCCCATCGTCGAGTTTGGCGGCTGTTGCCTCAAAGGGAGAGGGGCTCACGCGCCGATGCTACCGCAGGAATCGGGGCGAACCGGCCGGCGGTTTGCCGGCCCTGCCCGAGGGTAGGAATTCAGCGGCGGCGCGGAAAGCTATGCTCGCCGCGAGAACGACGACGGCGTTGCGGCGCTGGGGACTTGGCTGAATCGTGAATACGACCACCGACGATCGATCGGGGCTGCGGATGGCTCTACCCGCGCGAGCCGAGAACGTCGCCGTGGTCCGCCACGCCCTCGCCGGCCTCGCCGACCGGATCGGCATGGACGAACCGGGAATAGCGGACCTGAAGACGGTCGTGACCGAGGCCTGCATGAACGTCGTGGTCCACGCCTACCCAGCCGAGGAGCCGGGCCTGCTCGAGGTCGAAGCGGTTGCGGAGCTGGGGGGTCTGACCGTGGTCGTTCGCGACTTCGGGATGGGAATCCAGCCGCGCCCCGATGTCGAGCGGCCCAGCCTGCGCATCGGGCTGACCCTGATCGCCGCCCTTTCCAGCAGCTTCGAGATCAAGGGCGGTGTCGACCGCGGCACCGAGATCCGGATGCACCTGTCTCTGCAGGCCCGGCCGGAGGAGAGCGAGTGCGACGGGTCTTCGCCACAGGCGGCGGCCGGCGACGAGGCGACCCGGATCAGCGTCGGGCCGCCGGAGCTGGTCGGACCGGTGCTCAGCCGCTCCCTCGCCGCCCTCGCCGCCCGCCACGAGATCACGGTCGACCGCATCTCCGACGCGATGCTGCTCAGCGACGCGATCTCGGCCAGCGCTCCCACCGGGTTCAGCGACGGGCACGTCCGCTTGAGCATCCTGGATCGCGCCGAGGGCGTCGAGCTGAAGGTCGGCCCGATGGAGAGCGGGGCCGCTGAGCGTCTGCGCGGCGACCTGGCGCTGCCGGGAATCGGCGGCTCGCTCGAGTCGCTGGCCGACGAGCTTCGGGTGGAGGAGGGCGAGGACGGCGACTACCTGGTCGTCCGGATCGCCTCGCTCTCGGCCTAGCGCTCGCCTTCCCCGGGGCTCTGTTCGGCCACCTCTTCGCGGATCCGCTCGAGCGTCCGGCGCAGGATCCGCGAGACGTGCATCTGCGAGTGCCCGATCCGCTCCGCGATCTGCGATTGGGTCATGTCCTCGACGAAGCGCAGCCGCAGGATCAGGCGTTCGCGATCGTCGAGGTGGGGGAGGACGCCCTCCAGGGCGAGCTTGTCGTCGACCAGCTCGAAGCCCTCGTCCTCGTCGCCGACCCACTCCGAGGCGGGCGATTCGTCCTCCTCGCCGCCGACCGGGCGGTCGAGGGACAGTGGGCGCCGATTGTGGTTCGCCTCCAGCACCTCGAGCACGTCGGTCGGGTCGATCTCGAGCTTGGCGGCGATCTCGCCGACCGACGGCGAGCGCTGCAGCTCGATCGTCAGCGCCGAGGCCGCCTTGTCGACCTCTGCCATGCGGTCGTGGAGCCCGCGAGGGACCCGCACGGTCCAGACGCGGTCGCGGAAATGGCGCTTCAGTTCCCCGAGGATCGTTGGCGAGGCGAAGGCGGCGAACGGGGTCCCGCGCTCGGGTTCGAAGCGGTCGATCGCGTTGACGAGCCCCAGGTTGGCGACTTGCAGCAGATCGTCGAAGGACTCGCTGGCGCCCCGGTAGCGCAGCGCCAGGTTCTTGGCGAAGGGAAGGTAGCGGCGCACCAGCTCCTCCCGCGCCACCGCGTCCCCCTGCTCGCGGAGCCTTCTCCACAGCAGGCGCTCGCTCGCCAGGCCCTCGCCCGGTCCCGGGGGCGCCTGTTGGGTTCGTCGGGTCTGTTCCCTTCTCACTGCCATCGTTGCCTCGCGCCGGATCGCCTCACCGGCGCTGCCCTGAGGGCAATGGTCCGAAGCCGTGCAGCGCCCGACGGCCAATGGCCACCGTTCTCACACCATAGCGTGGTGGGGGGCTCGGGAATACGGCGGATTTCGCGGGTCCTAACGGCGCACGATCGACAGGATGCCGATGCCCGGTGCGGCGCCGATCTCGAAGCCCGGGCGTCGGCGGAAGCGAGGATCCGGGCCATCCAGCCCGATCACCGCCATCCCGTGGAACCGGGACCAGGGCAGACGGTCCGGCCGGGAGGGAGCCGCGGTCTCGATCGCGCCGTCGGCGGCTCCTTCGCCCACCGGGATCTCCTCCTTCCGCGGGGAACACGCCCCCCTCATTCCCGGATTCCAGTTCGATAATCCTGTTCGGCCGTTTCGCCTCCAGGGCGGGGTAGCGTTCCCGGCATGGCCCGCCGCTCGCGCCGCTTCCCCGGATCGGTGATCGGCCGGGGGCTGGGAAGACGACACCGGCTTCGCGATCAGCTGCGCTTCAACCGCTGGATCGCCCGACAGGTCCACCGACGCGGGATGGCGGTGGCGCTGAAGGACGACGGCCGGCAGGCGACTCAGCTGTCCGCCCTCTTCGACTTCGCGATCGTCGAGGAGTGCTTCGGGTAGGAGGAGTGCGGTCTCCACCGGCCCTTCGTCGAACGCGGCAAGGCGGTCTTCGAGGCCGAGTACGAACTCCCCCGGCGCGGTTAGAGCGGCACCCGCAAGGCTTAGAACGCGACGAGGTCGGATCGACCGGCACCACGAGCCATTCGAGAAGCGCCGGGCGCTCGGCGCGCCTACTCGGTCGCGGCCGGCTTTGCCCTTGCCTCGGAGTCTGCCTGCTTCTCGGATTCGGGCGACTTGAAGTGCAGCATCATCACCTTGGAGGGGATGCCGGGCTCCTCGCCGGCGGCGATTCGCTCTGAGGCTTCCGCCTGGATCTCCAGCAGACGGTCGAGGGTGTCGGTGAGCAAACTTGCGACTTCGGTCCAGCCCTTCCTGTCGACCACCATCGGAGTGCGGCTGAGGTGCCGGTCCTCGAGCTCATCGAACGTGTTCCCTGCAACCGCCTCCTCGATGTCGTCGAAGACGGTTTTCAGCATCGCGCCCGACATCCCGGGTCGCAAGCTCTCCGGCATCCGCGCCCACTCACTGTCGGTCAGGAACTGGCGCCTGGTGGCACGGTAGAAGTGCTCGGTGGCGCCGCGTCGCTGCTTCGTGTCGACCAGCTCGATGCAGTTGTATTTCTCCAGCACGCGCACGTGGTAGGCGACGAGATTGAGGCTTTGGTCGAGCTCCTGGGCGAGCAGGTTGGGACTGGAGACCCGCTCGTTGAGAATGATCAAGATCTGGACCCGAAGAGGATGGGCGAACGCTTTCGCGACGATTTGTTCGACTCCGTCCTTCTTCTTCGTCTTCGGCAAGGGCGGCATTCCTTCGGTGGTTCTAGGAGGGGGTCGCGCCGGTCAGGACACCTTAACGGGTGAAACTCAGAAATTTCGCAACCAATGTCGACTTCTTCGTTTATTGCCAGATGCTCCCAGTTGTGAATCCGCGAGGGAGTGGCAGGCTTAGGTGGTGACTGCGTGGAAGCTGCCCCTGATCGTGGTCGCGATCGCCGTCCCAATCGCCTTCGGCTTCTATGCCGGCGGCCCCGGCGTGGGCGTCGCCGTCGGCGCCCTGGTCGCGGTCGGGATCGTCTACGCCGCGGTGCGCCAGCGGCCGCGCGGCGCGATCGGGGACTCCCCAACCGCGACCGGCCGCCGGCGCCTGCTCGTCGTCGTCAGCTGCCCGGTCGAGGACCCGGCGACGATCAGGGAGATCGCCGCGGAGGCGGCGGGGGACGGGAACGGACCCGGCGCCGCCGAGGTGATGGTCCTGGCGCCGGCGAGGATCGGCTTCCTCGATCGCTGGGCCTCCGATCTCGAGGGGGCGCGGCGGGAGGCTCAGCGGAGCCTGGTCCTGACCGTCGCCTCGCTTGCCAAGGCCGGCGTCGTCGCCGAAGCCCGGGTCGGCGATGAGGACCTGGTGCAGGCGGTGGAGGACACGATGCGCAGCTACTCGGCGACCGAGGTGATCCTGGTCACCCGCGGCGTCGGGGAGGACCCGGACGCGGCAAGCGCTGCGGCAGAGCTGAAGTCGCGGCTGCGGGCGGGGTTCCGGAGCCTGACCGTCAGCGGCCCATCGGCTCGCTGAAGCGCGGCCCGGCCCGGGTCGGCATCACGAACTCCTCCGGTTCGGCGCTCGGGGCGCCCCTCAGGCGCCTTCGCGAATGCCGCCCATCTCGCTGAAGACGGCGGTGACGCCGCCGTCTTCGCGCTGCTCGTCGGCGATCACGTGGGAGACGGCGTTGATCAGCGCCAGGTGGGTGAAGGCCTGGGGGAAGTTGCCGAGGTGGCGGCCGGAGCCCGCCTCCAGCTCCTCGGCGAAGAGGTCGAGCCAGCCGGCCGCC
>JAXLTB010000007.1:0-105705 GCA_046330295.1 Solirubrobacterales bacterium | reverse complement strand
CCACGCCACCAGCGCGGCCAGTCCTCCTGGGCGTGGATCGCCTTCCAGATCGGCTCGCGCGGGGAGTCGAGCAGCCAGGTTGTGAGGAACGCGTACTCGGCCATCGCCGTCTAGTTGCGGTGCGGCGTCTCCCCGTTGCCGAGGTGGGCCCGCGGCGGCTCGACGATCTGGGAGAAGCGGATCACGGTGACGATGTCGTCCTCGGAGATCGTCCGGCTGTAGATCTGTTCGAGGAACCTGGTGGTCTCCTCGAGGCGGCGGAACTCCGGGTTGTCGTGCTCGATGTCGCGCCGGGAGAGGTCGCCCGCCCGCTTCACCTCGACATCGTCGATGACGGCCGTGAAGATCTTCTCCCGCGGGCTGTGGCGAAAGCCGACGGTGATCCAGACGACCTGCCCGCGCTCGTACTTGCCGCTCTTGTCGCCCAGGCGGATCGTCGCAGTCTTGCGCCCTCGCTTCAGCTGGTCGATGAAGACCGCCGAATAGAAGTTCAAGACATAGATGCCGCTCCTCATTTGCGCTGCGAGCGTATAGGACGGCCGCGCGCCCGGGTCCACCCGCGGCGGGGTCGCCGCCCCGTCCGGGGATCATCAACGTGATCTCGGGGAGCGCCCGGGGTTGGACGTATGGCTGATCCTCGATTGGAGCCATGCCCTCGGGGAACCGATGGAAGAACCATGGGAATCACGCGCATCCCCATCCGGCTGGTCCTGACGGCGCTCGTCTGCGCCGTCGGGCTGCTGCTGGCACCGCTCTCCGGCCCCAGCTCGGCGGCGATGAGCTGCGGCGGCAAGCAGGTGACGATCATGGGCACGCCGGGCAACGACGTGATCGTCGGCAAAGGGGCGAGCGACGTGATCTACGGAGGCGGCGGCAACGACCAGATCAGCGGCGGCCCCAACGGCAACGACACGATCTGCGGCGGTCCCGGCAACGACACGATCAGCGGCGGGCGCGGCTACGACTCCCTCTTCGGCGAAGAAGGCGACGACGAACTCATCGGGGAAACCGGGTCCGACATGCTCGACGGCGGCGGCGGCAACGACAAGCTCTCCGGGGCCAAGGGCGCCGACAACCTCCACGGCGGCGGGGGCGAAGACGAACTGATCGGCGACAAGGGCCCGGACAGCCTCGACGGCGGTTCCGGCGACGACGTGATCGACGGCCAGCAGGGCAGCGACTCGATCGAAGGCGGGCCCGGCGACGACAGGCTGATCGGCGACAAGGGCAACGACCAGATCGAAGGCGGGCCCGGCGACGACAGGATCGAAGGCGGGCCCGGCGACGACAGCGCCCTCGACGGCGGCCCCGGAGCCGACTCGATCTTCGGCGGCGCCGGCAGCGACACCGCCGACGGCGGGCCGGGGGACGGCGACGTCGTGCGTGGCGACGCCGGGACCGACACCCTCTCCGGCGGAGGCGGCAGCAACGACATCGTCTCCTACGCGAGCGCTACCCGCAGCGGCGTCAAGGTCAACCTGGCGGTTGGCAGGGCGAAAGGCGACGGCCACGACGGACTCAACGGCTTCGAGGACGTGGTCGGCTCTCCCCAGGACGACACGATCGTCGGCGACGGCACCGCGAACCGCCTCGACGGGGGAGTCGGCAACGACACCCTGGAAAGCGGCGGTGGTGGCGACGAAGCCTTCGGCGGGCCCGGCAGCGACGCCTGCAGCGGCTTCGCCGTCGAGAACTCCTGCGGCCCCGAAACCGGGCCACCTCCGGGCGCGGCATACGTGATCCTCAACCAGGGTCTCGACGGCTCCAGCCTGGTCGTCCAGGGCAGCCAGGGAGCCGACGACGTGCGGGTCGCCCTTGGGCCGGAAGGTTGGACCGTCTCCGACAGCGTCCCGATCTTCGCCGGCGGCGGCTGCGCCAACCCCCGGCAACAGCGGCGTCGTCACCTGTCCGGGCGAACCGTCCCTGGCACTGATCGTGGTCACCGGCGGCGACGGCCCTGACCACATCGTCATCGACCCCAGCACCCCCGCCGGGGCCAAGGTGCGGGTCAACGGAAACGCCGGCAGCGACGTGCTGGTCGGCGGCCCCGGCGACGACGTGCTCGAAGCCGGCGAGAACTACAACGGCCCCGACAACGGCAACGACACGCTCGAAGGCAACGGCGGCAGCGACGTCCTCTACGCCGACCCCGGCGCCGACCAGCTCTCCGGCGGCCCCGGCAACGACCTGCTCGTCTCCTCCGTCCTCACCTGCCAGGGGCACACCTACGACGGCGGCTCGGGCGAGGACACCGTCTCCTACGCCCGCTCCAACGACGCTTTGCGGGTGGCCCTCAGCGGCACCGGCGGGCCGGCCGGGTGCTCCACCCCCGATCAGGTCCTCGCCGACAACGAGAGCCTCGAGGGGTCCGACGGCCCCGACGTCCTGATCGGGGACAGCGGCGACAACAGCCTGCTCGGCCACCTCGGCGCCGACACCCTGATCGGCAAGGGCGGGGACGACTTCATCGACGCGGCCGACGGCCGCCGCGACAAGCAGATCGACTGCGGCGCCGGCGACGACGAAGCGGTGCGGGACCGGTCCGACCCGCCCGCCAGCAGCTGCTAGACGATCAAAAGCCCTCCTCGCCGATCAGCGGCACGAAGCGGCAGTGGGCCAGAGATTCGGTCTCGACCTCGGCCCCGCGCCGGCGCAGAACGGTCAGCATGTCACTCTCCTCCGAGGCGACCGGGACCACCAGGCGGCCGCCGTCCGCGAGCTGGCCGGCCAGCGCCGGCGGGGCGGCCGGGGCCGCGGCGTGGACGGCGATCGCGTCGAACGGGGGTCGGTCGGGCAGGCCGCGGCTGCCATCGCCGACGAGGAGCTCGACGTTGGCGACCCGGAGCGAGGCCAGCGCTTCGCGGGCGGCGCAGGCAAGCGGCTCGTGGCGCTCGATGCTGACCACCTCGGCCGCCAGCATTGAGAGCGCGCAGGTCGAGTAACCCGAGCCCGTCCCCACCTCGAGCACCCGCTCGGAGCCGGTCAGCTCCAGCGCCTGGCAGATCGCGGCGACGATCCAGGGCTGGGAGATCGTCTGTCCCTCGCCGATCGGCAGGGCCGAATCGGCGTAGGCGCGATGCCTCATGCTGCGCGGAAGGAACACCTCCCGCGGCACCTCCGCCATCGCCTCCAGGACGCGCTCTTCCGCGATCCCCCGCCCCCGCAGCTGCCGCTCGACCATCCGGACGCGAGCGGAGGCGAAGTTGGCCACCGTTCAGTAGATGTAGTTGCGCAGTTTCGGCGGGTCGAGGATGGTGACCCGGCCGCGACCGGAACGGACGACGCCGGCGCGCTCGAGCTCGGCGAGGAAGCGGCTGACGCTCTCCCGCGAGGTACCTGCCAGCTGAGCCAGGTCGGTCTGGTTCATGCGGATCGTCACCTCTTCCCCCGGCCCGCCACCGTCCTGCAACTCGCGGCTCAACTGGGCGAGGATCCCGGCGACGCGGCTGGGGACCGTCTGGAAGGACTGGCGCGAAATCCGCACGTTGGCGGCGCGCAGCCTGCGCACTAGGCCGGCGACCAGCTTCAAGGCGATCTCCGGGTGCCGGGCAAGCAGCGAGCGCACGTCGCCAGCCGGCAGCGCCAGCAGTTCGCCGTCGGTGACCGCCTCGGCGCTGGCCGAGCGTTTGTCGCCGTCGAGCATCGCCAGCTCGCCGAAGATCTCGCCCGGCCCGAGCGTGGCGAGGGTGATCGCCCGCCCGTCGGAGTGCTCGCGGGTGACCCGGAAGCTGCCCTCCTTGACGATGTAGCAGGCGTCGGAGTTGTCGCCCTCGTGGAAGACCCGGGTCCCGGCCGGGAAGGAGCGGGGCACGGCGACGTAGGAGAAGCGCTCGAGCTCGCCCTCCTCGAGATCGGCGAAGAGCGTGACGCTCTTCAGCAGTTCGACTGCGCTCTGCTCCCGGTCAGGCACTCGCCGATTATGACAACGGGCTCCCGCTCAAGCGGATGCGGTCAGTTTCCGCGGCCCGCGGCTGAAGCCCGCGCCGACCAGGGCTTCCTCGTGGCCCGAACCGATCACCGCCTCGCCGTCGAGCTTCTCGATCGCCAGTTTCGGCAGGTGGCCGGCGCTGACCGCGTCGGCGAGTGCCCGCATCGCCTCCTCCAGCTCCGCCCCCTCGATCGGCGCCAGTCGCAGGATGCCGCGGCCGCCGCGCTCGAGAAAGACGACTGGCCTGCCGTCGCGCAGCAGCAGGTGGGCGCCCGGGGTGCGACCGGGGTGCCGTCCACCCTCCAGCTTCGGCCAGGGCAGCGAGGCCCCGTAAGGGTTGGCCGGGTCGGTGGCGGCGAGGACGAGGTAGGAGCCGTCGGCTTCGGGCAGCGAGCGCAGCCGCTCGACCGCCCCTGGCAGCGCGAACTGCGCGCCGCCGAGGCCCTCGACGAAGTAGCCGCGGCGGGCGGTGCCCAGCAGCTCGAGGTTGCCGAGCTCCGAGTAGAGGGTCGAGAAGCCGCCCGGGACGCCCTCGGCGAGGACCGTCTCACGGGTGACGATGCCGTAGCGCTCCATCATCAGCTCCGCCTGGGCGCGCAGGCGGGCGCCGGGGCCGGGGGCGTTGGCGAAGAGCGGGGCGGTCAGCGACCAGCGGCCCTGGACGGCCGCGCCCGTGGTCGAGTGGCGGCGGGCAAAGCGGCGCCCCTGGCGCTCCTGCGGCGCCACCGCGCGCAGGCGCGGGGCCCGCAACGGCGAGAAGGCGTCGTTGGTCACCTCGCCGGTCCAGGCAAGGTCCCAGAGCGCGTTGTGCAGCTCCTCGGCCGGGAAGTCGAGGTCGGCGAGCAGGTCGAGCCAGAACGAGGGGCCGGCGGCGAGCCGCTCGCGGATCGCGTCGTGGACGGGGCCGTCGACCGGCTCCAGCTTCGCGTTGGCCGGCGGCGGGCCGGCGAGGCGGACGTCTTCACGGAAGTAGAGGGCGACGCGGCCGTCGTTGCGGCCGAGTGCCCCGGCGCCGACCCAGACCAGCTCGCCGCTGGTGCAGAGCTCGTCGAGCCAGGTCTGCGAGTAGGCGCCGAGACGGCGTGGAAGCACGTCGCGCTCCCAGACTTTCGGCGTCAGCGCCACTCCCTGCAGCGGCACGAGCGCCTCGCGCAAGCGGTCCGGGCCCGCTCCCGCTGGGCGGAAGGCGTCGACGTTCTGCCAGCTCGGCAGGAAGCGGGCCAGCTCGGTGCGGTCGGCCGCCTCGACCTCTCGCCGCAGACGGGCGAGGCTGGCGCGGCGGACCCGTCGCAGGACTTCGGAGTCGCACCACTCGCGCTCGGTCCCGCCCGGCAAGAGCTCGCCGCGGACCATCGCCCCTTCGCTCTCCAGCTCGCGCAGGGCGGGTGAGGGGTCGACGCCGTAGCGCTCGGCGAGGCGCGCGGTTGGGAAGGGCCCGTGGGTGCGGCCGAAGCGGCGGACCAGGGCTCGCATCGCGTCGGGGTGGGACTCGAGGAAGGTCTCCGGCAGCCCGGGCGGGGGCGGCACGCCGAGCGCGTCGCGGTAGAGGCCGGCGTCCTCGGCCGCGATGTAGCGCTCCTCGCCGGCGACGCGGACCTTGGCCACCCGGCGCTCGGCGACCAGCTTCTCCAGCATCGAGGCGGCCGAGTAGCCCTCGGCGACGCGCTCGGCGCACTCCTCGGCGGTGAGGTCGCCGAGGTTGCGGAGCAACTGCTGCAGGGCGTCGCGGTCGCCGGCGCGGCCGGTCTCCGTGCGGTGCTGGAGCTGTTCCTCGACTTCCTCCAGTGCCTCGGGGTCGATCAACTCCCGCAGCTCCTCCTGGCCGAGCAGCTCGCGCAGCAGATCGCGGTCGAGGGCCAGCGCCGCCGCTCGCCGCTCGGCGTTGGGCGTGTCCCCCTCGTACATGTAGGTGGCGACGTAGTCGAAGAGCAGCGAGGAGGCGAAGGGCGAGGCGGTCGGGGTCTCGACCTCGACCAGGCTGAGCTGGCGTGAGTGCAGCTGGCGCAGCAGCTCGCCGAGGGAGGGCAGGTCGAGCACGTCGCGCAGGCACTCGCGGTAGGTCTCGAGGATGACCGGGAAGCGGGGGAAGTCCCGCGCCACCTCGAGCAGGCTCTGCGCCTTCAGCCGCTGCTGCCACAGCGGCGTGCGCTTGCCCGGGTAGGCGCGCGGGATCAGCAGCGAGCGGGAGGCGTTCTCGCGGAAGCGGGCTCCGAACAGGGCCGAGCCGGAGAGCTCGCTGACGATCAGGTCCTCGATTTCGTCGGGCTCGATCAGGACCATGTCGGCGGCCGGCGGCTCGTCGGCGTCGGGAAGGTGGATGACGATGCCGTCGTCGGACCAGATCGCGTCGGCCTCGAGGTCGTACTCGGCGCGGATCTTGGCGGCGAGGGCAAGGCCCCAGGCGGCGTGGACGCGGCCGCCGAAGGGCGAGAGGACGCAGAGGCGCCAGTCGCCGATCTCGTCGCGGAAGCGCTCGACGACGATTGTCTGGTCGGAGGGGACGACGCGGGTCGCCTGCTGCTGCTCGCGCAGGTAGCTGACGAGGTTGTTGGCGGCGCGGGGGTCGAGGTCGTACTCCGCCGCCAGCTCACCGGGCTCGCGCGAGACGGCCTCGCGGGCGAAGGCGCCGATCGCCCGCCCCAGCTCGGCCGGGCGGCCGATCCCGTCGCCCTTCCAGAACGGGACGGCACCGGGGGCGCCGGGGGCCGGGGTGACGATGACCCGATCACGGGTGATTTCCTCGATCCGCCAGGTCGTCGCGCCCAGCAGGAAGGTCTGGCCGGGGCGAGCCTCGTAGACCATCTCCTCGTCGAGCTCGCCGACCCGGCGGCCGTCGGGCAGGTGGACGCCGTAGAGGCCGCGATCGGGGATCGTGCCGGCGTTGGTGACGACCAGCTGCCGGGAGCCTTTGCGCCCGTGGATGGTGCCGCCGGTGCGGTCCCAGACTATTCGCGGCCGCAGCTCGGCGAAGCGGTCGGAGGGGTAGCGGCCGTCGAGCATGTCGAGGACGTTCTCCAGCTGTTCGCGGGAGAGCTCGCGGAAGGGCTCTGTGGCGGTGATAAGCCGCTCGACCTCGTCGACCTCCCACTCGTCCAGTGCCGCCATCGAGACCAGGTGCTGGGCGAGCACGTCGAGCGGATTCTGGGGGATCACCGTCTCCTCGATCTCCCCGTCCCGCATCCGCCGCGCGACGACCGCGCACTCGAGCAGGTCGCCGCGGAATTTGGGGAAGATGCGGCCTTTGGAGACCTCGCCAAGCCCGTGCCCGGCGCGGCCGATCCGCTGCAGACCGCGGGTCACCGACTTCGGCGACTCGACCTGGATCACCAGGTCGACGGCGCCCATATCGATCCCGAGCTCGAGGGATGAGGTCGCGACCAGGCAGGGGAGCTGTCCGGACTTGAGCAGCTCCTCGACCAGGGTGCGCTCCTCGTGGGACAAAGAGCCGTGGTGGGCACGAGCCATCTCGGGGGCCGCACTGCCCGCGGGTGTGGCGCTCCCGGACACCTCGGTTGCCGGCAGCTCCTGCCAGAACTCGTCGGCCGCTAGCTCGTTCAGGCGCTTGGCGAGGCGCTCGGAGGCGCGGCGGTTGTTGACGAAGATGATCGTCGAGGTGTGTTCCTGGACCAGCTCCAGGAGCTTGGGGTAGATCGCGGGCCAGATCGAGCGGACGTGGGCGGACGGCTCGATCTCCGAAGGCGGCACCCCGTCCTCGCTCGGATATGCCGGCGCTCCCGGGTCGGACATGTCCTCGACCGGCACCACGATCTCGAGGTCCAACTCCTTCGTCCGCCCGGCGTCGACGATCTTGCACTCCCGCTGCGAACCCACCAGGAACTGAGCGATCCGCTCCAGCGGGCGCTGCGTGGCGGATAACCCGATCCTTTGGATCCCAACCGGCGGCTGCTCCGCTTCGCGTCCGCTGCCGCCGGCAGATGCGCCATCGCCCTGGCCACCTTGCAGCGCTCGGCCCGCGACTGCGTCGCTAGTACGAGCGAGATGCTCCAGCCGCTCGAGGGTCAACGCCAAATGCGAGCCCCGCTTGCTTTGGGCGACGGCGTGGATCTCGTCGACGATCACCGCTTCGGTCTTGGCGAGGATCTCGCGCACGCCGGAGGAGAGCATCAGGTAGAGAGACTCGGGGGTGGTGATGAGGATGTCGGGGGGCGTTTTGCGCATCGCCCGGCGTTCGGCCTGGGAGGTGTCGCCGGTGCGCAAGCCGACCGAGATGTCGGCGCCGATCCCGCGCAGAGGTGCCCGCAGGTTGCGCTCGATGTCGTAGGAGAGCGCCTTGAGGGGGGACACATATACGAGGCGGACACCGGTGCCGAGTTCGGGCGCGCGGGCGAGCTTGTCGATCCCCCAGAGGAAGCTGGCCAGGGTCTTGCCGGAGCCGGTGGGGGCGCAGATGAGGGCGTTGGCACCGCCGGAGATTGCCTCCCAGCCCCCCACCTGGGCCGGGGTCGGCCCCTCGAAGGAGGCCTCGAACCAGCGCCGCACAGGGGCGCTGAAGGGCGCGAGTGGGTCGGATCCGAGGGTCTTTGTCGCGTCGGCGGTCAACCCACCGATCTTACGCAGACGCGATCCGCGTTCTCGCGCCTGTGGGCCGATTTCCTCCCTATGTCAGGGGAAATCGGCCCGTCGGGGGACGTTCAGGGGGTGCCGCCGGCGAACTTGACGTAGGCGTACCAGGACTTCTTCGGCACGAAGCCCGTCTTGAAGAGGCCGGAGCCGTCGCAGAAGTTGCAGGCGCCGGCGGCGTCGTCGACCGAGAACCAGTAGACGCGCTGGAGCCGCCACTTCGCCTGCCTGCGCTCCAGCAGCGAGAAGGCGCCCTTGAGCTGGTTGGCCTGGCCGGCGACGCCTTTGGCGAAGATGTTCGTAGCAGGGGCCGGGGGCTGGGAGCTCCAGCCGAGCTCGGTGATCCAGAGGCCCTTGCCGGAGTCGTGGTTCTCACTGAGGATCGCGCGGAATTCTTCGATCTCCGGCGTCAGTTCCTGGTACTTGCCGGTGTAGGGATGCAGGGCGACCCCGTTGAACCTCGCCTTGATCCCGGGGTTGCGCTTGTACATCTGTTCGACGAAGTCGCTCGCGAACCAGTTCAGGCTCTTGTGCTTTCCCGACTTCGTCCTCGACCCCTTGGGGCGCGAGAACATGCCGCCGAGGACGACCTGAGCCCCCGGGTCGACAGCCTTGATCGCCGCGGAGGAGATCTTCACGAGGCTGCCGTATTCGGCCGGGTTCGGCTTGGCGACGAAGTACTTGAAGTTCTCCTCGTTCCAGATCTGCCAGGCGCGAATCGGGCGGCTGGGTAGCGTCGGGTGTTCGGCCCAGAACGAACCTTCCGGGCCGTAGCGGACCACAGCCTGGGTGACGAAGCTCTTCCAGGCGGAGGCCGCGGAGCCGGTCGCCGGCAGGTGGGCAGGCGCTTTGGCCGACCCCGCCCCGGGCACGTGGACCGATGGAACCGCCCAGGTCGGCGCTCCGGTGATGAACGGGAGGACCTCGACTCCGCTGGCCGCGGCCCGTTCGACGATGCCGTCGGTGCCGCTCCAGTCGATTACGCCGTTCCTCTTCGGCTGCGCAGCGCCCCAGATGATCGGCACGCGAATGCTCTCGACGCCGCCGCGATGGAGCCGCTGGAATTGTTCCTGGGTGGGGATAGCCTGGGGAACCACCCCCCAGAAGCGGGACGGGAGCGCCGCCGCCGTGGCGGCAAAGGAGGCGAGCCCAAGGATCGCGACGAGTGTCAGGACCGCGCACGCACGCACAGTCGCGCTGAGTTTCCTATCCGCTTTCGACATCGGACTAGCTCGCCTTCGGCGAGACCGGAGCGCCCGGAGTGCGGCGCTGGCGCCGGTGCCTGATCACGACCACGCCGATCGAGATCGCCGCCAGAGCGGCGATCGCGATCAGGATCGGGACCAGGGGCGAGGAAGAGCTGCCATTCGAGGTCGAGGCGCTGGCCGGCTGCTGTTCTGCGACCGTGCCAGCCGGCTGCGCGCCGGTCGTCCCGTTGCCTGGGCTACCCTGGCCGGTGCCGCCGTCGCTGCCCGTGGTTGGATTGTTGCTAGCCCCCGACGATGCACCACCCGACGAAGATCCAGATCCAGAAGCCCCCGAACTCCCGGATGCGGACGGAGACGACCCCCCGGTCGAGGAACTTTCGGCGGGCGGGTTGTTGTTGGAGTTGTGGGCCGGAGGGTTCGTGTGTCCTTTGACGGTCGGGACTTCGGTTTCGTACTCGGGCACGCCCGATTCGGCGTGAGCAAGAACCGGGAAGCAGGCCAATGCCAGCAGAGCAAGCACTGACAGAAGCGAGAAAGAGGATCGGACCGAGCTACGGACCTGGCGGCGGCGACTCCCTTGCATGGCGCGCAAGGTTAGAGGAATCAACGGCGTTGATCGCTCCGATCGCTTTGATCCTTGGCCTGGCGCTGGCCGGAGGCGGCTTTGCGCTGACCCCGCGTCACGTCGCCGGCCTGGCCGTATGGCTGACTGTGGTCTGCATGCTGGTCCTCGGAGCTGCCGCCCGAGCGACGCTCGGGCGGCCGTTCTACTGGGCGTGTGGACTGATCGGGGCGCTGGCGCTTTGGTCTGCAATCTCATCTCTCTGGTCCGGGTCGATCGAGTTGAGCGTGGTCGAGGCCGACCGCGTCCTGGTCTACCTCGGTGTCTTCCTTGCCGCGTTCCTAATCGCCCAAACCGACAAAAGTCGCCAACGTTTCGCTGAAGGGCTCGGAATTGCCCTGGTCGCGATTGCGATCCTCGCTCTCGCCAGCCGCCTCCTCCCTCACGTCCTCTCGGTGAGCGAAGGGCTCGGCAGCGGCCCGCGGCTGCGCTATCCGCTCGGCTACTGGAACGCGGACGGGATCGTCTTCGGGATCGCCACCGCGTTGATGCTCTGGATGAGCAGGCGTTCGCTGACCGGGTGGCTGCGCTGGGCGGCGGTCGTCTCGCTGCCGGCGGTCTTGCTGGCGCTCTACCTCACCTACTCGCGCGGGGGGCTGGTCATCGTGCTGATCGCCTGCGGCTGCCTGCTGGTCCTCTCCCATGATCGCCTCTGGCTGCTGGCGACCCTGGCGATCGGCGCGCTGGGGGCGCTGCCGGCGGTGATCGCCGTGCAGGCACATCGCAGCCTCGCCGACAACATCGACAACGGGGCGGCCGTCGACCAGGGAGTGACGGTGCTCGTCTTCCTCCTCGCCGGCATCGCGCTGGCGCTGCTCCTCTTCGCCGGGCTACGCCGGCTCGAGCGACGCGGTGACGGGCTAACCGGCCGGGCGCTGGAGATGTCCCGGAACCCCATGGTTCTGAAGCGGATCGCGCTTGCCGCGGCGCTGATCGCAATCGGTGTGGCAATCGCGGTCGGCGGCCGTGCCTGGAACCAGTTCTCGAGCTCGGACCTGCAGTTCCCCAACAACCCGGAGGAACATTTCGGCCAGCTCTCGGGTGCCGGGCGCCACGAGTTCTGGCGCGTCGCGATCGACGCCTTCGGCGAAAAGCCGCTAATCGGCCACGGCGCCGGCACCTACCAGTTCTCCTGGGACCAGCTGCGGTCGATATCGGTACCGGTGCGCGACGCTCACTCCCTCTACCTGGAGGCGTTCGCCGAGCTGGGGATCGTCGGCGGCCTGATCGTGCTGGGGATGGTGGGGGTGTTGCTCTGGACCGGCTTCGCGGCCTGGAGGGCCGGACGGGGGGGCCAGCGCGAGCTCTACGCCGCCCTGCTGGGAACGATCCTGGCCTTCGCCGTCGGCGCCGCGATCGACTGGTTCTGGGAGATCGCCGCGGTGGGCGTGATCTTCTTCCTTGCCAGCGGTGTCCTTGTCGCCGCTCGCTGCGCCCAGTTGGGACGAGCGCGGGCAGCCGCCAACGGCCACGCCGAGCAACGACGCTACGGACTCGCGGTCGCGGGCCTGGCCGTCGCCTGGATCACCGCCCTCGCTCTGATCGGCCCGTTGCTGGTCGACCGTGAGATCGACGCCAGCAAGACGGCCGCCGCCGACGGCAACCTGGCCAGCGCGGTCGACCACGCGAACACCGCGCGGACGATCGAGCCCTGGGCGGCCTCGCCCTACGTGCAACTTGGGCTCCTGGCGCAGTACCAGGGGGACTACGCGACCGCAACGGAACGGATCAGCCAGGCGATCGATCGGGAAGATCGCAACTGGGTCCTCCACTATCTCCGCGCCAAGATCGAGCGGCAAGCAGGCGATACGGAAGCCGCTCGGGCGGACCTTCGCGAAGCCCAGCGGCTGAACCCCCAAGAGCAATGCCTCCGGGAAGGGTTCGAAGGTTGCGGATGAACCGAATCTCTGACGCCCAGAAGACAGCGGCCCACGAGGCGGCGCCGGCGCGTCCGGCCCCAGCGCCGGACGGGCGCCGGGATTCCGGGCGCCTCGGCCTGACCGGGCCGAGCGGCTCGCGCCGGCGCGGCGCCCTTCTGCGCCGCCTGCTCGCGCTCGGTGACTGGGTGGCGCTGCTGGCGTCGCTCTTCGTCGTCACCGCGACGACCTCGACGACCGACATCGCGACGCTGTTCTGGGCGGTCCTCTTCAGCCCCACCTGGATCCTGGTCGTGAAGCTCCATGGCCTCTACGACAACGACCACCGGCGGATCCGCCACAGCACCCTCGACGAGCTGCCCTCGCTGGTCTCGGCCAGCGTGCTCGGAACGCTCGTCCTCGACGGCCTGCTGGCGCTGAGCCCGGTCGGCCCGCTCTCTCCCACCAGCGCGATCGCGGTCGGGATCGGGACGCTCGTCGCCAGCTTCGCGCTGCGCGGGGTGCTGCGCTTCTTCTGGCACCGCCTCACCGCGCAGGCGATCGGGCTCGTGGTCGGGCCGTCGGCCGCCGCCGACATGGTCGCCCGCCGCGTCTCCACCCATCCGGAGACCCGCCTGGCGCTGGTCGGGTACCTCTCCTCGCAGGAAGGCGACACGGCCTCGGAGCTGCCCCGGCTCGGCTCGATCGCCGACATCTCCAAGGTCGCCCGCGAGCACGTTATCGAGCGGGTGGTGGTGACCGAACAGGAGATGAGCAAGACCGCGGCGGAGCGGCTGATCGAGGAGTGCAAGGCGGAGGGACTGGCGCTGACCTTCCTGCCTCAGCACTACGGCCTGCTGGGACCGGGGATCGAGCTGAACCGGCTGGCCGAGCTGCCGGTGCTCGATTTCCGCTTCAGCGACCCGCCACGCTCGACCCAGGCGATGAAGCGGGGCATGGACGTGATCGTCTCCGGCACCCTGCTGGCGCTGCTCTCGCCGCTGCTGGTGGCGATCGCGATCGCGATCCTGCTCGACTCCGGCCGTCCGGTCTTCTTCCGCCAGCGCCGCGCCGGCAGGGACGGCGAGACGTTCACGATGCTGAAGTTCCGCACCATGGTCGCCGACGCCGAGGAGCGACTCGCCGAGCTGGTCGACCTGGCGAAGCTCGAGCAGCCGGTCTTCAAGATCCCCGACGACCCGCGGGTGACCCGAATCGGCCGGATCCTGCGCCGCAGCAGCCTCGACGAGCTCCCGCAGCTGTTCAACGTCCTGCGCGGCGAGATGTCCCTCGTCGGGCCGCGGCCGGAGGAGGAGAGCGTCGTCGCCCTCTACGACGAGCGCCAGCGCGGGCGGCTGGCGATCAAGCCGGGGATGACCGGGCCGATGCAGGTCTACGGCCGCAGCGACCTCACCTTCGAGGAGCGGCTGGCGATGGAGCGCGACTACCTCGACAACCTCTCCCTCCTCACCGACCTGGCGATCCTCCTGCGGACCCCGCGCGCCATGGTCCGCGGCGACGGCGCCTACTAGCGTCCTCCCGGCATGCCGCCCGCCCCCGACCTCGAGGTCGCGATCGTCAGCCACGGCGCCGAAGAGCTGCTGCGACGCTGCCTGCGCTCCCTGGCGGAGCATCCGGCGAGCGGCGAGACGGTGGTGACGGTCGTCGACAGCGGCAGCCCCGACGCCATTCCTGACATGGTCGAGCGCGAGTTCCCGGCGGTGCGGCTGCTGCGCCGCGGCAACATCGGCTTCTCCGCTGCCAACAACCTGGTCCTGCGCGAGAGCGCCGCTGCCGCCGTGCTGCTGCTCAATCCCGATACCGAGGTCTACGCCGGAACCCTCGACGCGGTGCTGGCGCGGCTGCGCTCGGAGCCGCGGATCGGGATGGTCGGCTGCAAGCTGGTGACCGAGACCGGTGAGCTGGACCACGCCTGCAAGCGCTCCTTTCCGACTCCGCTCAGTGCCCTCGCCCACTTCACCGGCATCGGGCGCTCGGACGCGGCTTCAGGCGCCCTCAGCCAGTATCGGGCCACCCACCTGGGAGACGACGAGCCCGGAGAGGTCGACGCCGTCAACGGCGCCTTCATGCTCTGCCGGTCCGAGGCGGTGCGCGAGGTCGGCCTGCTCGATGAGGGCTACTGGCTCTACATGGAGGACCTCGACTGGTGCCACCGCTTTTGGGATGCGGGCTGGAAGGTGTTCTACGAGCCGGCCGGGGTGGCTCTCCATGTCAAGGGAGGCTCCAGCGGCGAGCGTCGTCGCCCCCGGCAGGAGATCGCCTTCCACCGTGGCATGGGGCGCTTCTACCGTCGCTTCGACGCTCCCGAGCACTCGCCCCTCGTCAACGCGGCGGTCTATGCCGGAGTGGGCGCGAAACTCGCCCTCAGCCTCGGCCGCACCGCAATCTCGCGGTTCGCGGGGCCCGACGGCTAGAACGGCAGCGTCTCGGCTACTTCGGAGAGACGGGGAGCTGCCTTGTCGCGCTCGGAGAGGAGGGGCTCGGCGATCTGCCACTCGACGCCGACGTCGGGGTCGTCCCAGGCGATGCCGGACTCGGTCAGCGGGTCGTAGAGACTGGAGACGAGGTAGGTGACGTCGGCGACCTCCGAGAGCACGACGAAGCCGTGACCGAAGCCGATCGGGACGAAGAGCTGACGGTGCCTGACGTCGTCGAGCACATGCGCCTCCCACTGTCCGTAGGTGGGGGAATCGCGGCGCAGGTCGACGGCGACGTCGAGGATCTCGCCACGGGCGCAGCGCACGAGCTTCGCCTGGCCGGGCTCGGTCTGGAAGTGGATGCCACGCAGCGTGCCCCTGGCCGAGCGCGAGTGGTTGTGCTGGACGAACTCGACCCCGACGCCGAGCTCGGCCCAGGCGTCGCGGCTGAAGGTCTCGACCATGAAGCCGCGCTCGTCGCCATGGACCCGGGGCTCCAACAGGACGACGCCGTCGAGCTTCGTCGGCAGGCGCTCCGGCATCAGCTCAGGGCCCGGCCGTAGTGCTTTTCGTAGTACTCGCGGTACTCGCCGGAGCGAATCGGCCCCCACCATGCCTCGTTGTCGCGGTACCAGGCGACGGTCTTCTCCAGCCCCTCGTCGAAGTGGACCCGGGCCTCCCAGCCGAGCTCCTCGCGGAGCTTGTCGGAGGCGAGCGAGTAGCGACGGTCGTGGCCGGGGCGGTCGGTGACGTACTCGATCAGCGACTCGTCGGCGCCGGTCAGCTCGATCACCCGCTTCACCACCTCGATGTTCTCGCACTCCTCGGGGCCCCCGACGTTGTAGGCCTCGCCGGCACGGCCCCTCATCAGCACCGCGTGGATGCCCCGGCAGAAGTCCTCGACATAGAGCCAGTTGCGGACCTGGCGGCCGTCGCCGTAGACGGGCAAAGAGTCGCCGTGCAGCGCGTTCAGCACCATCAGTGGGATCAGCTTCTCCGGGTACTGGCGCGGGCCGTAGTTGTTGGAGCCGCGCACGATCGAGGCCTCGATGCCGTAGGTGTGGACGTGGGCCGAGACGAGCAGGTCGCCGGCCGCCTTCGTCGCCGAATAGGGCGAAGAGGGATCGAGCGGGGACGTCTCGGTGAAGGAGCCGGACTCGATCGAGCCGTAGACCTCGTCGGTCGAGACCTGCAGGTAGCGGTCGACGCCGAGCTCGCGGGCCGCGTCGAGCAGCGTCCCGGTGCCGATCACGTGGGTGCGGGCGAAGGCGTCCTGATCGTCGATCGAACGGTCGACGTGGGACTCGGCGGCGAAGTTGACGACGGCGTCGGCGCCCTGCATCGCCTCGCGCACGATCGCCGGGTCCTCGATCCCGCCGACGACCAGCTCGACGCCCTCCGGCAGGTTCTCGCGCCGGCCCGCGTAGGTGAGCTTGTCGAGCACCACGACCTCGTGCTCGTCGCCGACCAGCCGGACGTAGGTGGATCCGATGAAACCGGCGGCGCCGGTGACCAGGAGCTTCATGCCGCCTCCTCCGCTTGTCGTTGGGCGAGATAGCCGGCCAGCCCATCCTGCCAGGAGGGGAGCCGGATCGCGTGCTCGCGCTGGCTGGTCAGGGCCGAGAAGGCCGGGCGGGGCGCCGGGCGGCCGAGCATCTCGGCGGTCGCCGAGAGCACTTTGCACTCGACCTTGGCCTGCTCGAAGATTTCCCGCGCAAACTCATACCAGGAGCACTGACCGGCCGCGGCCATGTGGTGGATGCCGTACTCGATCCCCTCGATCAGGCGGACGAGCCCGTAGGCGAGATGCCAGGTGTAGGTCGGCGAGGCGATCTGGTCGCGGACCACAAGGACCTCGTTCTGGGTGGCGGCCAACCGCAGCATCGTCTCGACGAAGTTGGTGCCCCCGATCCCGAACAGCCCCCCGGAGCGGACGATGAAGTGGCGCTTGTTCGCCGCCGCCGTCGCCTCCTCGCCGGCCAGCTTGGTGCGGCCATAGGCGGAGAGCGGAGCCGGCTGGTCGCTCTCGACGTAGGCGGCCCCCTTGGCGCCATCGAAGACGTAGTCGGAGGAGACGTAGACGACGCTGGCGCCTACCGCGGCGGCGGCGGCGGCGGCGTTGCCGGCGCCGGTGCCGTTGACCGCGAAGGCCGCCTCCTCGGCGGCCTCTGCACCGTCGACGTCGGTCCAGGCGGCGCAGTTGAAGACGACGTCGGGGCGCTCGAGGTCGAACTTCCTCCCCACCGCGGCGGCGTCGGTGACGTCGAGCTCGGCGCGGCCGAAGCCAACCACGTCGTGGCCGACGTTGCCGGCGGCGAGCATCACGTCGCGGCCCAGCATCCCGGCCGCCCCCGTGACCAGAAGCTTCATCGAGCGCCCGACACTCCCACTAGACGATTTCGATCTCGGAGTTGTCGCCGACCAGCAGTCGCAGCATCTTCGGGATCCCGTCGGCGCGGCTCAGTTTCACGTTGCGGCCGAGCAGGCTCGCCTCCATCCGTGTGCCAAGGTCCTCGACCACCGAGCCGGAGAGGATGATCGAGTGCTCGACCTCGGAGCGGCGGACCTCAACGTCGTCGCCGATCGAGGTGTAGGGGCCGATGTAGGCGTCCTCGACCGTGGCGCCGGCGCCGATCACGGCTGGACCGCGCACGACGGACCGGGTCAGCGATGCTCCCTTCTCGAGCACGACGCGGCCCTCGACCCGCGACTCGTCGTCGACCTCGCCGTCGAGCCGCGTCTCCAGCTCCTCCAGCACCAGGCGGTTGGCCTCGAGCATGTCGGCGAGCTGGCCGGTGTCCTTCCACCAGCCGCGGACGATCTCGGACTGCACCCGTAGACCGTCGTCGATCAGGCCCTGGATCGCCTCGGTGATCTCCAGCTCGCCACGCCAGGAGGGCTTGAGGACCCGGGCGGCGTCGAAGATCGCCGGCGTGAACAGGTAGACGCCGACCAGGGCGAGGTTCGACGGCGGGTCCTCGGGCTTCTCGATCAGCCGCACGATCCGCTCCCCGTCCAGCTCGGCGACGCCGTAGGAGCTGGGGTCCTCGACGGGGGTGAGCAGGATCAGCGCGTCCGGCTCGTTGTCGACGAAGGTCGAGACGAGGCCGCGCAGCCCGTCGCGCAGGAGGTTGTCGCCGAGGTACATGACGAAGGGCGAACCGGCGATGAACTCCTCCGCGGTCAGCACCGCATGGGCCAGGCCGGCCGGCTTGTCCTGGACGATGTAGGTGATCTTGGCCCCGAAGGCCTTGCCGTCGCCGGCGGCCGCGCGGATCTCATCGCCGGTCTCGGGGGCGATGATGATCCCGATCTCCCTCACCCCGGCGTCGACCAGCGCTTCGATCCCGTAGAACAGAACGGGCTTGTTGGCGACGGGGACGAGCTGCTTCGCCGAGGTATGGGTTATCGGGCGCAGCCGCGTTCCAGCGCCGCCGGAGAGGATCAATCCCTTTAACGGCTCCATGAGAGGCTGCAACCCTACTCACTGCGAGAAGGAGCTGTGCAAGCCGCCGTTTACATCCCCAACTACGACGGGTCGGAGCGCATCGGGCGGGCCCTCGGAAGCCTGCGCGAGCAGAGCCGCCCGCTCGACGTGGTCGTCGTCGACAACGGCTCCAGCGACGATTCGGTGGCTCTGGTGCGCGAAGAGTTCCCGGAGGTGACGCTGCTGGAGCTGGAGCGCAACCTCGGCTTCGGGCCGGCCATCAACCGCGCCGTCGCCGAGCACCCGGCCGAGGCGCTGATCCTGCTCAATAACGACGTCGAGTGCGAGCCGCGCTTCCTCGAGGTGCTGCTCGACGGGCTGGGCGAGGGGGTCGACTCGGTCGCGGGGGTGCTGGTCCAGGAACGATCGCCGGACCTGATCGACTCCGCGGGGGTGGTCGCCGACGCGACCCTGATGGGCTTCGACTATCTGCACGGCGAGCCGCTCGCCGCCGCGCTCACGGCCGCGGATCCACTGGGACCGACCGGGGGCGCGGCGCTGTATCGCCGAGCTGCCTTCGAGGCCGTCGGTGGCTTCGACGAGCGCATCTTCCTCTACTACGAGGACCTCGACCTGGCGCTGCGGATGGCGGCGGCAGGCGGCCGCTGCCGGCTCGCCGGGGAGGCGCGGGCGCTGCATGCCTACTCGGCCAGCCTCGGCGCCAAGAGCGGAGCCAAGTTCGCCCGAACGGGCTGGAGCCGTGGCTACATGCTGCGTCGCTACGGGGTGATGACGCATCCCGGCCTGGCCCTGCGCGCGCTGGCCTGCGAGGGGACCCTCTGCGCCGGCCAGCTTCTGCTCGACCACACCGCAAAGGGGATCGGCGGTCGCCTGCGCGGCTGGCAGGGCGCCGCCGGGCTCGAGCGCCGTGACGTCGACGGGGCGCCGCTGCTGCCGATCTCGGCCCGCGAGGCGATCGCGCTGCGGCGGCGCCGGCGCGCCTAGCCAGCGCGGTTGCTGCTTGTCGCCCTCTGGGTTACAACGACGACCGTGGTCGCTCAGGACGAGCCGAGGCGGCGCCGGACCCTCGCAGGTAGCGCTGCGCCGTCCAGGCGAGCGGCGATTCGCGCCAGCCCTGCCCGCGCCACCGGCGCAGGCGGTTGAGGTCGAGGCCGGCGGCGGCCTCGCCGTGGCCGCGCTCGATCACGAAGAAGGGGCGGCGGACGTCGAGCCCGGCGACTAGTTCCGGGTTGCTGCCGACGACCCCGGCCAGCTCCGCGACTAGGCGGGTCAAGGAGGCACGCTCGGGCGAGGCGTGGAGGCGGTACTCGGGCCCCCAGTGGGCCCAGGCCCAGTCCTCGACGACGTAGAGGCCGCCCGGACGCAGGAGCGGCAGCAGCACCTCCATCGCGGCCCGCGTCTGGGGATACAGGTGCGAGCCGTCGTCAAGGACCAGGTCCAGCGGCGCGTCGAAGTTCTCGGCGACGATCCGCGCCAGCCGCTGCTTGTCGCTCTGGTCGACGTCCCAGTAGGTGCGGATTTGGTCGCGACGTCGCGACGCCGCCGCGTACTCGTCGAAGTAGGCCGTACGGCGGTCATCGATGTCGACGCCGACGTGGATCCCCGGCTGCAGGATTTCGTGCCAGAGGGCGATGCTGCCGCCGTCCCAGAGGCCGATCTCGAAGACGTTCTCAGCCTCGAACCCGGGCCGCTCGCGCCAGTAGTCGACGTAGGCGCGGACGATCGAACGGTCCTTCAGCAGGGCGAAGGAATCGGGGCTCGACGCCCCCTCGCCGGCCCGGTCGAGGTCCGGCAGGCGGAAGGCGACGTCGCCGAGAACAGCCTCGCGCTCGCTGGTCCAGGTCAGCTGCTCAAGCCGCTCGGAGACGCCCATCGCCGTGATCCTATTGACCGCCTATGGGCTTGGCGGGGCTGCCGAGCCAGCGCCGTGCCAGCCCGAGGTTGCCGCTGCGGCGCAGGCGCCGGCGCTCGGCCAGCAGCGGCCGCAGCCAGGCGAGCGCCGACAGCTTGCCGTCCAGGGTCGCCCGCAAGCGGTGGCGGCGCAGTGCCCGCGCCAGCGCTCCGGCCTCGACCGCGAGGATCCTCGGCAGCGCCGACGCCGGCATGAACTTGAGCTGCGTGGCGCCGCGGTTGCGCGCGACCAGGCGTGCGTTCTCCCCCGCCGGGTCGACGAAGCCCTGCTGCCAGAAGGCGTTGCCGACGTGCCAGACGACGGCGGCGGGGACGTAGGTGAATCGCCAGCCCGCGATTCGCGCCCTGACGTTGAGGTCGACGTCCTCGTAGAAGGCGAAGTAGCGCTCGTCGTAGCCGCCAAGCTGCTCGAACAGCGAGCGCCGCAGCAACGCCGCCGCGCCGCAGACGCCGAAGATTTCGGCGGCGACGTGGTGCTCGGCGCCCTGCGGCTCGCCCGCCCCCAGCTCCAGCGCCCTCCCGTCGCGGGTCAGCGCCTGGCCGACGCTGTAGACGCGCGCGCTCGCCACCGTGGAGCGCTCGTCCTCAAGCTGGAGGATGCGCGGCTGCACGCCAGCGAGCGAGGGATCGGCGTCGAGAGCCTCCAGCAGCCTGTCCGCGCAGTCCGTCTCCAGCACCGTGTCGGCGTTGAGGACGAGGACCGCCGCAGCCCGCGTCCGCCGCACGCCGAGGTTGACCGCGGCGGCGAAGCCGGTGTTGACCGGCAGCGAGACGTGGGGGACGTTCTCGCGCTCGAGGTAGGCGAGGGAGCCGTCGCTGGAGCCGTTGTCGACGACCATCAGCTCCATCTCAACGTTCTGATCGGCGAGCGAGGCGAGGCAGCGTGGCAGCAGAGCCAGCGAGTTCCAGCAGGGAATGACTACCGCGACCGACCGAGGCTCGCTCACGGGCACAAGCCTGACAGCTGTGCCCGCGCCCGGCGATATCGTGGCCACGATGCGAAGCCTGCTGGCCAGCACCGACGGTCGCAAGAAGGTCCTGGTGGCGCTGGTTGCGGCTCCGCTGGCCGCCTTCTTCGCGGCGGGGGCGGCGCTCGGGGCCCTGGCCGAGGGTCGGGGCTGGAGCGCGCTGATCGTGATCGCCGCGGTGCTGGTGGCGCTGGTGGTGGCCGCCCTCGCCGGCCGCCGGCTGTTGGAGGCCGCGCAGTCGATCCGCCGCCGCCAGCGCACCGACTGGATCCCGGAGAAGCTGCGGCCGCTGCGGCTCGAGATCTCCGCCTCGGAGCCGCGGCGGATCGACATTCTCCACCCGGCCATCGACCTCAAGCACTTCTTCGGCGGCTTCATCGCTGTCTTCAACCTCGCCCGCGCCCTCGCCGAGAGCGGCCGTCGGGTGCGGCTGATCGCCACCGAGAGCTCCAGCCTGCCGGCGGATTGGCGGGCGCGGATCGGCAGCTACGAGGGCCTCGGCAGCGGCGCCCTCGACCGCATCGAGGTGGTCTTCGCCCACGACCGCGCGCCGCTGCCGATCAATCCCAGCGATCGGCTGATCGCGACGCACTGGACCGTCGCCCACATCGCCCATGGGGCCACCGCCGAGCTGGCCGAGAAGCGCTTCGTGTACCTGATCCAGGAGTACGAGCCGTTCATCTTCCCGATGGGGAGCGCCGCCGCCCTCGCCGCCGAGAGCTACCGCTTCCCCCACCGGGCGATCTTCTCGACCGAGCTGCTGCGCGGCTACTTCGCCAGGCACGAGATCGGCGTCTACGCGGTTGGCGAGGAGAGCGGGCGCCGCGACTCGCTGGTTCTCGACAACGCGATCACCCCGGTCGGACCGGTCGGCGCCGAGAGCCTGCGCCGCGACGGGCCGCGACGGCTGCTCTTCTACGCCCGCCCGGAGGAGCACGCGCAGCGCAACCTCTTCGAGATCGGAGCGATGGCGATCGACCGGGTGCTCGCCGGCGGCGGGCTGGCGGGCTGGGAGCTGATCGGCGTCGGCTCGGTCGAGCCCGGGACCGCCCCCCTGGTCCTGCCCGAGAGCGGCGCCCGGGTGGAGATGATCCCGCGCCGCTCGCAGGCCGAGTACGCCGCGCTGCTGCGCTACTGCGACGTCGGCCTGGCGCTGATGTACACGCCGCACCCGAGCCTGGTCCCGATCGAGATGGCCGCGGCGGGGATGGTCACCGTCAGCAACACCTTCGAGAACAAGGACGCGGCGGCGCTGACGGCGATCTCGAGCAACCTGATCGCGGCGGAACCGACCGTCGCCGGCGTCGCCGCCGCGCTGGGTAGCGCCGAGGTCCGAGCCGCGGATCTCGACGCCCGTGCCGGCGGTTCTCACCTGAACTGGCCGTCCAGCTGGACCCAGAGCCTGAACGACGCATTCATGGCTCGGCTGCAAGAGTGGGCGGGGTGAGGGCCGGGGCTCGTCGCCACGAATGGAACCGAATTGCCGTCGCCGCCGGCACCTCGACCTGGCTGCTCGGCATCGTAGTCGGCCGCTGCAGCTGGATCACCGCGCCGCTGCAGCCGGCGCCCTCTCACCAGATCGCCACGCTGCGCTTCGAACGCGAAGGGACCGCGCCCTCCTCGAGCGGGCTGAAGGTCACCTTCTACGCGGTGCCGGTCGGCCGTTGAGGCTTCGCCGGCGGTTCGCCGCTCAGAGGTCCTCGGCGATCCGCGGCGCCTCGTGGCGGAAGATCCATACCGCGGCGACGCAGATCACGGCGAAGACCGCGACCGAAATCGAGAAGCGGCCCCAGCCGCCCATCGCCGCGACCGCCGAGGGTGCGTCGGGTTCGATGATCCACTTCCTGGCCTGGGAGAGGATCGGCGTCAGGGGGTTGAAGAGAAGCATGGTCTGCATCGGCCCGGGAGCTAGTTCGTAGGGGTAGAGGATCGGCGAGCCGTAGAGCAGCACCATCCCCGCCACCCCCCAGATGATGGCGACGTCCCGGTAGCGGACGTAGAGCGCGGAGAGGATCATCGCCACCCCCGCGGTGAGCAGCAGGAGGGCGAGCAGGATCACCGGCAGCAGCAGCCAGCTCCAGGCCGGGGTGATGCCGAGGACGAGGATGAAGATGAACACCGGGATCAGGTTGAGCAGCAGGTTGAAGGCACCGGTGACGACCGTCGCCAGCGGGATCACGAGGCGCGGGAACTGAGTCTTGCGGACGATTCCCTCGTTGGCGACGACCGAGGTCACCGCCGCCGCGGTCGCCTCCTGGAACGAGGTGTAGAGGACGATCCCGAGCAGCAAGAGCTCTGGGTAGTGCTCGACTTCTCCAGCGCTTTTGAAATGGAAGACCTTGGTGAAGACGACGAGCAGTACGCCGAACAGAATCGCTGGCCGCAGCAGCGACCAGAAATATCCCAGCACCGTCCCGTAGTAGGTCTTCTTGAAGTCGGTAACCGAGATCAGCAGCAGCAGGTCGAAGAAGCGGCTGCGGCCGCCGCTTAGCGCCGAGGGGCCCGGCACCTCGCGCAGCTCCGGCACCGTCGCGACGGACGCGCTCATCCGCTCCCCTCCGGCTCCAGGCTCGCGCTCGAGCGGTGGTCGGGGACGACAATGCCGCCCGGACTCGGCGGTCCCGAGACGGCGAAGTCGAAGACGAACGGCTGCCAGACGGCAGCGGCTCCCGAGTCGCCGTGGGTGGCGGAGAAGTGGACCGTGTAGCGGCCCGGCGTCAGCTCGTTGCGAAGCTCGGTCCGGATCCGCGCCCGGCGGCCGCGCTCGAGCACCTGGGCGCCGTCGCCCAGCCCGGTTCCGCAGGTGAAGATGTCGGCGCCGCCGGCGTCGGTGACGAGGAAGCCGAAAAAGGGCTGGCAGACGTCGGCGTTGGCCTCGACAACGGCGCGGAGATGGATCTCCTCACCAGGCTCGACGGCGCTGACGCGCTCGCCGACGGCGTCCTCGAGCCAGAGCTCGACCAGCTTCGCGTCGTCGGCGGGGATCGGGTTGTTCTTGGCCGCGTGGGCGGCTCGCTCCTCAAAGTTGATCCGCAGGTAGCGCCTGCCGACCTCGCTGGGGTCGCCGTCGACCAGGATCTGGCCGTGGTCGAGCAGGATCGCCCGGTGGCAGTACGCCTGGACCGCGGCCATGTCGTGGGTGACCAGGACCACGGTCTTGCCCGAGCTCCGCATCTGCCTGAAGACGTCGGCGCACTTCTGCTGGAAGGAGGCGTCGCCGACGGCGAGCACCTCGTCGACCAGGAGGATGTCGGTGTCGGCCTGGATCATCGCCGAGAAGGCGAGCCGCACCAGCATCCCTGAGGAGTAGTTCTTCAGCTTCAGGTCGACGAACTCCTCGAGTTCGGCGAACTCGAGCACGGCGTCGAGGCGGCTGGCGGCGTCGCGTCGCGAGAGCCCCATCATCACCCCGTTCAGCTGCACGTTCTCGCGCGCCGTCAGCTCCATGTTGAAGCCGACGCCGAGCTCGATGAACGGCGCCAGGGTACCGGCCATCCGCACCCGGCCGGCGTCGGGGCGGTAGATGCTGGCGAGGATCTTCAGCAGCGTGCTCTTGCCGGAGCCGTTGCGGCCGACGATGCCGAAGAACTCGCCGTGGCGGACGTCGAAGGAGATGCCGTCGAGGACCGTGAAGGTGGTGTAACCGCGGTCGGCGAGCGGATGCAGCACCCGCTCCTTCAGCGAATCGACCTTCTGGCCGGGCAGGCGAAAGGCCTTCTCGAGGTCCCGCACCTCGATCGCCAGCGGGGCTTCGGATGCCGCCGCCGGCCCGGCCGGCGCGGAGCGAGTCGCGTCTACCGCCATAGGCGGGATTCTAGGAGCCCGACCGGGTGCGCCAGCCGGCGAGGGTGTCCTCGAGCCCGGCCTCGAGCGAGGTTCCCGCCTCCCAGCCGAGCGCCTCGCGGGCCCGCGAGCTGTCCAGCGACATCCGCGGGATGTCGCCGGCGTGGCCCTCGGCCGGCTGCGGCGTGAAGTCGTCGCGGCGGCCGAGGTGGCCGAGGATCTCGACCAGCTCGAGAACCGTGGTCTCGTGCCCGGTGCCGAGGTTGAACTCGCCGGTCGCCTCGCGATCGACCGTCGCCAGCAGCCCCTCGACGACGTCGTCGACGTAGGTGTAGTCGCGCGTCTGGCCGCCGGTCCCAAAGACCGTCGGCTGGCCGCCCTCGAGCAGGCGCTGGCAGAAGATCGAGACGACGCCGGCCTCGCCGAGTGGTGTCTGGCGGGGACCATAGACGTTGCCGAAGCGCAGCGAGGTGCTCGGCACGCCGTGCAGGATCCGGTAGAGGGTGACGTAGCCCTCGGCCGCGAGCTTGCTCTGTCCGTAGGGCGAGATCGGGCGCAGCGGTGCGTCCTCGGTGAGCGGCAGGGAGACGCCGCCGGCGGCCGGGTCGCCGTACTCGGCGCAGCTGGCGGCGAAGACGAAGCGAGCGCCCGCCTTGCGGGCGACCTCGAGCGCGTTGACCGTGCCCTCGACGTTGATCCGCAGGTCGTGCGTCGGGTTCTCCAGCGAGTAGGCGATGTGGGCGTGGGCGGCCATGTGGAAGACGACGTCGGCCGGCGAGGCCTCGCCGGCCGCGGCCATCTCCGCCTCGACCGCGACGCTGCCGCGGATCAGCTCCGCCCCGCGTTCCAGCGCCGCGGCGATGTTCTCCTCGCGGCCTGAGCTGAAGTCGTCGAAGACCGTCACCTCGTCACCGCGATCGAGCAGCGCGTCGACCAGGGTCGAGCCGATGTGACCGGCGCCACCGGTGACCAGGGCCCGCATCAGATCGCCCGCGCCGCCGCTGCGTCTCCGCTCCCGACCAGCGGTCCCTCGTGGTGCCCGAGGACGATCTTGGCGACGACGCTGCTCACGTCGTCGACCAGGTATTCGGGCGGCGCAACCCAGCGGTTGGGCCGCTCCAGCACCGCGGTGGCGCAGGCGCGGATGGCTTGGGGGTCGACTCCGCTCAGCACGTTGCTCCCGCACTCTACGGTCTCAGGGCGCTCGGTCGTATCGCGGACGGTGACCGCCGGAACCCCGAAGATGCAGCACTCCTCCTGCACCGTGCCGCTGTCGGAGAGGACGCAGCGGGCGTGCCGCTCGAGCTTGACGAAGTCGAAGAAGCCCATCGCCGGCATCACCTGCACCCGCTCGCTTTCGAGCGGCACGTTGAAGACCTCGAGCTTGGCCCGGGTGCGGGGGTGCATGCTGCAGATCAGCGACAGCCGCTGGTCCTCGGCGGTCTCGATCACGCCCTGGACCAGGGCTCGCAGCCGCTCCTCGACGTCGACGGTCTCCTGCCGGTGCATGGTCAGCAGCAGATAGCCGCCGGCCTCGACACCGAGCCGCGAGAGCACGTCGGAGGCGTCGATCTGCGCGGCGTGATGGTCGAGCACCTCCTTGATCGGGTTGCCGGTGACGAAGATCCGCTGCGGCGCGATGCCCTCACGCAGCAGGTTGGCGCGGCTGCGCTCGGTGTAGGGCATGAGGACATCGCTGGAGTGGTCGATCACGCGGCGGTTGACCTCCTCCGGGACGCGGTCGTCGTAGCAGCGGTTGCCGGCCTCCATGTGGAAGACCGGGATCCCGAGCCGCTTGGCAACGTAGGCGGAGATGCCGCTGTCGGTGTCGCCGAGGACCAGCAGCCGGTCGGGGCGCTCGTCGCGCAGCAGCCGCTCACTGGCGGCGACGATCTGCCCCACCCGCTCTGCGAACCCCTCGCCGCGGATGCCGAGGTAGCGGTCGGGGGGGCGGACCCCCAGCTCCTCGAAGAAGACATCGCTGAGCGCCGGGTGGAAGTTCTGGCCAGTATGGACAAGGACGTGGTCGCAGACCGCGTCGAGGCGATCGATGACGCGGCTCAAGCGGATGATCTCGGGCCGGGTCCCGAGGAGCGTCAGGACCTTCATTTCACCGTTACCGGCTCGTCGTCCGGCATCAGCCCGTGCTCCTTCATCATCGCCACCACCGCCGGCGGATCGATCACGTCGTCGGCGGAGCTGTACTCGCGTCCCTCGAAGGGCTCGCCGGAGGCGTCGGCCGGTCTCAGCTCAGGCAAGATCGGCTCGATCACCAGGTACTCGCCGCGGACCATGGTCCGCGGCGCCTCCTCCTCGGAGACGAGGACCTCGTGGATCTTCTCGCCCGGGCGGATGCCAGTGTATTCGACCTCGATCTTGCGGTCGCCGATCAGCGCCGCGGCGACGTCGACCATCCGCGCCGAGGGCACGTACGGGATCCAGGTCTCGCCGGAGCGGCCGCCGGCGATCGCGGCGAAGACGATGTCGACGGCGCGGTCGAGGCTGAGCAGGAAGCGGGTCATCTCCGGGGTCGTCACCGTCACCGGGCCGCCGGCGCGGATCTGCTGGTTGTAGACCGGAATCACCGAGCCGCGCGAGGCGAGCACGTTGCCGTAGCGGGCCAGCAGGAACCGGGTGTCGGGCATGTCCAGCGCCCCCTTGGCGAGGATCCGCTCCTGGATCGCCTTCGTCATCCCCATCACGTTGACCGGCTTGCAGGCCTTGTCGGTGGAGACGCCGACCACGGTCTCGACCGGGAAGTCGTGCTCGCGGATCGCCTGGACGATGTTCTCGGCGCCGACGACGTTGGTCCGCACCGCCTCGAACGGGTGGTACTCGGCGGTCGGCACCTGCTTCAGCGCCGCGGCATGGAAGACGACGTCGGCGTTTCGCAGGACGGCGCTGACCGCGGCGTAGTTGGAGACGTCGCCGATGTGGAACTTGAGTCGGTGGTGGCGGTTCTCCTCGTAGACGATCTCGTCGGTGGCGACCTGGCGATGTTGGAAGGCGAGCCGCATCGAGTGCTGGGTCGCCTCGCTGCGCGAGAATACGACGATCTCCTCCGGCAACCCGGCCGAGCCCTCGAGCAGGCGCCGCACGAGCACCTGCCCGAACGAACCAGTACCTCCGGTCACGACAACGCGCTTACCGCTGAGCAAGAGTCGACCTCCGAATCTCGTCGTAGGGGGTTGGATCCGCCACCAACTGCTCGATCATCTCCGACCAGGACGGCGGCTGCCATCCCACCGCGGCTCGGAACCGGCTCGAGTCGAGACTGCGGTCGATGACGACGGAGTCGTCGGGCGTGATCTCGGTGCTCAATCCGTACCCGTCACGCAGCATCTTCAGCAGCAGGTCCTTATCGATCGGTTCGGCGCTCACGTGCCAGAGGCCCTCGAGCTCGGGATGTTCGACGATCACCTCGATCAGCGTGTCCGCCAGGGCCTGCGTCGTGAAGCCGCTGAAGATCGCGCGGCTGAAGCCGCGCACCGCGTCACCGGCCTCGGCTTCGCCGAGGAACCACTCGACGAGGCCGTAGGAGGAGGCAAGCTCGCGGCCGATGATCGAGGTCCGCACCGTCAGCGAGCCGGGCCCGGTGGCCTCGCCGAGCAGCTTCGAGCGCCCGTAGAGGTCGCCGGCGTCGGCGAGGTCGTCCTCGGTGTAGGCGCCCTTGGAGCCGGTGAAAACGCAGTCGGTCGAGATGTGGACGAAACGCTTGCCGCGCTCGCGGCAGAGCGCCGCCACCTGATGCGGGAACAGCGAGTTGACCTGGATCGAGGTGACGGGGTCGCTGGCGGCGTCGGCCTGCTTGACGACGCCGATGCAGTTGACAACGACGTCGGCGCCGCTCTCCTCGATCGCCCGCGCCACGGTCTCCGGCCGGTCGGCGCTGACCCCGGTCAGGACCCGCTTGCGGTCGAGCACCTGGGCGACCGCCCCGCCGAGCTCGTCGAAGCGCACGGTCGCCCAGGCCTCGAGCGATCCGCTCGCCTGCTGCCAGAGCTTGTGGCCCAGCATTCCAGTGCCACCGAGGATCAATAGCCGCATGGTCGGCTGAGCATTGCAGACGCTCATGGCGCCGCGGCGTCCCCAAGGGCGCTGCTGAGCTCGGTCAGAACCAGCTCGCGCTCGCCCAGCACCCGGCCCAGGTACTCGATCTCGGAGACCCGGTATTCGAGCTGCGCGGTCATTGCCGCGATCCTCTCTTCGGCCTCGACAAGTTTCTCGGCGAGGTTGATCGAGCGATCGTGCTCGGAGATCCGCCGGTAGACGCGGTCCTCAATGTAGTAGCGCTCGCGCGGGTCGTTGATGCCTTCGCCGGCCAGCGTCGCGGCGCCGAGGAAGGCGTTGCGGTAGGCCTCGGGGCGGATCGCTTCGAGCTCGGACGGAACGTTCTCCTGCGCGAACACCTTGTCGATCACGTCGATGCGCTCCTTGCCCATGATCGCCCCCTGCATCGCGCGGCCGGCCTGGCCGCCGTGCCACCTGAACATCGAGAGCGGCTCGACCACGTGGGCGATGCGACCAAGGTGGGCCACGCGCACCCAGAAATCGAAGTCCCAGCAGTAGGCGAGGGCCGGATCCGGCGGACCCGCCGCTTCGAGCGCGATGCGACGCACCAGCGACCCGGTCCCGATCACCGGATCGTTGAAGCGGACCGCGTCGGCCAGCCGGTATGGCAGCGGCGTGACGGTGTCGATCACCTCGCCGTTCTCATCGATCGAGAACCAGGAGCCGTAGGCGCCGACCACCTCGGGGCCACCCGACTGGATCTCCTCGACCAACCTCGTAGTCGCCTCGGGAAGCAGTACGTCGTCGGAGTTCAGGTAGCCGATCAGCTCGCCCTCGGCCTGCGTGAACCCCTTGTTGATCGTCCGGATCTGACCCATGTTGTCGTGGCGGATCCAGCGGAACCGGTCCGGGTGCTTCGCCGCGTAGGCCTCCAGCACTTCGGGGGTCTGATCGCTGGAGCCGTCGTCGAGCACGGTCAGGTCGAGGCTCGGGTACTCCAGCGCAAGGATGCTGTCGATCGCCTCCTCCATGTATCCCCCGGCCCGGTTGTAGGTCGGGACGATCATCGAGACCGTGGGCAGCTCAGGCGGGGCCATTCTCGCTCCAAGGTCGTACTTGGTGGGCGAAGCGGCGCGCCGCCGGCCGCAGCGGGGGCGGAACCAGGCGCCGCATGGCGCGAACGAACGATGGCGATTCTGGCGATGGGTTGCGCAGCTGCCAGATCTTCGCTTCGCGCTCGGCGACGCCGACGCGCAGGTGGTTGACCGTCGCCGAGCGCCAGGCGAGCTCGTTCTGGAGCTGGGCGGCCTCGGCGATGCGCTCCATCAGGCGCGCATCGAGGCGCTCGGTGGTGGTCGGGTCGGGAGGGTGGGAGGCGAGCCGGTCGGCCGCGTAGAAGCGCTCCTCCGTGCCGTTAAAGCCGTCGGCCGCTAGGGTCGCGGCGTAGACGAAGGCGTTGCGGTAGGCCTGGTCGGCGACCACCTCGATCTCCGGCGGCAGTTCCCGGGACCCGTAGACCTTGTCGATCAGGTCGACGCGCTCGCGCGCCATCCGCTCCCGCTCGATCTGATCCGCGGGCAGTTGCGGCGGGCGCCGCTCGGCGAGGATCTCGTGCAGGGCGGCGATGCTGCCTGCCGGCCCCAGCCTGATCCAGAGGTCATCAACCGCTGCCCAGCCGAGGGCCGAATCGACGCCGCCGATCGCCTCCAGGGCGCGGCGGCGGACGAGGGCGGCAGGGCCGATCGGGAAGTCGTGGAGCCTGATCGCGTAGGCGACATCGAACTCGATCGTCGCGACGGTGGCGAGATCGTTGCCCGTGTCGCCGTGGCGCTGGAACCAGCCATGAGCACCGAGCGCCTCGGGGGCGACTTCGAGGACGTCCCGCAGCTTGCGCATCGCCTGTGGGTGCAGCGAATCGGTCGGCCTCAGGAAGCCGAGCAGCTCGGCCTCGGTCGCCCCCAGGCCCTTGATCAGGAACTCGCCATGGCCCGTTGCCGGCGCCTCGACCAGCCGCAGTCGCTCGTCGCCGCGCCTGCGTAGGTCGTCAGCGAGCGCGTCTTGCCCGGAGGCGTCGACGACGACCAGCTCAAACCCCTCGCAGTCCTGCTCGAGCACGCTTTCGATCGTCGGCCGAGGGTCGGCATCGTCCCGTTCGACGACAAGCAGAACCGCAATTGAAGCTGGGCTCTCAGGCACCCGGGCTCAGTGAAAGCTTAGACCTCACGCGGGGCGGGAGTCTAGCCGCCGAGGGTGGCGCGAACCTGCGCTACGGCGCGGACCCGGTGAGTTACGCCAGCCGCTAGCGTGCCGGACCGTGAACGACAATTTCAGCCCATCCGACTGGGCAAGGCAGGCCGCGGAGCGCTGGGCTCCACGCGGATCGCGGGCGCGGGCGGCGATCAGCGGCGGCCGCACGATCGCAGTCGAGACGAAGAAATTCGCCAGCCGCACGCGCTGGCAGTGGCGTTGGTCGCGATCCCCGGGCGCCGTCGCTCCCAGCTACATCGAGTGGCTCGACGCGCACCGGCCGACCTCAGCCGAGCTCGGAGCCGAACGGGCCAGGGTCCGCGAGGCGGGTATCCGCATCGGCGTCCACTGCGTGATCGTCGGCGAGGGCGACGCCCACCAGACGATCGCCGGGCTCAAACGCCAGACCTTCCCCAACTGGACGGCGACGGTCGTCGACGGAGGCGCTCCGCTCGGCGCGCCGCGCAAGGTGTCCGCGGCGGGCGGCGAGGCGGAGGCCCTGCGGCGGGCCGTCGAGGAGGGCGACCCAAACGACTTCGTCCTCGTCTTCGAGGCCGGCGACGTGCCCGAGCCCGATCACCTCTTCAACGTCGCCGCCCGCGGCTGGGACGATCCCTCGCTGACCCTCATCCACTGGGACGACGACCTGCTCGACGAGGGCGGGCGGGCGCATGACCCGCGCTTCCGGCCCTCCTGGTCGCCGGAGATGCGGCCCTCTGCCACCCCCCTCGGCCGCTCCTTCGCGGTGCGGCGGCGAGCGCTCGCCGCTGCGGGGGGGTTCGACGAGCGAGGCGGTGACGAGCGCTGGTGGGACCTGCTGCTGCGCCTCGACCTCGACGAGGACGAGGTGCTGCGGGTGGCGCGGGTGCTGGTCCATGTGCGCCGGCGCCCCGAGACGGCCGCCCGCCAGGGGTCGCCCTGGTCGCCGAGCACCTCGACCGCCGCGGCCTCGCGGCGGAGGTCGCCGAGGAGCGCGGCGCCGTGCGCGTGCGTTGGACGCTGCCACAGCCGCCGACGGTCTCGATCGTGATCCCGACCCGCAGCCGCGAGACGCTGCTGGCCGACTGCCTCGCCAGCCTCGCCCTTACCGACTACCCCGACTTCGAGGTGGTCGTCGCCGACAGCGGCGGCCGCGACGAACGCTGGTACGAGAACCGGGCCGACGACGGCTTCAGCGTCAAGCCGGTCTGGTGGGAGGGACCGTTCAACTACTCGGCGGCGAACAACCTGGCGGCGAAGGAGGCCGGCGGCGAGATCCTCGTCTTCCTCAACGACGACACCAAGATCGTCTCCCCGGACTGGCTGGCGGAGCTGGTCGGCTGGGCGAGCCAGCCGCAGATCGGGCTCGCCGGCCTGCAGCTGCTCGACGGCGAGGGCACGATCCAGCACGGCGGCGTCGTCGTCGGCATGACCGGCTTCGGCGGCCACCTCTTGGCCGGCATGCGGCCGGGAGACGACAGCCTGCTCGGCTCGACCGACTGGTATCGAAACTGCCTCTCGGTGACCGCCGCCTGCGTCGCCGTCGAGCGCGAGCTGTTCGAGCGGATCGGCGGCTTCGACGAGCGCTTCCTGCTCTGCGGCAGCGACGTCGTGCTCGGCCTCGACGCCCGCTTCCACGGCGGTCGCAGCATCTGCTCCCCGTTCACCGAGGTGCGCCACCTGGAGAGCGAGACCCGTGGCGAGAACGTCCCGCCCGAGGACTTCTTCACCAGCTACTGGCGCTACCAGACGTGGCTGCGCGGAGGCGACCCCTACTTCTCCCCCAGCCTCTCGCTGCAGAGCACCGAGCCGGCGTTGCGGGGATTGGGGGAGCCGAGCACGATCGAGGTCGTCGGCAATGTCCTCGGCCGTGAGTTCTCGATCTTCCGCCAGCGCTCCGACGCGGAAGAATCGCGGATGCTCGCCAAGCAGTGCCGGGCCGACCGCGGCCTCGAGAGCCGCGTCCGCGAGCAGCACGAGGCCGACTCGGGACCGATCGAGGTGCGGACGGTCAACTGGGTCATCCCTGACGTCGACAGCCCCTTCTACGGCGGCATCAACACCGCCTTCCGGATCGCCCAGCGGCTGGCGCTCGAGCACGGGGTCGAAAACCAGTTCATCGTCGCCGGCGCCCCCAACGAGCGTTACATCCGCTCCGCGATCGACGCCGCCTTCCCGGCAATCTCCGGCTCCAGGATCGTCTTCAGCGACGGTCAGTCGGCGAGCCCGAACCTGGCGACGATGCCGGCCGCTGACGTGACGATCGCGACCCAGTGGCACACCGCCTACCTGGCGGCCCACTTCCCCCACACCCGGCGTCGCTTCTACTTGATCCAGGACTTCGAGCCGGCCTTCTATCCGGCCGGGACCAATTACGCCCTGGCCGAGGAGACCTACCGCCTCGGCCTCTACGGCATCTGCAATACGCAGCGGATGCTTTCCCTGTTCGAGAACCGCTACGGCGGCAAGGGGATGTCGTTCACGCCCGCCGTCGACGACTCGGTCTTCCACGCCAACGGCAGGCGCGAGCACGGCGAGCGGCCGGTGACCGTCTTCACCTACGCCCGCCCCGGCCACTGGCGCAACTGCTGGGAGCTCGCCTCGCCGGCCCTCGGGGAGCTGAAGCAGCGCCTCGGCCAGGACCTCCGCATCGTCACCGCCGGCTCCTGGGCGCGCCCCGACGACCTCGGCCGCGGCATTGAGCACCTCGGCCTGCTCGACTACCGCGAGACCGGCAAGCTCTACCGCCAGTGCGACCTCGGGCTGGCGCTGACCGTCTCCGAGCACCCCTCCTACCTGCCGCTTGAGCTGCTCGCCTGCGGAACCCCGGTGGTCGCCTTCGACAACCCGGCCGGCGACTGGATCATCCACCACGAGGAGAACTCGATCCGCTGCCCGCGCACGGTCGACGGCCTCGCCGAGGGGCTGGAGCGGCTGGCGACAGACGTCGAGCTGCGCCGCCGGCTCTCCGCCCAGGGGCTGGCGGACATCGCCGCCAGCCACGGCGACTGGGACGCGGCGCTGTCGGGGATCTACGACTACCTCTGCGACCCCGGCTCAAGCTCCTAGCCGCGGCCGGGCGCGCGGCCGCGCGCCCTGGCCAGCCAGTACCAGGCCAGGCCCGCGACCAGCGTGCGCTCTGCGCCGGCGGTCTCGCTGCGCCCGAGCGAGTGGCGGACGGCTCGCCACCCGCGCCAGGCGAGCCCCCACGGCGAGCGGTCGGTGGCGAGGAAGCGCCGCAGGGCGCGGGCACGGCGAGGGTCGGGGAGCGGCTGCTCGCAACGCGCCGCCAGCTGCTTGGCGAGGCCGAGGACGCGCCGGTACTCGTCGAGGTAGGCCTGGCGCCAGCGCTCGGCCCGGGAGCCGTCCCTGGGGGCGGCCGCCGCGGCCTCGCCGCCGACGTGACCGAGCACGGCGGCGCCGTGCTGGACGTAGTCGTAGAGCGGCTCGTTCGAGTAGGCGATCTCGCCGGCGGCGAGCGCCAGCAGGGCGAGCCAGTGGTCGTGGTAGGGCTGGCCGGGGAGCTCGGGGAAGGGCAGGGCGCGGTCGAGCAGCTCGCGGCGGAAGAGCGAGGCGGCGCCGGTCACCGTGTTGGCGACCAGCAGCGAGGCGAGGTCGCCTGAGTTCGGCCGCCGCGAGCGCCAGTAGGTCGGCGAGAGGACCCGGCCCTCGCGGTCGACGATCCTGGCGTCGCTGTGGACGAGCAGCGCCGGGCCGATGGCGGCGGCGAGCGCCTCGAGCTTACGCGGCGCCCAGCGGTCGTCCTGGTCGGCGAGGGCAACCAGGCCCACGTCCGCGGGCACCAGCCCCAGCGCCCGCTCGAAGTTGCGGTAAAAGCCGAGTCGTCGCTCGGAGCGAGAGAGGGCGAAGCGCGGGTCCTCGCCGATCAGCTCCCGGGTCGCCGCGAAGGACTCCGCCGAGGAGCAGTCGTCGCTGACCACGCAGGTCCAGTCCTCGCGCGTCTGTTCGCGAATCGACTCGATTTGGGCCGCCAGCAGATCGAGGTCCGGCTCGAACGTCGCCATCGCGATCGCCACGGCTGGTGCTTGCGGTGCGGGCGACACGAGAATCGACTCTACGCAAGACTGCGGCCCCGGATGCGAGGGCTGGACGCGAAACATCCTGCGCTTTCCCGCAACGCCCCGGCGTTGCTGATGGCGCTGGCGGCGCTCGCGTCGGTCATCGCCCTGCTCGTCATGCAGTCGGGCCTGACCTTCTTCCAGGACGAGTGGAACATGGTCATCCACCGTCAGGGGTTCAACGCCGACGCCTTCTTCGCCCCCAACGACGTCCACCCGGTGCCGCTGCCGGTGGCGATCTACAAGCTCTGCCTGGAGGTCGTCGGGCTGACGACGGTCGGCCCCGACCGGGTGATCGCGGTCCTTCTCTACGCGGCGACCGCGGTCCTTCTCTACGCCTACGTGCGCAAGCGGCTCGGCGACTGGCTGGCACTCTTCCCGGCGGTCCTGCTGCTCTTCCTCGGCCCGGCCTGGAACGTTTTGCTTTGGCCCTTCGAGATGTCGCTGGTCGGCTCGGTGGCAGCCGGCCTCGGCACCCTGCTGGCGCTCGAACGCGACGACCGCACCGGCGACGTCCTCGCCTGCTTCCTGCTCGTGTTGTCGATGGCCTGCTCCAGCCTTGGGATTCCCTTCGCCCTCGCCGCCGGCGTCGATGTCCTCCTCCGTCGCCGCGACCGCGGCCTCACCCGCCTTTACGTGCCCGCCGTAGCGCTGACCCTGTACGTGATCTGGTACCTGACCTACGGCCACAAGGTCCCCAGCTCGATCACCCTGACCAACGTCGCCAATACGCCGCTCTTCGTCGCCGAAAGCGTCTCCTCGTCGATCTCCTCCCTGGTCGGGCTCAACGCCGCCACGCCCAGCGCCGAAGGCATCGCCCATCCGAACTGGGGCCCGCCTCTGCTGGTCGCCACCGTCATCCTGATCGCATTCTGGCTGCGCCGGCCTCGCGCGGTAACGCCCCAGATCCTGGTGGTAGCGACGGCCGCCCTCGCCTTCTGGGTCCTCGGCGGCTTCAACTTCATTCCCGGCCGCGAGCCGACGGCCAGCCGCTACCAGTACATCGGCGTCGTCTTCGTCGTGCTGATCCTGGCCGAGCTGTTCAGAGGGGTCCGACTGAGCGGCCGAGCCATCCTCGTCGTGGCCGGGCTCACCAGCGTCGCCCTCGTCTCGAACCTGGTTCCCCTGAAGGACGGGGTCGTCATGGTCGAACAGCAGAGCGAATTCGCGCGCGGCGAGTTGGCGGCCATCGAAATCTCCCGCGACACGGTCGATCCGGCTTTCGCGCTGACCCCGGAAATCGCCGGGACGGCGACGCTGACGCCGATCGACGCCGGCTCCTATCTCGCCGCGGTCGACGCCCACGGCTCGCCGGCCGCGAGCCCGGCCGAGCTGCCGAGCCTCTCGAGCGGGACGCGCAGGGAGGTCGACGTCGTGCTCGTCAACGCCCTCCCGGTGCAGCTAGTCACCGGTGCCGGGGACCTCGCCAGCTCCGGTCCGCCGCCCGTGGCTGAAACCGCGACCGGGGTCGCGGTGCAAGGAAGCTGCCTGGCGATCGCGGCTGGCGCCGCGAAGGAAGGTTTGGCGATGACCCTCTCGGGCAGCACTGTGTTCCGGGTCGCGCCGGGCCCACGCCCGACGATCGGCCTCTGGAGGTACGGAGACGAACCCGCGCTCGAAAACGAGCTGAACGCGGGCAGCACGTCCTTGCTGCGGATACCGAAGGACCGCTCCCAGGTTCCCTGGCAGGCCAAGCTGACCGGCAGCGGGGCGACGATCGTCTGCACGCACCCCGCTCCAACCGGTCACGTAGGGTAAGCACCGCCATGAACTACGAGCGCCTCTACGCATACCGTTTCCGCGACATCGACCAGGACGGCCGGGCGGCGGTATGGAGTCAGATCGCCCCACACGTCCACGGGCTGATGGGCAGCCCCCAGAAGGTGCTGGACCCAGCCGCCGGCCGGGGCGAGTTCATCGGCGCCGTCCCCGCGAGGGAGACCTGGGCAGTCGACGAGGTCAGCTATCCCGAGGCGGCGCACAAGCCTGGCACCACCGTCATTACCTCCTCGATCATGGAGGCCGACCTCCCCGGTGAGCACTTCGACGGCATTTTCGTCTCCAACTTCCTCGAGCACCTGCACGACCAGGAGGCGATCGCCGCCTTCCTCGAAAAGATGCACGGGGCGATGGAGGCCGAGGGGCGGATCGCAATCATGGGCCCGAACTACCGCTACTGCTCCGACGAGTACTGGGACTGCGCCGACCACTACGTCGCCCTCACCCACGTCGCGATCGGCGAGCACCTCTACGCGGTCGGGTTCGAGCCCGAGCGCATCATCCCCCGCTATCTGCCGTACTCCTTCCGCGGCATCCTGCCGCCCTCGCCGCAACTGACCCGGCTGTATTTGAAGACTCCGCCGGCCTGGAAGCTGCTGGGGAAGCAGTTCCTGGTCATCGGCCGCAAGGCAGGCTGACCACCGTTCGCTCACGGCGGCGGCTAGCGCGGCGGGGCAGGTCCAGATGGCGATGACTCGCGAGAGGGCCGCAATGGTGTTCCTGCTGGGACTCGCGGCGCTCTCCTGCCTTCTCGGCCTGGTGGCGCGACCGCCGGCCAAATACACCGGAGGCAACGGAGAGCAGTTGCTCGACCTGATCCGGGTCGTCGCGACGACCGCCCTGGCGATCGCGCTGCTGATGGGGCCGGGGATCCTCTGGCGCACCGTAAGCGGGAGGCGCCAGGGCCTCGCCTTTGTCCCCCTGCCCGGGCTACTGTTGCTGATCGCCACCGGCCTGCTGGCCTGGGTTCTCGCCGGCCCAGTCGAACCGCGCATCACCTGCTTCGCGATCTTCGCCCCGGCGATCGGGCTAATGCTCGGCGCCCTGATCGGCGCCGGCGAGGAGAGCCTGCTCGACCCCGACGAGCAGCGGGCGCTGCTGGTGGTCGGCTGCGCCCTCGGGTTCGCGATCGGGCGGACGCTGTGGTCGCTCGGCCCGGCGGGAGAATTGTTCAGCGGCACGATCTCGCGGACGCTGGAGGTCGGCGATCGCTCCGACAGTCGTATCCCCTTCATCATTCCCCAGCTCGTCGCCCACGGAAACGGGCCCTACAGCCAAATCGCCGCCGAATACCTCTTCCCGTACAACTTCTCCAGCCGCGGGCCGCTGCCGGGCCTCGCAACCACCCCGGTGGTCCTCCTCTCTGGCGGCCGCCCCCCGGTCGGCTTCGCCGAAGAACCGTGGGCGCCGTTCGATCCCGCCGGCTTCATGGCTTTCCGGCTGGCGATGATGACCTTCGCCTCGACCGCGTTCCTCTCGATCTGGGACCTGGTCCGCCGCATCGGTGGCCGCCAGGCGGCACGGGTGGCGCTGCTCCTCGCCACCACCACCCCGTTCCTGGTGCAGGAAGTCTGGTTCACCTGGCCGAAGCTCCTCGGCGCCTCCTTAGTGACCCTAAGCGGGATCTGCATAGTCGAGCGGCGGGCCTTCCGCTCCGGTCTGCTGGTCGGGCTGGGCTACCTAATGCACCCCGGTGCCCTGCTGTCCCTGATCGGGGTCGGCCTCGTGGCCCTGTGGCCGCTGAAAGGCGCCGACTGGCGGCGCCCCCAGCTGAAGGCCGCCCTCCTCTTGGTCGCTGGGGTGGCGATCAGCCTCATCGCCTGGCGGCTCGTCAACGGCTCCCACTACTCCCAGAGCGACTTCGTCGAATACTTCCGCGAGGCCGGCGTCGCCGATCCGCACCCCGCCCTTTCCGACTGGCTCGCCTACCGGGCGGACTCGCTCGGTAACACGCTGGTGCCGATGCTGCTGCCGCTGTTCTACGCCAAGTGCTTCACGATCAACGTCGTCGAAGGGATTTCTCCCGGGACCTCACCCTTCTCGATCCACTTCTTCTTCCAGTACTGGAACGGGCTGCCGTTCGGCGTCGGCATCGTCTTCTTCCCGCTGTTGCTGGTCGCCCTCTGGCGGGCCTGGCGGCTCTGGCCCTGGCCCGTGTTCGCGACCGTAATCGCGCCCTTCGTCGCCTTCACCCTCTACTGGGGCGCCTCGCGGACGGGGATGCTGCGGGAGGGACTGCAGTGGTGGGTGCTGGTCCTGCTCGCGGCGGTGGCGTTGCAGCAGCGCCACGCCGGCTTCCCCTGGCTGCGCTCGACGCCGGTCCGCGCCATCCTCGCGCTCCGCGCCGCCGAGCTGCTGGCGATCGCAGTCGGCCCGGCGCTCGCCACCGGCCACGGACTGGTAGGCGGCGACTTCAAGCTCACCGACCTCGTCGCTTTGGCGGCGATGCTCGGGTTCGGCAGCTGCCTCGCCTGGCTTGTCTGGTCGAGCACGCCGGAGCGGCTCGGAGAGACGGCTAGCGGCCCGCCCTGGTCGCCGAGCGCTGAGCCTTCTTCACCTGGTAGTCGCCGCGACTGAGAGTGCTCTCGAGCCAGACGTAGAGGACGATGAAGAGGTAGCGGCTGCCCATCTCCTTCATCGCCAGCTTCGGCACGCCGCTGGTCCGGTTGGTCCAGTTGGTCGGTATCACCTCGTAGGAGTGCCCGCGGACGATCGCCTTCAGCGGCATCTCGACGGTCAGGTTGAAGTGCTTGGAAAGCAGTGGCTGGATCGTCTCGATCACCTCGCGCCGGTAGGCCTTGAAGGCGTTGGTGGTGTCGTTGTAGCGGTGGCGGAAGAGGATCCGGATGAACCAGTTGGCGAGGCGGTTGATCGTGTACTTCAACCGCGGGTAGTCATGCACTTGCGCTCCTGGCACGAAGCGCGAGCCGAAGGCGCAGTCCCAGCCCTCTTCCAGCAGCCGGTGATAGCGGACGAGGTCCTCGGGATCGTCGGAGGCGTCGGCCATGACGATCGCGACCGCGTCGCCCTCGAAGACGTCGAGGCCGGCCCGGATTGCCATTCCGAAGCCGCGCTCGTAGTGGGAGCGGTGGCAGCGGACACGCTCGTTCTCGGCGCCGATCGCCCGCACCACCTCTTCAGTCGAATCCTCGCTGATGTCGTTGACGACGATGACCTCGTAGTCGATCTTCTCCCGCTCCAGGGCCGCGACGACGCCTTCGACGGTTCCCTTGACCGAGCCCTCCTCGTTCTGGGCGGGCATCACCACCGAGAGCTTCATGCCGCGCTCACGGTCCAGCGCTCAAGGTTCTGCTCGTACATCTCCTGCAGAATCTCCTCGATCCCGTAACGCAGCTTCCAGTCCGGGTAGTCGGCTTCGAACGGGGCGAGGTCGGAGATCCACCAGCGATGGTCGCCGATCCGCGGCTCCTCGCCCATCTCCCAACTCAGCTCGCGGCCGGAGATTCGCTCGCAAGCCTCGATCGCCTCCAGCATCGAGCAGTTGCTGAAGCGCCCGCCGCCGATGTTGTAGACGGCCGCCGCGCGCGGGGCCTTGTGAAAGGCATCGAAGGCGGCGATCAGGTCGGCGCTATGGATGTTGTCGCGGACCTGCTTGCCGTCGTAGCCGAAGACGGTGTAGGGCGTGCCGGTGACGGTGCACTTCATCAGGTAGGCGAGGAACCCGTGCAGCTTCGCACCGGCGTGCTGGGGACCGGTCAGGCAGCCGCCGCGAAAGGCCACGGTGGGCATCTCGAAATAGCGCCCGTACTCCTGCACCAGCAGGTCGGCCGCTGCCTTGGAGACGCCGAACAGCGAATGCGTGGAGGCGTCGATCGACATCGAGGTATCGATGCCCCTGTAATAGGGGTGGGACTCCGGCAGCTCCAGCCGCTTCTCCAGGTCTTCCAATGGCAACCGGTTGGGAGTGTCGCCGTAGACCTTGTTGGTCGAGCAGAAGATGAAGGGGGCCTCGGGCGATTGGGCGCGGGCGGCCTCGAGCAGGTTGAGTGTGCCGTTGGCGTTGACGCCGAAATCGGTCTGCGGCTCGCTGGCCGCCCAGTCATGGGATGGCTGGGCGGCCGTATGGACCACGAGCTCGATCTGACCCGCGTGCTCGCGGAAGATCCGCTCGACCGCGTCGCCGTCGCGGATGTCGGCGTTCTCCCAGCGGAACTCGGGATGCTCCGCGACCAACCGCTCGGTCACGTGCGAAGTCGAGGACTCGGGGCCGAAGAAGCGCGCCCGCATGTCGTTCTCGATGCCGACGACGTCGAAGCCCTCGGCGATGAAATGCCCTACCGCCTCTGAACCGATCAGCCCCCCGGCCCCCGTGATGATCGCTACCGGCATCCGTGCCTACTCCCTTCGCCCCCCAGGGGCATTGATGTCGAGTGCTTCGACGATCCGCGCCTCGTTGGCCCCGATCCACCGATGGATGTCAGTGAGCACCTGCTCGGCGCTCCGCCGCGGTCGCCAGTCGTCAAGGCCAAAGAGCCTCGCACAATCAGAAAGGTATACGGGGACGTCACCCGGGCGCGTCTCGGCAACAGGTTCGATCGGCACCTCGTTGCCGGTCAGCCGCCGGCATATCTCGGTCGTCTCCAGAAGGGAAAGGCTGCAATCGCGGCCCCCTCCGACGTTGACCGTGCGCCCGTCCCAGGCGCCGATATCCAGCAGTTGCCGATCGACCAGGTCGACGAGGTCCTCGATGTGGAGCAGGTCACGGACCTGCTTGCCCTTGCCGCCGAAGCCGATGTAGGTGAGCGGGTGGCGGAAATGGTGGGCGAGCATCCAGTGCGTGAACACGCCCTGGTCGACCTTGCCCATCTGCCAGGGGCCGGCGATCACCCCGCAGCGATCGATCACCGCGGGCACGCCGAGCCCCGCCCGGTACTCCTCGACCAGAAGCTCGGCGGCGAGCTTGGTGGCGCCGTAGAGGGTGCGGGGTCCGTCGATCGGAAAATGCTCCGAGATGCCCGCTGGAGAGACTCCCGAAACCTCCTGCTCAGCCGCGATCTCGAACCGCGTCGGCCCCTCCTCCAGCTTCAGCTCGACCTGCGGCGCCACCGGGTAGACCCTGCTGGTCGAGAGGAAGACGAGGAAGGCGCCGTCGCGGCGCGCCAGCTCGAGGCAGTTGTAGGCGCCGGTTAGGTTGGTGTGGACGAGATAGCCGGTGTCGCCGTCGACCCCGCTCATCACCGAAGGCTCGGCCGAGCACTCGATCAGAGCGGAGAGGGCGGGCAGAGCCTCGAGCCGGGCGGGGTCGCGGACGTCGCCGCGGACGAACTCGATCCCCGCGGCCTCGAGCCGGGGCAGGTTCAGTTCCGACCCCTTGCGATAGAGGTTGTCCAAGGCCAGGATCTCCCAGTCGGGATGCCGCGACGCCAGCGAAACCGCAAGGTTCGAACCGACGAAACCAGCGCCACCGGTGATCAGGATGCGACTCATGGAACTCCTTCGTTGAAGCTCAGCTCGTGCCGCGTCTAGTACGGGCGGCGCCTGACGGTACCGAAACGGATGCGCCGTCAAGCGGCGGCCCGGGACCTCGAGCTGCTCCACTACTCTCAGCGGGCCCCGTGAACCGACCCAATGGGCACAAACCCGGCTCGCCCTCCCGCGATCCGCTAGAGCTTTGAACCGTTCTTGGCCGACCGGGCCGCGGCGGCCGCCCGCCCCGGCGACAGAGGTCCACGTCTGGCGCGCCGACCTGGGCCGACCGGACTGGCCGCCCCCGACGGAGCTGCCGGCCGAGGAGCGTGAGCGGGCGGAGAGGATGTTGCGGCCCGGCTCCGGCCGGCGCTGGAGCGCCTCGCGTTGGGCGCTGCGCCTCGTCCTCTCCCGCTATCTCGGCGAGAAGCCCGAGGCTATCGCCCTGCGGCGGAGTGAGCACGGCAAGCCGGAGCTCGCCGAGGGGCCTGAGCGGCTCAGCTTCAACCTCAGCCACTCTGGCGCCTTGGCGCTCGTAGCCGTGACACGGGGCCGCGAGCTCGGAGTCGACATCGAGAGGATCGATGCTGATCGCGATCTCCTCGCGCTCGCGGAGCGGGCCCTCGACGCCTCCGCCGCGGCGGCCGTGCGCGAAGCTGCGCCCGCGGACCGGCCAACCGCCTTCTACGAGGCATGGGTGCGGCACGAGGCGCTCGTCAAGTGCTTCGGCGGCGGCCTCGGCAGCCCGCTGCCGGAGGAGCCGGCGACGGTGGCGCCCCTGGACGTCGATCGCGGCTTCGCGGCCGCGCTCGCCGTGGCCGGTCGCGAGGTGCTCGCACACCGCTGCTTCTCCATCGGCTCGCCCTGAGCAGCGAACGTAGTGCACCTGTCCGGCGCGGCCCAGTGGCGGCCCACGGCGACGCTAAGTTGGGGGCATGAAGAGAGCTGTCGTCGCCCTCGCGCTGCTCATCTCCTCGTCTGCGACCGGTGTCGCCCACGCTGCGACGCTGCAGCCGGTCGGGAGCTTCCAAGCACCGATCTACGTGACCTCGGACCCCGGCAACCCCGAACAGCTCTTCGTCGTCGAGCGAGCAGGACGGATCGACCTCGTCCAGGGCCGCGCCACCACGACCTTCGCCGACATCCGCTCCGTCGTCAGCTGCTGCGAAGGCGAGCGCGGATTGCTCTCGATCGCGCTTGCGCCGGACTTCGACACCAGCGGCCGGCTTTACGTCGACTACACCGGCAAAGAAGAACCGGGGGAGATCCACGTGGCTGAAATGCGGGCATCCGGCGGCAGCGCTTCGCTGGCGAGTTTGCGCAACCTCCTCACCATCAAACATCCCGGCGAGGAAAACCACTATGGCGGACAGCTCCAGTTCGGCCCCGAAGGCATGCTCTTCGTCTCGACTGGGGACGGCGGCGGCGGCAACGACGTCCACCACAACGCCCAGAACCACGAAACAAGCCTGCTGGGCAAGCTCCTGCGCATCGATCCCGACCCCAGCGGGGTCCTGCCCTACACGGCCCCGGCCGGCAACCCGTTCGCGACCAACCCCGCCCCCTACAACGCGATCTGGAGCTACGGCCTGCGCAACCCCTTCCGCTTCTCCTTCGACAGCCTGCGCGGCGACCTCTGGATCGGCGACGTGGGCCAGGACGAACGGGAGGAGGTCGACTATGCGCCCGCCCCCGGGCTCGGGGGCGGCGCCAACTACGGCTGGAACTGCCGCGAGGGGACGATCCCAGGGCCCGAAACCGATCCCCAGTGCGCGACCACGCCACCGGCGAGCTTCGTCGACCCGATCTTCGACTACACCCACAACCCCGCCTGCGCGATCATCGGCGGCTACGTCGTCCGCGACCAGAGCCTCGGCGGTCTCTACGGCCGCTACCTCTACGGCGACCACTGCACCGGTGAAATTCGCTCCTTCGACCTCGCCAACCCCTTTGGAAGCGATAGCTCCGAGGGACTCACCGTGGAAGAACTCGACTCCTTTGGCGAGGACTCCTGCGGCCGCCTCTACGCGGTCTCCGGCGCCGGCAGGCTCTTCCGCTTGACCGGGACGAGTCCGGCCACCTGCGCGACGGCGCCCCGAGCGAGCTCCTTCGTCGGGATCAAGGCCCAGGGCCGGAGGGTGAGGCGCGGGGGCCGGGCGCTGATCACGGGCTGGGTCTCACCCTGCAACGGGCGCCGGGGAGAGCCGGTGAAGCTGATGCGCGGGCGCCGTCGCATCGCGACCAGGCACCTGGATCGCGCCTGCACTGTCCACTTCCGTCCCCGCATCCGCCATCGCTCCCAGTTCCGCACCAGCGTCGGCGAAGACGCCAACTACATCGCGGCGGTCTCGCGGCGCCTGAAGATACGCATCGACCACCGCAAGGGCCCCCGCAGGCCACGCTGGCCGGCCCCGGTCGGTCGCCTCCCCTAGCGGGGTCGCCTCCCCTAGGGCCGCGCGCGGCCGCCGGTCAGGGCGACGAACGCGTGCCAGGCCGGCTTCGGGTGAAAGCGGGGACCGGCCCGGAAGAGCCCGACCGAATCGCAGAAGTTGCAGGAGCCGGGCAGGTCCTTCCAGGAGAACCAGTAGGCCGCCTTGAGGTTGAGCCTTGCGCGGTTTTCCAGCATGAACCCGTAGGCGGCGCGCAGCTCCTTGACCTGCCCCCTGATTCCCTGCTCGTAGGCGACCTTGTTGAAGTCGTTCTGGGAGCCCCAGCCCATCTCGGTGATGTAGAGGCCGGGCCGATCGTGGTTTTCCACGGTGACCTCGTGGATCCCTTCGATCATCTCTTCGAGCGATTCGGAGTCGACCGCGTAGGGGTGCAGCGCGACGCTGTCGAAACGGCTCTTGATCCCGGGCACCCGGTAGAGCGCGCGGAGGAAGTCGACCGCGTCCATGCCCCGGTTGCCCTTCGCCTTCGGTTCGCCGAAGAGGCCGCTGAGGATCACCTTGGCGCTGGGGTCGGTGGACTTGATCGCCGCACCGGAGATCATCGCCAGCTTCGCGTAGCGCGACGGGGATACTGGCGAGGCGAAGTAATGGAAGTTGGCCTCGTTCCAGATCTGCCAGGAGCGGATCGGGACCGGGTTGCCGATCGCCGTCTGGTACTTGATCCCGGCAGGGGAGTGTTCGGTCCAGAATTCGCCGCCCGGCCCGTAGCGCTTGACCGCTGCCTTGAGGAATTCGGTCCACGCCGCCCGCTGCCTGGCGCTGTTGACCGGAAGGGTGCGCCAGTTGGGAGACAGCCAGCGCGGCGTGCTGTAGAAGAAGGGCAGGACCTGCAGGCCGGCGCTGCTCGCGGTTTCGACGGCCGCATCCATCCCGCCCCATTCGTAGCCGCCCTTGGCGGTGGGCTGAATCGCCCCCCAAGAGACTGGGATGCGGATGCTTTCGATCCCTCCGGCCTTCATGTAGCGGGCGTCGGCCGGCGTAATCCCGGTCTGCGGGCCGATCCCGAAGAAGCCCCTCGGGGCCGGCGGAGTGGGGTTGGCCGAGCCCTGTTGGACGCTCGCGAAGAGCGCCACGGCAAGGCAGGCAACGAGGACGAGGACTGGGATGCGTCGTTTCATCGAATCGGGAAAGGTAGCGATCGGGTCAATCTGCAACACGGGGCCGGGCCGGATGTAGCGAAACTGTCACCGCCCGGCTCAGTAGGTCCCGCCCAGCTTGCGGTGATCCCAGGTTGCCGTTCGTAGCGGCCTGAATCGGATCGCGACCCGCTTGGGCGCCTGCGCTTCCAACGCGGCCTTGGCGTCCTTGCCGAGCGAGGAGATGTCGTCAGCGTAGCGGAGCGCCAGCTCCTCGGCGAAGCCCAGAACCGTCTCGAAATCGCGATGGATCTCCGCTTCGGCCTCGATCATCACCCCCCGCAGCTGGGTGTAGTCGCGGCCGGCCTCGACCAGCACCGTGGCCCGGGGGTCGCGTTCGAGATTGCGGACCTTCTGCGATTTCGCGTAGGTCCAGATCCAGACCTCGCCCTCACGGGCGACGAACCAGAGCGGCATCGAATGCGGCCAGCCCCGCGGTCCGAGGCTGGAGACGACGGCGACGCGCTCGCTGTCCAGCAGCTCCGCCAGCTCGGCGTCGCTGAGCTTCATCTGGTCGCGGCGACTCATCGCCCCGGCACTCTACGAGGGCCAGGGCCGGCGGGGACCTACCGGCCCGCGGGAACTAGATCCAGCTCGCGCCAGGGCCCCTCGCCGGCCATCGGCTGGGTGCGGCCCTCGAGCCAGTCGGCCTGGAGGTCGTCGTAGTGGGGGCTGGCGGGGTGGCCGGACTGGCCGGTGAACATCTGCCAGCGGGAGCGGGCGGGGTTGGTCGGGTCGGCGACCATCCGCCAGCTCGGCGCCCAGACGGCTTTGTAGGGGTGGTTGGGGTCATAGGCGATCTGGCTCACGGTCTCCTGCGCCCCGCCGGCGCGCAACCTGCGGGTCAGCAGCCGGCGCAGCAGCGGGTTGGCGTCGCCGAGCGGGTGGGGGAACTCCATCTCGTGGACGCGGCCCCAGCGCCAGGACTCGGGGTCCGGGCCGAAGCGCTCCTCGAGGTCGTCGAGGGCTCCGGCCAGGGCTTCGAGGACCAGCTCCTCCCAAGGGCGGCCGATCAGAGCGTCGTCGGCCTCCTCCCAGAGCCCCATCAGGTGGGAGTGCCAGCGCCAGGGCGAGGTGATGTGGGGCGTGAAGCCATTGTCGGCGCGGTCGAGCCAGCGCTCGCTGAGGTCGCGATCCCCGATCACCGCGCGGGCGACCTCGCGCGCCAGCCGCAGCAGGAAGGCCTGGTAGATCGTGCCGGCGATCGTGTCGGGGTCCAGGCGGCCGTCCCAGCTGCGCAGCCGCTCGAGCGCGCTGCGCTCGCGCTGGCCTCGCGGCGCCAGGCGTCCCAGCCGCCGCGCCGCCTCGATCCCCGGCAGCGAGAGGTTGTCGGACTGCATCGCCTCGAAGCCCTCGATGTCGTGCTCGTCGCTTTCCCCCAGCAGCTGCTCGATCCGCTTGGCGCGGAAGCCGTCGAGCCATTCGCTGGTGATGTGGTGGGGATAGTCGTCGCCGACGACGCGGTTGTTGGCGGTGACGAGGAAGCCGCTCTTGGGGTCGACGACCTCCGGCAGTTCCTCGTAGGGGATCGTCCCGTCCCACTCGAACTCGCCCGTCCAGCCCGGCTTCGGCAGGTCGGGGCAGCCGCCGGGGCGCAGCGGCAGGCGGCCGATCAGCTTGTAGCCGATCGAGCCGTGGCGATCGGCCCAGATGAGGTTCGAGGCCGGCGAGGTGTGCCCCTCGAGCTTGGCGACCAGCTCCGGGCCGGAGCCGATGTCGAGCAGCTCGAACATGCCGGCGAAGGCGGTCGGTTCATCGAGCGTCTGCCAGCGCAGCGCCAGCGGCTCGGCATCGTCGGCGCCCAGCGCCTCGTTGATGATCGGGCCGTGGTGGGTGGCGCGAACGTCGAGGACGACCGGCTCGGAGCGTCCCTTGACGGCGATCTCCTCGCGCACGGTCTCGAGCGGCCGCCACCCGTCTTCAAACAGGTAGCGTTCGCCCTCGATCCGCTCGACGAAGAGGTCCTGGACGTCGGCCATGACGTTCGTGAAGGTCCAGCAGACGTCGTTGTTCTGGCCCATGTAGACGCCCGGCATCCCCGGCATCGAGGCACCGCGGACGAAGCGGTCGCCCTGGTGCAGGCTCACCTCGTACCAGATGCCCGGCATGCTCGGGGGAAGGTGGGGGTCGCCGGCGATCAGCGGTGACCCGGTGGCGCTGAGGGCGCCGCTGACGGCCCAGTTGTTGGAGCCGCTGGCCTCGGTTGCGAGACCCATCGAGCGCCGCACGGCGTCGATCTGCTCGACGATCGCGAGACCGTCGCCGCTCCAGGCTTCCTGGGTGACGATCGGGTTGTCGGCGGGGTAGGCGGGATCCAGGCGCGCGGTCAGCTCCGGGCCGAGCGCCCGCAGCATGTCGCCGCGCAGCAACTCCCGCTCCCAGTTGGTGGAGAGGCCGAAGGCGAGCAGCTTGCCGAGGCTGAGGATGTCGACCGGCCGCCAGGGCTCGAAGTCCAGGCGCAGCAGCCGCATCTCGAAGGGCGGCGCCGAGGCGTTCGCGGCGGCCGCGTTGACCCCCTCGCAGAAGCGCTCCAGCAGGCGCCGCAGCCCGGGGTCGAGCGCCGCTTCCTCGCGCTCGGCGGCGCGGCGGATGCCGAGGGTGCGCATCAGGCGGTCGACCGGCAACCCGTCGGGGCCCGCCATCTCCGAGACCCGGCCCCGCGCGACGCGCCGGTAGAAGTCCATCTGCCACAGCCGGTCCTGCCCGTGGCAGAAGCCCTGGGCGAAGTAGAGGTCGGCGCGCCCGGCGGCCTCGATGTGGGGAACCCCCCAGCGGTCGCGGCGCACCCCCACCCGGCCCTCCAGCCCGTCGAGCTCGATCGTCCCCTTCTGCTTCGGCAGCGGCCGCCGCGCCAGCCAGTGCCAGGCAGCCGCGGTCGCGACGGCGGCGAGCCCGGTCCCGGCCGCGCCGGCGAACAGCCCGGCCCGCACCACGCGCCGATTGCTCAGGCGGCCCATGGCGATTGTGTATCACGTTTGGCCAGCTGGCCAAAACCCAAGGTCCATCCGTTGGCGTTGCGCGGATGAGCGCCCCGTCGTCCCCCTAGACCTCCAGCTCGCCCGGCAGCCGCCCCTCCACCTCGAGCTTTTCGAGGTGGGCCTCCATCGCCATCGCGGCCATCGGCAGCAGCTCGATCGGGACGTCGTCCCAGACCTCGGCGAGGAGCGCCGCGCGGGAGCGCTCGCCGGCCTCGAGCGCGGCAAGCAGCCGGCGCTCGCGAGTCTCGCGGTGCTCGACGTATTCGGCGAGCTTGGCGCCGGGATCGGTGACCCAGGGGCCGTGGCCGGGGGCGATCAGCTCGATCGCCTGCAGCAGCGCCAGCGAATCCATGTAGGCGGCGAGCGACCCGCCTCCGGGCGGGACGATCGTCGAGCCCAGCCCGAGCACGAGGTCGCCGCTGAAGCAGACGCCGCTCTCGGCGAGGAAGCAGACGTGGTCGGCGGCGTGACCGGGGGTGGCGAGGACGCGCAGGCCGGCGTGGACCTCGCCGCCGGAGGGCAGCACGATCTCCGCTTCGAGCTGGTCCGCGCCCTCGCTGTGGTCGCGGTGGGAGTGGGTGAGCAGCACCAGCCCGACCCCGCCCCGCTCGGCGGCGGTGGCGCGGATCGCGTCGAGGTGGGCGGGGTCGTCGTCGCCGGGATCGATGACGACGCAGGGGTCGGACCCGTATATGTAGGTGTTCGTCCCTTCGAGCGTCATCAGCCCCGGATTGGGGGCGACAATGCGAACGATCTCGGGGTGCCCGGGGGCTTGTGCGGACGAGACCTGCATCTGACTCCTATGGCGTGCTCAATGCAGGTTTCGTCAACCGGCGATCTCCTTGGCGATCGCCTCGCGGGCGTCGGCGGGCTCGAGCACGACCAGGTCGCCTGCGCCGCGCAGGATCTCCCGCACCAGCCAAGGCTTGCCGGCGTAGGGGAGCTCGACCACAACAGCGCCGTCGGCCAGTTCCTCGACCACCGTGCGCTCCTCGCGCAGCCAGCGCGCCCGCTCCGGCGAGACCCAGACGCGGGCGACCTCGGCGGTCGGCACCTCGCCGTGCGTCATCCAGCCCTCGACCCCGGCGAACTCCTCGACTTCGGGCCGGGGCTCGAATTGCTCGTCGGAGAGGCTCGCCTCCTTGATCCGGTCGAGCTTGAAGTGGCGGACACCTTCTTTCGTCAGGTCGTAGCACTCCACGTACCAGCCCTCGCGGCCGTTCTCGAGCCGGTAGGGCTCGACGCGGCGATCGGTGAACTGATCCTCGTTCTCCTTGTAGTAGCTCAGCTCCAGCACGCGACTGGCGGCGATCGCGTCGTTGACCATCCGCGCCACCGCGGCGTCTCCACCCCCGGCCGAGGCGATCTCCAGCCCCTCCTCGGAGGGATCGTGGCCGAGCGCCTTGACGATTTTCTCGCGGGCGCTCTGCAGGTCGCTCTGCGGCAGGTGCTCGCCGAAGAGGTCGATCGCGGCGACCAGCGCCTTCGCCTCCAGCGGCAGCAGGCGCGCCGGGCGGGCGAAGTTGTCGCCGTAGGGCTCGGAGTCGACCTCGATCTCGTTTCCGAGGATTTCCGCATAGAGGACGTAGGTGCCGCCGCCGAAGTTGACGACGTTGAGCAGCTCGACGTCCTCGCGCAGCTCCTCGTCGGTCAGCTCGAGGCGCTGGCGCAGGTCGGCGATCTGCAGCCGCTCGCCCTCTTTGGCCGCCTCGATCAGCATCCCGGCCAGGGTCACCAAGCGGGCGAAGCGCTCGGGTCGGATCGCCGCCTCGCCGCGGCCGTTGGAGCGTGCCCGCCGCGGCGCCTCGCGCTGCGGGCGGTCGACGATCTCAGCCGGCTCGAAGCCGTTCTCGTGGCGATCGCGGAGCAGGGCCAGCCGGCCCTCAACCTCCTCGCGGAGGTCGTCGGGCGCCAGCACCTGGGCGTTCTGGCGCCAGCGCAGGACCCAGGCGATCAGCTCGCGGACCGAGGCGTAGCTGGTTTCGAAGATCTTGCCCTTGCCGGGGGCGCCGTCCGCCTTCTTGGCTTCGCGCAGCTCGCCGTAGCTGCCGTAGTCGCGCTCGATCAGCCAGGCGATCCGCTCGCGGATGAAGATCTTCGCCGTCGCGATCGTCTCCCCCAGCTGCCAGTCGGCGCGGCTGCCGTAGTCGCGGCGGTCGAAGTCCTCGGGCGGGGAGAAATCATGCTCGGCCTTGGAGGCGTAGCCGACCTTGCCCTGGATTCGGGAGAGGCGGAAGACCCTCACCGCCTCGCGCTCGTGCGAGTGGCCGATCAGATAGAACTGGCCACCGCGGAAGACCAGGTGGTACGGGTCGACCTTGCGCTTCTCGGTCTCGCCCCGCTCCATCGTGTAGTAGGTGAACTCGATCGTCTTGCGGCGCGAGATCGCGGTCTCGATCTTGGATAGCCGCTGGGAGAGGTCGCGACCACCCGCGGAGGCGGTCATCGCCATCTCGACCGGCGCCCGCTCGCCCTCGTTGAGCGGGTTCGGGTGTCCCCAGGCGACCTGCTGCAGAGCCAACCGCAGCGGCTCCGCGTAGGCGAAGCCGCCGTCGGTCAGCAGCAGCAGCGCCGTGCTCAGCGCCGCCAGCTCGTCGTCGGAGAATTTGATCGCGTCGAGGTAGAAGTTCTCTGGCGGCAGCGAGTACAGCTCCGCCTCGAAGAAGCCCTCACCGGGCTTCTCGACCCCGAGCTGGATGCCGAGGCTCTCCAGCTCGGCCCGGTCCGCGTAGAAGCGACGCGCGAAGGCGTCGTCGTTCATGTCGCTGTAGCCCTCCACCTCTCGCTTGATCTCGAGCGCCGACACAGGCCTGCCCTGGGCCATCAGGAACGAGATCAACGAGAGCTGGCGAATCAGCTTCTCGGTGTCCTTCGCCACGTTGCGCAGGATAGTCTGCGGCGAACGCCATGGACATCCTGCGCAACCTCTTCGGCAGCCTGGCCTCTGGCGCCATCCGGCTGGCGGTGACTGTCGGGATCCTGGCCGCCGCCTACTTCTTCCTCGTCAAGCCGGTCCTGAAGACGACCAGCGACGCGATCAAGACCACCAACAGCAGCTTCGAGAAGTCCTTCGGCGCCAACGGGCTGGGCGACATCGGCAAGACCCTCGAAGACGTCGACAAGCAGGTCGAACGAGAGATCCGCCGTTCCTTCCAATCGGCGAAGAAGCACGGCAACCCGAAGAAGCTGGTCCGTTGCATCCGGCGGGCCAACGGCGACGCGCACCGGATTCGGCGCTGCACCGTGAAGTTCTAAACGTGCCGCCCTGGCGATGGCCAGGGGTCGCCAGACAAGGACGCAGGGAGTCCGAATGGCGCAGCGCTATTCGGACGACCGAGGACGCCGTCTGGCGGCAACTGGGCCCGTCAGGCGGCGCGCTGGCCGAAATAGGCGGAGCCGGAGAGAGCGCGGTCGAATCCCGACCAGGACTCGCCGGCGGGGAGCTGGCGCTCGAGGCGGTCGAAGCTGCCCAGGCGGCCGCCAAGGTTGTCGATCATGTGGACCAGTACCGCCTCGCGGGTGGCGGGCACCACCGGCGAGCCGTGCTCGAGCGAGCCGTGGTGGCTGAGGATGATGTGCAGCACGCACTGGGCAAGGGCGGGATCGAAGCCGGGGATCTCCTCGATCGCCCGTCGCACCGTGTAATAGCCGAGTGGAATCTCGCCCTGGAGGCGACCGGCGTCGGTGAGGTCGATCGCCAGCGGGTCGTCGTTGTAGGCGACGGTCTTGCCGATGTCGTGCAGCAGCGCCCCGGTGACGGCGACGTCGCGGTCGATCCCGGGGAAGAAGTTGGCGGCGGCGCTTACCGCCTGGGCCACGGAGAGCGTGTGCTCGAGCAGGCCGTGCCGGTAGGCCTGGTGGTAGACTTTCGCCGCCGGAGCGTCGCGGAAGCGGGCCCATGTATCGGAGCCCTCGCCGAAGAAGCCGTCGAGCAGGTGGCGCAGCTGCGGGTCCTGGACGGTCGAGAGCAGCGCCCGCAGGTCGCGCTCGAGCAGCTCCGGGGAGACCTCGGACTCGGCGGCGAGATCCTCCGCCGCGTACTCGTGCGGCTCGGCCTCGCGCAGCGCGGCGATCTTGATCTTCGCTCCCCAGCGCTCGCTGACCTCGAAGACCCCGGTGAGGTGGACGGGGGAGCCGGTGGCACAGAGGGCATAGTGCGATTCCGCCTCCTCCCAGCAGACCGCCTCGGCGGTGCCGGTCGCGTCGCCCACCGAGAGCCTCAGCCAGGGCTCGCCGTTGCGCTTGCGCCTCAGCTCGCGCTCGCGGACCGCGTAGACGCCGCGCACCCCCTGCCCGTCCTCAAGGTCGCGCAACGCAACCCTTTCCGGCGGTGTGGAAATCGCGGTCTGCTCTTCCGGAAGCGTCGGAATCGCCGTCTGCGCCGCGGGGATGACGGTCTGCCCATCCATCTCCCGACCCAAGGTAGAGACGGCGGCGGACGCCCGTCCGCACCCGAACCACGCCGCCGGCGGGCCGATTTCCCAGCAGGCCGGGCCAACGCGCGAATCCAAGCTCGGCGTACCAAACCGGATTCATTCCAAAGTGGAGACCCTGGGAACGGTCTCCGCGGTGACCAGCCCGGTCGCGGCGGTCAGCTCCGTCGCGATCTCGAACCAGCGATCGCTGCGCCCGGCCGTGTCGACGACGCTCGTGACCATGGGGACGTGGCGGCGCAGCGCCAGCAGGCGGTCGCCGTGCGGGCGTGGTCGCCGTGATAGCCCCAGGCACCCCGCAGCGCCGTCGCGCCCGCCGCCCGCTCGGCCCGGAGGCGGCGGATCAGCTCCATGTAGAGCGGGCGGCCGTCGTGCTCGGAGCGCTCCGAGCAGTAGACGCTGAGCCGGGTCCAGCGGGCGGGTTCGCCGGCGCCGGGAGGCGAGGGCGGCCCCGCCAGTTCGGCGCCGTCGCGGCGGCAGACGCGGACGGCCTCCAGGGTGGCCAGCGGCGGGCCCTCCTCGCCTCCTAGGTCCTCCAGCGCGGCGGCGATCCGTCCGCGCTCGCCGACCGCGACGACCATCGCCGGCACCCAGCTGTTGGCGGAGAAGAAGCGGGCGCGCAGCCGGCGCCCCGACGCGGTCCCGTCGACCCCGATCAGGGCCGTCGCGCCGGCGACACCGTGGCGGTGCAGCGCGGCGACCACCCCGACGTGCGCCAGGGCGCCGTTCCGTCGCGCGCCCCGGCCCAGGTAGATCGTCAGCTTGACCTCCCCGTGGGGCTCGTCCTCGGGGCGGCGATCGTCGCCGGCGAGGCGGGCCCGCTCCAGCGTCAGCAGGCCCTCGCCGGCGATCTCGGCCAGCTCGGCGGCAACGGGCTCGATCCGCTCGGCCCGGTCGACGGCGGTCGCGACCAGCGGCAGGTCCTCCGAGAGCGAGAGCAGGCGGTCGGTCTGCAGGCGCTGCTTCGCCCCGAAGCCCTCCGCCCCGCGCAGCAGCACGCCGGCGGCGAGTCGGCGCCGCTCGAAGAGGTCGAGGACGGAATCGGAGAGGAAGCGGCCGTCGTGACGGTCGTGCTCGCCGAAGTAGAAGCCGAGCTTGAGGGCGTCGCCGCCGGGGGCCGCGCTCACAGCAGTCCCCCGGCCCAGTGGCCGAGCGCCACCGCAGCCAGGCCGGCGAGGAGCGAGAGGCCGATATTGAGCCAGAGCATCGGCGCCTCGCCGACCTCGCCCAGCCGCTGGGACTCGAACATCCAGGTCGAGAAGGTGGTGTAGGAGCCGAGGCACCCCCCGGCGACGATCGTCAGCGCGGCGCCGTGCAGGGCGGCGCCGGAGACGAAGCCGAGCACGGCCGCGCCGCTGAGGTTGACCGCCAGCGTCCCGGCCGGGAACGAGCCCGCGAGGCGCTCGGATATCGCCGCGTCGAGGAGGAAGCGCGCCAGGGCCGCGAGGCCCCCGAGCAGCGCGACCGCGATCCAGGTGCCCGCGCTCACCGCAGCGTCCTCGTTCGCCGCACCGCCGCCGTCGTCAGGTGGACGCAGGCGAAGCCGCCCGCCAGCGTCGCCGCGACGTAGGCGATCGCGAGCCCGAGCTGCCCGGCGTCGAGCATGTTGAAGAGCTCGAGCTGCAGGGCCGAGAAGGTGGTCAGCGCCCCGCAGAGCCCGGTCCCGAGGAAGGGGCGCCGGTAGCTCGACGGCGGCAGCCGCTCCTGCAGCCTGGTGACGAAGTAGCCGAGCAGCAACGCGCCGGCCATGTTGGCGCCGAAGGTCGCCCAGGGCCAGGCATCGGCCCCATGGGGCGCCGCCTGCGCAAGCGCGACCCGGGCGAGCGCCCCGACGACGCCGCCGGCGTAGATCGCAGCCAGCTCCCTGCGGTCGAGTCGCGGCATCTGCATCCTGGGCATGCCTCCTATCAGCGTCGGTGGACGTTGGTAGAGGCCATCAGCGGCCCGGAGCCGCGGTTATGGAGCGAGCCTCATCGCTCGACAGGAGGATAGATGGGACTCGGCGCCGCAGGCCGCTTGCGCCCCGGCCGCCGGCGACATAGGTCGAAAGTTGCAAAAAAGCACTCTCAACCATCGGGGGCTCGTATGCGGGCGCTGAGGAGCCATCTGACGTACGCCAAGTGCATGGATGGAGCCGTCCCCGGGTGCAAGCCACTCGACGGACCGGCGCGAGCCGACGCTCGCCGAAGGACTTCCGTGCTTCTCCGCCGGGGAGCGCTGAGCGCCCCCGCCCGGGAGCGGCGAGCTAGGCGCGCCGGCGGAGGCCGACTCGCTCGGCCCCCCAGTCGAGCGCCCGGTCCCAATACCCTCCGGCGCGGTCGGCGAGCGCGTCGATCCTCTTGCGCGCCGGCGCGGTCCAAAGCAGCCCGGCGATCGCGGCGCCGAGAGCCGCTCCCGCCAGCACGTCGCTCGGGTAGTGGACGCCAATCGCCACTCGGCCGATCGAGAGGACCGTGGCCGCGACCAGGGCGAAGATGCCCCAACCTCGCTTGCGCAGCACGATCGCCACGGCTATCGCGAAGGCGGCGGTCGCGTGGTCGCTGGGAAAGCCGGGGTCGGCGGCGTGATGGGAGAAGAGGTGCACCCCGTGAGAGTCGGCGACGAACGGTCTGGCCCGGTCGACGAGGTCGGAAATCACTTTGCCGGCCGCCAGGGCGGCCCCGGCGCTCAGCCCAGCCGCGACGACGGTGCGGCGCCAGCTCGCGTAGCGGGCGCCGTGCGCGAGGAGGAAGACGATCGCGAGCGTCGCGACGAAGAGCGCCTCGGAGGCGTTGACGTAGAAGAGCAGCGGGTCCTCGACCGCGTCGTGGCGGAAAAGGAAGTCGTTGAGGGCGTGCAGGACGGACCAGTCCACCGGCTGCAGGCTTTCACATCTTCTTTACGCGGAGTTAAACCCCGGCGAGCAGCTCGGCCAGGGCGCCGTCGAACGCCTCGGTGTGGCGGTCGACCTGCTCGACGCTCGTCGCCGGGCAGATCAGCGCCATGTTGTGGAAGGGAGTGATGAGCACGCCGCGGTTGAGCGCATAGAGGTGCAGGTAGCGCTCCAGCTCGGCGTCGCCGAGCGCCGCGGCCTCGCCGCCGTCGCGCGGCGGCTCGGGTGAGAAGCGGTACTCGGCCCGGCAGCCGAGTTGGACCACGTGCCAGCCAATCTCGTGGCGCCGCAGCGCCTCCTCCACGCCGGCGACGAAGCGGGACGCGAGCGGCTCGGTCCGCTCCCAGGCGGACTCGTCGAGCACCTCGGAGAGGGTGACCCGGGCGGCGGCGAGCGAGAGCGGCGGCGAGGGTGCCGCCGACGCCGCCGGTGTCCTCGACGTCGGCATCAGGGGCCCAGCAGGCGCTCGCCCAGCTCGGCCCGCATCCCGAAGGCCCCGGCGGGCATGCCGGCGATCGCCTTGCCGAGGAGGTGACCAGGTCGGGCGCAAGGCCAGCGCGGCTGTTGGCCGCTGGCCCGGCGCTCGAGGTGTGGGTCTGTCGATCGACAGCAGCGTCGGTGGCGGCGGTCAGCTCGCGCAGGCCGTCGTGGAAGCCCTCCTCGGGGAGGACGATGCCGATGTTGGTCGGCGCCGGCTCGGCGAGGACACAGGCGACGTCGCCGGCGGCCAGCTCGTGCTCGAGCCCCGAGGTCGTTGAACTCGACCACCCGCGCGTCGTCTCCGCCAGCGGCACTGGGGCGCCGACGTTGCCCTCGCGGGCGACGACCTCACCGCCCCGCAGCGTCCTTGAAGCTCTCATCGACGGTGCCGTGGTAGCAGTAGTTGAAGACCAGGACCTTCGGCCGCCGGGTGAGGTGGCGGGCGATGCGGATCGCGAAGCGGTTGGCGTCGGTCGCGGTGAGGGTGAACTGCCAGCGCAGCGAGCCGAAGCGCCGGCTCAGCTCCTCCGCGACCCAGGCCGCGTCCTCGGTTGGCAGCATCGCCGTCGCCCCGCCCGCGTAGCGATCGCGCACGGCCAGGGCGACCGGCGCGGGCCCGTGGCCGGCCATCGCCCCGGTGTCCCCCAGGCAGAGGTCCGCGTAGGCGTTGCCGTCGACGTCGAGGACCTCTGCTCCCTCGGCGCGGTCGAGGTAGACCGGGTGCGGGCCCGCCCAGCGCGACATCCAGCTCATCGGCACACCGGCGAGCAGTGCCGAGGAGGCCCGCTCGAACAGTTCGCGCGAGCGCGGATGACGCTCCCCGAAGATCGCCTCCTCGCGGGTGAGGAGCGCGGCCAGGCGGCCTCGCGCGGAATCGGGCAGGTTAGCCGGCATGTCGAGGCTGAGTATGGCGGGGGCTCAGCAGAGCTGCGCGAGCTCGCGTTCGAAGGTGCGCGCGAGCGGCTCCGGGTCCGGGATCAGGGCGGTGTCGGTCATGAAGCCGATGGTGACCTCGCCGGCGTAGCTGAAGATGCTGACGGTCATTCCGATGCTGCCGGAGCAGGGGGCCCAGACGAGGACGCCGGCGACCGGGGCGCCGGCGAAGCTGAGCTGCTCGCTGGGGCCGGGGACGTTGGTGACGACAATGCTCGCCTTGTCGGTGAAGAAGCCGATCAGGCGGTCCTCGACCCACGGCGGCGTCATCCCGATCGCGTTGAGGAGGCCGAAGGAGATCGGCGCCTCATGCGACTCCTTGATCGCGTTCATGTTGCTGTTCACCTGCCGCAGGCGCTCAGCGGGCCGTAGCTCCGCAACCGGCAGCTCCAGCAGGATCAGGGCGAAGTCGTTGCCGAGGTCGCCGGGGATCGGCCGGTCGAGTGGCCGCAGGTTGACCGGGACCATCGCGTGGATCTCCTCCGGCAGCGGCCCGTTTCCCCGCAGGCACTCCGCCAGGGTGGCGGCGAGCGCGCTCAACAGCATGTCGTTGACGGTGACCCGGCGCCGGTGACAGGCATCCTTGACCCGCTCCAGCGGAAACGGCTCCGAGCACGCCACCCGGCGCGCGCCGGAGAGCGGTCGGCGCAGCGCTCGGCGCATCCCCCGGAGACGCCAGCAGCTTCGCCGCCGTGGAGACGTCGCGGAGGGCGCCGGACGCCAGCTCGACCAGATGCCTGGGGTGGACGAGCGACCTCGCGCCTCGTGGACGGCGGCGCCGGCCAGCGACGTCGCCGCCGAGGCGGCCTCGACCGCGCGGCGGCGAGCCGGTCCAGGGCGCGTCGAGCCTGGCTGAGCGGCTCCGGTCGCTGCCACCCGGCGCCGGGACCATCGGTGATGGTGAGCATCACCTCCCCAGCGCGATCCCGTCGGCGATGGTGGTGGATGCGCCAGAGCATCGCCGAGCCGCCGTCGAAGCCCTCGATCAGGTACGCGTGCCAGAGTGGCTTGCCGGGATCCAGTGGCGGCGTGATCAGGTCGCTGACCATCTCCTCGAGGGTCGCCCGGTCGCCCGGCGGCGGCAGGACCATACGGTGCAGGTGGTTGGGAAGGTCGAAGAACGGATCGTCCTCGAAAGCCGGGGCCCGGCCCAGCTGGTCGACCACGCGTTGGCGAAAGCGGGGGAACCGCCCCACCAGGCGCTCCTCGATCACCTCGGTCACCGCCTCGACGGACGGCACCGATCCCAGGGTGACCAGCCCGTTGACGACCATCGGGTTGGTCGGGCGATCCATGTGCAGCCAGGCGGCGTCCGCGGCTGGCATCGCTTGACGGCTCGACCTGGCCATGACCTCTCCTCCTCAACGCGAAAGCGCCTCTGCGTCTGTGCGGGTGGATCGTTGCGACCAGGCTAGGCGCTGGACGCGAGCGCGCCATCGGTGCTGTCCCGCGCTCCGGGAGCGGAAAACCCGCATCGGGCCGAGGATCGGCGCGCTGCAGTCGCCGCCGATGAAGCGGTAATGGCGAGGGTGGGAATCGAACCCACGACACCACGATTTTCAGTCGTGTGCTCTACCAACTGAGCTACCTCGCCTCGAGGCGCAAGGGGATCGCGCAGAGGGGAAGGCTAGCGGCCGAGAGCGGGTCGGGGCTGCTTGCATTGGGGCGTGGCCTGGACTCGCGCAGCACTGGCGCTGGTCGCCGCGGTGGCGGTGGCGCTGGTGCTCGTCTCGGGGGGCTCGAGTGCCGATCCGCGGACTCCGGCGGGGCTGCCGGGGCTGCCGGCCCCGTTCCTGGGGACGGCGACGGTCGGGAGCGGCGGGTTGACCGCGGCGATCGATGCCTACGGGGACGTGGTCGACCTGCGAGCGCCGGGGCCGGCAGGCGCGGCGCTGATCGACAACCCGGCCGACCGCCAGGCCGCGGGCAGCGTCGCGGCCGACACCGGGATCGTGCCGCGGATCAGAATCGAGGGCGGGGCGGCGCTGCCCCTCTGGCACGCCGACTCGGTCTTCCAGCGCTACCTGCCTGGCACCAACGTGGTGCGGACCGTGGCCAGGTTCGGCCCGGTGACGGTCGCGATCACCGACGCGGCCATCGGGGAGGAGCTGGCGAGGATCGTCGAGGTCAGGGCGCCGGCCGGCACGTCGGTGGAGCCGGCGCTCGGCGTCAACATCGCGTCGGGGGCCCGCTGCGAGCGGGCACAGCGGTCACGCGGGCTGACGTTGATCTGCTTCGCAGGCCACCTTGCGGCCCCCCCGGGCAGGAACGTCTCCTCCCCCGCCTCGGAGGTCCAGGGGAACGTGACGGCGACGGCGGGCACGGAAGCCGTAACCGCCGACCCCAGGAGGATCGTCCGGGCGGCGATCGGCGGCGACCGTCGCTGGCTCGCGCGCGCGCGCCAGCTCGGACCCGCGGCACCGGCCTGGGCGCGGCGGATGTACCGGCGCTCGTTGCTGACCCTGAGGGCCCTGACCGACCGCCGGACCGGGGCCCTCGCCGCCGGCGCCCGCGACGGCTGGGCCTATGTTTGGCCCCGGGACGCCGGCACCGCCGCGCTCGCCTTCGCCGCCGCCGGCTACCTGCCAGAGGCGCGCCAGATCGCCCGCTTCCTTCTCGGCCTCGACCTCGGGGTCGCGGCCCGCTTCCGCGGCAACGGCACCCCGTTGCCTGGACGAGGCCCCCAGGGGGACGCCTCCGGTTGGGTCGCCATCGCCGCCCGGGCCGCCGGATTGCATCGCCCAGCTGCGGCGACCGCTCCGACTACCAGGAGGGAGGCCGCCTGGCGCGGCCGCCCCGACTACCAGGAGGGAGCCGGAGGCGACTACCTCGCCAACGCGATCGCTTCGGCCCCCCCCACCGGCGACGTGTCTGAGCTTTTCGGTCATATGGACGCCCAAAGCTCAGGCACGTCCCGGGGAAGCCGCCACCGCCCGTTCGCGGATCGGATCGAGCGGGCCTTCGGGACGGCGCGCGGGCTGGTCAGGCGCGCCGGCGAGCAGGGGTCGGGGCTCGACTCGGCGGCGGCCTGGGCGGTGCGGCCGTTCGCGCTCCCCGCTCTCTACCCCAATGTCTGCGAGACGCTGCTGGGCCTGGCCGCGCGGCAGACCCGCTTCGGGATCACCCCAGGCGAAGGTTGGCCGGGATCAGAGCCCTGGTCAGCCCCGACCGCCTGGACCGCTTGGAGCCTCGCCGCACTGGCCGACGTCGAACGGCGCTCCCGTACCGCTCGCTCGCGGGCCGGCGGCGAGCGCCGCCAAGCCCTGCGCCTGCTCGGCGACCTGCGCCGCGCCGCAACCCCGGCCGGTGCCCTCCCCGAGCGGGTCAACGCCCGCACCGGCACCCCCCGCTCGACCACCCCGCTCGCCTGGTCCCACGCCTTCGCCATCCTCGCCCTACGCCAGCTCTGGCCCGGGGACGACCTCAGAGCGCCGCCAGCGCCAGCTCGACGGCCTCGCGGGCCGAGGCGGCGGGAAGCAGGCCGGGAGCCTCCTCCATGGCCCCGCGCCCGCGCAGGACCCAGCTATCCAGGGCGACCACCGTGCGGTCGATAGCCCGCGCGAACCCGATCTCCGACAGCGTCCCCCACTCGCCGCCGATCGCGATCACCACCTCGCCCGAGGACACCACGGCGAAATTGCGCGCGTGGCCGATTCCGGTGGCGACGACGTGGGTGCAGTGTGGGTTTGCTTCCGCGACGGCGTTGCCGGGGACGATCCCGATCGCCGTCCCACCCACTTCGGCGGCGCCCCGGCAGGCGGCCTCCATGACGCCGCCCAGGCCGCCGCAGACCAGGGAGACGCCAGCCTCGGCCAGGCGCCGCCCGACCTCCTCGGCCGACCGCGCCGTCTCGGAGTCCTGCGCGCAGCCCCCGCTGCCGATCACCGCCGCCTGCCGCCGCCTGCTCATCGCTCGCCCGACCCCTTCATCAAGCCCATCAACTCCAGCGCCCCCGCCTTGTGCAGCGGTTCGTTGAGGTTGCCGCACTTGGGGCTCTGCACGCACGAGGGGCAGCCGGACTCGCAGGGGCACTCGGCGATCAGCCGCTCGGCGTCGTCCAGCAGCCGCTCGAACTCCTCGAAGCCGCGCTTGGTGATCCCGACGCCGCCGGGATGCCCGTCGTAGATGAAGATCGTCGAGCGGCCGGTCTGGAAATGGACGTTGGTGGAGAGGCCGCCGATGTCCCAGCGATCGCACATCGCGATCAGCGGCAGCACCGCGATCTGGCAGTGCTCGGTCGCGTGGAGGGAGCCGAGCAGAGCGTCGCTCGGCACCGCCCCGCTGAGGCGCTCCGGCAGCACGTACCAGAGCGCCTGGGTGACGAAGTTCTGCTCCGGCAACTCGAGGGCGACGATGTCGATCGGCTCGGAGTCGGAGATGGACACCCGCTGGAAGGCGATCACCTGCTCGGTCACCGAGACCTCACCGAAATTGAGCTGTACGCCGGCCACCTCGCGCTGCTCATGGGTGCGCTCGATGTAGATCTCGGTCTCCTTCTTCGGCCGCGTGTACCAGTCGCCGTCGAAGCTGGAGACGATCGCGCGGCGGCTCTCGACGTCGAGCCGCTCGACCTCGTAGGAGCGCCCCAGGTGCAGGTAGACGGCGCCGGGGTGGATAGTCGTGAAGGCGCGCTCGGCCTCGACCATCCCCAGCATCTCACCCGACTCGCGCTCGATCACCGCGACCGAGTCGGCCGAGGCCGAGCGCAGAGCGATCCGCGAGGCGACGAACTCGCTGCGCCGCGGCAACAGGCCCCCACCCGTGTTGCGCAGCTCCCCGCCGCCAGCAGCCGCTCCGCCCGCTGGCGCCAACCCGGCCCGAAGATCTCCTCGTCGGCATCGCTCAGCGGCAGCTCGTAGGCGGCCGCGATCAGGTGCCGCGAGGCGATCTGCTCATTGGCGTGGTCCAGGATCGCCGCCTCGACCGGCCGCCCGAGGAACTCGTCCGGGTGTCGGCAGAAGAACTGGTCGAGCGCGTCCTGGCCGGCGACGTAGACGGCGAGCCCACGTCGCCGCCGCCCCGCCCGGCCCCACATCTGCCGCAGGCTGGCGACCGTGCCCGGGAAGGTGACGCAGATCGCCGCGTCGAGCTCGCCAACGTCGATCCCCAGCTCCAGAGCATCGGTGGCCACCACCGCCAGCAGCTCGCCGGCGCTCAGGCGCGCCTCGATCTCGCGCCGCTGCTGCGGCGTGTAGCCGCCGCGATAGGGGGCGATCCGCGCCGCCAGCTCCGGTTTGCCGCGCCGCTCCAGGTTCTCGCGCGCGAAGCGCTGGATCAGCTCGATCCCGCGCCGGCTTTTGAGGAAGCAGATCGTCCGCACCCCCTGGGAGACCAGCTCGGCCAGCAGGTCGGCCGCCTCCGAGAGCGCAGAGCGCCGCACCCCGGTCGCCTTGTCGATCAGCGGTGGGTTCCACATCGCGATCTCTCGCCCCGCCCGTGGCGCCCCGTCGTCGTCGATCAGCTCGAACGGGGTGCCGACCAGCCGCTCGGCCAGCTCGACCGGGTTGGCGATGGTCGCCGAGGCGAGCAGGAACCGCGGCTCCGAGCCGTAGGCGCGCGCAACCCGCCGCAGCCGCCGCAGGACGTTGGCGACGTGGGAGCCGAAGACGCCGCGGTAGGTGTGGGCCTCGTCGACGACGACCCAGCCGAGGTTGGCGAGGAAGTCGCCCCAGCTCTTGTGATGGGGCAGCAGGCCGACGTGGAGCATGTCCGGGTTGGTGAGGACGAGGTTGTTGCGGCGGCGGATCGCCGGCCGCTCCTCGCGCGGGGTGTCGCCGTCGTAGATCGCCTCGCGCAATCCCGGCGGGCGCAGCTGCGCCAGCTTGCGGGCCTGGTCCTGCGCCAGCGCCTTGGTCGGGTAGAGGTAGAGCGCGCGGCGTTTCGGTTGACGGGCGATGCCGTCGAGGACCGGCAGGTTGAAGGCGAGGCTCTTGCCCGAGGCGGTGCCGCTGGTGATCGCCAGATTCGAGTGCGCGGCCGCCTCGAAGGCCTCGAGCTGGTGCGAGTAGAGGGACTCGATCCCGGCCCGGCGCAGCGCCTCGGCGAAGCCGCGCTCGAGCGAGTCGGGCAGCGCCACCGGCCGCGCCTGCCGCTCCCGCTCGGAGCTCTCGGCGACGATCCGCCCGTCGCGCCGCGCCGGGTCGATCGCGACCGCCCAGGGCGAGCCCAGCAGGCTGGCGACCCCAGGCGCCGTCATGCGGCGTCCTCGGTCGCCCGCATGGCGCTGCTGCTCGGACTTCCCGCGTCGTTGCCTGAGGACGCCTGGGACTCGCACCCGGTGCCCCGCACGATCCGCCCCGCCACGCGCATCGCCTGCAACGAGCTGCGGTCGTGGATGCGGAGCACGTCGGCGCCAGCCCGCACCGCCAGCGCCACCGCCGCCACCGTCCCCCACTCGCGCTCGGCCGCCGGCCAGCGCTCCTCCCATGAGCCCGCTAGCACCGCGCCGATGAAGTCCTTGCGCGAGAGCGAGACGTAGAGCGGCAGACCCAGCGAGCGCAGCTCGCCGAGCCGGCGCAGGATCTCCAGGTCCTGCTCGGGGCTGAGGTCGAAGTCGAGTCCGGGGTCGATCGCGATCTGCTCCTCGGAGACGCCAAGCTCGCGCGCCAGCTCGACTCTCCCCTCGAACCAGGCCTTGAGGTGGTCGACGACGTCGCCGTACTCGCGCCAGGGCCGGTCGACCCGCGGCGGCCCCTCGATGTGCATCAGCACGTAGCCGCACCCCGCCCCCGCGACCAGGTCGAACATCCGCTCCGAGCCGCCGGAGATGTCGTTGACGGCCGCCGCGCCGGCGCCGAGCGCCCGCCGGGCCACCTCGACCGAGAAGGTGTCGGCGGAGATCGGCACCCCGCCCCCCGCCAGCCCCTCGATCGTCGGGACCAGCGCGGCCGCCTCCTCCCCGGGCGGCACCGGCGGGCCGCTGCGCGCCGCGACGGCGCCGACGTCGAGCAGGTCGAAGCCGGCCTCGACCAGGGCCATCCCGTCGGCCACGGCCTGCTCCGGCGTCCCGCTGCGGGCGCCCTCGAACATCGAGTCGACGGTGACATTGACGATCGCCGCCCCCAGCGGCTGGGCCAAGTCGAGGGTCCTGTCGGCGAGGCGCCAGGACATCAGGTCCCGTGCCTCGCTCGCTGACGAGAAATCAGATTGGAACGCTTTGCTCGCTCACCACTCATCGCCGCTACGGTAGCGACCGGGCCGATGCCACTGAGATGCGTCTACACCGACCTCGACGGAACCCTGCTCGGGCAGGGCTCGTCGCTCTTCCGCGACGCCGATGGTGCATTCTCGCTGGCCCAGGCGCGCGGCCTGGAGGCCTGCCAGCGGGCCGGGGTCGAGGTCGTGATCATGTCCGGCCGCCGCGAGCCCCAGGTCCACGAGGCGGCGCGGCTGATGGGCCAGACCTCCTACATCTACGAGGCCGGGAGCGCCTTGGCGATCGATGGCGAGACGACGCTGATGACCGGCGAGATGGAGCCGACCGAGGGCGCAACCATCTACGAGCAGATCGAGCATCGGGGGATTCCGAAGATGCTGTTCGACCACTTCCCCGGGCGGCTCGAGTACCACGCGCCGTGGCACCACGGCCGCGTCCTCTCCCACCTCTTCCGCGGCAAGATCGACGTCGACGAGGCCAACGCCCTGCTCGGCGAGCACGGCGACGACGACCTGCGCCTGCTGGACAACGGCGCGATCGGGCGGCCGATGCCGGCGATCGAGGGTCGCACCCATGCCTATCACCTGGTGCCGCGCATGGTCAGCAAGGCCAACGCGGTGGCCGCCCACGCCCGCGCCCGCGGCTATGACCCGGCCGACTGCATCGCCGTCGGCGATTCGATCGAGGACCTCGAGGTGGCGGCGGTGGTGGGTAGTTTCTTCGTCGTCGCCAATGGCCCCGAGCGCGACCCCGGCCTGCGCACCTACCTGCCCAGCTGGGACAACGTCACGGTCACCGAGGGCAGCATGGGTGACGGGTTCTACGAGGCGGTCGTTTCGACCCTGGTCGAGCGGCGCTGAGCAGCGACTAGTATCGGTCGGGACCGGTAGTCGAACCCCGAAAAGGAGCGCCGCTTGTCGTCGGATAGCGCGACCGTCGCAGAGCAGGAGTACCTCGAGATCATGTTCTGGCTGGAGGAGGCCGGGCTGCCGATGACGGGTGCCAACATCGCCCGCGCGATGCAGCTCTCGCCGCCGACGGTGCACGAGATGGTCGGGCGGCTGATCGATGACGGCTACGTCGAGCGCAACCCGGACAAATCGCTCAGCTTCACCGAGTCGGGGCGCGAGCACGCCAGCCACATCGTCCGCCGCCACCGCATGATCGAGCGCTTCCTCACCGACGTCCTCGGCATTCCCTGGGACGAGGTCCACGAGGAGGCCGAGCGGATCGAGCACGCGATGTCGCCGGTGCTGGAGGAGCGGATGCGGGCGGCGATCGGCGACGCGACGACGTGTCCGCACGGCCACCCGATCGTCGAGGGCGTCCGCGAGCAGGGCTCACTGCTGGCCGACGTCGGCGTCGGCGCCGACGTTACCGTCCTGCGCTTCGAGAACGAGGCCGAGGAACTGCTCCACTATCTCAAGCAGGCCGGCCTGGAGCCGGGCCTGGAAGGCAAGGTCGTGGGCTCCGACGACGCCCTGGTGACGATCGAATCGGCGGAGCGCACACACGAGGTAAGCCGCAGCGTCGCCGAGACCGTCTCGGTCCGCGCCGACCCGGCGGCGCCACCGCGGGCGGCGATCCCGGAGCAGTTGATCCTCTCTTCAGACCGCTACGGCCGCTAGCCGGCGGCTGCAAAGCTGCGCCTGGCCCCTACTGGGGGACCGGGATCGTGATCAGCGGGGCCGAGGTCGGCTCCTCGCTGCCGCCGGTCGGCTCGGCGGTGACCATCACCGCGTCGACGCCCTTCATGTCGGCGATCGTGGTCGAGGCGTGACCCTCCCGGTCGGGGACGAACAGCGCCGCAACCGCTTCGACTCTGCCTTCGCGGCGCACCCAGGCCTCGAGCACCCTGTCGCTGGGAAGCCGGTGCACGTGCGCCAGGCGCAGGGTGCCGCCGTCGCCCTCGCGGACCATCTTCGCGGTCACGCCGGGGGCGTGGCCGGCGACGATCGTGCTGGTCCCGCCGCTCCCGCCCGAGCCCTCGCTGCCGAGCTTGTAGCCGGCGACGGCGGCGACCGCCAGGATCACCGCGGCAACGGCGGCCAGCCCGGCGATCGGCCGCCAGCCAGGCGAGCCGGAGCCGAGACCGCTCAGCCAGCCCGCGACGCGGTGGCGGAACCCGCCCTCCACCGGGCGCGCCTCGACGTCGGCGGCGTGAGCGTCGGCGCGCACCTCGATCATCACCCGTCTGCGCAGCGCCGGGGGCGCCTGCAGGCGCTCGACGCCCTCGGGGAGCACCCGAACGGCGGGCGACAGCCAGCGCATCTCCGAACGGCAGCGTTCGCAGCCTTCCATGTGGCGCTCCAGCTCGGCCGCTTCGGCCGGCTCCAGCGCGCCAAGCATGTAGGCGGCCAGGTCCTCGCTCCAATCGAAAGCGGCAGCATCGACACGGGTGAGGCCGCCACGATCACCCTCGAAAAGCCCGGCACCTTCGCCTACTACTGCGCCTTCCACCCCTTCATGAAGGGGACGATCACGGTCGAATGATCAGGCTGGCGAGCCGGCGCGAACGCGCTCGATCGCGGAGGCGATGCGGGAGACGCCTTCCGACATCCGCTCCGCCGGAACTGGGGCGAAGGAGAGCCGCAGGCTGTTCTCGCCGCCCTCGATCATGAAGTCGGCGCCGGCGACGAAGGTCACCCCGTCCGTCTTGGCCTCCGCCAGCAGGGCGGCGGTGTCGGTGCCCTCGGCCAAGTCCAGCCAGAGGAAGTAGCCGCCCTCGGGAACGACGAACTCCGCCTCGGGGATCTGCTCGCGCAGCGCCGCCACCAGCGCGTCGCAGCGGTCCTTCAGCGCCCCTTTGACGAAGTCGATGTTGCGGTCCAGCTCGCCGGAGCGGCAAAGCTCGAGGACGATGGCCTCGGCCAGCATGTTCGGCGAGATGTAGGTCTCGTTCGCTCGTTTCGCGAGCTTGGCGACCTCCGCGGCTGGACCGGCGAGGTAGCCGACCCGGACCCCGGGGCTGACGGTCTTGGAGAACGAGGACGCATGGAGGACGCGACCGGCGCCGTCGAGCGAGAGCATCGTCTCCAGCGGCTCGCCCTCGAAGGGGAGCTCGCGGTAGGGATCGTCCTCGAAGATGAAGAATCCGTGCTCGGCGGCCAGCTCGACCAGCCGCGACCGCTTCGCAGAGGAGAGCGTGCAGCCCGCCGGGTTGTGAGCGTTGGGGATGATGTGGGCGAACTTGATCGGCCCCTCGGCGAGCGCCGCCTCGAAGGCGGCCATGTCGATTCCGTCCGCCTCCAGCGGCACCGGCACCAACTCGACCCCGCGGCGCTGCAGGAGCAGCAGCGTGCGGTCGTAGGTCGGCTGCTCGACGGCCACCCTGTCGCCCGGGCCCAGCAGATGCTCGAACAGCATCGCCCCGGCCTCCAGCGAGCCGTTGGTGATCATCACCTGGGAGGCGTCGAGATGGCCGTGGCGCTCAGCGACCCACTGGCAGAGCCCGGGATGGCCGATGCCGACCCCGTAGGAGAGGGCCGTTTCCCAGTCCTCCGCAAGCGCCCGCGCCGCGGCCTCCCGCACCTGCTCGTGGGGCAGTATGTCGGCGCTCGGCGCGCCGCGAGCAAACGAAATCGTGTCGCCGGCCATACGTCCCCGACCCTAGCAACGCCCCGCCCTCACCAGACCCCCAGCCGGGGGGGGCGAACCGCTGGCGTCGATGAGCTTGGGGCTGGCATACCGCCGCAATCTCACGAACCTCCACAGCCGGAGCCCGAAACCACGCCTCGACGAGAGGCGGCCGGGACGGACTCGCTCGCGCGGGAGCGGGAGCTGTCGTCCCTGGCGACCCGCCAGCACGGCGTGATCGCCCATCACCAGCTGAGAAGCCTTGGTCTGAAACCGGGTGCGATCAAGTGGCGAGTGAAGTCGGGACGACTGCATGCCGTCCACCGAGGCGTCTACGCGGTGGGCCACCGGCGCCTCACGCAGCGGGGGCACTGGCTCGCCGCCGTTTTGGCCTATGGGAAGGGCGCTCTGCTCAGCCATTGCAGCGCGTCCGCGCTGTGGGGCCTGCAGCGTCCACGGTCTCCGATCGACGTGACCTGCGCCCGCGGCCGCGCCGGCCGCGAGGGGATCCGCCTCCACAAGGCGCGCCTCCATCCAGAGGACGGGGCCATCCGCGACGCGATCCCGGTCACCTCGCTTGCTCGGACACTTTTCGACCTCGCCGAGGTCCTCGACGAGCAGCGGCTGTTGCGCGCATTCGAGGAGGCGGATCGGCTCAGGCTGCTGGGCGTGCGAGCGCTGGAAAGAGTCTGCGAGCGGGGCGCCGGCCGCCATGCCCTGCGCCCAATCCGCGCCCTCCTCGCCGACCTCCATGCCCCCAGCAGTACCCGCTCGCCGCTGGAGGACCGCTTCCTCGCCTTCTGCCGCCACCACCGTCTTCCCCCGCCGGCGACCAACGTGCTCGTCCTGGGCCACGAGGTCGACGCCCTCTGGCCTGTCGCCCGCCTCGTCGTCGAGCTCGACAGCTGGGAGTTCCACGGCCACCGCGCCGCATTCGAGCGTGACCGAGCCCGCGACCCCGAGCTCCTCCTGGCCGGCTACCGCATCGTTCGCGTCACCCGCCGTCGCCTCGTGGGCGAAGCGACCGCACTCGCACGAGAGGTCCGCGGCCTGATCGGGCCCGGGCCCGGGGCCGGGTAACGGCGACCTATGCGCGCGCCGATGGCGGGGCGTCGGGCGACCTACTGAGAGCCGCACCGCACCGCCGAATCTGCATCGAGCGTCGCCACGGGACGCCTATCGCAGACACCTCTACAGCGCGCGCAGCATCTCGACCGCGATCGCCGCGGTCTCGGTCGGGCTTTCGCCGACCCGCACGCCCTTCGCCTCGAGCGCATCCTTCTTCGCCTGCGCGGTCCCGGAGGAGCCGGAGATGATCGCGCCGGCGTGGCCCATCTGCTTGCCCGGGGGCGCGGTGAAGCCGGCGATGTAGGCGACCACCGGCTTGGAGATGCCGGAGGCGATGAACTCGGCGGCCCGCTCCTCGGCATCGCCGCCGATCTCGCCGACCATCACGATCAGCTCGGTCTCCGGGTCGGCCTCGTACATGGTGAGGATGTCGATGAAGTCGGAGCCGACGATCGGATCCCCGCCGATGCCGACGATCGAGGAGTTGCCCGCCCCGGCCTGCTTCAGCTCGTTGCCGATCTGGTAGGTCAGCGTCCCCGACTTGGAGACGACGCCGATCGAACCGGGCTCGAAGAACTGGGCCGGGATGATGCCGACGTTCGCCTTGCCGGGCGAGAGGACTCCGGGGCAGTTGGGGCCGATCAGCCGGACCCCCGCCTCCTTCGCCTTCCAGTAGGTGTTCAGCATGTCGAGGACGGGGATGCCCTCGGTGATCGCGATCACCGTCTCGACCCCGGACTCGATCGCCTCGTCGATCGCCGGCGCCGCGAACCGCGCCGGGACGAAGATCATCGAGGTGTTGGCGCCGGCCTCCTCGACCGCCTCGGAGATCGTGTCGAAGATCGGCACGCCCTCGACGTCCTGGCCGCCCTTGCCCGGCGTCACCCCGGCGACCAGGTCGGTGCCGTAGTCGCGGTTGCGCAGCCCGTGGAAGGAGCCCTCGCGGCCGGTCAGGCCGGAGACGACGAGCTTCGTATCGGTGCCGACGATGATGCTCACGACGCGGACCCCGCCAGCTCGACGACCCGCCGCGCGGCGTCCAGCATCGTCTTCTCCTGGTGGAGGTTGGGCAGGTTCGCCTCGGCGAGGATCTTCAGGCCCTCCTCGGAGTTCGTCCCGTCGAGGCGGACGACCAGCGGCACGCCGAGGTCGATCTGGCCCGAGGCGGTAACGATCCCGTTGGCGATCTCGTCGCAGCGGGTGATGCCGCCGAAGATGTTGAAGAGGATGGCGCTGACCTTCTCATCGGAGACGATCACTTCGAGCGCGCTGACGATCGCCTCTGCTTTGGAGCCGCCGCCGGCGTCGAGGAAGTTGGCGGGCGCACCGCCCGCCTGCGCGACCACGTCCAGGGTCGACATGCAGAGCCCGGCGCCGTTGGCGAGGATGCCGACGTTGCCGTCGAGCTTGACGTAGGTGAGGCCCTTCTCCTTCGCCATCGCCTCCTGCGGGTCGTCGACCGTGTCGGCGACCTCCGCCAGGTCCTGGTGGCGGAACAGCGAGTTGCCGTCGATCGTCACCTTGGCGTCGAGCGCGACCACGTCGCGGCCGGCGGTCACGATCAGCGGGTTGACCTCGATCAGGGTGGCATCCTCGCCGGTGGCCACCTCGGCCAGCTTGACCAGCACCTCTGCGGCCTGCCCGCGGGCGTCCTCGTCGAGTCCCGCCTCGTCGATGATCGCCCGGGCGGCGGCGACGTCGAACTCGCGGGTCGGGTCGATGTGCCGTTTGACGAGCGCCTCGGGGCTCTCGGCCGCAACGGCCTCGATGTCCATGCCGCCCTTGGCGGAGACCATCGCCAGCAGCTTCTTCTCGCCGCGGTCGAGGATCACCGAGGCGTAGTACTCGGCGGCGATGTCGGAGCCGCCCTCGATCCAGACCTGCTCGACTCGGAACGGGCCCTCGCCGTGGGGGCCGACGATGTCCATGCCGAGGATCGCGTCGGCGTACTCGCGCGCCTGGTCGGCGTCGGCGGCGATCTTGATCCCGCCCGCCTTGCCGCGGCCGCCGATCAGGACCTGGGCCTTGATCGCGCAGGGGTAGCCGATCTTCTCCGCCGCGGCGACCGCGTCATCCACCGTCGCGGCGACCTCGCCGCCGGGAACGGCGATGCCGTGCTTGGCGAACAGCTGCTTTCCCTGATACTCGAGGAGGTCCATTGGAGGTGGCGGCCCGGAGGGCGCGGGCGCGCACACTACCCAAGTTTGGCTCCAGGCCACGTCATCGTGCCTTGCCCGGATAGGTGAAACCCCCAACTTGTGCCGCTTGGCATAATGCCGCGCTCGCCGGTGAGCCGCAACTAGGCCCCGCATCGCAATCTGATTCTTTGCGGGGCTCGCGAAGGCGAACATTCCCTATGGCCCTTCCCAGTCTAAAAAACATCAATTGGGTGACCACCGATTGCTACGGAACCCTGATCGATTGGGAGAAAGGCATCGTCGACGCCTGCAGGAAGGAGGCGGCCAAAGACGGCTTCAGCTTCGAGGAGGGCCCCTTCCTCGCCCGCTTCATGGAGGTTCAGGCCGAGATCATGGCCGGCTCCTACGAGCTCTACGCCGAGGTGCTGCGGCGGACGATCGTCAAGGTCGCCGGCGAGCTGGGCTGGGAGGTCGAGCCCTCGCGGGCCCAGTTCCTTCCCAACAGCGTCGCCTACTGGCTGCCCTTCCGCGAGGCCAACGCGGCGATGGACCGGCTCGGCAAGAAATACGAGATCGGGATCATCTCCAACATCGACGACAAACTGCTCGGGATCTCGCGACGCCACCTGCGGACCGAACTCGACCTCGTCGTCACCGCGCAGCAGGTGCGCAGCTACAAGCCGGATCCGGTCCACTTCAAAGAGTGCGCACGGCGGATCGGGGGCAAGAAAGGCTGGCTCCACATCGGCTGCAACTACGCGACCGACATCGCCCCGGTGCTGAAGATGAACGTGCCGGTGATCTGGGTCAACCGCCACGGCGAGAAACTGGAGGGGCGCAAAGCCCCGAGCGCCACGGTCAAGAACTTCCGCGATGCAGTGAAAAAGCTCGGCGCGTCCTGAGCGTCTCCTAGCGTACAGGCGCAACTCCGGCGGTAGGCGCCGGTTTCGACGGTAGCGCTCCCTGATGCATAAGTTCGTGATGCATAAGTTCGCTCAGCCCAGGACTCAACTGCGTGCCCTCGCGGCCGCGCGGCTTGCCCTGGCCGTGAGCCTGCTGGCCCTGCTCGGCAGCCTGGCGCTGGCCGCGGTCCAGAGCGCTCAGGCCGCGCCCTCGGGCGCGCCCGCTTCCCCGGCCAAGACGAGCGCGGCCGCCTCGGCCAAGCAGCGGCCGAGCTTCGTCGTGATCCAGACCGACGACCAGACCCTGGAGCAGCTCTATGCCTCGATCACCCCGCCAGGCGGGGCGCCGCTCTATGCGATGCCGAACACGTTGAACCTGATCGCCGGGCGCGGCATCACCTTCAACCGCTACTACGTCTCCTATCCCCTCTGCTGCCCGTCCCGCGTCAGCCTGCTCACCGGCCGCTACGCGCACAACCACAACGACCGCGGCAACGTGCCCCCGAACGGCGGCTACACCGGCTTCAAAGCGCGTCAGGCCTACACCCACAATCTCGCGACCTGGCTGCAGGCCGCCGGCTACCGCACGATCCACGTCGGCAAGTTCCTCAACGGCTATGGCGACGAACCCTTCGACGAAGGCAGGGACGTCCCACCCGGCTGGAGCGCCTGGCACACCGTCCTCAGCGCCGACACCCACCACTACTACTACGGCTACACGCTCAACGACAACGGCTCGATCGACGGCCCGTTCGGGGACTCCGGCAGCTGGGAAACGCGCGAATACGGTCAGCGCGACGACTTCGGCTGCCCGTTCGCCCCGCTCAACGGCCTTCCCTGCCTCTACGAGACCGACGTCTTCAGCCGCATCGCGTCGGAAGAGCTGGCGGGAACGTCACCGGAACAGCCGTTCTACCTCCAACTCGACTACACGGCTCCCCACGGAGACTTCCGCCGGCCGGCCGGGCCCGAGCCGGCCCCGCGGCACTACAACACCTTCGCCGGCGCGCCATACCCGCACGGGCCCTCTCAGGGATTCAACGAGGGCAACGTCAACGACAAGCCGCGCTTCATTCGCGAAGCGCCGTACCTCTCGCTCAACGACATCCACACCTACCGCATCTACTACCAGAAGGCGCTGGAGTCGCTGCGCTCCGTCGACGACGGCGTCAAAGAGATCGTCGACACCCTCGGGGCCCTGCACCGGCTGCGCAACACCTACATCATCTTCACCTCCGACAACGGCTTCTTCTACGGCGAGCATCGCCTCACGGGCGGCAAGTTCCTCGCCTATGAGCCCTCCACCCACCTGCCCCTGCTGATCCGCGGGCCGGGGATCAAAGCGGGCACCGAAACCGGTGAGCTGGCGGCCAACATCGACATCGCACCGACCATCCTCGAACTGGCCGGCGCCGAAGCCGACAAGAGCATCGACGGCCGCTCCCTCGTCCCCTTCATGAAGGACCCCAGTCTGCGCACGCGGCGTCCGATCCTCTTCGAGTCCTTCGTCCAGACCAACGACGTCGAAGAGAACGGCGGCGGTCCCGCGGCCGCTCCCGCCAGCGTCGCGGCCGGCAGGACCGGTGGCGGAGCGAGCGTCAACGCCCAACCCGACGGCGCGAGCGCCTCGATCGTCGCGCCGCCCAAGGACTACGAGGGGATCCGCCTCGGCCCCTACAAGTACATCGAGTGGCCGGACGGCGAGAAAGAGCTCTACAACATCGAAAAGGACCCCTACGAGCTCAACAACATCGTCCGCGACTCCAACTACTTCCCGATCCGCGCCTTCCTGCATACGCAGCTGCGGAGCCTCGAGGACTGCAGCGGCCGCACCTGCCAGGAACCCGTCCCGAAACTCCCGCTGACCCGCAAGGAGCAGCTGAAGATCAAGCGGGAAAAAGAAAAGGAACGGCGGGAAAAAGAACGGGAACAGAAGAAGAAAGAAAAAGAACACGGCCACTGAGCCGCGTTCAGCGGGTGGTTCGCTACTCGATGACGGCGATGACGTCGCCGCTGCTGACCGCGGCGCCCTCGGCGACGTTGAGGGTGGTGACCTTGCCGGAGCGGTGAGCGGTGATCTCGTTCTCCATCTTCATCGCCTCGATCACGCAGATCAGGTCGCCCTCCTCGACCGTGACGCCCTGCTCGACGGCGACCTTCAGAATGGTGCCCTGGAGCGGTGACGGCAGAGACTCGCTGGAGGCCGCGGACCCCCCGCCGGCCTTGCGCTCACGTTTCGGGGGCCTCCTGCCGCCGGCAGCCGGAGCGGCACCGCCGGCGCCCAGCGAGGCGCCGATGACCTTGACGTCGAAGAGCTTGCCCGCGACCTCGACCTTGTAGTCGCGGGAGACCAGCTCGGCGCCCTCCTCGACGGCCAGCTCGGGCGCAGCCTCCGCCGCCGTCGACCGCAGCCAGTCGTTGTCCTCCATCAGGTCGCGGCAGGTCTCCCCACGCGCCCACTGGTCGGTGGCGAGGATCGCCTTGTGGAAGGGGATCAAGGTGGTCAGGCCGCCGACCTCGTACTCGCCGAGCGCTCGCAGCATCCGCCGCGTCGCGTGCTCGCGGTCGACGTCCCAGACGATCAGCTTGGCCACCATCGGGTCGTACATCGGCGTCACTTCCGAGCCCGCTTCGACGCCCGAGTCGACCCGCACCCCAGGTCCCGCCGGCTCGCGGTAGCTGGTGATCGCGCCCGGGGCGGGGGCGAATTTCTTGTGCGCCGCCTCGGCGTTGATCCGGCACTCGATCGCGTGCCCGCGCAGGTCGACCTCCTCCTGGGAGATCGAGAGCGCCTCGCCGGCGGCGACCAGGATCTGCTCGCGGACGATGTCGACGCCGCTGATCATCTCGGTCACGCAGTGCTCGACCTGCACCCGCGTGTTCATCTCGAGGAAGAAGTAATCGTCGCCGACCTGAAGGCCCTCGACCGTGCCGGCCGAGCGGTAGCCGACAGCGGCGGCGGCGTCGGTGGCGATCTTGCCGATCCGCTCGCGCATCTCGGCGTCGACGCGGGGCCCGGGCGCCTCCTCGATCACCTTTTGGTGGCGGCGCTGGATCGAGCAGTCGCGCTCGCCGAGGTGGATCACGTTGCCCTGCGAGTCGGCGAGCACCTGGACCTCGACGTGGCGCGGGTCCTCGAGGTAGCGCTCGACGTAGACACGGGCGTCGGAGAAGAACTTCTCGCCCTCGCGAGCCGCGCCTTCGAACGCCTCCTGGAGGTCATCTGGCGTCATCGCGACCCGGAAGCCCTTGCCGCCGCCGCCTCCCGCCGCCTTGCAGGCGACCGGGTAGCCGGCTTCGTCGGCCTGTTCGCGAGCCTCGCCGAGGTCCTTCGCCGGCGCCGTCGCGCCGGGCACGATCGGCACCCCGGCCTCGGCCATGATCTCGCGGGCCCGCGTCTTCGACCCCATCGCTTCGATCGCCTCCGGCGGCGGTCCGATGAACGTGATCCCGGCCTCGGCGCAGGCGCGGGCGAAGTCGGCGTTCTCGGCCAGGAACCCGTAGCCGGGATGGATTGCTTGCGCCCCGGCCTCCCGGGCCGTGTCGATGATCTTCTGGACGTTCAGATAGCTCTCGGCCGGAACCGCAGGCCCGATCAGGAACGCCTCATCGGCCTCCCGCACGTGCGGCGCGTCCCGATCGATCTCGGAGTAGACGGCCACCGATCCGATCCCCATCTCCTTCAGGGTCCGGGCGACCCGGATCGCGATCTCGCCGCGGTTGGCTATCAGCACCTTCTCGAACACGGCGGCGCAGTCTATTTATGACGGCGCTTGGGGGGCGCGAGCTTCCATCTCCGGTTGTCGAGAGGGCTCGGGCGCCCGACCGCCGCCAAGAGGCGAAGTTAGGGTCTCGTCCATGTTGATCGAGCTGCAGAGTCATTCGACGGTCTCCGACGGGCAGCTCGCGCCCGCGGACGTCGTCGGGAAAGCCGCAGAGGCGGGCGTTACGACGCTGGCCTTGACCGATCACGACGCGATCGCGGGGGTGGCCGAGGCGGTCGAGGCCGCGGAGCGGCTCGGGATCGAGCTGGTGCCGGCGATCGAGATGTCGTGCGTCCACGACTACGCCGAAGACCTGCACATCTGCGGCTACTGGGTCGACCTCGGCAAGATCGCCGCGGCCTGCGAGCGCGCCCAACACGAGCGCGTCTCCAGGGCCGGGGAGATCGTCGAAAAGCTGCGCGCCGAGGGTTTCGACCTCCACCTCGAGGACGCCGTCAGGGAGGCCGGCGACGCGTTATCGATCGGGCGGCCGCACATCGCCCGGGCGGCCGGCGCGACGGGCGACCTCGGCCCCTTCTTCGAGGAGTACCTGGTGCCGGGGGCCAAGGCCTTCGTGGCGCGTAGGTGGCCGAACGCGGAGCAGGCGATCGAGCTGATCCGCGCCGCCGGGGGGTCGGCGGTCATCGCCCACCCCTACTGGGACATCTCCGAGCCCAACCAGGTCGACGATCTGATCCGCTCGCTGGGCGCGGACGGCGTCGAGACCTTCTACCCGACTCACAGCGAGGAGCAGACCGCTCACCTGCTGGAGCTCTGCGGGGAGCTGGGCCTGATCCCCACCGGCTCGTCCGACTACCACGGCCCGACGCACAAGACGTTCGCCCGGTTCGGCGCATACGAGACCTACGGCCTAGGCGAGCCGCAGGTCCCACCCAAGCCGTAGCGAGGGGTCGGCCCCCCGCAGAGCTGTCGCCTCGGTGCTTAAGCGGTAACGGCGGGGCCCGGAATCAGGTCCCGCTGCTCCAGGTAGGCCAGCAGCTTCTCGGCCGACTCCTCGGCGGTTTCACTTTCGGTGTCGCAGACGATCTCTGGGTTGTCCGGCGCCTCGTAGGGGTCGGACACGCCGGTGAATTCCTTGATCTCGCCGGCGAAGGCTTTCGCGTAGAGGCCCTTGACATCGCGTTCGGCGCAGGTGTCCACCGAGGCTTTGACGTAGACCTCGACGAAGCGGTCGCCCATCATCTCGCGCGCCTCGCTGCGGATCTCCGCGTAGGGCGAGATCGCGGCCGTGATCACCGGCACGCCGTTGCGGCTGAGCAGGTCGGCGACGAAGGCGATGCGGCGGATGTTGGTGTCGCGATCCTCTTTCGAGAAGCCGAGCCCTTTGGAGAGGTTTTCGCGCACGATGTCGCCGTCGAGGATCTCCAGCTTGGAGCCGCGCTCGCGCAGGTGCCCCTCCAGCAGCCTCGAGATCGTCGTCTTCCCGGCCCCGGAGAGTCCGGTGAACCAGAGGGTGAAGCCCTTCTCGCCAGCCATGCTCTGTCAGTCCTCCTTGTAAGCGTCGATCAGAATCTCGGCGACCTCGTCGCGCGAGAACTCGTGCGGTGGCTTTTCGCCGTTGCCCAGCATTTCGCGGACCTTGGTGCCGGACAGGAACAGGTGCGCGTCCGCGTCGTGAGGGCAGGTCTTGCCGGAGGCGAGACCCTCGCACTCGTTGCACCAGAAGGTGTGCTCGAACATCAGCGGCTCGATCCCGAGCTCGGTGATGTCGATGTCGTCGAAGATCTTCTGCGCGTCGTAGGTGCCGTAATAGTCGCCGGCGCCCGCGTGGTCGCGGCCGACGATGAAGTGCGTGGCTCCGTAATTGCGACGGACGATCGCGTGCAGGACCGCCTCGCGGGGGCCGGCGTAGTGCATCTTCGCCGGCTTCACGCCCAGGACGACCCGGTCGGTCGGGTAGTACTTCTCCATCAGCACCTCGTAGCAGCGCATCCGCACGTCGGCGGGGATGTCGCCGGCCTTGGTCTTGCCGATCAGCGGCTGGATGAAGAGTCCGTCGCAGGTCTCCAGCGCGGCCTTGGTGAGGTACTCATGAGCGCGGTGGATCGGGTTGCGGGTCTGGAAGGCGACGATCCGCTTCCAACCGCGATCGGCGAACTCCTGCTTCGTCTCGGCCGGAGTCTGGTAGCGGCGCATGAACGCCTCCTCGTGGTCCGGCAGCGCGTCGACCTCGATCGGGCCGGCTATCACGCGGTTGCCCTCCTCGTAGATCGCCGCCACGCCGGGGTGCTTCTCGTCGGTGGTCCGGTAGACCAGCTCGGCCTCCTTGCGGACGTCGCGGTCGAAGATCTCCTCGACGGTGATCCGCCCCAGGGGCTTGCCTTCGTCGCTGGAGAGCTCGACGACGTCGCCGACCTGGCAGTCGAGGTCGGTGGCCAGGGTGATCGGGATCGGCCAGTAGTCGCCGTCGGCGGTCCTCATCTCGGTGCAGACGCGCTCCCAGTCGGCGGAGCCCTGGAAGCCGGTCAGCGGCGCGAAACCGCCGTTTCCGATCATCTCGAAGTCCGCCGTGTGGCGCTCGGAAAGGGTCAGGGACAATTCAGCCATGGTCTCACTCATCGGGTCTCACCAATCGGTTCGGGGGGGAGGGGAAATTGAGGATCGCGCCCGGTTCGGGGCGCTAGTTGATCCCGCACTCGGTCTTTGCGACGCCCGCCCAGCGGCCGTCGCGCGGCGAGCCACCGGGGCCGACCGGCTGCGTGCAGTGGGTGCAGCCGATCGAAGGGTAGCCGCGATCGTGGAGCGGGTTGTAAGGGAGGTGATGCTCACGGATGTAGTTCCAGACGTCGTGCTCGGTCCAGTCCGCAAGCGGATTCAGCTTCCAGAGGTTGAATTTCTTGTCCCAGCCGAACTTCGGGGTCTTGGAACGAGTGCTGGAGTCTCCGCGCCGGACGCCGGCGACCCAGCAGTCTACGGAAGAAAGCGCTCGGCGCATCGGCTCGACCTTGCGCAGGCCGCAGCACGCGTCGGGATCGCTCTTCCAGAGCTCGTCGCCGTACTCGGCGGCCTGCTCGGCGAGCGTCAGGTTGTGGAAGCGGTCGAACTCGACCCCGAGTGTCTCCGCGAGCTGGTTGCGGGTGTCGTAGGTCTCCGGGAAGAGGACGTCGGTGTCGAGGTAGAAGAAGCGCGCCTCGGGATTGATCCGACTCGCAATGTGCGCCGTCACCGAGCTGGTTTTCTGGAACGAGCAGGCGATGTAGTGGTCGGGCCCGAAGGTGTCGAACATCCACTCCATCGCCTCCTGCGCGGTGCCGTCCTCGAGCTCGGCGGCGACTGCCTCGTGGTCGATGTCGGTGATTGTCGGCACGGTGCCTGAGAGGGTGACGGGAGGTGGTTTCATAGCTGCTCGGCGCTAGATCGCGCACTCCCCCTCGCCGCGCTCGACTTTGTAGGGGCTGGAGCGATTCCAGTCGATGAACTGCTGCATCGTCTCAAGACTGAACTCGGCCGGCAGCGTCAGGTCCTTGACCGCCGCTTCGAAGGCCTCGGCCCCGGACCGCTCGGCGAAGGCGTTGAACTCCTCGCCCTCGGACCGCTCGGCCTCATACAGCCGCACCCAGCGCTCGACCGCCTCGGGGACCCGCTTGGCCGGCAGCCGCGACTTCAGCCGCTTGCCGAAGATCACCTCGCCGCCCTCGAAGTTGCCGCCGATGTGCGGGATGTAGGCGGGCATCTGGCGGCCGCCGACCTTCAGCGAGGCACCGTAGAAGCCGATGTTGGAGATGTGGTGCTGGCTGCATCCATTCGGGCAGCCGCTCATCTTGATGTGGATCCGCTTCGTCAGCTCGTCGGAGATCCGCATCGAGTCGACCCGCTCCTTGATTGCCCGGTTGAGGCCCATCGAGCTGGTGATCCCGAGTTTGCAGCTGTCGGTGCCGGGGCAGCTGACGACGTCGGTGATCTCGCGGGCGCCGGCCTCGCCGAGCCCCAGCGCGGTCAGCCGCTCCCAGACGTCGTAGAGCGCCTCGTCGCGCACCCAGCGCAGGACGAGGTTCTGCTGCACGGTGCTGCGGGCGCTGCCGCCGGTGTGCTCGCGCATGATCGCGCCGAGCCCGCGGAACTGCTCGGGAGTGAGGTCGCCGCGGGTGATCTTCACCTCGACGGACGAGAAGCCGACCTGGCGCTGCGCCTGGACGTTGCCCTCGAGGAAGCGCTCGAACTCGGTCCGGTCGCCGTTGGGCGAGGAGGGCGCGATCGGCGGCTCGGGGGCCTTGGCCTCCTCGTCGTCGTCGAAGCGCAGCCGCTCGACGTCGAACTCGCGATCGGCGACCCAGTCGCCCTCGAGCTCCTCGTCGACCAACTCGCGGAAGGCGTCCATGCCGATCTTGTCGATCAGGACCTTGATCCGGGCGCGGGCGCGGTTGGCGCGCAGCCACTCCTGACGATCGAAGATGCGGAGAACCGCCTCGGCGACCTTCAGGTAGTCGCCGTTGTCGACCTCGACGAACTCGTAGAGCGTCGGCGCGACGCGGGCCATGATCGAGGTGCCGCCGCCGACCCGGACCTCGAAGCCCTTGACGCCGTCACGCTCGCGGCTGATGAAGGCGATGTCGTGGATACCGGTGATCGCCCGGTCCTCGTCGGAGCCGGTGAAGGCGGTCTTGATCTTGCGCGGCATCAGCTGCGTCGTCGGGTGGCGGACGAAGTAGCGGACGTAGGCGCCGGCGTACGGTGTCGGGTCGAAGACCTCGTCGGGCGCGACCCCGGCCCAGGGGTCGCCGGTGACGTTGCGCACCGTGTTGCCGCAGCCCTCGCGCGAGGAGAGTCCGACCTCGGCGATCTCTCGCAGCAGAAGCTCGGCGTCGCGCAGCGGCACGTGATGGATCTGGATGTTCTGGCGGGTCGTGATGTGGCCCTTGTTGAGCGGCGCGTACTTCTCGACCACGCTCGCGAAGGCGTCCATCTGCTCGGGGGTGACACCGCCGAAGGGAAGCTTGACGCGGACCATCTGGACGTCGGGCTGGCGCTGCCCGTAGACGCCCTGCTTCAGGCGGAAGCCGATGAATTGGTCTTCGGGGAGCTTGCCCGAGAGGAACTCCTCGGCTTCGTTGTCGAAGTCGTCGAACTCGCGCTCGATGACCGGGATGATCTGACCGGGGACGTTCTCGTAGGTCTCGGGGTTCTCGACGGTGCCTACCCGGCCCTTGCCCCGCTGCTCTTTGTTCTCCGCTATGGCCAACTCCATGCGGAGGAAAATAGCAAAACCTGACCGGGATTTGGGTATTTAACCCCGGAGGACCCCCTTTCGTGCCTGGAGGATGGCCGCGGCCTCTCCCGACTCGGCCACGTAGCCGTCCTCGGGATCGAGCGGAAGCCCCGCCTCGGCCCAGCCGGTGATCCCCTCGGTCAGCTTCGCCGCGTCGTAGCCGGCGTCGGCCAGCGCCGCGGTGGCCATCGTCGACCGATTGCCGCCGCGGCAGTAGAGGATCACCGGTCGCTCCCTGTCGATCTCCCCGGCGCGCTCGGCCAGCTGGCCCAGCGGCAGATGGGTGGCGCCGGCGATCCTCCCGGCCTCCCACTCGTGCTCGGCGCGCACGTCGACGACCTGGGCTCCGCCCTCGATCAACTTCCGAGCCTCATCCCGCGAGACCTCGGCCTCCCCCGCCTCCGCCATCAGTCGACGTCCGTTCCCTCGATCAGGAACGCCACGCGCACATGAGCGCGGTACTCGTCGAGGTTCTCGCCCCGGATCCCGGTCGAGACGATGTCGACCGCGCGGACGTTGCGCAGGGAGCCCTGCGCCTGGTTCAGTGCCTGTTTCGCCGCGTCGTCGGTCGACGTCTTCGAGCTCCCGACCAGCTCGATGATCTTCACCACAGCCATCTCGCTCCTCCTTGTGAGTCCTGGATGGTCTCCTTGGCGCCCACCCCTTCGACCAGCGCCGCACGCTGCCACGGGCTGAGGGTCTCCGGCGCAGCCCCAGGGACCGCCCCGACCTCCGCCTCGAAGCGCGCGACGGCGGCGGCGATCGCTGCCGCCTCATCTCCGCTCGCGATCTTCCGTGCCACGGCAGAAGCCTAGTCCAAGGCCGGGGGAATCTGGTGGCCGTCAGCCGCCGAGCCCGGGGACGGGGTGGCCGTGCTTGGTCAGCGCGCATTTGAACGGCGCCGGGTCGAAGGGATCGGTCAGTGCGCGGCCCGCCGCCTTGCCGGTCGCCGGCCGCCCTTTGCTCGCCGGCCTGCCGCGGCCACACTGGATCGACTTGTCGCGGACGCCGTCGCGGGCGTCGATCACGTCTTCGCCGCCGTTGCCGAAGAACTCGTCTTCGCCCGGCTGGCCGAGCATGCTGTTGGCGCGGCCGTCGCCGATCAGGACGTCGTTGTCGAAGGAGCCCTCCATGTCCTCGTCGGTGCGGGAGAGGTGGACTTTGTCGCAGCCGCGAATCGTGTCGATGTAGGCGACGCGGCGCGGGAAGGAGATGATCAACAGACCCGGATGGGCTTGGGTCTCGGCGAAGGAGGCGTCGTCGCGGCCGGGCCCGCCGACCAGGGCGCCGCCGGCGCAGCCCCCGCCGGCCGCCAGCAGATCGCCGTTGGGTCCGCCGTAGAGATAGGTGGGCCCGGGGAGCCCGCCGATGAGACCGTCCGCCCCGGCGCCGCCGTAGAGCCGGTCGCTGCCCGGGCCCGACTCGATCAGGTCGTCCTCGGGGCCGGCATGGATCACGTCGTTGCCGAAGCCGCCGGCCAGCCGGACGCTGCCGACAGCCAGCAGCGAGCCTTCGACGCGCAGGCTGTCGCTGCCGGGCCCGAGGTCGGCCATCAGCCAGCGGCCGGGGCCCCCCGCGGCGCAGGAGACCTGGGTGGGGACGTGCGCCGGGCGGGTGCATCCGGGACCGATCGCGAGAGCCTTGGCGGCGGTCACTCCAAAGGTGTCGGTCGCTTCGTCGAAGGCGACGGTGAAGCGGTCGCGCCCGCCGCCGCCGACGATCTGAAGGCCGGCGCCGCCGCCGAGGGTCGGATCGAGCTGGACGTAGGCGGAGGCTTTGGGCGGCTTTTCCTTGCCGCAGGAGGTGGTGCGGCCCTTGGCGCCCTTGCAGCCGTCGCTGCCCTGCCCGCCGTCAAGGGTGTCGGGACCGCCGCCGCCGATCAGGTGATCGTCCCCCGGACCGCCGGCGATCGCGTTGCCACGCTTGTTGCCGATCAGGGTGTCGCGGAAGGCCGAACCTTCGAGGCTCTCGAATCCGAACAGCTTGTCGTGCCCGTCGCCGCGAGCCCGGTGGGCGGCGAGCGATGCCCAGACGCCGTCGCCCTTGCCGCCCGCGACAGCCGTCGCGAAGGAGGCGATGTCCCCCTTGCCGGTGCCGCCGGACATCCGGTCCCAGCCGTAGTCGCCGTGGACCAGGTCGTCGTTCCCGGGCCCGCCGTTGACGATGTCGATGCCGAGGTCCCCGGCGACCTCGTCTTCGCCACCGGCGCCACCCAGCACCTTGTCGTCGCCGAGGTCTCCGATCACCCGGTCACCGGAGCCGGCGCCGCCGTCGACGGTGTCGTTGCCGCGGCCGCCGTGGATCAGGTCGGCGCCGGGCCCGCCGCAGATCAGGTCGTTGCCGAGGCTGCCGTAGATCGTGTCGTCGCCCTTGCCGCCCCAGATCACGTCGCGCCCCGGCGTCCCCCAGATCACGTCGTTGCCGTCCGTGCCCACGATCTTCGCCTGCCGCCCATGACAAAGCGGAGCTTCGATCGTCGCGTTCTTGTCGGCCGCCCCCGCGCTCGCGATGGTCGTCACGCCGGCTGCGATCGCCAGCACCGAGAAGATCAATCTCAGGCGTGATCGGAAGGTGCTTCTCAACAGCAAACCGGAGTATCGAAGAGTGGTTCGTCTCATCAGGCTGGCCAGCATGGGGCGCAGTCCAGGGGTCGACAGGTTAGGACGCAGGGCGGCCGAACAGCGGCGCTATTGCGCCGACCGAGGACGATGCCCTGTCGCGCGCCTGGACAAGTCATACGCGGCCAGAGTCAGGAGACGGGCCACTATTCGAGATTGATCATCACGTGCTTGATGCGGGTGTAGTCCTCGAGCCCGTACATCGAGAGGTCCTTGCCGTAGCCCGATTCCTTGAACCCGCCGTGGGGCATCTCGGCGACGAGCGGGATGTGATCGTTGATCCACACGCAGCCGAAGTTCAGCGCGTTGGAGACGCGCATCGCGCGGCCGATGTCGCGGGTCCAGACCGAGGCGGCGAGGCCGTAACGGGTCCCGTTCGCCCACTCGATCGCCTTCGCCTCGTCGGTGAACGGCTGCACCGTGATCACCGGGCCGAAGATCTCGTTCTGGATCATCTCGTCGCTCTGCTCGAGGCCGGCGACGACCGCCGGCTCGAGGAAGTACCCGGGCAGGTCGGGAGCGACGCCGCCCGTGACGACCTCGGCGTTCCCCGGCTTGCGCTCGAGGAACCCTTCGACCCTCTCACGCTGCCGGAGGCTGTTGACCGGCCCCAGCGTCGTGTCGGCGGACAGCGTGTCGCCGAGGACGAGGCCCTTCGCTTCCGCCGCGAGGCCGTTGACGACGTCGTCGTAGACGTCCTTCGAGGCGAGCACCCGGGTCGCCGCCGTGCAGTCCTGGCCGGCGTTGTAGTAGCCGGTGCCGGCGATCGTCTCCATCGCCGTCTCCAAGTCGACGTCGTCGAAGACGACCACCGGGGCCTTGCCGCCGAGCTCGAGGTGGACCCGCTTCAGCGTGTCGGCCGCGGCCCGGGCGATCCACTTCCCGGTCCCAGGCGAGCCGGTGAGGCTGACCATTTCGACGTCGGGGTGGGTGACGAGCTCCGAGCCGGTCGGCTCGCCGTGGCCGCCGATCACGTTGAGGACGCCGGGCGGCAGGATCTCCCCGCACCACTCGGCGAACTTCAGCGTCGTCACCGGCGTCGTCTCGGCCGGCTTGAGGACGATCGTGTTGCCGGCCGCCAGCGCCGGGCCGATCTTCCAGACCATCATCATCAGCGGGTAGTTCCAGGGTGTGATCTGGCCGACGACGCCGATCGGCTCACGGCGGATGAAGGAGGTGTGAGCCTCCATGTACTCGCCCGCGGAGCGGCCCTCGAGGCAGCGGGCGGCACCGGCAAAGAAGCGCAGCTGGTCCGCCATCGCCCCGATCTCGTCCTCCATCACCGCGGCGCGGGGCTTGCCGGCGTCGGCCGCCTCGAGGTCGGCGATCTCCTCCCCTCGCTCCTCGATCAGGGTGGCCATCCGCAGCAGCGCGCGGGCCCGTTCATTGGGGGGGATCGTGGCCCAGCTGCCGCTCTCGAAAGCCTGCTTCGCCGCCGCGACGGCCTTGTCGACGTCCGCTTTGGTCGAGAGCGGCGCCTCGGCGATCACCTCGCCGGTCGCGGGGTTGACCACCTCCTCGGTCCCGCCCTCCGCCGGGTCGACCGACTCACCGCCGATGAAGTTCTTCAGTTTCGTCTTCGCCGCCGTCGCCATCCTCAACTCACCTCCGCCTTCGTGTTTGCAATGTCAGGCCGGCCGAGGCCCAGGGCCTCCTCGACCGGCATGTAGCTCGCCCCCACCCCTTCCGCGACCGCCGGGTGGGTCACCTCGCCTGCGGCGACGTTGACGCCGGACCGCAGCCCGAGATCGAGCCGGATCGCCTCGGCCAAGCCGTGATCGGCGAGCGCGATCGCATACGGCAGGGTCGCGTTGGTCAGGGCGTGGGTCGAGGTGATCGGGACCGCGCCGGGCATGTTGGCGACGCAGTAGTGGGTGATCCCGTCGACCTCGAAGGTCGGGTCGTGATGGGTGGTCGGCCGCGAGGTCTCGAAGCAGCCGCCCTGGTCGATCGCGACGTCGACCAGCACCGCGCCGGGCTTCATCAGCGCCAGCTGCTCACGGCGGACGACGAAGGGAGCGCGGGCGCCGTGGACGAGGACGGCCCCGATCACCAGGTCGGCGCGCGGCAGCATCTCCTCGACCGCGAGGGTGGTCGAGTAGACGGTCGAGCAGCGACCCCCGAAGGCGACCTCGAGCTCGCGCAGGCGGTCGATCGAGCGGTCGAAGACGAAGACGTCGGCCTCCATCCCGATCGCGATGAAGGCGGCGTTCATGCCGACCACGCCGCCACCGATCACCATCACGTTGGCGGCGGCGACGCCGGGCACGCCGCCGAGCAGGATGCCGCGGCCACCGAGCGGCTTCTCCAGCATGAAGGCGCCCGCCTGGGTCGCGATCTTGCCGGCGATCTCGCTCATCGGCGCCAGCAGCGGCAGCCGGCCCCGCGAGTCCTCGACCGTCTCATAGGCGATGCAGGTTGCGCCCGAGCCGCAGAGCCCGCGAGTCTGCTCCGGGTCGGGGGCGAGGTGTAGATAGGTGAAGAGCAGCTGTCCCGGGCGCAGCATCTCGATCTCCGTCGGCTGCAGCTCCTTGACGTGCAGGACCATCTCCGCCTGCTCGAAGATCACGGCGGCGTCGGCCACGATCCGGGCCCCCTGGGCCTCGTACTCTGCGTCGGCGATCGCGCTGCCGGCGCCGGCGCCGGCCTGGACCAGGACCTGGTGCCCGTGCTCGGTCATTTCGCGAACCCCGGCGGGGGTTATCGCGACCCGGTACTCGTCGGCCTTGATCTCCTTCGGAATTCCGACCTTCATGCGACCAACTCCCTCGCTCGCAGGGCAAGCCAAAACTCGATTCGGTCGTGGGCGCGGGAGAGGTCGCGCCCGGTCAGCTCCTCGACCTTGCGCATCCGGTAGCGCAGCGTGTGCCGGTGGCAGTAGACCTCGCGGGCGGCCCGCTCCCACTGGCCGTTCTGCTCGATGAACGCCTCGAGCGAGCGCAGCAACTCGCCCCCGTACTCCTCGTCGCCCTGCTCGATCGGTCCCAGCACGCTGTCGCAGTAGAGGCCGAGCGCCTCGTCGTCCTGGATCGACAGCAGCAGGGTGAAGGCGCCGAGGTCGCGCCAGGAGGCGACCTCCGGGGCCGATCCGTTGTCGAAGGCCGTCGCCTCGAGGGCGCAGCGGGCTTCGTGGAAGGAGTGGCGCAGGCGCTCCGGCGAGGCGGGGCGGCTGGCGGCGGCGCGGACGGCGGCGCGTTCCGGGCTGAGCGCACGGCGGGCGTCAGCGGCGACTTCGATCGGGTCGCGGTCCGCGGCGTCTATGACCGCGCAGAGCAACTCGCGGCCGCCGGTGGTGTGGGGGGCGACGACGGCGGGGCAGGCATCGGCCGCGAGCGCCCGTTCCAGAGCGCCGGCGGCGGCGACCGGGTGGTCGACAGAGAAGACCAGCACGGCGGCTTCCTCTCCGATTCCGAACGGCTCCAGGCGGCGCCGCAGCTCGATCGCCTCCATGCGCCCGCCCAGCGCCCCGGCGAGGACGTCGCCGGCAAGGCGTCGCTCGGTCTCGCGGGCGACCCGCCGTCGCATCAGCTCCAGCGCGACGACGGCGACGGCCTGCTGCAGGATCAGCCGCTCGAAGTCGCCGAGCCCGCCCGAGTCACGGACGATCACGACCCAGGCCTGTGGCGGGCCGCCACCCGGCGAGACCACCGGGTGGGCCAGGGCCCGGCCGGCCACCGAGGGGTGGGAGGGAACGAACGGGTGCCCGTCGACGGCGTGGCCGAGGGCCTCCTTGCGGATGCCGCTGATCGCGTCGGCGGAGAGCTGGCGGCGGAAGCCCCGCCCGGCCAGGCGTTCCCCGCGCCCGTCGAGAATCGCGACCGTGCCGCCAACCGCGGAGGCGATCGTCGCCGCGATTTCCTCCAGGCCGCGCTCCTCCAGCACCAGCCGCTCCAGCCGCCTCTGCACCGCGATGCCCCGCTGCAGGACCTCGTACTGCTCGTTGACGAGCCGCGCGAAGGCCTTCTCGGTGACCGCGATGAACGGCGTCGAGTAGGGCACCTCGAACAGTGGGAAGTCCCGTTTCTCCGCCTCCTCGACCAGCGCTTTTGGCAGCCTCTCGTGGCTGAAGCCGGTGCCGAACCCGAGCCCGGCGAGGTTGCGGTCGGCGAGGATGCGGACGAAGGAGCGCTGCTTGGCGGCGGTGTCGAGGGGGATGCCGGTTGTCAGCATCAGCTCGCCGCCGGAGAGCCACGGCGTCGGGTCCTGCAGCTCGGAGATGTGGACCCATCGCACCGGCGCGGCAGCGGCCTTGGCGCCGGCCGCCAGCTCGAGGTCGAGCTCATCCAGCAGGCTCTGGACGGTGAGCACCCGCTCTCCTAGCTTGCGACCCGGTCCCAGGCCTCGGCGAGCACGGTGCTGAGCACGTCGTGGATCTCCTCGAACTGCTCGCTGTCGGCGATCAGCGGCGGTGCCAGCTGCACGACCGGGTCGCCGCGGTCGTCGGCGCGGCAGATCAGGCCGCGCTTGTAGAGCTCGGCGGAGAGGAAGCCCCGCAGCAGGTGCTCGGACTCCGCGTGGCTGAAGCTCTCCTTCGTCTCCTTGTCCTTGACCAGCTCGATCGCCTGGAAGTAGCCGGCCCCCCGCACGTCGCCGACGATCGGCAGGTCGCGGAGGCTCTCGAGCACCTGCCTGAACTCGCCCTCCTTGGCGAGCACGTGACCGCACAGATCCTCGCGCTCGAACACATCCAGATTGGCCATCGCGATCGCCGCGGCGATCGGGTGCCCGGCGAAGGTGAAGCCGTGGGCGAATGAGGCATCGCCCTCCATGAACGGCTCGGCGACCTCGTCGGAGGCGATCACCGCCCCCATCGGCGCGTAGGCGGAGGTCAGCGCCTTGGCGACGGTGATGATGTCGGGGACGTAACCGAAGCGTTCGCAGCCGAAGTAGTGACCGAGGCGGCCCCAGGCGCAGATCACCTCGTCGGAGATCATCAGCACGTCGTGGCGGTCGCAGATCTCGCGCACCCGCTCGAAATAGCCCTCGGGCGGGACGAAGCAGCCGCCGGCGTTCTGGACCGGCTCGAGGATCACGGCGGCGACGGTGTCGGGGCCCTCGAATTCGATCCGCTCCTCGATCGCGGTCGCCGCCCAGAGCGGATGACGGTCCTCGGGCCAGCGGTAGAGGTTGGTGTTGGGCACGTGGCACCCGCCCGGCGTGAGCGGCTCGAACTGGCTGCGCAGCTCGGTGATGCCGGTGACCGAGAGCGCTCCCAGCGAGGTGCCGTGGTAGGCGATCTCGCGGGCGACCACCTTGTGCTTCTGGCCTTTGCCGTGCATGCGGTGGTAGTTGCGGGCGAGCTTCAGCGCCGACTCGACCGCCTCCGAGCCGCCGGAGGTGAAGAAGACGCGGTTGAGGTCGCCGGGCGTCAGCGAGGCGATTCGCGCCGCCAGTTCGATCGCCCGCGGGTGGGCGTAGCTCCAGAGCGTGTAGAAGTCGAGCTCTTCGACCTGGCGGGCGGCGGCTTCGCCGTACTCGGTGCGACCGTGGCCGGCGTTGACGCAGAAGAGGCCCGAGAGGCCGTCGAGGTAACGGTTGCCGTGTTCGTCGTAGACGTAGCAGCCGTCGGCCCGGGTGATGATCGGGATCTCGTGGTCGGGCCCATAGGCGCCCATCCGTGAGAAGTGCATCCAGAGATGGCGTTGGGCCATCTTCTGGAGGTCGGTGCCTGCGGGGGCCTGCGACGCGGTGGCCATTGCGATCTCCTCTCCTACTACGACGATATGGACAAAGCTAGCCCCAAGATGGCACAGACGCAAGTGGTCATTGGGTCAAGGACTTCACGAAGAGTTGTACATAAGGTACAAGTGGGCCCTGTGCTTTTGGGACATCCGCCACTTGCGCCTTGGTCCTTCGGGGCTTACGGTCGCTGAAGGTCGCCGCTGGCCTGGGCCGGCGGTCAAGAGAGGAGACGAATCGTGTCGCCGGCTATCAACTTCCAGGGAAAGGGGAGCACGCAGCCGTGATGGATGCGCAGGACCAGACCTCGAGCGTCGTTCTCCGCAACGTCACCAAGCGCTTCGACGGCCTGGTCGCCGTCGACGACCTCAGCCTGGAGCTGGGCCGTGGTGAGTTCTTCACCCTGCTCGGACCCAGCGGCTGCGGCAAGACGACGACGCTGCGGATGATCGCCGGCTTCGAGCGCCCCAGCGAGGGAGCGATCCAGATCGAGGGCGAGGACGTCGCGACCCTGCCGCCGCACAAGCGCCCGACCAACACCGTCTTCCAGAGCTACGCGCTCTTTCCGCACCTCAACGTCGAGGCGAACGTCGCCTTCGGGCTCAAGCGCAAGCGGATCGGCAAGGAGGAGATCGCCGAGCGGGTGGCGAGGGAGCTGGAGCGGGTCGGGCTCACCGCCGAGGCGAAACGGCGACCGGCCCAGCTCTCCGGCGGCATGCAGCAGCGCGTCGCCCTTGCACGCGCTCTGGTCAACCTGCCGAAGGTGCTGCTGCTCGACGAGCCGCTCGGCGCCCTCGACCTGAAGCTGCGCAAGGGCCTGCAGATCGAGCTGAAGCGGATCCAGCGCGAGGTCGGCATCACCTTCGTCTACGTCACCCACGACCAGGAGGAGGCACTGACGATGAGCGACCGGATCGCGGTCATGAACCGCGGCAGGGTCGAGCAGATCGGTGTTCCCGAGGACGTCTACGAGCGCCCGGCGACGACCTTCGTCGCCGGCTTCATCGGCGTCTCCAACCTGATGCCCGCCACCGTCGTCGGCCCGGGCCGGGCCCGGCTGGACCACGGGCCCGAAGTCCGCGGCAACACAGGAGACCTGGTCGCCGGGGAAGGGTGCTACGCGGTGGTGCGGCCCGAGAAGCTGCGGGTCGAGCTCGTCGGCGAGGGCGGCGGCGGCCCCGACGGGCAGCCGCGGGTCGATGGAATCGTCGAGAGCTCGCTCTACCTTGGAACGGCGACGCAGATAGTCGTCGGCCTCGGCGAGGACGTGCGAATGACCGTCCTCGTCCCCAACGCCGATGAGGCCGAACGCCAGTCGCTGCCCGGAGGCGGCGCCCGCGTGGTGCTCAGCTGGGAGCCCGAGCACATGCACGTGGTGGTCTAACACCCACGAAAGGAATCTCGAATGGCATCTGAGCTGAAGACCGACGCGGGAGCGACCGCGCAGGGGACCGAGGACCTGCATGGCTGGGACCGCGAGCACCTGATCCACCCCCAATACGTGCCGGAGGCTGACGCACGCAAGCGGATCATGCTCAAGGGCGAGGGCGCGCGCCTGGAAGACTCCGACGGGCGCCGCTACCTCGACGCGACGGGCGGCCTGTGGTGCGCGCAGGTCGGACACGGCCGCAGCGAGCTGGCCGAGGCCGCGAGCAAGCAGATCGAGGAGCTCGAGTTCTTCGCCTCCTTCTGGGACTTCAGCAACGAACCCTCCATACGGTTGGCCCGGCGCTTGGTCGAACTTGCCCCGGACAACATCGGGGGCGTGTATTTCACCGTCGGTGGCTCGGAGTCGAACGAGATCGCGATCATGATGGCGCGCATGTATCACGCGCGTAATGGCAACCCCGATCGAAGCCTGATTCTCAGCCGGCACGAGGCCTACCACGGGATCACCTACGGTGCCCGGACAGCGACCGGACTCGAGGCCTTCCACACCGAGATCGGCCCGCTGCCGGGCGGGTTTCACTACCTCACCCCGCCGAAGCCCTACCGGCTGGAGAACTGCACCGACGTATGCGTCGAGGAGCTGGAACGGACTATCGAGGAGCATGGCGCCGACCGGATCGCGGCGATGATCGGCGAGCCGATCATGGGTATGGCAGGGATGGTCGCACCCCCGGGGGACTACTGGCCACGGATGGGGGAGGTCCTCCGCAGGCACGGCATCCTGCTGATCTTCGACGAGGTCGTCACGGGTTACGGTCGGACCGGCACCTGGTTCGGGGCCGAGCATTTCAACGTCACCCCGGATCTGATCTCGACCGCCAAGGGCATCACCAGCGGCTACCTGCCTCTCGGGGCGGTGCTGGTCAGCGAGGAGGTGCGCGACACGGTTCTGCGCGAGGGTTTCGTCGCCGGCTTCACCTACACCGGCCACCCGACCTGTTGCGCCGTCGCGCTCCGCAATCTCGAACTCCTCGAGGACGAGGGGTTGCTCGACAACGCCAGGGAGACGGGCGCATACTTGCTCGAGCGCTTCGAAGAGCTGGGCGACCTAGCCTGCGTCGGCGACGTGCGCGGCAAGGGGTTGATGCTGGGTATTGAGCTGGTCGAGGATCGGGACACCAAGAAGCCCGCGGTGGAGCTCGCCGAACTACTGGGCGAGCGGTTCACCGACGAGGCGGGGGTGATCGTCCGCAATGTCGCCCAGAACCTGATCTTCTCGCCGCCCCTGATCTTCACTCGTGAAGATTGCGACGAGCTCGTCGCCGCGGTGCGCTCGATGATCGAAAAATACGGCGCGACGGCCTGAGGGATCGGTGGCCGCTCGTCAGGCAGCCGGGCATCCCGACTTCCCGGTCCTGACGCTCGAAGGGTCGGCCGCAGCTCGCGGGGTCGCCTACGGCAGGCTGGCCGCCGATCGGATCCGCAACGGCCTCGACTTCTACCGCGGCATCTTCGCCGCGGCCGGATTCGAGGGGAGGCGGTTGGAGGAGGCGTCGGCCCGCATGGCGGAGACGATCGGTCGCTTCGACCCCGACATGCTGCTCGAGCTGGAAGGGATCGCCCGTGGCGCCGAGGTGACGCTAAGCGACGTGATCTCGCTCAACGCCCGGAGCGAGCTCATGCGGACCTCCGAGGACGGCTGCACCAGCGCAGCCTGCCTCCCGGAGTCCACCGCTACCGGCCACACACTGCTCGGCCAGAACTGGGATTGGCATCCCAGCCGCGCCGCGACCGGGGTCCTGATCCGGGTCCGGCCTGAGAACTGTCCGGGATTCCTCACCTTCGCTGAGGCGGGTGTCCTTGCTCGCTGCGGGCTGAACGAGCGCGGCATCGGCGTGGTGGGTAACGCGCTCGAGTGTCAGGGCTGCACGCGCCCGGGCGGCGTTCCGGTTGCGCTCATACGCCGGCGGATCCTCGGATCCGAGTCGCTCGCCGAGGCTGCGCGGGCGGTGCGGGAGGCGCCGCGTGGGACCTCGGTCAACCATTTCATCGCCAGCGCCGAGGGCGATGCGGTCGCCTGCGAGACCACGCCCGAGAAGGTTTTCGAGGTGAGGCCCGAGGCCGGTCTGCTCGGCCACAGCAACCACTTTCTCGCGCCGAGCGCCCAGGAGAAGCTGGCCGACACCGGAATCGCGGCCCACCCGGACACCCTGCGACGCGCACCCCGGATCGAGGAGCTTCTGGCGGCGCGTCGACCCGTCGAGGTCGTTGACGTCGAGGCCGCCTTCCGCGACCACGGGGATTACCCGAATTCGATCTGCCGCCACGCAGAGGTTGTCGATCCGAGCACCTGGACGACCGTGGCGTCGGTCGTCATGGACCTCGATGAGCGTCGGATGTGGATCGCCGCCGGTCCTCCCTGCGAGGCCACCTTCGCAGAGCACCTTCTGACATAGGCCCGCGACCGCGCCGGCTGAGCCGCTTCTCGGGACGAGGGCCCCGCCGTCCTTTACGGCTCAGATCTCGACGTAGACGGCGCCCTCGAAGAGGCGGCGCGCGGTGCGGGCCACGGAGACTCGATCGAGACGGGGACCGTCTTTCCCCTTGGCGAACGATGGGGAGACCTCGATCCGGCCCGCCGGGTGCACGAGGGTGAGCGGCTTCTCGCCGCCGGACCAACTACCGAGTGCGCCGGCTACCAGCGTGCCCGAGATCCCGCTCGCCGCTCCCAGGCAGATCGCGGCCGTCAGCGGCAGCGAGCGGTGCGCCCTTCCCATCGAGATCCCGAGGACGCGCAGCGCTCCCCGGTCGGCCGGCGCGAAGAACGCGAGCTGGGGCAGGGACGGGGTAGTCGCGGCGCTGTCGGCGGCAAGCCCCATCGCCACGGCGCCCGCGCCGCGCAAGGCCTCGATCCGCGACAGCATGGAGGGGTTCGCGTCGAGCTCCTCCGGCCGGACGTCCTGGTTCAGCCCCATCTCGGAGAAGGGGACCAGCACGCATGGCTTGCCGGCGTCGACAAGCGAGCACCGCACCGTTCCGAAGTCGGGCCCCGCCAGCGACTCGGCGGGCCGTCCGGAGGGAAGCTCGCCGCGGCCCGCGGAGCCGCTCGGCTCGACGAAATCGAGGGAGATCCTGGCTCCGGTCCCAGGGACGCCGCCGATGGCGAAGCTTCCGTGCGGGTCGAAGCGGCGGTTCGGCGTCGGGACGTGCGCGACCAGTCTGCGGCCGGAGTTCGTGTTGCGGATGGTTACCGTGGTGACCCCATCCTCCGGCACGACGATCCCCGTTTCGATCGCGAACGGACCGATCGCCGCGGAGATGTTGCCGCAGTTGCCGGCGCGGTCGACGGCGTTGTGATCGGGTGAGAGCTGGCAGAACGTGTAGTCGACGTCCGCTCCCGGATTGTCGCTCGGTGCGACTATGGCCACCGTATTGTTGCTCGAGGCGCCTCCTCCCAGCCCGTCGACCTGGCGCCCCGTCGGATCAGGGCAGCCGAGGGCGGCCATGAAGACACGATCCTGCAGCTCGATCTCGGCGGGCAGGTCCTCGGCCCGGAAGACGAGCGCGCGGCTGCTGCCGCCACGCATGACCGCTACCGGAAATGCTCGCTGCATCGGCCGCTTTTCCCCCGCGGCTCAGCTGGATTTGCCGAGCTTGGCCCGCCGGGCCAGAAGACGCTTCGCGGTGGCTCGAGTGAAGTGTTGGAGGGTCGCCAGCCGCGCCTGCTCCTCGTCGCGCGCCACCAGAGCCTCGTAGATCGCCCGGTGCTCGTCGAGTGCCTGGCGCTGCCGCTCCTCGGTGTCGAGCGTGGTCGTGTCCATGCGCTCGATCAGGCCTCGGACGTGAGCGAGCTGCTCCTGCAGGAAGCGGTTGCGTGAAGCTTCCCAGACGGCGTTGTGAAACTCGTGATTGAGGCGCAGCACCTCGGCCGCGTCCCCGCCGATCGCCTTCTCGAAGAGGGCTTGGATCTCCTCCAAGAGAATCAGGTCGACCTCGGTGCGCCCGCTCGCGGCAAGCTGGGCAGCGAGCGCCTCGAGCTGATCGCGCACTGCGCAGAATTCCTTCAGCTCCTCTGTCGAGAACTCGCTGACGACCAGCGCGCGAGCCGACTCGCGCAGCAGGCCCGCCTGTTTCAGCCGCTGCAATGCCTGCCGGACCGGCGTGCGGCTGACGTCATAACGCTCGCTGATATCGGTCTCGACGAGCCTCGAGTTGGGCGGAATCTGACCGCTGATGATCGCCGACCGGAGCTGCTCGTAGAGCTCGTCTCCGATCGAGACCGAGCCGGTGCGGTCGCGTTTCTGACTCTCATTGGAAGGCAGTCGCCCCATCGTTCTCCCTGTGTCTATTCGCCCTTACGCCAAGCGGCCGGGCGGCGGAATCCTATCGTCCGCACTTGTCTTGAAATTGCGCTGAACGCCCAACAGGCAACCGACGTCCTCGATCTTCTCCAGTTCCAGCAACCGGTCGAAGGTCACCCGCGGCCCCGAGCCGTCGGGAGCGGCCGCCAGCCCATCGAACTTCTCGCGCAGCTGGCTCGGGCTGAGGCGCCGGCTCTCGTGGCCCACCGGGTTCTCGACCTCGGCTTCGAGGATGTCGTCGTCGAGCTCGACGATCACGCGGGCGGTGCTGCTGCGAGGCCATCGCGCGGTCAGCTCGGGCAGGGCGCTGACGGAGACTCGCCGCGCCAGCTCGGCAGCGCGCCGGTCGGGGGCAAACGCCGCCGGACCGGCCGCCCCGTGAACGATCGCAGCTGCCACCGCATACTGCAGCGAGAAGCGGTTGGAGAGCGGGTTGCCGCGAGAAAGACGGTCGAGGCGGAGGTTGTTCTCCACAGTCTCGACCCTTACCGAGCGGATCATGTTGGGGTCGATCGGCCCCAGGGAGAGAACCGCGTCGATCGCCGAGTGGGAGAGCGCGCAGGCGCTGTGGCGCTTCTGGTAATCGCGATCGATCAACAGCGCATCGCCCCGGATCGGGGCTTCGAGGAGGTCCGCCTCGACCAGCTCGCCCGCGATTTCGCCAAACGCCGCCGGCAGGGCTTCGGCCGATCCGGTGAAGCCTGCTGCGGTGAGTCGGTTGGCCATCACGCCTACGGCGGCGCCGACTCCGGCGAAGGCGTTTCGCACCGTTGCCCCCTCGAAGGCCGGCTGCCAAACCGAGAGGAGCGGCAGCGCGGCGGCAACCCGCGCCGGTTCGACGGCATCGGCACGGCGCAGCCGTGCAACCGCGACGGCGGCACCGATCGCGGCCAGGTTGCCGTGGGGGTGGACCGGGAAGCGCAGCCGGTACGCGGTGAACAGGCGGGCTGCCACCTCATAGCCCGATAGCACGGCCGCGAGCAGTTCGCTGCCACTGCGGCCGAGGGCTTGGGCCGCCGCAAGCGCGGCTGGAACGACATGCACGGCGGGATGGCCGCTCGGTCGGACTCCCTCGTCGAGCTCGAGAAAGGTTCCGGCCGACGCGTTGACGAAAGCGGCGGTGAGCGCATCGGTCCCCGGTTGACCCGGGGTCACGAGTTGCGCGCGCCCGGGGTGCAGGGGAAAGAGCGCCTCCTCGCTCCGCCCCTCGACCAACGCCATGACCTCGGGCTCGCGGCCGCCGCCAAGCATCGCGCCGATCGTGTCGGCGATCACGCCGACCGCGTGGCGACGGCTTGCCTCCCCGACGTCCTCGAGCTCCAGATCGGCCGCCTCGGCGCAGAGCCGCGCCAGGGCCGAGCTCGAGGCGGAGAGTCCCGTAGCCAGTGAGCGACCCATGGATACATTAGTGTACATTAACGAAGATGAAGGCGGTGGAGATGACGGGCTACGGGGGACCGGAGATGCTCCTCTACGACGAGGTGGCGGACCCGGTTCCAGCCGCGGATGAGGCGCTGATCGCGGTCGAAGCGGCAGCCGTCAACCACCTCGACCTCGATCTGAGGGACGGTTCCTCGCGCATTCCGCTCGAGCTCCCGCACATCCTCGGTCTGGAGGGTGCCGGCCGGGTGCGAGCGCTGCCCAGCGGCTACGAGGGGCCGCTCAGGGTCGGCAGCAGGGCCCTGATCGTCGAGGACATTCCCTGCGGCGCCTGCCTCCAGTGCCGGCTCGGGCGCGCAAACCTTTGCGAAGACAGCGAGTGGACGGGCGTGAGCCGCAGCGGCACCTACGCCGAGCTGATCGCGGCCCCGGTCGACGGCCTGATTCCCCTGCCCGGAGACCGCACCGCCGCCGAGTGGGCGACCGTGCAGGGGACCTTCGGTACCGCCTGGCACATGCTGGTCACGCGAGGCGCCGTGCGTCCGGACGAGTGGGTACTCGTCAATGCCGTGGGCAGCGGTATCGGCAGCGCCGCCCTGCAGGTCGCGCGGCTCGCAGGCGCCAAGGTGATCGCCACGGCCGGATCCGAGGAGAAGCTCGAGCGCGCCCGGGTCCTCGGTGCTGCCGGGACCGCGAACTACTCGACGGAATCGATTGGTGAGGCGGTCGCCGAGCTGACCGGCGGGATCGGGGTTGATCTGGTCTTCGAACACGTCGGCGGTCAGGTCTTCGTCGACAGCCTCCGCGCGCTCCGCACCGGTGGCCGGATGGCGACCTGCGGGGCCCACGGGGGCGAGCACGTCGACCTCGACGTCATCGAGCTTTTCCGGGCGGAGCGCACGATCATCGGCTCGATGTCCGTTACTCCCAGCGAGGTCGAACACGTCGTGGCGATGGTTGGGGCCGGGCAGCTGGACCCCGTGATCGATCGCGAACTGCCGTTGTCCGCCGCCGCCGAGGCGCACCGCATTCTCGCCGCCCGTGAGGCTTACGGCAAGGTGATTCTGAAGCCAGAGATATACGAAGGTATGCAGTAGCATACGTTCGATGCCCACTCGTCCTCCTGACGTACTCGTGATTGGAGGCGGCAACGCTGCGCTCTGCGCCGCGATCGCCGCTCGGCGCCGGGGCGCTGACGTCCTTCTGGTCGAGCGGGCGACGCGCGAGTGGCGGGGGGGCAACAGCAAGTACACCCGGAACCTCCGCTGCGTCCACCACGAGCCGGACGGCCTCATGCCGGGTCGCTACGACGAGGAGGAGTTCTTCGACGACCTGATGCAGGTGACGGGTCCGGACACCGACCAAGAACTCGCCCGGCTCTGCATCGCCGCCTCGGCCGAGGCGCCACGGTGGATGGAGCAGAACGGCATCAGCTGGCAGCCGGCGATGCGCGGAACCCTTCAACTGGGCCGCACCAACCGCTTCTTCCTCGGGGGAGGCAAGGCGCTGGTCAACACGCTCTCGGCGACCGCCGAGCGCCTCGGGGTGCGGATCCTCTACGAGACGCCGGTCCTCGACTTCGCGATAGCCGGGGATCGGTGCGAAGCGGTGACGCTGGGCTCGCGGGAGGGCGAATGGGTGCTGGAGCCGCGCGCGCTGGTCATCGCTTCGGGCGGCTTCGAGGCGAACATCGGCTGGCTTGAAGAGCTCTGGGGCCCGGCAGCCCGCAACTACGCGATCCGCGGGACTCGCCAGAACGAGGGCCTGCCGCTGCGGCGCATGCTCGAGCACGGGGCGATGGCGCGCGGCAACCCGAAAGGCTTCCACGCGATCGCCGTCGATGCCCGGGGCCCCCAGTTCGAGGGCGGGATCGTTACCCGGGTCGACTCCGTTCCTTTCAGCGTGATGGTCAACGAGCACGGCGAACGGTTCTACGACGAGGGGGAGGATCTCTGGCCCAAGCGATACGCGACCTGGGGCCGGCTGATCGCCGAACAGCCCAATCAGCGTGCCTGGTCGGTCTTCGACGAGAAGGTGGTCGGCGGCTTCATGTCGACAGTGTTCCCGCCTCATAGTGCCGGCTCGATACAAGAGCTGGCACGGCTCTGCTCGCTCGACCCGGCCGCTCTAACCGGCACGATCGCCGCTTACAACGGCAGCCTCAACGGCAACGGGAACGTCTACGACCCCGGGCGGCTCGACGGCCTCGCCACCGTCGGCATGACACCCCCGAAGAGCAACTGGGCGCTGCCGATCGATCGACCACCGTTCTACGCCTATCCGCTCCGCCCCGGGATCACCTTCACCTATCTCGGCCTCGGCGTCGACGCGGATGCCCGGGTCCGCCGGGCTGGAGAGGGCAGCTTCAGGAACGTCTTCGCCGCCGGAGAGGTAATGGCCGGCAACATCCTGCGGCGCGGCTACCTGGCCGGGTTCGGAATGACGATCGGCACGGTCTTCGGCCGCATCGCTGGGGAGCGCAGTGCCGATGTCTGAGCTCCATGACCTGGTCGATGAGGCTCAGCGCCAGTTCACGATCTGCAATGCCTGCCGCTACTGCGAGGACTACTGCGCCGTCTTTCCGGCGATGGAGGAACGTCGGTTGTTCACCGAGGGCGACCTCGGCTATCTCTCGACCGTCTGCCACGACTGCCGCGCCTGCTACCAGGCGTGCATGTACACCGAGCCCCACGACTTCGCGATTAATATCCCGCGGCTGATGTCGGAGGCGCGCCTGGCGACCTATGAGCGCTACGCCCGCCCGCGCTGGCTGGCCGCCCTCTTCGACCGTGCACGCCTCACTCTGGTCGGTGCCGTCCTCGCGGCCGCCGTGGTGGTCTTCGCGATCTACTTCCTGGCGACCAGCGCTGAGTCGCTGCTGATGGGGAACGAAGGCCCGGGGAGCTTCTACACGGTCTTTCCGCATGCTGCGATGCTGATCCTCTTCCTACTCCTCGCGGCCTGGGCGATCCTCGTCTGTTGGATCGGCGCCGTGATGTTCTGGCGCGACATCGGAGGCCGTGCGGGGGGGCGTCGTGGGCCGCGGCTGTGGTGGCAGGCGATGGCCGAGGCCGGGCGCCTGCGCTGGATGCGGGGCGGCGGGGACGAGTGCCACTTCCCGGACGAGGAGTCGCCTTCGCCGCTGCGTCGTCACACGCACTCGGCGGTTGCCGGCGGCTTCGTCCTCACCTTCGCCGCGACCGTCGCGGCGGCGATCGAGGAGAACGTCTTCGGGACGCTGCCGCCCTTCCCATTGCTGAGCGCGCCGGTTCTGCTCGGCCTGATCGGCGGGGTCCTGGTGACGGCAGGTTGCGTCGGATTCCTTTGGATGCGACAGGACGCACCCGCTGCTCTCGTCGCCCGCGACACGGCCCGGTTGAGCGCGACGTTCATCTGGTCGCTCCTGATCGTCTCCGTCACCGGCCTGGCCCTCCTGGCCCTGCGCGAGACGACGTTGATGGGCCCGCTCCTGCTCATCCATCTGGTGGCGGTTTTGGCCTTTTTCCTGACGGCTCCGTACGGGCACCTGGTCCACTCGGTCTACCGGAGTGTGGCCATCGCCCGCAGCGTGCAGGAGCGCGATCTCGCAGCGGGCGGAGACGAGTCGTCGGCCGCGCCGGCAGTTGATCTGACCCCGGTCAAGTCGAATGGCAAGAGGGTCGCGAGGTGAGAGATTGCAGCGCGCCACGACAGGCGTATACTGTGAAGCACAAAGGGATACGGTCTTTCGGACAGAGGCCGTAAAGGAGGAACAGATGAGGGTCGAGAGCGGCACAGCCGAGGACGGCAGAATCCGGGGCGGAGCCCCGAAGAAGTTGGTGATGGCGTTGCTTGCCCTGCTCGCGCTCGGCATCGTCGTCAGCGCCTGCGGCAGCAGCATCAGCGGTGGCAGTACGACCGAAGCGACGACCGCAGAAGCCGGCAAGAAGGCGAGCGGCAGCCTGACAATCTCGAACTGGCCCTACTACATCGCTGAAGAAACCGTTCCCGACTTCGAAAAAGCGACCGGGGTGAAGACGAATTACCTCGAGGATTACAACTCGAACGAAGAATTCTACGGGAAGATCCAACCCCTTCTTGCCAACGGCGAATCGGGCGGCCGGTCGCTGCTCGCGGGCCCAAGCCCCTACATAGTCGAACGGATGATGCGGCAGGGCTACCTCCAGAAACTCGAAAAGAACGCGATCCCAGAAGTCGAGAAGAACCTCGCGCCGCAGTTCAGAGACCCCAGCTACGATCCCGGCAACGAATACTCCGTGCCCTGGCTCAGCGGCATGATGGGCCTCGCTGTCCGCAAGGACCTCGCGCCCGAAATTAAGTCGGCGTGCGACCTGTTCGATCCCAAGTACAAGGGCAAAGTCGAGCTCTTCACCGAGATGCGCCAGACGCTCGGCGTGATCATGAAGTGCATGGGCATCGACACCGACAAGCCGATCAGTGAAGAAGACTGGATGGCGGCGATCGACAAAGTGAAGCAGGCGAAGGAAGACGGGCAGCTGCGCAAGTTCGCCGGCAACGACTGGACCAGCGAATTGCTGCGGGGCGACGTCGTGGCCTCGACTGGCGCCGCTGGCGACACCTACCAGCTGGAACAGGAAAACCCGAACATCACCTGGGTGATGCCCACGCAGGGCTGCATCATCTTCACGAACGACATGGTGATCCCAGTGGGCGCGCCGAATCCGACCGCTGCATACGCGTGGATGAACTTCGTCTACGAACCCGAAAATGCCGCGAAACTAATCGAATTCACGCACTACCTGTCGCCCGTGAACGGAGTCCAGGAAGTGATCGCGAAGAACGACCCGGCGCTGGCCAAGAACCAGCTGGTCTTCCCCAGCGAAAAGTTCATCGAAAAGTGCAGCCCCGAGCCTGAGCTGAGCGGTGAAATGGAACAGAAAGTGACTGCGGCCTGGAACGCCGTGGTTAACGGCTGAGTCACGTGCGGCGGGTCACGAGTCGGGACGACCGGGGCGGGTAGCCCGTCGTGATCCGCCGCCGTCTCACCGGTTACGCGCTTGTCCTGCCGGGCGCTGCCTGGCTGGTCATCTTCTTCATCGTGCCGATGTACCTGATGTGGCGGCTCTCGCTAAATTCGGGTTCGGTCGAAACGGGGTTCCACTTCACCTGGGACTGGGCGAACTACAAGGAAGCGTTCACCCTCTACGACACGCAGTTCATCCGCTCATTCGAGTACGCCGCAGTCGCCACCGTGATCGCACTAGCGGTCGCCTACCCGCTTGCCTACGGCATCGTGTTTCACGGCGGCCACATCAAGTACCTGCTCTTGTTGCTCGTTCTTGCTCCGTTTCTGACTACCTACCTGATCCGCACGCTCGCCTGGGAGACGATCCTCAACGACAACAGTCCGGCGGTCCGCCTCCTCAGTGACATCGGCCTGATCTCGGGCGGGCGAGTGCTGGGCACGGCGGGAGCCGTCATCGCTGGGATCACCTACAACTTCCTGCCCTTCATGGTCCTGCCTCTGTTCGCCAGCCTGGAGACGATAGACCGGCGCTACGTCGATGCGGCGCAGGATCTCTACGCCTCCCCGAGCGCGGCGTTCTGGCGGATCACGGTGCCGCTCTCGGCGCCGGGGATAGTCGCCGGCTCGCTACTCACGTTCATCCCCGCCGTCGGCGACTACATCAACGCCAACTTCCTCGGGGGCCCTAACAACCGGATGATCGGCAACGTGGTCCAGGGCCTCTACCTGACTGAGCGCAACTACCCGACCGCAGCATCGCTCTCGTTCGTGCTGATGGCGCTGATCACGATCGTGGTGACGATCTACCTGCGGATCGCGGGTTCGCGGGCGTTGACCGGTGACGACCTTTCGGAGCTCGGATGAGCAACGGTACGGCGATCGCTCTCGAAACCCGGCGCCCCGCGCGTACGAGCGCGGCGACCCGTGCGATCGGGTGGCTGCGCCGCAACGCGATCAGGATTTACGTCGGCTGCGCGATTCTTTACTTGCTGCTGCCGATCGCCGTGATCATCGCCTTCTCGTTCAATGAACCCACCGGCCGCTTCAACCTGACCTGGGGTGGCTTCAGCGTCGATGCCTGGACCCACGCGTTCAGCATCACCGGATTGACCGAAGCGCTGGTCAACAGCGTCAAGCTAGCTGCCCTCAGCGCGATCGCCGCAACCGTACTCGGCACCGGCATGGCTCTGGCGTTGGTGCGCCACCGCTTCATCGGCCGGCGTCTCGCGAACCTGCTGGTCATCCTGCCGATGACCTCCCCGGAGGTCGTGATCGGGTCGGCGCTGCTCTCCTTCTTCCTCCTCTCCGGGGTGGCGCTCGGGTTCCAGACCCTGGCTCTCGCTCACATCATGTTTTCGATCGGTTTCGCGGCCATCGTCGTCCGGTCCCGCTTGGTCAGCTTCGATCGAAGCCTCGAGGATGCAGCTGCGGACCTCGGCGCCGGCCCGTTTGCCACGTTCCGGCTGATCACCCTGCCGCTGATCGCCCCCGCGATCGCAGGGGCTGTGTTCCTCTGCTTCGTGCTCTCCCTGGACGACTTCGTCGTCTCGAACTTCAACTCCGGGACGACGCTGACCTTCCCGCTCTACGTCTTCGGCGCCTCACAGCGCGGAATTCCCGTGCAGGTCAACGTCATCGCGACCATGCTCTTCGCCGGGACCCTGCTGATCGGCATTGCCGCGGTTCTGGTGGCCCGCTGGCGACGTCGCGCCAACCGGGTGGCCTGAGCTTGACGGGCGCCATAGAGGCCCTCGAATCGGCACCGCCGCGTTTCGCGCCGGCCGAAGCGGCCGATCTGGCCGCGAGGCTCTTCGGCATTCACGGGGAGGTCACGGAGACGTCGGGGGAGCGCGACCAGACCTTCCAGATCGCCAGCGGGGCCACGCGGCGGGTGCTGAAGATCAGCAACGCTGCCGAGTCCGCAGCATCGCTCGAGTTCGAAGCCGGGCTGCTCGCCCACCTCGAGGCCTCCAACCCCGATCTGAGGGTCCCACGCCTCGTCAGGCCAAGCGCCGCCGATGGCCGCGCAGTCCGAGTTACCGGCAGCGGCGGGGAGCACCTCGTCCGGATGTTCGAGTACGTCGACGGTAACCCGGGAGCGGCCGGCGCGGCGCTCCCCCCGTCGACCATCGTCCAGCTGGGGGAAATCGTTGCCACACTCGGCCTCGCCTTGCGGGGCTTCTTCCACCCGGGTGCGGGTCGCGATCTGATCTGGGATCTCCGCCACCTCTCTCGGCTGGACAGACTGATGGACGGCGTGCCCGACGGGAGTCAAGAGCTGGTTGCCGGAGCATTGGATCGATTCGAGGCTGAGGCGATACCGCGCTGGACGACGCTGCCGGCGCAGGTGGCGCACGGCGACCTGACCTTGGAAAACGTGCTGTTCGACGAGCAGGGCCTGATCTGCGGAGTGATCGATTTCGGCGACGCCCTGTACGGACCCCGATTGCTCGACGTGGCTTCGGCGCTGGCGTCCCTGCTCCGCAAGCGCGAAGGCGCAGACACCCTGCGCGCCACCCGGGCCTTCCTCGATGGCTATTGCCTCCGAGCGCCGCTCGAGCCGGGGGAGCGAGAGCTGCTCGGGCCGGCCCTGGCGGCGCGGTTGGCGGCGATCGTGCTGATCGGCAGCTGGCACGTGAGCCGCTTCCCCCAGAAAGCGGCCTACCTGAGCGGGTGCGTGGCCGATTCGGCGCGCCTGCTCGCGGAGCTTGCCGACCTGGGTCACGAGGAGCTCGACCGGACCCTCGGCGTCCCTCGCATCTCAGCGCCGGTGACCGAGCTCGTCGCGAAACGCCGCGCATTGCTCGGGCCGGCGCTCTCCGATCTGTTCTACGACGAGCCGATCCACGTCGTCAGCGGCGAAGGGGTCTACCTGATCGACGGCGACGGCAGGCGGTTGCTCGATGCCTACAACAACGTCGCGGTGGTCGGTCACTGCAATTCGAGAGTGACGGAGGCGGTCGTCGACCAGACACGGCGCGTCAACACCCACACGAGGTACCTCTACGAGCCCCTGTTCGAGCTCGGCGAGCGGCTCGTCACCACGATCGGGCCGGGCGGGTTGGACACCGTGATGATCGTCAATTCCGGCAGCGAGGCCAACGACCTCGCCTGGCGGCTTGCAACCACCTACTCCGGCGAGCGCGGAGCGGTCGTCTCCGTCGACGCGTACCACGGCATGACGAGCGCCGTCTCGGACCTCTCGCCGCAACAGTGGCCGCCCGGTTACCGCCCCAAGCACGTCGAGCCGTTTGCCGTCGACCCCGGCGGCACCAGCCCGTCGCCGTCGATCACCGCGGGGGTAAGGGCGGCGATAGCCCGCCTCGCGGAGCAGGGGATCGGGCCGGCGGCGCTCGTCATCGAGGGCGCGTTCACCAGCGACGGAATCGTCGTTCCCGAGTCCGCCGACGTCCGCGAGGCAGTCCAGGTGGCACGCTCCGCCGGAGCGCTGATAATCGCCGATGAAGTCCAGGCCGGACACGGCCGAACGGGCAGCCGGCTCTGGTCTTTCGACTCGTACGGCTACGAGCCTGACTTCGTGACGATGGGAAAGCCGATGGGGAATGGCTATCCGGTAGCAGCAATGATCACGCGCGCGGAGATCGTCGAACGCTTCGGCGAGGGGACCTACTACTTCAGCACCTTCGGAGGCAACCCGGTCGCGGCGCGGGCGGCACTGGCCGTCTTCGATGTGATCGACGACCTGGACCTCATTACCCATGCGGGGGCAGTCGGAGTCGAGCTGACCCGGCTGCTCGAGGAACTGCGGGGCCGCCAGCCGCTGATCCGTGACATCCGCGCGCATGGCATGCTGGTCGGGGTTGAGCTGGGCACCACGGAGCGCCGGAGCTCGGCCGAGGTCGCCGTCCTGGCGGCGAACGGTTTGCGGCGCCGCGGCGTGCTGGTCGGACGG
>JAXLTB010000006.1:0-112822 GCA_046330295.1 Solirubrobacterales bacterium | reverse complement strand
TCGCGTCACCGGACTTTCCCGCCGCCATCAGCGACAGCTCTCGGTGGCGGTAAAGCGGGCGAGAGAGATCGCCCTGCTTCCCTACGTCGGAGAGCGTTGATGGCGCAGGCCATCCTGCTCCAGGACGTCGAGTCTCTCGGCGAGCGCGGCCAGGCGATCGACGTCGCCCCGGGCTACCTTCGCAACTACCTGATCCCCCGCAAGCTGGCCCAGCCGGCCACCGCCGGGGCGCTGGAGGAAGCGCAGCGCCGCCGCGAGGCGGCCGAACGGGCCGAGAAGGCGCGGGCGGAGAGGGAAGCCGAGGCCGCCGGCCTGCTCTCCAAGACCGTGATCACGATCCACCAGCGGGCGGGCGAGGACGGCAAGCTCTTCGGCTCGGTCGGCGCCAAGGAGGTCGTCGACGCGCTGCGCGACGCCCGCGACCTGCGAATCGACAAACGCAAGGTCCGTCTCGAGCAGCCGCTGCGCGAACTCGGCACCTTCATGGTCGAGATCGAGCTTGCCGACGGCACCGTCGCCGCGGTGAAGACGATCATCAGCGAGGAGAAGTAGACCCTCCCCATTCGCCGCGGTAAGCCGCGGCCGTGGAATCAACCATCTAGGCTCGGGCCCGTGGCTTCTCCGCGACTGCCCACCCGCCTCACCCGCCGCGCAAGGGCCCGGACCCGATTCGGCTGGGCCCGCTCGGAGCGGGCGACGGTCGGCCTTGCCGCGGTCGCGATCGGGGGCGCCGGGACCGTGCTGGCCGATCAGTTCAGCCGCATGCTGCGGCGGCGATCCCGCGAGCGCGACATCCGCAACCCGGAGGTCCTGATCGAAGCCGCTCCCGCGGCCGCGATCGACACGGTCGGCGTGGCGGTGCGCGGCTACGCCGCGACCCCCCGCAGCGAGACCGTCCTCTTCAATCTGCTCGCGGGCTTCCTCGGCTCCTTCGCCCTGGTGCGCGTCTCCGCCTGGGGGATCAGGGACCGCTGGGGCCCGTTCCGCAACGTCAGCATCCGCGGCCGCCACATCCACCACTTCGTGCCGGGAATCCTGATCGCCTTCACCTCCGGCACGGTCGCGCTGCTCACCGACGACGACGAGCTCGAGCAGCGACTGGCGCTGCCGATGGGAGCCGGCATCGGCCTCACCTTCGACGAGGCGGCGCTGCTGCTGGACCTCCGCGACGTCTACTGGACCCGCGAGGGCCTCCTCAGCGTCCAGCTCAGCTTCGGCGCCACCGCGATCCTGAGTATCGCCATCCTCACCCAGCGGATGCTGCGCCGGGGCGAGCGCCAGCAGGAGGCGGAGGGCCTGATTCCACCGGCCGTCGATCATCTCTCTGCCGGAACTGGCGCGTTGGCGTAACGAAAGCGTCAATTTCTTTCCACGGGATTTGCACATAAGGGGGTCCCGCCCGTGCTCGGCCTCTGGTTTGCTTGGGGTCTACCAAGGGTCCGCGCCGAATCCGGCCGGACGGACGCCTTAACTAGACCTCGATGCCGCAGCCGCCCACTACCCACGTACCGCCGCAGAACATCGAGGCGGAGGAGTCGGTCCTCGGCGCCATGCTGGTGGCAGAGCCGGCGCTGACGCGGGTGATCGACGAGGTGAAGCTGAACGCGGCGGACTTCTACCTCGACCGCCATCGGGCGATCTTCGAGGCGATCCACGACCTCTATGCCGCCTCCAAGCCGGTCGACGAGCTGAGCGTCAGCGAGGCGCTGACGCAGCGCAACATGATCGACGAAGCCGGGGGCAAGCACTACGTCTCCGAGCTGGCGGCGAAGGTGCCGGCGGCAGGCAACGCCAAGCACTACGCGGAGATCGTCCAGCAGAACTCGCTGCTGCGGCGGCTGCTCGGCGCCGGGCAGGAGATCCAGGGGTGGGTCAACGAGCGGGCCGGCGAGCCGCGCGAGCTCTCCGAGCGGGCCGAGAAGCTGCTCTTCGACGTCGCCCACAAAGAGCAGGCCAGCGACTTCCGGCTGCTCTCGGAGATCCTCCACGACGAGGTCGATCGGCTGGAGAAGCTGTCCACCGGCGAGACCGAGCTGACCGGCACCCCGGCCGGCTTCCGCGACATCGACGCGATCACCGGCGGCTTCCAGCCGGGCAATCTGATCATCGTCGCGGCGCGGCCGGCGATGGGCAAGAGCGCCCTGGTTGCCAACATCGCCGAAAACGTGGCGGTCAAGCGCAACATGCCGGTCGCCTTCTTCTCGCTCGAGATGTCGGAGGTCGAGCTCGCCCAGCGTTTCATCGCCTGCCGGGCGCGGATCTCCGGCGACAAGCTGCGCAAGGGCCAGGTCTCACAGCGCGACTGGCCGAAGGTGGTGCGGGCATGCAACGAGCTGGAGGAGGCGCCGCTGTGGTTCGACGACTCCTCCGACCTGGGCATCCTCGACCTGCGGGCGAAGGCACGGCGCCTTCACGCCCAGGAACAGGACCGCGGTGGACTCGGGATGGTGATCGTCGACTACATGCAGCTGATGCGCTCCGACGATCCCCGCGCCAACCGGGTCGAGCAGGTTGGCCAGATCAGCCGCGGATTGAAGATCCTCGCCCGTGAGCTGGAGGTGCCGGTGCTGGCGATCTCCCAGCTCTCCCGCGCGCCCGAGCAGCGGACGCCGCCGAAGCCGCAGCTCTCCGACCTGCGCGAGTCCGGCCAGCTCGAGCAGGACGCCGACGTCGTCGCCTTCCTCTTCCGCGAGGACTACTACCGCGACCCAGACGAGGAGCCGGACGGCCTCGCCGACCTGATCATCGCCAAGCACAGGAACGGCCCGATCGGAACCAGGAAGCTGGTCTTCCTCGACCGCTTTCCCAAATTCGCCGACTTCTCGGGAGCCGAACAGCCGATCGAGCAGCCGGCCGGCGAAGGCCCGCCGATCGCCGACGCCAGCGCCGTGGGGCCTGACTTCTGATGCCGGCGATCGCCCGCAGCGAACCGTTCCGCGACCAGGTCTGCCCGCTCGGCGTCTGCGACGGCTCGGGCTGGATCCTCGGTCCCGAGGACGTCGCCCGCCCCTGTGAGTGTCGCGCCCAGCGGCTCAAGCGCGGCCGCAGCAAGGGCGTCGCCTCGGTGATCCCGGCCCGCTACCGCGGCGTCTCCTTCGACCGCCCGCCGGTCAGCGACATGGCGCGGGACCTGCAGACGAAGGGCGCGGTCTCCGAAGTGCGGGCGTTCGTCGACGAGCTCGACGAACGGCTCGACGCGGGGCGCGGCCTTTGGCTCTTCGGCGACACCGGGACCGGCAAGACGACGCTGGCGATGCTGATCTCCAAGGCGGCGCTCGAGGCGGGTCGCTCGGTGGCGATCTACTCGCTGCCGAAGCTGCTGGCGCGGATCCGCCGCACATACGACTCCGAGCCGGGCGGCGACTCCTACCTCTCCTTCTTCGAGCGCCTCACCTCGGTGGACCTGCTCCACATCGACGACCTCGGCGCCGAGAAGCGCTCCGACTGGGTGCTCGAGCAGCTCTACGCGCTGATCAATGAGCGCTACGAGACCGAGCGCTCGGTGATGGTCACCACCAACCTCCCCCACGAGGAGCTGGAGGAGCAGATCGGCCCACGCACCGTCTCCCGCCTGACCCAGATCTGCGACGAGGTGCCGGTCTTCGGCGACGACCGCCGTTACGGCAAGATCGCCTAGGGCCCAAGCGCCCGGCGCCAGGTGCAGCCGACCGTCAGAATCCCCTGCTGATGCCAGGCGTGATCATAGTCGGCGCCCAGTGGGGCGATGAGGGCAAGGGGAAGGTCACCGACCTGCTCGCCGAGCGGGCCGAGGTGATCGTCCGCTTCCAGGGCGGCAACAATGCCGGCCACACGATCGTCCGCGGGAACAAGGAGTTCAAGTTCCACCTGATCCCCTCGGGCATCCTCCATTCGGACAAGGCCTGCGTGATCGGCAACGGCGTCGTGGTCGACCCGCGGGTTCTGCTGGGCGAGATCGACGGGCTGAAACGGGCCGGCATCAGCGTCGGCAACCTGCGCCTCTCGGCCAATGCCCACCTGATCATGCCCTACCACGTGCTGCTCGACACGGCCGGGGAGACCAAGCTCGGGAAGCTCTCGATCGGTACCACCCGGCGCGGCATCGGCCCCTGCTACGCGGACAAGGCGCTGCGGCTGGGCATCCGGGTCCAGGACCTGCTCGACGAGAAGATCCTGCGGACCAAGATCCGCGCCGCGCTGGAGCCCAAGCAGCAGGCCCTGCGGGAACTGTCGGTGCAGCGGCGCAAACTGCGAAAGGAAGCGGGCGAGGAGGCCAAAGTCGCCGTCGAGGGGTCGCTGGGCGATGTCCCGGACCCGCGGCTGGACCTGCACACGATGGTCGAGGAACACGTCAACTTCGGGCACCGTCTGGAGCCCCACATCGCCGACACGGCGAAGCTCTGCTGGGACGCGTTGGACAACGACCGCATGGTGATCTTCGAGGGCGCCCAGGCAACCCTGCTCGACCTCGACCACGGCACCTATCCCTTCGTCACCTCCTCGAACCCGATCGCCGGCGCTGCCTGCGTCGGGGCCGGGGTCGGCCCGACCGACATCGACGAGGTCTGGGGGATCGCCAAGGCCTACACGACCCGCGTCGGCGCCGGTCCCTTCCCGACCGAGCTGCACGACGAGGTCGGGGAACGGATGGTCGAGCGCGGGCACGAGTTCGGCACCACCACCGGCCGCCGCCGCCGCTGCGGCTGGATCGACCTGGTCGCGCTGCGCTACGCGGTACGGCTCAACCGCATGGATTCGCTGGCGATCACCAAGCTCGACGTGCTGAGCGGGATCGGGCCGCTGCGGGTGGCGGTCCGCTACCGCTCCAAGGAGGGCGCCGTCCTCGACAGCTTCCCCTACCACCAGTCGATCCTCCACTCAGCGACTCCCGAGTACGAGGAGCTGCCCGGTTTCGACGCCGACCTCGGCGAGTGCCGCGAGGAGGCCGACCTGCCGCAGGCGGCCCGCGACTACCTCGCCTACATCGCCGCCTTCGCCGGGGTGCCGATCCGGCTTGTGGGGGTCGGACCGGACCGCGAGCAGACGATCCGGATCGGCTCCTAGCCCCCGAGGAGCGCGAGCGGGCGCGGCTGACGGTGCGAGATTCCTAACCGGTCGGCGCTCTTGTTAAGGCGCTCTTTTTTTATCGATTACGGGGTTTATGGAATAGGTCAGGGTGGTAGTTTGAGCCGCTGGAGGGAACGTTCCATGGTTTCACGCAAGCGTTCGACGGTCTTTGCCTTGGACGGGCGGGCCGCAAAAGGAGAGATATAGGGATATGCGCAGGTACCTGATCATGACGTTGGCCCTTGGGGCCCTGATCGCACTGACTGTGGCGGGCATCGCCAGCGCAGGGAACACGCCGGTCACGGTGCGCGCGGGGAATCTCGAACTGACCTTCAACGGCGGCTTCAGCCCCAAGACGCTGCCGAAGAGCAAGCTGGCGCCGATCGCGCTGACCGCCGAAGGCAAGATCAAAACCGTCGACGGCACCCACCCCCCGGCGCTCAAGGAATTTCTCTTGGAAACGGACAAGAACGGCGCCGTCAACGTCAAGGGCTTCCCGACCTGCAAGGCGGGCCAGCTGCAATCCCAGGACACCAAGCACGCGGAAGCGATCTGCAAGAGCGCGATCATCGGCAGCGGCACGACCAACGTCGAGATCGCCTTCCCCGAACAGGCCCCGATCCCGGTGTCGAGCAAACTGCTCGTCTTCAACGGCGGTGTCAAGGGCGGCGTTACGACGTTCTACATCCACGCCTACATCACCGTCCCGACCCCGGCCGCGATCGTGACCACGGTGAAAATCAAGAAGATCCACAACGGCCGCTACGGCATGCTCTCGACCGCGACGATCCCCAAGATCGCTGGCGGCGCCGGCTCGGTCACGTCGTTCAGCCTCAAGGTCGACAAGAAATACACCTACAAGGGCAAGAAGGCGAGCGTCCTCTCGGCCAAATGCCCGGACGGCAAGCTCCAGGCCCACGGCACGGCGATCTTCTCCGACGGCACCAGAGCCTCGGCGGAAATCCTCCGTACCTGCACCGGCAAGGGCTGAGCGACAGCTCTCCGATTCCCTAGGACGGGCAGGATTCAAGAAGGGCGGCCAGATGGCCGCCCTTCTTCGTGCTTGCGCGGGATCGGCGCTGGCGTACGCTTCTGCACACCCTGAATCGGCTCCTGATCAAGCTGGTCTCAAGCCTCGCCGCCACGGCGGCGCTCGCCGCGCTGGTCGTGCCGGCGGCGGCGGGCGAGACCGTCATACCGTGGGGCGCAGGCTGCGCGTCCCTGCCGCCGAGCGGAATCCGGACCAGCGAAACGTGCGGCGCCAGCCTCGTCAACGGACGGGCGATCGCCCCGCCCGGTGCTCCCGCCACGGTCAAGTCCGTGATCTCCGCCGCCAACCACATCAACGGGCGGCGCTACGTCTGGGGGGGCGGGCACACCAGCTTCTTCACCCGTGGCTATGACTGCTCAGGGGCGATCAGCTACGCGCTGCACGGCGCCGGCCTCCTCGACACGACCCTGGTCTCAGGCCAGCTCGCCTACTGGGGGATCGGCGGCGTCGGCCGCTGGATCACCGTCTACGCCAACTCCCAACACGTCTTCATGGTCGTCGCCGGCCTGCGGTTCGACACCCGGGACGACCTGCCGGGGGTGACGGGCCCGCGCTGGCACATGGCCCAGGTCGATCCCCGCAACTTCGTCGCTCGGCATCCGCCGGGGCTATGAGCGAATCGGCCCGCACGATCGTCTTCTTCCCCGAGGGGGCGTTCGGGCCGACCAACAACTGCGTCGGCATCGGTGACGTGCTGCGACGTCGTGGACACCGCGCGGTGTTCATCATCGAGGAGTCCTTCGCCGGCACGCTGGAGGCACAGGGGTTCGAGGAGCGCCTGATGCGGCTGACGTCGCCGCCCGAGGTCGAGGAGGTCCCCGGTCAATTCTGGAAGGACTTCATCCGCGACACGGCGCCGGTCTTCCGCAAGCCGACGATCGATCAGCTCCCCGGGTTCATCGCCCCCACCTTCCAGGCGTTGATCGACGGTGCCAAGTACGTCGACGACCGCCTGCTCGAGATCATCGACGAGCTGCAGCCCGACGTGATCGTCGAGGACAACGTCGTCACCTTCCCGGCCCTGCTCACCTGCGGGCGGCCCTGGGTGAGGATCGCCTCCTGCAACCCGGCCGAGATGAAGGACCAAGACGTCCCGCCGGTCTTCTCGGGCCTGCCAACCGACGACCGCGGCGGCTGGGACGAGTACTGGGCGGCCTACCGCAAGGCCCACGAGGAGGTTCACGCCGACTTCGACGACTTCTGCCAGGAGCGCGGCGCCCCGCCACTACCGCCGGACGACTTCATCCACGAGAGTCCCTGGCTCAACCTCTACCTCTATCCCGAGGGGATCGACTACCTTCGGTCGCGTCCGCTCGGACCGCGCTGGCACAACCTTCAGGCCAGCGTCCGCGGCACCGATCCCGACTGGGACCTGCCGCGGAAGCTGGCCGACGCTGAGGGCCCGCTCCTCTATCTCAGCCTCGGATCGCTCGGCTCCGCCGACGTCGAGCTGATGCGCAAGCTCGTTGCGTCCCTGGCCGACGCCCGCTACCGGGTGATCGTCTCCAAGGGCCCGCAGGCGAACGGGTTCGAGCTGGCCGACAACATGGTCGGCGCCGAGTTCCTCCCCCAGACCTCGATCCTCCCCACGGTCGACGTCGTCGTCACCCACGGTGGCAACAACACGGTCACCGAGTCCCTCTACTTCGGCAAGCCGATGGTCGTCCTGCCCCTGTTTTGGGACCAATACGACAACGCGCAGCGGCTCGACGAGACGGGCTACGGGATCCGTCTGGGCACCTACGACCACTCACCGGCAGAGTTGACCGGCGCGATCGATCGCCTGCTGGGCGACGATGCGCTGGCACAGCGGCTGGCGTCGCTATCTGCCCGGCTTCGGGAAGCTCGCGGCGCCGAACGCGCCGCCGAGCTGATCGAGCGGGCCGCGCGGGCCTAGCGCCCGCGAGGGCGCTGGGTCTGGCCTTGTCCTGCAGGCGCTCCTCGCGGCGGTGGCGGCGGATAAGCGGGGTCACGTAGCCGAGCAGGACGCCGATCCCGACAGCGGCCAGGAGAGTGACGATCAGCGGCGCGTTGACGTCGACGAAAAGGACTTCGACCCGGATCTCCTGCGAGTTCTGGAGGGCGATGACGACGACGAGGGCGACGAGAACTCCGACGAGCCAGGCACGCCAGTTGACCGGCTTCCTCTCCTGGGCCATGCGGCAATCCTAGAGGCGCCCGGTGAACCTGCCCCCCACCACCACGGGGGGCGCCACAAGCACCACCACCATGGCGGGAATCACCACGGCAAAGGCGCCGAGCACGGTCCCAACCACACCTACTAGCCGGGCGCAGGCCGGGGCGGCTGGTCAGCCGCCCCGGCCGAACCGCGAGCCGGTTCTGTGGGCGCAGGCGCGGCCTGGAGGTCATCCGCGATTCGCGACGCCCACTCCCTGACCTCCGACCAGTCGCGGAAGTCGCCGTCCATCCGAAAGAGGACGGTGGCGGTCCTCTGGAACAGGGGGAGGTTCTTGCGGTCGATCTTGCCGCTGAACATGTGGTGGTCGCGGGCGGCGGTCTTCTCGCGCACCTTCGGCAGATCGACCGGGTCGGCGCCCATCTTCCGGACCAGCTTGCGCGAGGGATCGCCGACCGGGCCGCTGGAGAACAACCACACCGGTCGCGACCGCAGGGCCTCGGAGGAGCGGCCGGCGAGGTCTCGGGCAGGGCCGAGCCAGCGGCCCGCGTAGACGGCGCTGCCGAGGACGACGCCGTCGTACTCCCGGACGTCGTCGACCCCCTCGGGCGCCACGACCACGGCCTCGATGCCGCGAGCTCGCAGCTCCTCACCGATCGCGGCCGCGATCTCCCCGGTGGCCCCGTATTTGCTGGCTGCGGACACGAGCACCTTCATGGCGGCATCCTCCACCCGGCGCGGCGGGCGCGCATCGGGGAGGCGACCCGGTCCGGCTTGCGGTCGACTACTGACAGCGGGCCGCTCGATCAGTAGGCGGTGTTGCGAGAGCGCGGCCGGGGGACGGCCTTGTAGCGGCGGGACTGGCCACGGTTCCAGAGGGCATTGTCGATCTGGGGTGGGGCGAGCCGGCCGCCGGTTGCGGCGGCGAGCAGCTCGACCGCCTGAACCGCGCAGGCCCGCAGCTCGACCTCCTCGAACGAGCCGTGAACCAGCAGCTCGCCGGCTTCGATCGCCGCGGTCAGCTCAGGCGTGAGGCGGAGCACACCGTCGAGCCGGAGCACGTGGGGCACGAGGTTGTCTGCGAAGGCGGTGAGCCGGTCGCGGTCCGGGAAGTCAGCGAGGCCGGCACGCTCGATATCCGCCGCCGCGAGTTGAGCGCGCTTGAAAAAGGGGACCGGGCGGCCTTCGTAGACAGAGACGTCGGCGAAAGCGTCCCAGCCCGCAAGCAGGTCGGCGAGCGCCAGGGCCGAGCCGGCGGCTGCGTCGAGTACCGCCTCGAAACGGCCGCCGTGGTCGGCGAGGACATGCGCTCCGACGTCTCGCAGCGAGGCCGCGAAGTCGGCCATCAGCGGATGGTCGGCGTCCTGGCTGAGCACCTTGGCGATCTCGGCCGCGGAGAGGCGGGTCAGCGCCGCGGCCGGCCACGCGCCCGCGTCCCGGAAGCGCTCGGTGAGTCCCGCCGCGATCGTGAAATAGCCGCTGTGAGCCGGCCGCTTGCGGATCGTCGGCCACCAGCCGGAGCCGAAGTTGATCGCGTCGAGGCAGATCACCAGCCCCACCCGAGCCTCGCGGTCGCCGTCGATTTCGGTGGTCGGGTCGGTCCCGGTCGACTCGACGGTCGCGGGCAACGCCTTGGCGTAGGCGGCTATCGCGCCCTCCTCGATTCTCACCGAGCGAGCGCGCTCGGCGACCCGGGCGCAGGCGATCCGAACCTGGTCTGGAATGGATTCGGGGGGCTCTGGCGTCACGCTTTCAGCGTTACATGGAAACTGATCGCATGGACCAACGCGGAATCCCGATCCGCCGCGCAGGCCCGGCTGACGCCGCCGAGATCGCGCGGCTGCTGCACGACTTCAACACCGAGTTCTCGGAGCCGACACTCGGGGTGGCAACGCTGACCAAGTACGCGCGGCGGCTGCTGGAAGCGGGTGAGATGACGGTCCTCCTCGGCGGCGAGGGGCCGGACGCGATCGCGCTCCTCCGCTTCCGTCCCTCGGTCTGGACCGACGCCCTGGAAGCCCATCTGCAGGAGCTCTATGTCGCGCCCGCGCTGCGCGGTCGGGGGATCGGGCGGGCGCTGCTGGAGGCGTCGATGGAGGTGGCCCGCGAGGAGGGCGCGAGCGGGATCGACCTCAACACCGGTGAGACCGAGACGGCGGCGCGGACGCTGTATGAGAGCTGCGGTTTCACCAACCGCGAAGGGGAGCCGGACGGACCGGCGATGCTGTTCTACGAGCGCGAGCTGTAGGCCTAGCCGCTGGCGGCCTCGGCACTAGTGCAGGTCCGCGAAGCCGATGCCGCCGGGCGCGCCGACCAGCCCTGGGTGGAGCAAATGGGCGAGCAGCTCGACGCCGTCGACGAGGCGCGGGCCGGGGCGCGAGTAGGTGGAGGCGGCGTCGACGGCAAATACCCGGCCGGCACCAAGTGCCTCGATCCGTCCCCAGTGCTCCCGCGCCTGGGCGCGGGATTCCTCCAGGTACCAGCCGCAGGGCATGACGACGACGACATCGGGGCGGAGCGCCGCGAGCGCCTCCCACCCGACCTCCGGGGACTTGACCCCCGGCGGCCCGGCGACGTCCTCGCCGCCGGCGAGCGCGATCATCTCCGGGATCCAGTGGCCGCCGACAAAGGGCGGGTCGAGCCACTCGAGAGCGACCGCGCGTGGAGGCGCCGCCCCGGCGACGGCGGCGTGGACGGCGGCCAGGCGCCCCTCCAGCTCACCCCTCAGCTCGCGGGCGGGGGCGGCGACCCCGGCCGCCTCGCCGAGCCGGGTCACGTCCTCCAACACCTCGCCCAGGGTGCTCGGGTCCTGCTGTAGGACCCGCGGCGGACCGGGCAGCCGCGCCGCGATCTCGACCACGTCCTCGAAGGAGACGGCGCAGACGTCGCAGACGGTCTGGATGACGATCAGGTCGGGTGCCAGCTCCGCCAGCCGCTCCTCGTCGAGGCTGTAGAGCGCTCTCCCTTCGCCCACCACCGACTTGACGGCGGCGTCGATCTCGCCGGCCCCGAGCCCCTCGGGGAGGACGGTCGCGGTCAGCTGGGGCAGCTGGGCGGCGGCGGGCGGGAAGTCGCACTCGTGGGTGACCCCGACGACGCTCTTCCCGAGCCCGAGGGCGAACAGCATCTCGGTTGCCGAAGGAACCAGGCTGGCGATCCGCATCCCCCGAAAATAGGGGACCGGATCAACCGGTGTAGGGGTGCGTCGGCGTCGTCCCGTTCGGCGCCAGCAGGTCGAAGCCGTCTGGAGTGTGGAGATGATCGGGGCCGCGGCCGGGCTTGCCGGTCACCCCGTACTGCCAGACGATGCGCTTGCTGTGGGGGTCGATCATCACGACGCGGTGGCGGTAGTCGTCGTTGACGGCGATCAGGCCACTCGGCAGCCGCTCCGCCAGGCTCGGATGGTTGAGCATGCCGTTGCCGGTGGTGGGCCGGTAGGACCAGAGGATGTGCCCGGCGCGATCGAATTCGTAGATGCCGCCGGGGCTGGCGTAGTCGACGACGAGGTAGCGGTCGGGGCCGAGCTGCTGCGGGTCGGACGGGTAGGAGATCGGCAGCTGCACGCTCCAGACGAGCTTGCCGGTTGGCGTGATCTCGTCGATGTAGGAGCCGTTGACCTCCGAGATGAGGATGTCGCCGTTGGCCAGCGGCGTGTCGCCATTGGGCGAGCCCAGCAGCCGTGGGGGTTCGTGAGCGCATTCGGTCGGGTCGCCGAATTCCCGCAGCACCTTCTTCCGCGGCGAGATCAGCAGCACGCGACAGTTCTGGGCGTCGGCGACGGAGACGTTTCCGTTCTTCAGCAGGTAGGCGTCATCGGGCTCATGGAGATAGCCCGGTTCGGAGCCGGCGATGCCGGGGTGACCGTAGGACCAGAGGAGCTTGCCGGACGGAAAGGCGAGCTGGACGATGCGCTCGTTCTGCTCCTCGTTGGAGATGATCCCGGTGCCGCCGTGGATGAAGAAGGCGTCGTCGGGGAAGTAGAAGCCGCCGCGGGGCGCCGGGTGGGCACGGGAGGGAAAGCGCCAGAGCACCTTCTTCTGGGCGTTGACGACGAGCAGCCGGTTGTTGCCGCGATCGGCGATCATCAGCCGGCCGGTAAACGGCGCGGGACCCGAGGCGGCTTGGGGACTGGACGGCTCCTTGGAGCTCTTGGCGGCGGGGTTGACGTGTCGAAGGCCCAGGTCGACGACCGTGCTCAGGGCTTCGCCGCCGGCCCCGGTCCCTCCCACCAGGTAGGCGGCGTGGCCAACCGACGTGGCCGCGCCGCCGGAGACGGCGAGCGGCAGGCGGTGGGCGGGGGTGACCTTGCCGGACGCAGGGTCGAAGCGCCAGGCCCGATCGGTCGGCGCCCCGTTGGCTTCACCGCCGAGGATGAAGGCGCTCCCGTCCAGGACGACGGCGGCCGCATGGGAGACCGCCTGCGGGAGGTGGCCGATGACGTGGGCGGCGCCGCGAGCGGGGTCGACTTCCTGGATCGCGTCGGTGGCGCCACCGTTCGCGGTCTCGCCCCCGAACGCGTAGACGCGACCCCCGAGCGCGACCGCCGCGACGTAGCGCGCCGCCACCGGCAGTTCGGCGACGGGGGAGAAGTGGCTGCCATCGGAGCTCTCGAGGACGGCGGGGTCCGGCGTCGTGCCGTCGTATCCGCCAAGCACGATGGCCTTCGACCCGATCGTGACGGCGCTGAGGTCTGAGCGCACGGCCGGGAGGTGCCCGACGACGGTCGCGGTCGTCCCTTCCACCGCGGGGGGGCGAGCCGGCAGGGACTGGACCGTGTCGACGCTGGTTTCGGTGCCGCCGCCGAAGACGAGCACCTGCCCTCCGAGCCGTGTCGCGGCGGCGTCGTGGAGCGGCCCGCTCAGCGACCCGGCGGGGCTGAGGCGGCCGCTCGCCGGATCGAGGAGGAAGACGCCACTGACCGAGGCTTCGGTGGAGTCGAGGCCGCCGAGGATCAGCACGCCCCCTGGCACGGCGGTCGCGGACTCGCCCGAGATCGGCGCCGGGAGGGGGTCCGAGGAGATCCGGGCGGTCAGTTCCGTGTCCGGCGCACCCGGAGAGGAGGTTCCCGAAGCATCGCCCGGGCCCGAGGAGTCCGAACCGCGGCTGGCCAGGAAGACGGCGAGCACCAGCACCAGACCGATCGGCACGAGAAGGCGGCGGCGCCGCTGAGCGCGCGAGGGGGTGGGCCGCCGCGCTCGCCTCGGTCGGTGGGCCCGCGACTGCTGCACGTCGACAGCATCATCGCATGGGGTGAACAGACGTTAAACCGCGGCGAAGAGGGGTCTCATCGATCCGGCCATCCAGCGCCGGGGGGTCGACCGGCGCTGTTACGGTGGCCGCGAGGGGCCTGGGCGCCACCACAGAGGGAAAAGGCATGGATCGATCGGGCGATGAGAAGGGCGGGCTGACCCGCAAGGAGCTGATCGGCTCTGGAGCGACGGCTGCGGCGGCGGCGCTGCTCGCCCAGGGCAGCGGCGTCGAGCGGGCGCTCGCGGCGGCAAAGGGGGGGCGCCGCGACGTCGCCGGGATGAACATCGTCCTCTTCCTCACCGACCAGGAACGGGCGATCCAGCACTTCCCGCCCAACTGGCTGCGCAAGAACCTGCCGGGGATGAGGCGGCTGAGGCGCCACGGCCTGAGCTTCGAACGCGCCTTCACCAACGCCTGCATGTGCTCCCCCGCGCGCTCGACCCTGATGAGCGGCTACTTCCCCGCCCAGCACGGGGTCAAGTACACGCTCGAGGAAGACATGCCCGCCTCCGAATACCCGCAGGTGGAACTGCCGGTCGAACTGAAGAACCTCGCCACGGTGATGAAGGCGGCGGGCTACAAGGTCGTCTACAAGGGCAAGTGGCACTGCTCCAAACCGGCCGGGGAAGAGGCCGTGCCGGCCGACCTCGAAAAGTATGGCTTCTCACGCTGGGATCCGCCCGACGCCGGCGCCAACCAGACCGTCCCCGAGGCCGGCGGCGGCAAAGTCGACAACGACGGCCACTACATGAACCAAGTCGGCGAAACGGCCAACGGGACCGAGGGCGTGCTGCAGTACCTGAGTTCGACGGCGGCGCAGCAGCAGCCGTTCTTCATGGTGATCTCGCTGGTCAATCCGCACGATGTCCTCTTCTACCCGACCGCATCCTTCGAAGAAGACGAATACGACCAGTCGTGGCTGGAAGGGAACATCCACCTGCCGGAGACAGTCGACGAAGACCTCTCGACCAAGCCCTCGGTACAGGAACAGTTCCTGCGGATCTTCAACCTGACGGGAAAACTGAAGACGCCGGCGATGAAGCGCAACTACCTGAACTTCTACGGCAACCTGATGCGCTCCTCCGACAACTATCTGGTGAACGTCCTCGACAAGCTCGAAGAAACCGGCCTCTTCGACAACACCCTGGTGATTCGCACCGCCGACCACGGTGAGATGGGGCTAGCGCACGGTGGTCTGCGGCAGAAGAACTTCAACGTCTACGAGGAGGCGCTGCGCGTCCCCCTCGTCTACTCCAACCCGACGCTCTACCCGCGCCCGCTGACCTCCGATGCGCTGGTCTCCCACGTCGACTTCCTGCCGACGCTGGCGAGCCTCGCCGCCGCGCCGAAGGGCGCCCGGGCGAAGTGGGAGGGGGTCGACTACTCGAAGCTGGTCCTCCACCCCTCCGCCGCCCCCGACCCCCAGGACTACGTCGTCTTCACCTACGACGACTTCCAGTCCGGCCAGGCCCATGGCCCCTATCCGAAACCGCCGAACCACATCGTCAGCATCCGCGAAGGACGCTGGAAGCTGGCGAAGTACTACGACGTCAAGCACCGCAAACGACCGCAGTGGGAGTTGTACGACCTGAAGGAAGATCCGCTGGAGAAGGTGAACCTCGCCTACGAAGGCCACCAACGCTCGCCGGCGCAGGAGAAGCAGTTCCAGCGCCTCAAACGCAAGCTCGCCCGGGTCGAGAAGACTCGTCTGCAGCCCCTCCAGTCGCCGACGCGGCGTGCTGAACCGACTCGATCCGGCGCCTAGAGCTCGATCTGGGAGCCGAGGGTGACGGTGCGGTCGCGCGGCAGGCGAAAGTAGTCGACCGGGCTCGCCGCGTTGCGCGACATCGCCACGAAGAGCCGCTTGCGCCAGCGGCGCATGCCGGGGGCGGCGGTCGGCGTGACCGATATCTGCGAGAGGAAGTAGACGGCGCCCTCGACGTCGAGGCCGGTCTCCAGCCCGGTTTCCTGGGCGAGGGCCAGGAGGCGGGGGACGTCGGGAGTGTCCTGGAAGCCGAGGCGGGCGGTGAGGTGGCTGATGCCGTCGTCCTCGTAGCCGAGGTTGTCGAAGACCAGCCGCTCGGACTCGGGAACATAGGGGGCTTTGGTCGTCTCGATCGAGAGGATCACCACCGACTCGTGCAGGGCGCGAGTGTGCTCGACTCCCGACCGAAGCGCAAGCGGCGTCGTTTCCCGGCGGGCATTGAGATAGACGGCGGTCCCCGGCACGCGCACCGCCGGTGGGTCCATCCCCCGCAGCTCCTCGACGAATGAGCGCAGCGCCCCCTCCTCCTCGATGCGCTCGGCGTGGACCTTGCCGCTGCCCCGCTTCCAGGTGCTGAGCACGGTGAAGACGGCGACCCCGACCGAGAGCGGGAACCAGCCACCGTGGGCGACCTTGGTCAGGTTGGCGCCGAGGAAGGCGAGGTCGACGGTGAAGAAGACGACCGCGCCCAGCGCCACCAACCAGCCCGGCTTGCGCCAGAGGCTGCGGACCACGACGAGGAAGAGCAGGGTGTCGACGGTGATCGTGCCGGTGACGGCGATCCCGTAGGCAGAGCCGAGCCGGGTCGAGGACTGGAAACCGAGCACCAGCGCGACCACGGCGGCGAGCAGGAATCAGTTGACCGCCGGCACGTAGACCTGGCCGATCTCCCTGGCCGAGGTGTGGCGGATCGTCAGCCGCGGCAGGAAGCCGAGCTGGACCGCCTGGCGGGTTACCGAGAAGGCGCCGGAGATCACCGCCTGGGAGGCGATCACGGTCGCCACCGTCGCCAGCAGCACCATCGGTACCCGGCCCCAGTGCGGGAGCAGGAGGAAGAACGGGTTTTCGATCGCGCTCGGGGCGTCGAGGATCAGCGAGCCCTGGCCCATGTAGTTGAGGGTCAGGGCCGGGAAGACGACGAAGAACCAGGCGCGACTGATCGGCCCGCGCCCGAAGTGGCCCATGTCGGCGTAGAGCGCCTCGGCGCCGGTGATGGTGAGGACGATGGCGCCGAGGGAGATGAACGCGATGCCCGGGTGATTGCCGAAGAACTCGAGGCCGTAGATCGGCGAGAGCGCTTTGACGATCGCCGGGTGGGCGGCGACGCGGTCGAGACCGGCGGCGGCGATGACGGCGAACCAGACCACCATCACCGGGCCGAAGAGGCGGCCGATCGCGTGGGTGCCGAAGCGCTGGATCACGAAGAGCGCGGCAAGCACGGCGATCGTGATCGGCACCACCAGCGACTCCAGGCTCGGCACCGCGACCTTCACGCCCTCCACCGCGGAGAGGACCGAGATCGCCGGCGTGATCATCCCGTCGCCGTAGAAGAGGGCGACCCCGAACATGCCGAGGGCGACGAGCAGCGCCCTCAGTCCATTCCGCCGCAGCGGCGCCCCCTCGACCAGGGCGATCAGCGCCAGGATTCCGCCCTCGCCGTCGTTGTCGGCACGCATGATGAAGACGACGAACTCGATCGAGACGATCAGGGTGATCGACCAGAAGACGAGCGAGATCACCCCGTAGACATCGGCTTCGGTCGGCTTCACCGCCTGGTGGTCGGCGGAGAAGACCGTCTGCAGAGCGTAGAGCGGGCTGGTGCCGATGTCACCGAAGACGACGCCCAGAGCGCCGAGGGCGAGGGCTGCCATTCCGAGCTGGCGGCGGGAGGGCCGGGAAGCCGGCGTCGTCGTGGGCGCGGCCTGGGCCATGGGCAGGCCGCGATTCTGTCAGCCGGGGCAGCGCGCGTACCGGACCGCTCCGAGACGGCGGCCGGGGCGCTCTCAACCTCGGCGCGGCTGATGTGGCATGTTTCCCAGTTGTCATGGGCACCGCGCAGAGACCCGACCCGACGGAGTCGGTCCGCCACCGGCTGCGGCCGCTGTTCGACCAGATCGTGATCAAGGAGCTCGACCAGGACAGGGTCCGTCGCTCCGGGCTCGTCGTTCCCCCGGGCACGCACGAGCCGCCGCCCGAGCAGGGCATCGTCCTCGCGGTCGGGCCCGGCCTCGACTGGTGGGCGCAGGCCGGGGTCGAGATGCCGGTGGCGCCCGGCGACCACGTCGTCTTCCCCGCCGCCGCCGGCGTCTGGGTGGAGATCGACGAGGAGAGGCTGCTCGTCTGCCGAGTGACCCAGCTGCTCGGCGTGCTCGAATCCGCGTCGCTCAACGGCTAGGCGATCCCGAGACCGTCGGCGAGGGCCGATCAGTAGCGCAGCAGTGCGGCGACGCCGTCGAAGGGCTCGAGCAGGCCGGCGGCCTCCTCCGCCACGACGGTGACCTCGGCGCCGCTGTGCAGGGCGCGCCGGACCAGCGGCTCCGAGCCGGCAGAAACGTAGCCGTCGTCCGCGGGATCCGGCCCTGGCCTGGCGTCGAAGGGCGCAACCAACGGTGCGAGGCCGCCGGCGAGGACCAGGCACTCGACCCGTCCTTCGGCGAGCGCCGCCGCGGTCTCCTGGACCCCAGCGGTACCGCGGGACCCGGACTGGGTCTCCTCGAGCACCCGCTCGACCAGGCGCCGGTCGCGCTCCGCGTCGATCCTCGCGAACGCCTGCTCGACCTGCTCACGCAACACGCCCGCCGGCTCGGAGATGAGGTCGACCGCGGCGCCGTTCTCGAGACTCGGCGAGGACGAGGAGGGAATCCCGTCACGGAAGTGGGCGACGTCCGGTGGCGACCCGAAGGCGAGGATACGCGGCCATGCCCGTTCGGATCCGGCCTGCCGGGCCAGGCGGCCGCACTCGCAGAGGAAGCGGCGGCGGTTCGCCGCCAGGCGTTCGTCGAACTGGTCGTGACCCGACGCGCTGACCGAGCTCGAGCGGGCCGGGTCGGCGACCGCCGGCGCGTTGCGCTCCCGCCAGTCACCACTTGTCAGGCTCAGCTCCCAGTCTCGAAGCTCCTCGAGGTGGCCCGGCACGCGCTCGAAGAGGCGCACCCGCTCAGCTGAGAGGATGGCGACGCCGCGCGGGCCGGCGAGGCCGACCAGGCCGACCAGGGGCGCCAGCACCGGGATCGCGGAGAGGTATGCCGTCGCCGGGGAAAGTGGCGGCAGGTGCGTCGCCCACCAGCGCTCTTCGCCCCGGCTGCCGCTCACCTCCACGAAGCCCACCTGACCTCGCGGCAGATTGGATCGGTCGGACTCGGCGAAGCGCTCGGCCACCCGCTCGGCGGTGGCCTTCAGCGCGACTCGCAGGTCATGCTCGCGGCCGTTGCCGGCGGCCACCAGTTCTCCGAGGCCGTTGCGAAGCCGCGTCTGCCAAGCGCCGCCGCGGTCGGCAGGATCGATCGCCAGGTAGACGGAGACGACGCCGAGCAGCGGGCGCCACTCGAGCAGCTCGCGCGCGTCGGCGATGGTCGGGCCCATTCCCGGTCCGTTACCCGATTCTCCGGTCCTGACTCAGCGGCCGGGCGGGGGCTGGCTGTCGGACCCCGTTACTTCGGGGCCTGAAGGAAAGCGGTACGGAGGGGAGGATGCTCACCAGTCGTAGAAACCGTGGCCGGACTTCTTACCGAGATGTCCTTCGGCGACCATCCGCTCGAGCAGGGGGGGCGGGGCGAAGCGCTCGCCATAGACCTGGCTCAGGTTGCGGGCAATGTCGAGGCGGATGTCGAGCCCGATCAGGTCGCTGAGGCGCAGTGGGCCGACCGGATGGCGGTAGCCCAGCACCATCGCCCGGTCTATCTCCTCGGGGCTGGCGACGCCCTGTTCGACCATCCGGATCGCCTCCAGGCCGAGGGCGAGGCCGAGCCTGCTGGTGGCGAAGCCCGGCGCATCGCCGACGATCACGGCCTCCTTGCCCATCTCCGCGACCAGCTCGATCGCGGTGGCCTTCGTCTCCTCCGACGTGGCGCTGCCGAGCACCAACTCGACCACCGCCATCGCCGGCACGGGGTTGAAGAAGTGCATGCCGAGGAAGCGGCTGGGGTCCGAGAGGGGCGCGGCGAGCTCGTCGATCGAGATGCCGCTGGTATTCGTCGCCAGCAAGTCCGGTTCGAGCGACTCCGCGGCCCGGAGGACCTCATGCTTGAGCTCGATCCGCTCCGGGACCGCCTCGATCGCAAGGCGCGGCTTCGGGGTGGCCTGCTCGAGGCTGGCGCAACCGATGAGCCGCCGCTTCGCCGCCACGCCGTCGCCGGCGGTGATCCGGTTGCGGGCGACCCCGTCGTCGATCATCTCCTTCGCCACAACGATGCCCCCCTGCGCAAGCTCCTCGCTGACGTCGATCAGCTCGGTGCGAAGGCCGGCGCGAGCCAGCGCGGAGGCGATCCCGGCACCCATCGTGCCGCCGCCGATCACCGCGGCGTGTCCCGAATCGCGCATCCCCGGCAACCTACCTCAGAAGCGTCGCCGGACGGTCGCTGTCCCCACCCCCGAATGGGGGTCAGGTGGCGTCCGAGTAGACCGGCTCGGGGCCGGCGCCCTCTTGCGCCGCCGCTGCCTGGCCGGCCAAGTCGGGAGCCGGCCCGGAGCGGAGGACGAGGACCGCGATCGCGACGGCGACCGCCGCCAGCCCGGCGCCGATCAGGTAGGCCAGGTGGTAGCCGGAGGTCAGGGCCGAGGCCTGGGAGGCGCCCCCGTCCAGCAGCGATTCGGTGCGCTCGGTTGAGAGCGTCGCCAGGACCGCCAGGCCGATCGCGCCGCCCACCTGCATGCTGGTGTTGACGAATCCCGAGGCGAGGCCGGCGTCACTCGGGGTGGCGCCAGACATCGCCAGCGTCATGATCGCCGGGAACGAGGTGCCGACGCCGACGGCGATCAGCAGGAACGGCGGCAGCAGGTCGGTCAGGTAGTTGCCGTCGACCGGGGTGCGGGCGAACAGCAGCAGCGCGACCACGACCGCGCAGACCCCCGGTATCAGGGTCCTGCGGGGCCCGAAACGCATGATCAATTTCTCCGAGAAGCCGAGTGAGAGGGTGCCCATCACGATCGTCGTCGGCAGGAAGGCGAGGCCGACCTCGAGGGCGCTGTAGCCGAGGACGCGCTGGAGGTACAGGGCACCGAGGAAGAACATCCCGAACATCCCGGCGACGAGCAGCGCCTGCAGCAGGTTGGCGCCGGCGACGTTGCGGGAGCGGAACAGGCGCAGCGGCATCAGCGGGTTGGCGATCGTCGCCTGGCGGTGGATGAAGACGGCGAGCAGCGTCGCTGAGACGGCGCTGAGCGCCAGCGTGCGGGTGTCGACCCAGCCCCACTCGGTGATCTTGAGGATCGTGAAGACCCCGAGCATCAGCGAGACCGTGATCAGGGCGGCACCGGGGAAGTCGGCGCCCTGGTGCAGCCCGATCCCCTCGCGACCCTCGACCAGCCGCAGCGCCAGGTAGGCGGTGGCGATCCCGATCGGGAGGTTGATGAGGAAGATCCAGTGCCAGCTGATCGCCTCGGTGAGGACGCCGCCCGCGAGCAGCCCGATCGAGCCGCCGGCGGAGGCGACGAAGCCGTAGACCCCGATCGCCTTCGCCTGGTTCCCCGGCTCGGGGAACATGGTCACGATCATCCCCAGGATCACGGCCGAGGCGAGGGCACCGCCGACCCCCTGAACGAAGCGCGCGCCGACCAGCATCCCCTGGCTCTGGGAGGCGGCGCAGACGAGCGAGGCGCAGGTGAAGACGGCGAGGCCGAAGAGGAAGACACGGCGCTGGCCGACCAGGTCGCCGATCCTCCCGGCCAGGAGCAGCAGCCCGCCGAAGGGAATCATGTAGGCGTTGACGACCCAGGCCAGGTTGCTCTGGGAGAAGCCGAGGTCGTTCTGGATCGAGGGCAGCGCCACGTTGACGATGGTCGCGTCGAGGACGATCATCAGCATCCCGGCGCAGAGCACGTAGAGCGCGAGCCAGCGGGTTCGGTCGGTGGTGTTCTCGGTGGTCGTCATGCAGGTTGAGACTTCCCGGCGGGCGAAGTTCATCGCCCGCCCCTTCAAGCCAATTGGTCCGGCAGGCCGAAGCGGCGGCAGGCGGACTCCCCGGCACCCGGGATCGAGTGCGTACTCGGGCCATCGAAAATACCAATCCGGGACCTCGGCGAAGCCGACGGCGAAGGCGACCGCCTCCCTGATCCGCTCGCCCCCGGGAGTGAGCAGGTGGCAGTTGGCATGGAGCTTGCGCGGCTTGGCACCCCCCGGCGCTCGCATCGCACGTAGCCGGCGATGCCGCGGGGCGCTAGCTTGCCCATCATGGGCAAGCAGTCGCCGATCACCTTCCACTCCTCGCTGGACTCCCATTTCGCCGCGGTCGTGAGGGGGACGCAGGACGCCGTCCTGAGCAAGGACCTGGACGGCGTCATCACCTCCTGGAATCCGGCGGCCGAACGCCTCTACGGCTACAGCGCCGAGGAGGCGATAGGCCGCCACGTCTCCTTCCTGATGCCGGACGACCGCAAACACGAGGAGCGCCAGATCCTCGACCGGGTCAGCCGCGGCGAGACCCTGGGCACCTACGAGACCGAACGCATCCGCAAGGACGGCGCCCTGATCGAGGTCTCGCTCACCATCTCTCGGATCGAGAGTCCGGAGCTGGGGCTGGTCGGCGCCTCGGTGATCGCCCGCGACATAACCGCCGAGCAGCGGCGACGACGGGCGCAGGACTTCCTGGTCGCGGCGAGCAGGGAGCTCGATGCCTCGCTGGACCCGATCGAGACCGCCCGCAACATCGTCCGCACGGCCGTCCCGGAACTGGCCGAGGTCTGCGTCATCGACTTGGTCCGCGCCGACGGCCGGCTCGGCGACAGCGTCGTCGCCGCCGCGGACCGGGGCGTGGCCGAGCGGCTGGAGGGAGTCCGGCGAGAGTCGCCGCTGGACCCCGAGGGCGAGCACCCGGTCGCGCAGGTCCTGCGCGAGGGGCGGCCGATGGTTTGGCGCGACCTGAGGGCGCCGGAGGCTGTGGACCAGGTCGTCCAGAACGACGCGCACCGCCAGTTGATGGAGGACGCCGGCTACAACTCCGCTGCTGTGGTCCCCCTGGTCGCCCGAGGCCGCACGCTCGGGGCGCTCTCCTTCCTCCACGTCAGCAGGGACCTGCGCTATGACCCGAGCGACCTCGAGTTCCTCGCCGAGCTGGGCGACCGGGCGGCGATGGCGCTCGACAACGCCCGCCTCTACCAGGAGCGGGACGTGGTCGCTCGCAACCTCCAGCGCGGCCTGCGGCCGCCGCGACCGGCGGCCGTTCCGGGTCTGGAGATCTCGGTGGTGTTCGAGGCCGCCGGCGAGGGTATCGAGATCGGCGGCGATCTCTACGACGTGCTGCCCGCCGACGACGGCTGCTGGGTGCTGGTCGGCGACGTCGCCGGAAAGGGGAGCGCGGCCGCCGGCGTCTCGGTCGCGGTGCGCCACGCCGTGCGGGGCCTGACCCGCGAGGTGGGTGAGCCCGAGGAGGTGCTGACCAGGGTCAACGAACTGCTGCTCGAAGGCGCCACCCTCAACGACTTCGCCACGGCGGTGCTGATCCGGCTGCGCTCAGACGGGGACGCCTGGAGCATGGCGGCAGCCTCGGCCGGTCATCCGCCGGCGGTCCATGTGACCGGGGAGGGACCGCTGCTGCTGGGCGGCGGCTCGGTGCTGGGGGCCTGGCTGGAGGCGCCAATGCAGCGCCATGACGCCCGGCTCGAAGCCGCCGACACCCTGGTCCTCTGCACCGATGGCTGGCTCGAGGCCGGCCCCAGCGAGAGCCACCGGGAGCCGACCGACCTGGCCGCGATGGCCAGCGAGCTCTCTGGCCTGGAGCTCGCGGAGCTGACCGAGCTCCTGCGCCGCGACGTGCTCGAGCGCAGTGGCGGCGTTCTGCGCGACGACGTGGTGGTGCTGGCCCTGCGGCGGAGCTGAGCGGCTCAGCCGAGCCTCATCTGAAGGCGCACGTGGGTGCCTCCGGTTCCGGAGCGAATTTGGATCAGGTCGCAAAGCTGGAACCGCTCTCTCAACAGAAGGTGCGCGAAGCCGACGATCAGGCCGGCGGACGATCGCCGCCTACGACGGCGCGGTCGCGCCGACCGCCTCCGGCTCGGGGTCGGGCGCGCCGACTTCCCCGGCCCCGACCAGGTCGCCGTCGTAGGCGGCGAGCTGAGGGAAGAGGGCGGCGATGAGCCCGACCGAGGCTAGGCAGGCGAGACCGCCGGAGACGACGGAGAAGATCGGCGAGGTGAGGGCCGCGACGCTCCCCGACTCGATGTCGCCGAGCCGCGGCCCGCCGGCGACCACGAGGCTGAAGACCGACGTCATGCGACCGCGCATGCGGTCGGGAGTGAGCGTCTGGGCGATGGTGCTGCGACAGACGGCGCTGATGCTGTCGGCGGCGCCGGCGAGGGCGAAGAGGGCGGCGGCCGGCCAGAGCGATCCGAGCGTGCCGGCGATCGCGATGCAGGCTCCCCAGGCGGCGACGGCGACCAGGACGATGCGCCCCAGGTAGCGGGCGGTGAGCAGCCAGCCGGTGGTCAGCGCGGCGACTGTGGAGCCGGCGGCGACGGAGGCGAAGAGGAGACCGGTACCGGCGGCGCCGGCGTGGAAGACGGTCAGCGAGAGGACCGGGAACAGCGCCCGCGGCATCCCGAACGTCATCGCCGAGAGGTCGATCACGAAACCGGCCGTCACCGCCTTGACGCGGCGCACGAAGGAGAGCCCGCTGCGGATCGAGCGCAGCACCGGTTCATGCTCGGTGGCCTGATGCGGGGGCTGAGCGGACATCGCGGCGGCGGCGGCGGCCATGCCGAGACAGCTGACGGAGTCGAGGCCGTAGGGCACGGCGACGCCGAAGCCGGCGATCAGGAGGCCTCCCACGCCCGGCCCAGCCACCTGGGTCAGCTGGTAGAGGCCGTAGGTCAGCGAGAGGGCACCGCGGAGGTGCTCGGGCCGCACCGTGTTGGGGACGATCGCGGCGCGGACGACGCGCTCCACGGCGGAAGCGCCGGCGATTGCCGCCGCAAGGATGAAGATCAGCCAGACGGGAGGGCTTCCGGCCGCGGCGGCCAGCGCCAGCGCCGCGGCCACGGCGACGAGCGCGAGCTGGCAGGCGAGGAGCAGCGTGCGCCGATCGAAGCGGTCGGCGAGCGCCCCTCCGTACAGCGAGCCCGCCGCCAGCGGGACCAGCTCGGCGGCGCCGAGCAGGCCGGTGAGGAAGACCGAGTCGGTGGTCACGAAGACCTGGTAGGGAAGGGCGACGAGGGTCGCCTGGGTGCCGAGGCCGGTGATCAGGGAGCCCGCGGTGAGGAGGCGGAAGTCGCGCGACTCCCGCAGGGGCCGTAGGTCGACCGCTATGCGACTGATCCGCTTCAGGACACGAACGTAGCGGGGACATATCATCGGCTCCGATGGCAGACCGAGCCAGCTCCAAGCGCCCGCTGATGCGGGCCGTGGTCCAGCACGAGTTCGGGGGGCCCGAGGTGCTGGTGGTCGAGGAGGTGCCGGTCCCGGAACCGATCCCGACCGAGGTCCAGGTCCGGGTCCACGCCGCGGGGGTGAACCCGGTCGATTTCAAGACGCGGGCCGGCGGCCGCTCCAAATTCCTCGGCGAGCCGCCGTTCACCGTCGGCTGGGACGTCTCCGGCGTGGTCACCAAGCTCGGTGCGGGCGTCACCCGGTTCCGGGTCGGCGACGAGGTCTTCGGGATGCCGTGGTTCCCGCGCCAGGCCGGCGCCTACGCCGAATACGTCACCGCCCCCTCGCGGCACTTCGCCGCCAAGCCCGGAGTCATCTCCCACGAGGAGGCGGCCGCCCTGCCGCTTGCCGGGCTGACCGCGTGGCAGATCATCGTCGACACGATCCAGCTTCAGTCCGGCGACGATCTGCTGATTCACGGCGCCGCCGGCGGCGTCGGCCACCTGGCGGTGCAGATCGGTAAGGCGCGGGGCGCCACCGTGATCGGCACCGCCCGAGCCGAGCAGGCGCAGTGGCTGACCGAGCTCGGCGCCGACCGCGTGATCGACTACCGCAACGAGCGCTTCGAGGACCTCGTGTCCGATCTCGACGCGGTGATCGACTTCCCCGGCGTCTACGGCGAGGCCTCGCTCGAGGTGCTGCGGCCGGGAGGGATCCTCGTCTCGGTTCCCAGCGGGGCGGGCGAGGAGCTGATCGAGAAGGCGAAGAAGAGCGACCGCCGGGCGACCGGCTTCCTGGTCGAGCCCGACCCGGTCGGGCTCGATGGCCTCTGCCACCTGATCGAGGCCGGGCGCCTCCAGGTCCGCGTCGATCGCGTCTTCGACCTCGAGGACGCGCCCGAGGCCCATCGCCTCGCCGAAGCCGGGCACTCCGGCGGCAAGATCGTCCTCCGAGTGCCCTAGCGAAGGCGGCCGGGGAGATGTCGGCGGCAAGCAACGGAGGGACAGCCGTCCTCATCACCGGTGCCACCGACGGGCTCGGGCGCGGCGTGGCCGAGAGGCTCGCTGCTGACGGGGCGACGGTGCACATCCACGGACGCGACCCCAGGAGACTGGCGAGCGCCGCGCGGGAGATCGAGGAGAGGACCGGCAACGACCGCGTCCACACCCATCTCGCCGACTTCTCCTCGCTGCAGCAGGTGCGGGGCCTCGCCGCCGAGGTGGAGCGCGATGCCCAGCGGCTGCAGGTGCTGGTCAACAACGCCGGCATCGGCTCCGGGAAGCCGGCGCTGACGACGCGCCAGGAGAGCGCCGACGGCATCGAGCTGCGCTTCGCCGTCAACTACCTCGCCGGCTTCCTTTTGACCCTGCGGCTGCTGCCGCTGCTGCGCCGCTCGGCGCCGGCGCGGATCGTCAACGTCGCCTCGGTCGGCCAGGCGCCGATCGACTTCGACGACCCGATGATCGAGCGCGGCTACGAGGGCAAACGCGCCTACCGCCAGAGCAAGCTGGCGCAGATCAGCTTCGGCTTCGAGCTGGCCGAGCGACTGGGCGAGGCGGGCGTCAGCGTCAACAGCCTCCACCCTTCGACCCTGATGCCGACGAAGATGGTGATCGAGCAGTACGGCCACTCCGTCGGCACGCTCGAGGAGGGAATCGCGGCGACGGTCCGCCTGGCGAGCGCGCCGGAGCTGGAGGGCGTGAGCGGCCGCTTCTTCGACCGCCAGGTCGAGGCGGAGGCGCACCCGCAGGCCTACGACCCGGAGGCGCGGCGGCGGCTCTGGGAGCTCAGCCTGGAGCTGACCGGCGAGCGCCCCTAGCTCAGCGCCCCCGCCTGCCGAAGCTGTGGCCGGCCGGGGCGACGGCGCGCAGCTCGGCGACGGCGCGCTCGCGCTGGCGGCGCGAGGGGGCGCCGGGCGGCCGTTCGGCGCGGTCGGAGCGAGCCACGTCGGGCGGCAGCGGTCGATGCGGCGCTCGCTCGGGAGCGTGGGTCCCAGGCGGCAACTCGGTCCGCTCCAGCGCCCGGACCTCGGCGACGAGGACATTGGTTGCTCCCTCGCGTCGCTCGAGGCGGCCGCGGGCGCAGAGCAGGGGAGCGGCGCGGACGAGGGAGCGGTGGCGGTCGTAGACCGGCGGCGGCACGATCAGGTTGACGGTGCCGCGCTCGTCCTCGAGCAGCATGAAGACGATCCCCTTGGCGGTCTCGGGGCGCTGGCGGGCGATGACCATGCCGGCGACCTCGACCGTGGCGCCGTCATCGATCCGGGCCAGGTCGGCGCTGCGAGAGATCGCCGGGTCGAGGCCGGGGCGCAGCAGCTCCATCGGGTGCTCGCCGAGGACCATCCCGGTCGAGCGGTAGTCGGCGATCAGCTTTCCCCAGTCCCCCAGCGGCTCCAGCCCCGGCGGCTCCGGCGGCTCGATCGGCAGTGCCAGCTGGGTGCCCCCGGCGGCGGCGCGCCCGCCCCCGGCGGCGCCGACGCGCCACAGCGCCTGCCGCCGTCCGCTCCCGCCCTCGGCCGGGATCCCGTCCAGGGCCCCGGCCCAGGCCAGCCGCTCCAGGCTCCCCAGCCCCGCCCCCGAGCGCGACGCCAGCTCCGCCACCCCCCGGTAGGGCCCGCCGCGCTCACGCTCGGCGACCAGCGCCTCCATCTCCTCCCCGCGCACCCCCTTCACGTACCCCAACCCAATCCGCACCACCAACCCGCCCCGCACCTCCGAACCACCCCTCGATGGGCCGACTTTCGCTGCTTTCGCTGATATGGAGGGATTTTCGGCCCGTCGACCCGGAGGGCGGCGGGGGGATTCGACGTGGCAGAGGACCTGGCTGCGGTTGGCGTCGGGGGGGGCAACACGGATGCCGCGGCGCTGGGCCTCGTGGACGAGGGAGTCGGGCGGATAGAAGCCCATCGGCTGCTCGTTCAGCAGCGAGCAGAGGAACTCCGGGCCGTAGTGGATCCGCAGCCAGGCCGACTGGTAGGCGAGCAACCCGAAGGCGGCCGAGTGCGCCTTCGGGAAGCCGAAGCCGGAGAAGCCCTGGATCTGGGCCCAGACCCGTTCTGCCACCGCGGCCGGGACGCCGCGCTCGGCGGCGCCGGCGACGAAGCGCTGGTGGTGCTCTCGGATCGCCTCCTCCGAGCGCTTGCGGCTCATCGCCCGCCGCAGGCCCTCCGCCTCGGAGGAGCTGAAGCCCGAGAGCGCCATCGCCACCTCGATCACCTGCTCCTGGAAGACGATCGTGCCCAGCGTCTCCTCCAGCACCGGCTTCAGCAGCGGGTGTTCGTAGGGGACCTCGAAGCCGGGGTCCTCGCGCAGCCGCTTGCGCCTCTCTATATAGGGGTGGATGGCGCCACCCTGGATCGGGCCGGGGCGGACCAGCGCCACCTGCACGATGACGTCGTCGATGTCGCGCGGCTGGGTCCGCGGCAGCATCTGCATCTGCGCCCGGCTCTCGATCTGGAAGACGCCGGTGGTCTCGGCGGCGCGGATCGATTCGAAGGTCTCGCGATCGTCGAGCGGGATCCGCGAGAGGTCGAGGCGCTCGCCGCGCGCCCGGCCGACCTCCTCGACGCAGCGCTCGACCGCGGAGAGCATCCCCAGCCCCAGCAGATCGATCTTGAGGAAGCCGGCGTCGGCGCAGGAGTCCTTGTCCCACTGGACGATCTGACGGCCCACCATCGCCGCCGGCACGACCGGGCAGACGTCGATCAGGGGCCGGGTCGAGATCACCATCCCGCCGGGGTGCTGGGAGGCGTGGCGGGGCAGCCCCATTCCCTCGCCGGCGAGCGCGAGCAGCACCCGCCAGCGCGGCGCCGCCGCCCGCTCGGGTCCCAGCGCCGCGACGACGTCGCGCTCGATCTCGGCCGAGGACTCGTGGAAGCCGACCGTCTTCGCCACCCGGTCTACCTCCTCCGGCGGCAGCCCCAGCGCCTTGCCGAAGTCCCGCACCGCGCCGCGCGGGCGGTAGGTGGGGAAGGCGGCGACGAGGGCGGCGCGGTCGGCCCCGTAGCGCTCGTGCACGCGCGGGATCAGGACCTCGCGAATGTCGCGCGGGAAGTCGAGGTCGATGTCCGGCATCGACTGCGTTTCCTCGTTGAGGAAGCGGCCGGAGAAGAGGCCCGCCTTGACCGGGTCGACGTGGGAGAGGCCGGTCAGGTAGCAGACGACCGAGCTGACGCTGGAGCCGCGCCCGCGCCCGGGCGGCAGCACCTCGCGGGCGGACTCCGGCCCGCGCACCTCGGCCGCGACCTCGCGGGCCAGCTCCAGCAGGTCGCGGTGCAGGAGGAAGAAACCGGAGAGGTCGAGGTGGCGGATCGTCCCCAGCTCCTCCTCCAGCCGCCGCTCCGCCTCGCGGCGCTGAGGGCTGCCGGCGTAGCGCTGGACGAGGCGGGCGTGGCAGGCCTCGGCCAGCTCGCGGTCGGCGCCGGCGTCCTCGGAGCCGGGGTAGCGGTAGCCGAGCTGCTGGGTGAGATCGAAGCGCAGGCGCTCGGCCAGGCGCTCGGTCTCGGCGACCGCCTCGGGGTGCTCGGCGAAGCGGGCGGCCATCGCCCGCGGAGCGGCCAGGGCCGAGGTCGAGTTGCCGCGGCGACGCGGCTCGGACTCCTCCAGCGTCTCGCCCAGCCCGACCGCGACGAGGGCGTCCTGGAGCTGGGCGCGGCGGCGGCTGTGGGTGTGGACGTTGCCGGTGGCCACGCAGGGGACGCCCAAACGTTCGGCGGCAAGACTTGCGAGCCAGCGGTTGCGGGCGCGGTCGTGGCGCCAGTAGGGGCGCTGCAGCTCGACCCGGAAGCGGTCGGGCCCGAAGGCGGCGAGCAGGCGCCGGCCGAGGTGAGTCCCGCCCGCGGTGTCCCCTCGCTCCCAGGCACCTGCCAGGGCGCCGTCGCGGGCGCAGCCGGAGAGGCAGACCAGCCCCTCGGCGTGCTCCTCCACCTGCTCGAGTGTCGCCCGCGGCTGCGTCGCGGTGCGACCGGTGTTGTCGCGCGTGTGGGCGTGTGCGGCAGTCAGCAACCTGCAGAGATTGCGGTATCCGGCCGCGCTCTCGACGAGGAGGGTTAGGTGGACGCAACTGCCCCGCGGGTCGGGAGCGACGGTCAACTCCGCCCCGGTGATGGCCCGGATGCCCAGCCCTCGGCAGGCGTGGGCAAACTCCATCGAGCCCCAGACCCCGTCGTGGTCGGTGAGCGCGAGGGCGGGGTAGCCGAGCGCGGCCGCGGCCGCGGCCAGCTCCGTCGGGGTCGAGGCGCCGTCGAGGAAGGAGAAGGCCGAGTGGGCGTGCAGCTCTATGTAGGTGCCCTCGGCGCTCATCGCAGCTCTTCGCGCTCCGTGTTCATCAGGCCCGCTGGCGGTACCAGCGCTCGCCGCGGGCGCGGCGAAAGACGGTGACGGCGCGGCCGTCGGCCAGCGCCAGCTCGAAGTAGTGGCGGCGCAGCGGACGCGGCGTCCACCAGCGGTCCTCGACCAGCCACTCCTCGCGGATCGACTCGATGGCGATGCCGTCGACCGCCAGCGGCGAGCCGTCTGACCCGGAGTGGACATCCACCGGCCTGGGGGCGTAGAGGCGGCGCAGCCCGGGCGTCATGACCCGGCTTCGCGCTTCGCGCTCACAGCTCTGGGAAGGGAGTTAGCATCGCCCAGCGCTCGGGCACCCGCGAGGCGGAGTCGACCGGCAGGACTTTCAGCAGCGCCTCGGGCCCCTGCGCCGCGCGAACCTCCCGCACCGCCTCGCCGAGGCGGCGCCGGCGCTCGGAGCCGCCGATCGAGAGCTCCAGCTGGTCGCTGGCCGGCGGCCCGAGCCCGAGCGCCCGCAGCCGCAGCGCCTCCGCCGGGCGGGGCAGGGCCTCGAGGCGGGGGGCTAGCAGCGTGCGCAGGACCCGGGCCGAGGCACTCGGCCTGCCCAGTCCCTGCTCGACGCTCCAGCTGCCGCCGCCCGAGAGCAGCGCTCCGAGGCGCAGTCCGAGCAGGGTCCTCCCGCGCCGCTGCGGCGCCGCGAGCAGGCGGTCGATCAGCAGCTCCAGGGCACGCTCGAGCTGGCGCCCGGCGGTCCCTTCCGGCAGCTCGATCTGCTCGGCCAGCTCCTCGTGGGGGGTGCGGGGGCGCAGGGGCTCGTCCTCGCCGCGAGCCAGGCGCAGCGCCCGCAGGCCGAGCGCTCCGAAACGGTCGGCCACCCGGTCGGCGGAGATGGGCGCCAGCGCCCCCAGGGTCCCGATCCCCAGCCGTTCCAGGGCGACGACCAGACCGCGGGCCTCCGGCTCCCGGGCACCGAGGCGGAGGGGGAGGATCGAGACCGGCAGCGAGGAGAGGAAGCCGGCCAGCCCGGCCGGGGGCACGACGGTCCCGTCCCCGCGGCGGGCGGCGGCGAAGGCCGCGAGGCGAATCGGCGCGGTCGCGACCCGGGGCGGCTTCTCCAGGGCCGCCGCCCTCCGAGGTGGCTTCACCGGAGTCGCCGCCACCGCCTCGCGCACCGCCGCGAGGACGCCGGCGCTGTCGCCGCCATGGATGCCGCGCATGCCGTCGACCGCGAAGAAGGCCTCACCCGCCCGCTCGGACTCGACCGCGGCGCCGATCGCCTCCAGCGACCGCACCATGGCCTCGGTCGCCTCGGTGGCCTCGACCGGATCGGCAAGCGCCGCGCGCTCGGCCCGAAGCCCCCCGGAGCCGGCCGGGCACGCCGGAGACCCCGAGCGGCTGCAGATGACGCAAGCGATCTCCATACGAACGTATGTTCGTATATGAGGGAGACGAAATCAAGGGCAACCGGGGGCCAGGCTCTGAATCGCGGCGCCCGCCTGGCCCTGACCGCGGGGGCCGGTCGTCCCGCTCGTCGGAGGCCCCGCCGATCCGCTCTCAGACGCCCTCGCCGTGGCGCCCCTCGCCGGCAGCGAAGCGGGCGGCGCCGCGGGCGGCGACGTCGAGCACCTCGCGGCCGAGACGGTGCTCCAGCGCCAGGCCCTCGGCGAGCGGCAGGCCGAGGCCCTCGATCGCGGCGCGGCGATCTGCGAGCATCGTCTCCTGCGGGAAGGAGGCGATGCGCTCGGCCAGCTCCAGCGCCCGAGCGAGGTGCCGGCCGGCGGAGACGACCTCGTTGACGAGGCCGATGCGGTGCGCCTCCTCGGCGTCGACTGGGCGGCCGGTGAGGATCAGCTCCATCGCCCTGCCGCTGCCGACGATGCGGGGAAGTCGCTGGGTGCCGCCGTCGATCAGCGGCACTCCCCAGCGGCGCTCGAAGAAGCCGAAGGTGGAGCCGGTCGTGGCGATCCGCAGGTCGCACCAGAGGGCTAGCTCCATGCCGCCGGCCAGGCACCATCCGTCGACCGCGGCGATCGCCGGCTTCGAGGGGGTGAGGCGGGTGAACCCCTCGGGGCCGGCCGGGTCCTCGACGTCGAGGTCGAGCGCCTTGAGATCGGCGCCGGCGCAGAACGCCTCGCCGCCGGCACCGGTGAGGACGAGTACGCGGGCGCCCTCGTCGGCCTCGAAGTCCTCGAAGCCGCTACGCAGCAGCCGTGCCGTGACAGCGTCGATCGCGTTGCGGCGCTCGGGCCGGTCGATCGTCAGCACCGCCGCGGCCCCCACCCGCTCGTAGCGCACCTCGCCGCTCATCGAGCCCATCCTTGCACAGCCCCACCGCTCTACCGAATTGCAGCAAGAGATGCTGATCAAATGCCTCCGCCCATGGCTCCCGGCTCAGTTCAGCGACGATTCCGGGCGAGCGCGCCGCCTCCGCCGGCCGCGAAAGGCTGGCCGGTTCGGGGGGGGCGGTGACGTCCGACAGCGGCGCGCCGGGGGAGACGGTCTCGGCGCCCGTTTGGAGTAGGCAGGAGCGGGCGGGCTAGACGCGGCGAGGCTCACGGGGTTCGCCAGCGACGCCCGGCTCCCAGTGCGTTGCGCCCCGGTCGCTGGCCGGGGGAGGGCAGGTCTCCCAGGGCCGGGGCCAAAGCTAGGCGGCGGATCGGACGGCGCCGAGACCCAGGCTCCGCGGCTGCGTGGCGGGTTTGTCACCCATAGGGGTACAAAGCCGCCAGTCCACGAAAAACGACCGGGGATGACGCTCGGTTGCCTGCCTCGCGCGTAGCCTTCGCGCTTAGAAGCTCGTTGCGCCACCTTTGAAACCGACTCCCACTTGGCTTCCGCGGGAACCGGTCTCTCCCGGTCGCATTGCGAACCTAGCGGCTCCCACAGCGGCGCGCCAGGGGTCCGGTTGTGACAATTCCGCAAAATCCGGGGTAAAGGCACAATGGGGGAAGTGTGGCGCTCGTCCGCCCCCCGGTATACGGTCCCGCCGGGGGATCCAGGGGTCTGACGCGTCCGCTCGCCGGGCACGGCGCAACGTGGTCCTGACCGCCGCCGTAGCGGGGCTTGGCGGCTTGCTCTTCGGCTACGACACCGGCGTCATCGCCGGCGCCCTGCTCTTCATCAAGACCGACTTTCGGCCTCGGCAGCTTCGCTCGGGACCTGGTCGTCGCGGCGGTGCCGATCGGCGCGGTTGGCGGCGCGGTGATCGCCGGCCCCGCCGCGGACACCCATGGACGCCGCCTGATGATCCTGTCGGCCGCCGCGGTCTTCATCCTCGGCGCCTTGGCCAGCGCCGCCGCGCCGGGGGCCTACGCTTCCGCGTCCGGGGGGCGGCTTGGCTTACCCTGCCGAGATGCGGATCGACGAGATCATCGCCTCGCGACAGCCGACCTTCTCGGTCGAGTTCTTCCCGCCGAAGACGGCGGCGGCGACAGACCAGCTCTACGAGACGGCCCGCCAGCTGGGCCACCTGGAGCCCGACTTCGTCTCGGTCACCTATGGCGCCGGGGGCTCGACCCGCGACGGCACGGTCGAGATCACGAAGGCCCTGAAGGACGACCTCGGCTTCGAGACGATGGCCCACCTCAGCTGCGTCGGCGAGACCACCGAGGGCCTGACGGTGACCCTGGACCGGATCGCCGCAGCCGGGATCGAGAACGTCTTCGCCCTGCGTGGCGACCCGCCGCGGGGGGAGGAGGACTTCGTCCAGCCCGAGGGCGGGCTGGGCAGCGCCGCCGAGCTGGCCGCCTTCATCACCGCCGGCTGGGACTTCGCGATCGGCGGCGCCTGCTTCCCGGAGGTCCATCCGGAGGCCCCCGATCTCGACACCGACCTCTCCTACCTGAAGACGAAGGTCGACTCCGGCGCCAGCTTCCTGATCACCCAGCTCTTCTTCGACAACCGGGTCTACTTCGACTTCGTCCGGGAGGCGCGACGGCGAGGGATCGGGGTGCCGATCCTCGCCGGCGTGATCCCGGTCGCCAGCTTCGCCCAGACGAAACGCATCTGCGACCTCTGCGACGCCTCGATTCCGACGGCGCTGGAAGCGGCCTTCGAGGCGGCCGGGGAGGATCCCGAGCGCGAGTTCGAGCTCGGCATCGCCTACGCCGCGCAGCAGTGCGCGGAGCTGCTGATCGCCGGCGCGCCCGGGATCCACTTCTACGCCCTCAACCGGGCGCCGGCGACCCGGGCCGTACTGGGGGCCCTGCGGGCCTCGCGCCCCTGGGAGCGCGTCCGTGGCGACGCCGGCACCCTGACCGGCAGCACCGACTGAGGAAGCCGCTCCCCCGAATTGTGAATCGTGTCCGCCACCAGACGCGCGCGGGAGCATTCGGACAGCCACTAAGCTGGCCGGCCACAGATGGCCACACGTAAGGAAGAGAAGGAAGCCCTCCGCCAGCGGCGGCTCGACAAGGAAGCCGAGCAGGCGAGCGCGAATCGGCGGCTGACGATCGCCTACGCGGTCGCCGCGGTCGTGGTCCTGGCGGCGGCGGTCGTCATCGTCCTCTTCGTCAGCGGCGGCGGGGATTCCGCCGCCAAGGGCGATGCCCACATCAATCTCAACCTCTCCTACGGCTCGACCAACGGGATCCAGCCTGACGAAAGGGCCGGGACCCCGCCGCCGCCGATGAAGACCGCGAACCTCGCCGCCGCGGCCGAGGCGGCGGGCTGCGACCTGAGGCTGCACCTCAAGGACGAGGGGCACGAACACATTTCGCCCGGCGCGCCGACGCCGGACTACAAGACCAACCCGCCGACCTCCGGAGCGCATGTCGAACCTCCCTACCAGCAGGCCGACGGCGCCTACCGCGAAACGCCGGCGGCGATCGACTACGTCCACTCGCTCGAGCACGGCCGGCTGGAGATCCAGTACTCGCCGAAACTGCCCGAGGCAGACCAGCTGGCGCTGAAGGGCCTCTACGACACGATGTACGGGGCGACCCTGCTCTTCCCCAACGGGGAAATGCCCTACCAGGTCGCGGCGACCACCTGGACCAACCTGCTCGGCTGCCCCACCTACAAGGGTGCCGCCACGCTCGACGCGATCCGCGCCTTCGGCAAGGCGACCTGGGGCAGGTACGGCGGCGAGCCGGTGAACGCGTTCAAGTTCAGCGGCCCGACGCCCGCCGAACCGAAGTAGGCGCTAGGCCCGGTAGGCCGGGAAGAAGCCGTTCGACTCGCGGCCGGCGCTGAGCCGGTCGTAGGCCTCCCGGTCGCAGACGATCTCGGAGGTTCGCCAGGGCTGCTCGCGGTTGGCGAAGCCGCGCTTGAACTCCTCGAGGGCATCGCCCCGGGAGATGCCGCCGCCGAGGTTGAGCGGCAGCCCGAGCTCGGTGGAGTGCTCGACCAACCGGGCGACGACGTTCTTCATCGGCGAGTCGCCCAGGCGCGAGTCGGCGCTGCCGCTGAGGTAGTAGTGGAGGTAGCCGTCGCTGACGGCGGCGATCGAGGCTGCGGCGGGCTCGCCGGCGGGGGCGCGGGCGAGGGCGAGCCAGGTGCGGGGGGCTTCGAGAATGCGGTCGAAGTAGGCGGCGGAGAAGGAGTACCGCACGGCGGCGCCGGTACGCCGCATCGTCTGCTCGTAGAGGCCGAGGAAGCCTGCTCGCTGCTCGGCGGTGGTCTCCGCCCCGCGGACGAGCTCCAGCTCGTAGCCGGTTTCGAGGTTGCGGCGAATCTGGCGGCGGTCGCTCGGGCGGCTCTTCGGCGGCAGCGCCGGGTCGGCGACCTGGACGACGTTGCGGTCCCTGGCGCCGGCGAGCGGCGGCTCGCCGAGAGCGTGGCGGAGGAAGACGCTGACCAGGCCGGTGGCACCGAAGTCGATCGCGGCGGGATCGACCGGCCTCACCCCGTTCGCCGGCCCACTCCCTCCCGCGGTCGCATTCCCCCCCGCATACCGGGAGGAACTGCGACCGCCGGGGACGAGGCCCGGGTAGCCGTAGGGGGAGATCGCGTCGAGCTCGGGGCCGGCGCCGATCGGACGCACGATCAGCGGCGCCAGCAGCTCCGACCGATCCGTCGCGATCCGCAGGGTGTGGGTCGCGCCCTCGGCGTCGAGAAAGGGCCGGGAGCGGAAGAAGTCATCACCGACCGCCGCTTCGCCACGGTCGGTGATCAACTCGGCCCTGCCTCCTGGCTCGCTCACCCCAGCAGGTCCGCCGCCGCGGCCCGGAACTCGTCGGGAAGCACGCCCCAGACCTCGCAGTCATCGGGCGGCTCGCCGTCGCGGCGCAGGTGCTCGCGCATCGTTCCCTCGTGCTTCCAGCCGAGGCTGGTGACCACCCGCTTGGCCGCCACGTTGCGAGCGGGGATGCGACCGTAGACGCGATGGGCGCCGTAGGAGTCGAAGGCCTTGGCGATCGTCAGCGCCTCGGCGCGGCGGCCGACGCCCTTGCCGCGCACGTCGTCGCCGATCAGGGCCCCCAGCTCGGGCGCGGTCTGGCGGAAGAGGCCGTAGAGGGCGGTGAAGCCGACGGGCTCGTCGTAGCCCTCGACGAGGATCGCGAACTTGCGGTCCTCGCCCGAGTCGTCCATCGCCCGCCGCGTCCATTCCTCGGCCTGCTCCGGCGAGAAGCTCTCGCGCTGCTCCATCAGCGTCTTCGTCGCCTCCGGGTTGTTGAACCAGCGGTGCACGGCCGCCGCGTCGCCCGGCTGGAAGCCCCGCAAGCTCACCTGTGGCCGCCCACTCATCGCCGGAACCCTACCGTCGCCACCCCCGGCCGATCGGCTGTAATCCGGTCCATATCAGCGGAAATCGCCCGTCGGCGGGCGGTCAGTCGGGGGCGAGGCCCTGGCCGGTGATCACGAGCCAGGCGGTCTTGGCGAGGATGCGTACGTCGAGGGCGAGCGAGCGATGCTCGACGTACCAGACGTCGAGCTCGATCCGCTCCTCCCAGGGAATGCCGGCCCGGCCCTGGACCTGGGCCCAGCCGGTGATCCCCGGCAGCACCTCGTGGCGGCGGCGCTGGCGGGGGGTGTAGGCGTCAACCTGGGCTGGGATCGTCGGGCGCGGGCCGACGATCGCCATCTCGCCGCGCAGAACGTTGACCAGATTGGGGACCTCGTCGAGTGAGGTGCGGCGCAGGAAGCGGCCGGCGCGGGTCACGCGGGGGTCGTCGCGGGTGACGATCGAGCCGACCCCGACCGGGTCGGACCCGGGCACCATCGTCCGCAGCTTCAGCATCTCGAACTCGTGGCCGTGAAGGCCGACCCGGCGCTGGCGATAGAGGACCGGGCCGTGGCTGCCGAGCTTGATCGCGATCGCCGCGACGACGAGGAAGGGAGAGAGGACGGCCAGGACAGCGGCGGCGACCAGGATGTCGAGCGGGCGGGGCATCAGCGGGTTCCCTCCGCCTTCTCCCAGCGCCCGGCTGGGCCGCCGCGCCAGCGATCCCAGAGCCCCGCGGCTATGGAGGCGGTCGTCATCACGTAGTAGCGGGCGATCCGCAACGGCGCCAGCGGCAGCCAGCCGCCCAGCAGCGCCGCGACGATCAGGGCGAGCTGGGCGACGAAGGTGACCGTGTAGACCCAGCCGTCGCCGAGCAGCACGACGTTTGCGAGCACGGCGATCAGGTGCAGAAGGGGGCTGAGGTAGCGCAGCAGTCGGTGCGAGGCGAGCTCGAAGGCGAAGAGCGGCGAGTAACCGCGAGGGGAGAGCATGCCTTCGCCGACGACGATGTCCCAGAGCCCGACCATCATCCGCCGTTTGCGGGCGAACTCGCCCTCCATGGTCGGGACCATCTTCTCCTCGGCGCGGGCCCGGGGGACGTAGAGCGAGCGCAGGCCGCGCTTGGCCAGCTCGAACGGGAAGCTGAGGTCGTGGCTCCCCGACGGGGCGAGCGGCAGGTAGGCGTCGCGGCGGACCGCGTAGATGGCGCCATTGCCGGCGGTGACGCCGGCGAGCGCCGACTCCATCTCCCGAACCGCCATCTCGTAGCGCCAGTAGGCCCCCTCGAGGTTGTCGCCGGTGGCGTCGAGGAAGCGGACCTGGCCGCAGGCGTAGCCGACCGAAGGATCGGCGAAGGGCTCGACCAGCGCCAGCAGCGCGTCCGGCGCCCAGACGCTGTTGGCGTCGGAGAAGGCGAGCAGCTCTCCGCTGGCTCGCTCGGCCGCGGCGTTGAGGGCTGCGACCTTGCCGCCGGGCGGTAGCTCGAGGACGAGGTCGGCGCCGGCGGCGCGGGCGCGCTCGGCGGTCGCGTCGGCGGACCCGTCGGAGGCGACGATCACCTGCAGCCGCTCGCGCGCGTAGTCGAGGGCGAGGGCGTTGGCGACTTTGGCGGCGATCACCTCCTCCTCGTCGTAGGCGGGAATGACCAGCGAGACAAGCGGCATCTGCTCCGCTCCCGACCGGCTGGAAGGGGTGAGTGATCGTTCCGGCCGGGCTCGGGCGTCCGCGATGCCGGACTTTCGGTCAACCGGGACGCGACGCAGGCGAACGAGCGCCCAGAGCACCAGCGGATAACCGGCGTGGGTGTAGACGATCAGGGCGGCACAGACCCAGAAGAGAACCGCGGCGACGGTGCTCACGCTCGGGCCTCGATCAACTCGCGGTAGAGCTCGAGCGTGAGTCGGGCGGCCTCGTCCCAGGAGAACGGGCCGGCGGCGGCGGCGCGGGCGGCGGCGGCGAGCTCGGCGCGGGCGGCCTCGTCGCCGCTCAGCTGCTCGAGCGCGGCGGCGAGAGCATCGGAGTCGCCGGGCGCGACGAGGCGCGCGGCGCCGGTGGCGGCCACCTCGGGGAAACCGCCGACCGCGCTGAGGACCAGCGGCTTGCCGAAGGCGAGGGCGGTGTAGAGGACGCCGGAGTGCTCGGCGTCGAGGTAGGGCAGGGCGATCAGGTCGGCGCGGCGGAAGATCGCCGGGATCTCGGCGTCCTCGACGAAGCGGGTGACGAAGCGGACCCGGCCCCCCGCCTCGGCGGCGAGCGCGCGCAGCGGCTCGACGTCCATCCGCGGGTTGCCGACGATCCAAAGCTCGGCGCCGGGCACGCGGCGGAAAGCCTCGATCAGATACTCGATCCCCTTGTATGGGCGCAGCAATCCGAAGGAGAGGATCACCGGCCCCTCGGCGCCCTCCAGCTCGGGAGGGAGCGGCTTCTCCTCGGGGAGGCGGGTGAGGTAGTCGAAGGCGCCGTGGGGAATGACCCGGACGCGCCCGGCGTCGAGCCCGACCTCGTCGCGGAGGCGGGCGGCGCCGTGCTCGGAGTGAGCGACGACCGCGTCCATGCGACCGAAGACGCGACGGGCCGAGGCGAGCTGGCGGCGGCGCGGGCGCGGCGGCAGGATGTAGTGGGCCGTCATCACCCGCGGGCGCAGGGGCGGGAGCAGGCGCGAGTCGAGCCCGGACACGGTCAGCCACTGGTAGTGGATGACGTCGGCGTCGGCGTCGTGGCGGAAGCGCAGCATGTCCAGGATGTGCTCGGCGGCCTTGAACGGGAGTCGGGCCGGGGCCTCGAGCCCCCGGGCGGCGCTGCGCCGGTAGAAGCGCTCGTCGACCCGGTAACCCTCGGCCGGCGGGACCGGTCCGTAGAGAAAGCGGGTGGTGAGCAGCTCGACCTCGATGCCGGCGCGGGCGAGCGCCGCGGCCAGGGCGCGGTCATATGGCGGCGTGAACGCCGACGGGTCGACAAGTTGCACTTTCATCGGCGGCTGCGTCGTCCGGTTCTCACGAGCCGACGATTATCGTGACCAGCTTGGAGCCCACGCTCTCCTACTGCGTCGTGAACACGAACGGCCGCGAGCTCCTGCTCGCGTGCCTGGCCGCGATCGAGCGTACCCACCCGGTCGGGGTGGAGCGCGAGATTCTCGTCCTCGACAACGCCTCCGACGACGGCTCGGCCGAGGCGGTGCGGGAGCTGGGAGGCGAGATCCGGTTGATCGCACTGGAGCGGCGGACCGGCAAGGCCGAGAACGACTCGACCCTGATGCGGCAGGCGAGCAGCCGCTACTGCCTGCTGCTGAACGAGGACTCCGAGTTGCGGCCGGGCGCGGCGGCGGCGCTGATCGCGGCCCTCGAGGCGAATCCGAAAGCGGCGGCGGCCGGGCCGCAGCTGCTCGATTCCGGCGGCAACCCGGTCCCCTGCGCCTGGCGCTTCCCTGGCGTCGGCACCGCCCTGGTGGGTGCGCTCTTCCTGCACCGCTGGCTCACCGTGCAGAGCAGCGGGAATGAGACCTCCGAGGTCGACTGGGCCCAATCGAGCGCCCTGATGGTACGGCGAGAGGCGGCCGCCGCCGTTGGCTACATGGATCCCGACTTCTTCGTCTACTACGACGAGTGCGACTTCGCCAGACGCCTGGCGGATGCCGGCTGGCACTCCCTCTTCGTCCCTGCCGCCGAGGCCGTCCACCACGACCAGCTCTCCACCGACCTCGCCGAGGGCCTGCCCCGGATCGTCGAATTCCACCGCAACCGGGACCTCTACATGCGCAAGCACCACTCGCTGCCGGCGGCCTGGGCCGTTCGCCTCCTCACCGCCTGGTCCTACGCCGTCCGAGCCCTCGCCGCCACGGTCTTCCCCAACCAGCCCGCCCCGGTCTACTGGGCGCATGCCCGCCAAGCGCTCCTGCCAAACCGGGGCGAGAGCCTGCGGGACAGAGCAGGTCAGAGGCGCGAGTCCTCGTCCATGCGCTCCACCTCGTAGACCTCCGAGACCCTCCCATCGACGGCGCTGGGCTGAGCCCGCAGCGCTCGCAGCCTGGCCGCCAGCTCGCCGGGGTGACGGAGCCGGGCGAGCCAGGCCAGCTCGCCGGGGGTGAAGAAGCCAGTCGCGAAGAGGACGAGGGGATATGCGAGGGCCAGGGCGGCGCGGCCGAGGAGGCCGGCGAAACCGGCGGTGGGCATCACCAGTTCCGCGGCCCCGACGAGGACGGCCGAGGTGAGGACGACCCGGGCGAGGCGGCCCCACTGGTAGGGGACCGGGAAGAGCCTCTGGGTGAACCCGTACATCAGCGCCACGACGACGAGGTAGGACGCGACGAGGGCCAGCCCGGCGCCGACGATGCCGAGCGGCGGCACCAGCAGCAGGTTGAGGACGACGTTGGCGGCGAGCGCGGCGAGCGCGGCCGGGAAGTTGAACTCGGTGCGGCCGGTCCTGCCGAGGATCACCACCATCACCATGTAGAGGGCGTAAAGGGTGACGGCGGTGGCGATCAGGCCGATCGCCTTGTAGGAGCCGAAGAACTCCGGCGCCGCCAGCGCCCGCACGATCCAGCGCGAGAACAGCCACATCCCGGTGACGACGAAGGCGCAGCCGGCGACGAAGACGGTGACGATGGCCGCATAGGCGCGGCGCGCCTCGCCATCGTCGCGGATCGAGTAGGCGAGCGGCGGCCAGGCCAGCTGGAAGCCGCGGACGAGGACGTTGACGGCCTGGGCGAACTTGACCGCCAGCGAGTAGAGGCCGGCCTCGGCGAGGCCGGCGGAGCGGACGATGATGATCCGGTCGACGAAGTTGAGCAGGTAGAGGGAGGCCTCGGCCGGCATCGTCGGCAGCCCGAAGCGCATCAGCCGCCGCAGCAGCTCACGGTCGAAGCGCAGCGAGAGGCGACGCCACTGCAGGGCGATCAGGCCGAGGACGAAGGCGGCGCCGCTGGCGTAGCTTCCCAGCAGCAGCCCGCGGGCGCCCTCGCCGGCGCCGACGACGAGGACGACCGTCAGCCCGATCGTCACCAGCACGTTGAAGATCGTGGTCAGGAAGAAGGCCCGAGCCCGCTCCTCGAGGCGGAACAGGGTGAGCATGAACTCGAACATGGTCAGCACCCAGAGGCCGCCGATCGAGATCCGGGCGAGCCCGGCCGCGGGGCGGTCGAGCAGTGCTTCGGAGATCGGCGTTGCGAATGGAAGCGCGACGAGGGCGCCGAGCGTCGCGAGCCAGAACAGCCCGGCGAAAGCGCTGGAGACCACGCGCGCGGGCACCTCGTCGTCCTTGTAGTAGAAGCGCAGCAGCGCCTCGATCAGGCCGAGGCGGACGACGATGCTGGCGGAGACGACGGCGGCGAACATCACCTCGGCGGCGCCATAGTCGGCGGGGGTCAGGTAGCGCGTGTAGAGCGGCAGCAGGGCGACCGCGATGACCTTCGAGATGATGCTGGCCGCGGTATACGCGGCTCCGGTCGTCGCGAGGCGGCGCAGGTATCCCGACACGGACTGACCCTACGCCGCGTCGCGGACCGCGGGGGCCGCCGCCAGCGAGGCCCCCACCGCGAGCAGCACCCACGTAACCGGATCCTCGAAGAACCCTGCGTAGGCCATGGTGTGGACCAGCAACGCCACGAACGCGGCCAGCACCGCCGCCCGTGCCACGGTGCCCACGCGCATGAACTCACCTGTGCGTTGGGCAGTTGGTATTGGCGCACCTCCCGCGGCTGGACCCGCGGGAGGGGGTCGCCACATCCCGGCTCCCATCGTCCACAGGGCGGTCCCGATCAGCGCCGCGAAAGCGAGGAGGCCGATCAGACCCTGCTCGGCGGCGACGGTTACCGGCTCGGTGTGGGAGATTGTGACGGGGACGTGCTTCTTTGGCCGGTGGTCGCGGTAGGCGTGCTGGAAGGCGCCGGAGCCGTAACCCCAGATCGGACGTTCCTCGAACAGTTCGATGCCGCCGGAGACGAGGTTGGCGCGACCGCTGGTATCGATGTTGATGCGGATCTTCCCCGAGCCGCCGACAAGGAAGACGACGAGCACCGCGCCGACCGCGCCGACCAGCACCGCGCCCAGCGTCCATCTCCAGCTCCACCGCAGGGCGGCGAGCACGGCGAGTCCCGCCAGCAGGGCGATGAAGCTCGACTGCGAGAACGTCTGCGCCAGCCCCAGCCAGAGAATCCCCACCAGCGCGGCCAGCAGCGCGAACGCCCGCCGTTCCTTGACCCAGAGCAGCGCCGCCATCGCCACCACGATCACCAGCGCCAGATAGCGCCCGTAGACGTTCGGATCCCAGAAGACCGAGTTGACCCGGAAGTACGTGTGGAATTCGTTGGAGCGGATCACCTGCTGGTTCCAGAACAGGCTCCGCGTCACGTACTCCACCGACCCGATCAGCACGAACGCCAACGCCTCCACACCGACCACGCAGAGCACCAGGATCAACATCCTCCGGTCCCACCGCACGTCACTGAGCAGCGCGTACGCCACGGTGAACGGGACCAGGAAGAAGCAGACGTTCTGAAGCCCTTTCGAGAAATCGCCCGAATAGAGCGTCTGGATCGCGTACAGGACGACCACGGCCGCCAGGACTCTTGGCAGCCAGCGCACCGCCCGGCCCGCTGGTCCTGTCGCGGCGGCCACCCCCACGGTGCTCGGCACTGGGGGCGCCTCCGCGCCGCGGAGGTCCGCCGCCACCGCGCCACCCGCGGGAGTTGCGCTCCAATCCCGCACGAGAACGGCAAGGACGCCTCCAGCGATGACCAGGTACAGGGGCACCAGCAGGTTCGCGGTGTCGCCACCCGCGTGGAGCGGAACCCGAAACGGCAGCGCGGCAACGACGGCCAAAGGCAGGACGATCGGCCAGCGGCGGAAGGCGAATGCAAGCGCACCAACCGCAACGATCCCGATCGCCAGGAAGCCGATTATGCGCCCGCTGCTGTGGCGCAGATCGACGATCGGGTGGGTGTGCCACTGATCGCCGAGGATCAGGATCGGGAAGAGGCCGATCGCCAGCAGCATCGCCGCGGAGCGCCCGCGGCTCGGGGGGAGCAGGATCGCCGCGGCGCTGCTGCCGGCGGCGATCAGCACGCCGGCGCCCGCCAGGAAGTCGCTCAAGGCGACTGCCTCCCGGGCCCCTTGCACTCGCTGGGGAGCCCGTGCGGCGCCCGGTGAAGGCGGATCACGCCGGGCGGGACCAAATTGCGTTCCTGGCCCAGCAGCTTGACTCGCAGCTTGTAGCGGCCCGGCCGCGCGATGCCGCCGCCGCGCTGGCGGCCGTCCCAGTAGAAGGTGAAGAAGTGGTAGCGCTTGAGGAAGGTGTCGCGGGCGAGGGTGACGACCACGCGCCCCCCCGGCCTCACGATCTGGACGGTCGCCTGGTCGGAGCGGGTCACGCGGAAGCGGATCCGCTCGCTGTCGAAGCGGCAGTCGCCGTTGGGCGTGAAGCTGCGGCTGGCGGGTGTTCCGAAGGTGACGCGATCGAGGACGAGCGGGTCGCGCTTCAGCCGCTGCGCCCAGGCGAAGGCGGCGACGGTGGCGAGGACGAGCAGCGCGAAGACCAGAGCGGCCGAATTAACTCGCCGCCGTGGCATTGTCCTCGCCGGCGATCACCGCGACGTTCGCCCCGGCGGCGACGCCTTCGACTTCGGACGTCATCAGTTGCAGCTTCGAGATATCCAGCCGCTTGGCGACCATGCGGGCTTCCGGCTTGTGGCCACGCGTGAACATGACGACGCTTTCGGCGAAGCTCGAGCTGCTGTTGGTGACCGCGCCGAGCTTGAACCCCTTGCTCTCGACTTTGTTGCCGTAGGTGGCGGCGAGTCCGGACACAGCGGTTCCGTTGAGGACGGTGACTTCGATTTCGCTCGGCTTCTCATTGGCGGAGGCCTGCTTTCCGCCTTTCCCGTTGGCGCTTTCGCCGGAGCCGCTGAGGACGACGTAGGCGACGCCGCCGACGATGACAAGCACCACCAGGAAGAGGCCGACCAGGTAGCGCGGGTCAGAGAGCCTTTCGCCGAGGCCGGCGAAGCCCACGTGCAGACGCTCGCGGCGAGTCGGTTCAGGCAGGCCCGCCTCGCGCCGGCGCCGGCGTTCCTCGCGGCGGCTGACGGCCTCGTGCTCGGCGGTGCGGCTTTCCTCGAGCGCGCGCAGCTCCTCCGCCCGCTGCGCCGCGATCGCCGAGGTCGCCTCCTTGCGCTCGGCGTCTCGCTCCGGCGCCGAGCCGGCCCAATCGCGGAGGCGGCGGATGTCGCGTCCGTGCGCAAACGAGAGCAGCGCCAGGACGGCAAGGCCCAGAAATGCGGCCAGCCCGGCGAAAGCGCCGATATGTTCGATCGCCCGGACCAAAGTGGCTGCGAGAGGCTACTCGTCGTAGACGACTGTCGCCGCGTCGCCGCCCGGTGCGGCGATCAACTCCACCACCCGCTCGGCAAGATTAGCCTCGTCGCCGGCCATCACGAGGTGTTCGAGCGAGTTCAGCGTCGACTCCACCCACTCGGAGTCCAAGGGCGTCGCGCGGACCGCCCGGTTGATCCGTTTCGCCGCCGTGGGCTGCAGCTTCTCGGCGGCGCCGAACAGCTCCTCGTGAAGCTTCTCGCCGGGGCGAGGCTGGGTGAACTCGATCGCGATGTCGCGCTCGGGCTCATAGCCGGCCAACCGGATCATGTTGTGGGCGAGGTCGACGATCCTCACCGGCTCGCCCATGTCGAGGACGAAGACCTCGCCCTTGCCGGCGCCGATGTCGCCGGCCCGGATCACCAGCTGCACGGCCTCCGGGATCGTCATGAAGTAGCGCGTCATCTCCGGGTGGGTGACGGTGATCGGCCCGCCGCGCTCGATCTGGCCGCGGAAGATCGGTACGACGCTGCCCGAGGAGGCGAGGACGTTGCCGAAGCGGACCGAGGCGAAGCGCGTCCCCGGGTGGCTGTTCCCGGCCGACTCCACGATCCACTCCGCCATCGCCTTCGAGGCGCCCATCACAGTCTGCGGGTTGACCGCCTTGTCGGTCGAGATGAGGACGAAGCGCTCGACTTCGGAGGCCGCCGCGGTCTCGGCCGTGATCCGGGTCGCGATCGCGTTGTTGCGGACCGCCTCCAGCGGATTGGCCTCCATCAACGGTACGTGCTTGTAGGCGGCGGCGTGGAAGACGACTTCGGGCTTGAAGCGCTGCATCACCTCGAGCATCCGTCCCGGCTCCTTGCAGTCGGCGAGCACCGCCTCGACGTTGGTGAAATGGCGCTCCTCGACCATCTCGCGGTCGATCTCGAAGAGGTTGTCCTCGGCGTGGTCGAGCATCACCAGCAGCCGCGGCCCCACCCGGGCGATCTGGCGGCAGAGCTCAGAGCCGATCGAGCCGCCGGCGCCGGTGACGAGGACGATGCGGTCGCGCAGGTAGGCGCCCACCCGGTCGAGCTCGACGACGATCGGCTCGCGGCCGAGGACGTCCTCGACCTGGACGTCACGCAGTTGCTTGTTGAGCTGGACGCCGCCGCGCAGGAGCTCGAAGACGGTGGGCAGGGTACGGACGCGGATCTCGCGCTCGCGGCAGGCGGCGACGACCTGGGCCCGCAGCGTCCCGGGCGCCGACGGGATCGCGATCACCACCTCGTTGGGCTCGGTCTCGTCGAGGATCGACGCGATCTCCTCGGTCGAGCCCAGCACCTTCAGCCCCAGCATCCGCATCCCCCGCTTGCGCGGGTCGTCGTCGACGAACCCGATCGCGGTGGCACCGAGGTTGGGGTTGAGCTGGAGCTCGCGAACGACCATCTGGCCGCCAGAGCCGGCGCCGACCACCAGCACCTCGTGCTTGGGCAGCCGGGCGCCGCGCGAGGGGCGCTCGACGATCAGCCGCACCGCCAGCCGCGCGCCGGCGATCAGCAGCATCGTCAGCACGAAGTCGGTGACCTCGACCGAGCGCGGCAACGTGTGCGCGAACGGCTTCGCGACGGCGAAGAGGACGACCAGGATCGCGCTGGCGACGGCGACGGCGCGCACGATCAGCACGAAGTCGCGACCGCTGACGTAGCGCCACCACTTCTGGTAGAGGCCGAAGGCGGCGAAGACGACCAGCTTGCCGACCACGACGAAGCCGACGGTCTGGGCGAACAGGACTTCGTAGCGGTGGGGCCACCCGTGCGGGTCGTCGAGGAACCGCAGCTGGAAGGCGAGGAAGTAGGCCAAGGCGACCAGCACGGCGTCGGCGGCCACCTGCAGAACCCGGTTGCGGTAGACGGGGTGGTTCAACCGGCTCATGGGAGAGGGTCAGTTTAGGGCCAGACGGAGCGACCGGGGGTCGGATGACGCCGTTGGTCCCTACGATGGGCGCTGATGCTGACCGCCCTCCTCCTCGGGACGATCTCCGACAAGGTCGTGGAACCGATCGTCGACGTCGCCACCGAATTCATCGGCTCGGCGGGCGTCGTCGCGGTCTTCCTGCTGATGGTGCTCGAGTCGGCCTGCATCCCGGTACCCAGCGAGGCGATCATGCTCTTCGCCGGCTTCAGCGTCTCCAACGGCGAACTGACCATGTTCGGGATCGTCGCTGCGGGGGTGCTCGGCAACCTCGTCGGGTCCTGGATCGCCTACGCGGCCGGCTACTACGGCCGGCTGGACCTGCTCGAGAAAAACCGCCTCATCCACGTCAACCCGAAGCACCTGAAATGGGCCGACGACTGGTTCGCCCGCTACGGCAGCGCAACCGTCTTCTTCTCGCGGATGCTGCCGATCATCCGCACCTTCATCTCGCTGCCCGCCGGGGTGGCGAAGATGCCGTTCTGGCGTTTCACCGCCTTCACCGTCGCCGGCTCGGTCCCCTGGGTCCTGATGCTGGCGCTGATCGGCCGCAGCGTCGGTGAGAACTGGGAACACTGGCGGCACAACCTCGGCTACCTCGACTACGTGGTGCTGGCGGCGATCGTCGCCGGTGTCGTATACCTGATCGTGAAGCGGCGCCGGGGTGGCGAGCCGGACGAGGAAGACGCCGCCAGCCGCGAGACGGCCGACCCGAGCGGCGCTTGAGCGAGGCGGGCGAGGGCCGGATCCCGACCAGGCGCGCGCTGGCGCTGGGGATCCTCCAGGGCCCGGCCGAGCTGCTCCCCGTCTCCAGCTCGGCCCACATCATCCTCGTCCCCTGGCTGGCCGGCTGGGACTGGGAGGCGATCGACCCGGAGGTGCGCAAGAGCTTCGAGGTAGCCCTCCACACCGGCGCCGCGGCGGCCCTCCTGATCGGCCAGCGGCGGGTGATGGCCGAGGAGCTGCGCGAGTTCGACGGACGTCGCGCCCTCCTCCTCGCGCTCTCCTTCCTGCCGGCGGCAATCGTCGGCTACACGCTGGAGCGCCCGATCGAGCAGCGCCTGGGCGGCCCGCGGGCGACCGCGTACGGCCTGCTCGCCGGCGCGGCGGCGATGCTGATCGCCGACACTCGACCGCAGCGGCGGGGACGTGGAGACGCGACGGTGGCCGACGGCCTCGCGCTCGGCATCGCCCAGGCCGCGGCGCTGGCGCCCGGCGTCTCCCGCAACGGCGTCACCCTCGCGGCGGCGCGCTGGCGCCGCTTCTCCCGCGATCAGGCGAACCTGCTCTCGCGCACGATCGCGCTGCCGATCATCGTCGGAGCGACCGCCCTCAAGGGCGCCCGGCTCGCCCGGCTCGGCACCACTCCGGAGCTGCGCCGCTCGCTCGCGGTCGGCGTCGCCGCCTCCTTCGCCTCGACCCTCGCCTCCCAGCGACTGATCCGGCTGGTGGAGCGTGACCGGGCGCTGTGGCCCTACGCGGCCTATCGCATCGCCCTCGCCGCCGCGGTTCTTGCAAAGCTGCGAGGAGCATGACGATCGACGCGGCGATCTCCCGGGGTTCGAGTCCACGGCGATCGGCACGCAAACGGGATGTGGCTCGATGAGCGACGCCTACGCCAGGGCCGGGGTCGACCAGGCCGCGGCCGACGCCGCGGTCGCCGGTCTCGTGCGGGCGCTGGGGGCGATCCAGCTCGGGCGCCCCTCGGCCCAGGTCCCGCTGCCCGGCCACTACGCGAGCGTGATCCGGATCGACGAGCGGACCGGGATCGCGCTCTCCACCGACGGCGTCGGCACCAAGCTGTTGGTCGCCGAGGAGCTTGGCCGCTACGACACGGTCGGGATCGATTGCGTGGCGATGAACGTCAACGACGTCATCTGCGTCGGCGCCGAGCCGCTGGCGATGCTCGACTACATCGCCGTGCAGCGTGCCGACCCGGAGGTCTGCGAGCAGATCGGCGTCGGCCTCGCCCGCGGCGCCGAACTGGCCGGGGTGGAGATCCCCGGCGGCGAGCTGGCGCAGCTCGGCGGGCTGGTCTCGAGCGTCGACGTCTCGGGCGCCTGTTTCGGCACCGTCAGCCTCGACTCGATCGTCGACGGCTCCGCGGTCGAGCCCGGCGACGTCGTGATCGGGCTGCCGTCCTCCGGCCTCCATTCCAACGGCTATACGCTCGCCCGCTCGGCCCTCGCCGGCATTCCGCTCGACGACGAGCGGCTCGGCCGGCCGCTCGGCGAAGAGCTGCTGGAGCCGACCGAGATCTACGTCAAGGCGGCTCTCGAGCTGCTGCGCTCCGAGCTCGAGGTGCGCGGGCTCGCCCACATCACCTCCGGCGGCGTCGACAACCTGCTGCGCCTCGCCGCCGATGTCGGCTACGAGATCGACGAGCCGCTGCCGGTACCACCCATCTTCGAGCTGATCCGGGAGCGCGGCGGCGTCTCCGACGAGGAGATGCACCAGGTCTTCAACATGGGCTGCGGCTTCTGCGTCGTCGTCCCCGCTGCCAGCGAGGCCCCGGCGCTCGATCTGCTGCGGCGCCATTACCCCGGAGCGAAGCGCATCGGCCACGCCACCGACACCGCCGGCACCGTCCGCCGACCCTGACCCCGCTAGGTCGCCTCCCACATCGTCCCGGTCAGAGCGCGCACCGGGCGCAGGCGTGCTCGGAGGCGAGGCGCCAGAGCTCGGCGCAGGTCGGCGGCCCCGCGGTTTGGCCGAGGACTTCGGCCTCGCGGGTGGCGATGGCGCCGAAGCGCTCGATCGCCTCCAGCGGCCCCAGCGGTCCCTCGTTGACCTGGGCGGCGCCGGCGGCGAGCGCCGCCTCGCGGTAGGCCTCCAACGGCTGCCAGCCCCAGACGCCGCGGCGATCGCCGTCGACCCCGATGAAGACGGCGGAGGGGAATGAGAGTCTCTCGCGACCTTCGGTATGGCTGAGCTTTCCGGCGGCGCGCGCCTCGTCCGGGATCTCGCGAACCTCGTCGATGTGGTCGCTGAGCGCCTCCAGCGGCCCGTGGGAGGAAAGCGCGATCTCGAAGCGAGCCACGTCGAGCCCGGCGGCGCCGGCCTCGGCCAGCAGGGCGCTGGGGTTGTCGAGCTTGCGCCGTTCGTACATCAGCCCCTCCCTCAGGCGCCGCAGGTAGCGGTAACCCGCCTCCCAGCTCTGCTCGCTGGCGGCCTCCACGGCCATGCAGGCGGGGTAGGTGCTGGCGATCGGGTTTGCCGTCCAGAGGCGCGGATCGCACGGCATGCCCGTCTGACCGGCTACGTTGAGCCAGTGAGACATCAGGTCGGCAAAGCAATCGGGGCCGGAGCCGATCGAGCCGTCGTCATCGCGATAATCGCTGCCGAAACGGCGGGCGAGTCCGCCCATGACCCAGGCGAAATCGAGTTCGCCGTCGAATTCCCACATCAGCCTCCGCAAAGTCGGCTCGGCTCCCCAGGACCACGAGCAGGCGGGGTCGGTGTAGTAGCGAACCTGTACGGACACGTGCCCGACAATATTCACATCGCTCCCCCGCCTCGTAACGTTCGCCACGACTGATGGAACCGGCCTCGACCAGCTCACAGATGATCGGCACGGTGCTCTCCGGCCGCTACCGGCTCGAGGCCAAGCTGGGCAGCGGCGGCATGTCGACCGTCTACCTGGCCCGCGACACCACCCTCGACCGCTCCGTCGCGGTCAAGGTGATGCACCGGGAGATGTCCGAGCAGCCGGATCAGCTCGAGCGCTTCCGCCAGGAGGCGAGGGCCGTCGCCAAGCTCTCGCACCCGAACGTGGTCGCGGTGATCGACGCCGGCGAGGACGGCGGCCATCCCTACATCGTCTTCGAGTACGTCGAAGGCGAGACGCTGAAGCAGCGGATCGCTCGGGTCGGCGCCCTCGACCCCCAGGAGGCGCTTGCCTACGCGATCGAGATCGCCCGCGGCCTCACGGTCGCGCACGCCCGCAACATGGTCCACCGCGACATCAAGCCCCAGAACGTCCTGATCGACGCCGAGGGGCGGGCGAAGCTGACCGACTTCGGCATCTCCCGCCAGCTCGAGCAGGACGGGATGACCGCCACCGGACGCGTCCTCGGCACCACCGACTACGTCGCCCCCGAGCAGGCGATGGGCCACGGCGCCGACCCGCGCTCCGACATCTACTCGCTCGGCGTCGTCCTCTACGAGATGCTGATCGGGCAGGTCCCGTTTCACGCCGACAGCCAGGTCGGGGTGGCGATGAAACACGTCAACGAGGAGCTGCCGGACGTCCAGCAACGCCGACCCGAAGTCTCGGCGGCGGCGGCGCTGGTGGTCGAGCGCGCCACCGCCAAGGACCCCAACCAGCGCTACCAGGAGGTCGGCGAGATGATCGACGACCTCTCGACGGCGCTCGAGGTCGAGGCGGCGCGGGCTGGTTCCACCACCGGCGAGGCGACCAGCGTGCTCGAAGCGGTTCCGCCGGCCAAGCGCAAGCTCTCCAGCCGAGCCCGCTGGTCCTGGGCGGCGATCGCGATGCTGGTCCTGGTCGGCGGCGGCGCCCTGCTGGCGGTGCAGCTCATCAGCAGCGGCAAGAGCGGCGGCGGCGGCGGTGCCCTCAACGGCAAGGGCTCGCCGATCGAGATCTCCTCGGCCACCGACTTCGACCCGCAGGGGGACGGCGAAGAGGACCCGGAAGCGGTCAGCCTCGCGGTCGACGGCAATCTCGAAACCGCCTGGAGCAGCGAGCATTACGACACCGCCACCTTCGCCGGGACCAAGACCGGCCCCGACCCCGGGGTCGGCCTCTACGTCACCGCCAGCTCGCCCGCGAGCCCTTCGGAGATGGTGATCCGCACCCCGACTCCCGGCTGGGATGCGCAGATCTTCGCCACCGCGGTCGAACCACCGGAAGAACTCTCCGAATGGGGCGAACCGATCGGGGAAGTCACCGCCGCCGCCGAAGACGAAGAAGTCGAACTCCACCTCGCCGGCCCTGCCAAGTACTTCCTGATCTGGTTTCAGAGGGCGGGACCGGCCCGCGACCAGGAAGGTCGCTACCAGATCGAAATCAGCGACGTGAAGCTGATCGAACAGGCCTAGACGGTCTGTTTCGCCTAGAACGCGTAGGTGCGGGCGCGGCGGTGGCGCTCGAGCGCGAGCTCGACGAGGCGGTCGCAGAGGTCCGCGTAGCCGATCCCGCTCGCCTCCAGCAGCTTCGCGTAGACACTGGTCTCGGTGAAGCCGGGCATCGTGTTGATCTCGTTGACCAGCACCTCGCCGCCGGGCTCGACGAAGAAATCGCAGCGGGCCAGGCCCGAGCAGCCGGCGAGGGCGAAGATCGAGGCGGCCAGCTCGCGGACGCGACGGGTCTCGGCCTCGGAGATCGGCGCCGGCACCCGCAGCTCCATCCCGCCCTCCTCGTACTTCGCCTCGAAGTCGTACCAATCGGCGTTGGCGACGATCTCACCCGGGAGCGAGGTCTGGGGCGACTCGTTGCCGAGCACCGAGCACTCCACCTCGCGACCGCGGGCCGAGGCCTCGATGATCACGCGCGGGTCATGGCGCAGGGCGAGCTCGACCGCGGGCTCCAGCTGATCGGGGTCGGCGACACGGCTGATCCCGACGCTGGAGCCCATCCGCGAGGGCTTGACCCAGAGCGGCAGCCCCAGCTCAGCGGCGCCCTGGCGCCAGCCCTCCTCGCCGACGGCGACGAACTCGACCTGGGGAATTCCCCGCTGCGCGAACAGCCGCTTCAGCGTCAGCTTGTCCATGCAGATCGCCGAGGCGAGAACGTCGGATCCGACATAGGGAACGTCGAGCCACTCCAGCAGCCCCTGGACGCTGCCGTCCTCGCCGAAGGCACCGTGGAGCGCCGGGAAGACCGCCCCCGCCCCCAGCAGTCCCGCGCCGGGCACCAGCTCGACCGTGGCGCCCTCGCAGGCCCAGCGCCCGCTGCGCTCGATCGTCACCGCCACCGCCTCGTGGCCGGCCGCCTCGAGGCCGCGCGCCACCGAGGCCCCTGAGCGAAGCGAGACGTCGTGCTCGGAGGAGCGCCCGCCGGAGAGCACCGCCACCCTCATCCGCGCTCACCCCCGAACGGCCTCGCCGCGCTCATGGTCCTTCTTCTTCGGGGATACGGGGGGCTGCCTTGCCGACGACGATCGTCACTTCGGCCCCCGGTTCGGCCTCGGAGCCAGGCGGCGGGAACTGATCGATCACGCGGCCGACCTGGCTGGGGACTTCGGTTTCTTCTTCTTCGACCACGGGGCTGAGGCCGGCGGCGCGGACCGCCCGCACGGCTTCGGAGCGCAGCTTGCCGATCACGTTGGGAACCTTCGCCTGCTTCTTGCCCCTGGAGACGACGATCGTCACCGGCGAGCCGGGCGGCACCCGGGTACCGGCGCTCGGCGACTGGCGGATCACCTCGCCGGCCGGCGTGGCGCTTTCTTCTTCTTCGACGATCGGTTCGAGACCACGGCCGCGGATCTGCTGCACGGCGAGTCTGCGCTGGCTTTCGACCAGGACCGGGACCTTGATCAGCTTCGGACCACGTGAGACGAAAAGGGTCACGGTGGAGCCGTGGGTCTCGGTGCTGCCGCCGGCGGGGTCGCTGTGGATCACCAGGCCTTCTTCGACCGTGTCCGAGTTGACAGTTTCCACCTGCACCTCGAAGCCCGCGGCCTTCAGCGCTTCGGTCGCCTTTTCGCGCGTCAGGCCGGCGGTGCCCGGGACCTTGCCGCTGCCCGGGCCGGCGCTGACCGTCAGCGTCACCTCCGGCTTCGAGCAGAAGAAGGTCAGGAAAGCGCAGTCGAGCGATGCCTGGGCGGCGGGAGGGGAGGCCAGCGGGTCTTGCTCGAGGACGAGGTTGACGGGAGCTTCGCGCTCGACCCGCCGGATTTCGCCGACCGAGAAGCCCTTCTGATTGAGCAGGGCGATCGCGACGTTCAGCTCGCTGTCTTTGACGTTGGGGACTTCGGTGCTCGTGTCCCGGGTCAACGCCAGCCCGACGAGGACGCCGATCACGATTGCCGCCGCCAGGGCCGCCCAGAGCCATCGACGGCGGCGGCGTTCCTCCTCCTCCTCGGGATCGGGCTCGGTCGCGGCATCCTCGGGAACCGCGACCACCGGCGGCAGTGCCGCGAAGGCCGCGGTTCCCTGGCCCGCGCCCGGCTCCCTGATCGCGGCGTCGAGGGCGGCGATGAAGGCGTCGGCGCTCTGGAAGCGCTGGCCGGGGTCCTTCTCCAGCGCCCGCATCACCACCGCGTCGAGGGCGGGCGAGACACGCGGATTGATCGAGCTCGGCCGCAGCGGCGTCTGGGAGACCTGTTTCATCGCCACCGCGACCGCGCTTTCGCCCTCGAAGGGCACCCGGCCGGTCAGCGCCTCGTAGAGGATCACCCCGATCGCGTAGAGGTCGGAGACCGCGGTGACGTCGAACCCCTGCGCCTGCTCCGGCGAGAGGTAGTGCGGGGTGCCCATGACCGAACCGGTCTGGGTTATCTCCGAGACCCCGGCCCGGGCGATCCCAAAGTCGGTGACGAGCGCCTTGCCGTCGGCGTCGACGATCACGTTCTGCGGCTTCAGGTCGCGATGGACGATCCCGTGCCGGTGGGCGAAGCGGGCCGCTTCGAGCACCTGGCGGATCAGCGCCACCGCCTCCTCGGGGCTGAGACCGCGGTCGATCAGCTCCTTCAGCGTCGGGCCCTCGATGAACTGCATGGCGATGTAGTAGGTGCCCTCGAACTCGCCGCGGTCGTAGACGGCGACGATGTTCGGATGCGACAGCCTCGCGGCCGACTCCGCCTCGCGCCGGAAGCGCTCGACGAACTCGCGGTCCTGGGCGAAGCGCCGGTGCAGGGCCTTCAGCGCGACCCGGCGCTGCAGGTGGGTGTCCTCAGCGAGCCAGACGTCGGCCATCCCGCCGGCCCCGAGCCGGCTCAGCACGCGATAGCGGCCGTCGATGACGCTCCCCTCGCCCACCTCAGGCACCCGCGCCTCCTCGTCCGCTCACGTCATCCGCCATTCAGGATCGCTTCCGCCACGTCACGGAAGATCGGGGCCGCGACGTCGTTGCCGAATCCGGTCGTGCACTCGACCGACGCCGCGATCGCGATCTTCGGTTCGTCGGCGGGGGCGAAGCCCATGAACCAGGCCTGGTTCTCTTCTTCGCCGCCGCCGCAGGCTTTGTTGCCGGGGGTTTCCGCGGTCCCGGTCTTGCCGGCCACGGCGACGCCGGGGATCGCCGCGTTGGTGCCGGTCCCTTCGCGGACCACGCCTTCCATCGCCGTGGTCAGCTCTTCCGCCGTCTTGGCGGAGATCGGCTGGCTGTACTGGGAGGGGTCGAGACGCTTGACCACGCGGCCGTCGGGATCAACCACGCGGTTCCAGATCTGTGGCTTCATCAGCTTGCCCCCGTTGGCCACCGCCGCCGCGACCTCGGCGATCTGCAGCGGCGTCGCCAGCAGCCGCTCCTGGCCGATCGCGACCCGCGCCAGGTCGACCGGGTCGTTCCTGGTCAGGAGCGTGCGGCTTTCGTCGAAGACGCCGCTCTTGTAGACCTCGTCGGATGGCAGGTCGATCGCCGGGGTCGCGTTGAAGCCGAACTTCTCCATCGTTTCGAACAGCGCGACCTGGCCCACTTTCTGACCGAGCTGGCCGAACCAGGTGTTGACCGAGTTGGTCAGCGCCGTGTCGAGGGCAATCGGACCCCAGTCGATGTTGAAGTCGTTCTGCAGGGGCGTCCCTTCGACTTCCAGCGTCCCCGGCGCGTTGATCGTCGTCCCCGGCGTGATCACGCCGCTTTCGAGGCCGGCCGCCGCGGTCACGACCTTGAAGGTCGAGCCGGGCGGGTAGAGCCCCTGCGTGGCACGGTTGAGCAGCGGCGTTTCGACTTCGTTGCGGTTCAGCTTCGAGAGTTCGTGGGGGATCCGATTCGGGTCATACGGCTTGTTCGAGGCCATCACCTTGACCTCGCCGGTGCTCGGTTCGATCGCGACGACGGCGCCGAAGCCCGCTTCCTCGAGGTCTTCCAGAGCCGTCCGCTGCGCCGCCGCGTCGATGTTGGTAACGATGTCGTTGCCTTCCTGGTTGCGGCCGCTGAGTTCGTCGAGGATCGAGCTGAATTCCGATTCGTTGCCGACCAGTTCTTCGTTGTGGAACCGCTCGAACTCGGAGTCGCCGTAGCGCACGAAGCTGTAGCCGATCGGGTGGCCGAAGAGAGCGCCTTCGGGGTAGCGGCGGACGAAGCGCAGCGAATCGCCATGGCCCTTGGCCACCGACTTCGCGATCACCGTGCCGTCGGCGGCGAGGATGCGGCCGCGGCGGATCTGCTGCTGCTCCAGCAGCGGCCGCTTGTTGGCTTCCTCTTCCTTCAGCGCCTTGGCGTCGAAGACCGACCAGTAGGACGTGAAGCCGACCAGGATCGCGAAGAGGACGACGATGAAGGCGAAGAGCTTGACGATCTGGCGGTTCATGCGGTCCCCAGCGCCAGCGCCCGGCCGGCCGGCTCGACCGCTTCGCGGCGGGCGCGGTCGGAGACCACCAGCAGCAGCGCCACCAGTACGAAGTTGGCGACGATCGAGCTGCCGCCGTAGCTGATGAAAGGCAGGGTGACGCCGGTGAGCGGGATCACCCGGCTGACGCCGCCGATGATCACGAAGGCCTGGATCGAGAAGACCGCGGTGAGGCCGGTGGCCAGCAGCTTCGAGAAGCCGTCGTTGGCCAGCAGCGCGATCTTGAAGCCGCGGGCCGCGATCAGGAGGTAGATGAGAACGACGCCGCAGGCGCCGAAGAGACCGACCTCGTTGACGATCAACGAGTAGATCGTGTCGGTCTGGGCCGCCGGCAGGAGCGCCGCGTTGGTGCCGGGGATCGTGATCAGCGACTGCCCGAAGCCCTTGCCGAAGAGCCCGCCGTCGGCCTGGGCGAAGATCGACTGGAGGATCTGGTACCCGTTGCCGGTCGGGTCGTTGTAGGGGTGCAGCCAGATTTCCACCCGGTCGTGCACGTGCGGCACGGTCGAGGCGAAGAACCAGGCGCCGACGACGAACATCGCCATCCCGATCACGACGAAGGAGAAGCGCCCGGTGGCGACGTAGAGCAGGGCGAGGAAGGCGGCGAAGAACATCAGCGAGCTGCCCAGATCGCGGATGAAGACGAGCATGAACATCGAGGCGCCCCAGACGACCAGCATCGGCCCGAAGTGCTTCAGCGGCGGCAGCGTCACCCCCAGTACCCGGCGGGCGCCGACGATCAGGACCTCGCGGTGCTCGCGCAGGTAGCTGGCGAGGAAGACGACGATCGCGATCTTCGAGAACTCGGCCGGCTGGAAGGCGAGCGGCCCGATCTTCACCCCGAGGTAGGCGCCGTTGACCTGCTGACCGATTCCCGGCAGCCGCGGCGCCAGCAGCAGCAGCAGCCCGATCGCGGCGATCGTGTACCGGTAGCGCTCGAGCACGTCGTAGTCGCGCAGGAACTGGATCGTCAGGGCGAAGAGGACGAGACCGAGGACGAACCAGTTGGCCTGGTCGCGGGCCAGGCTTTCGTCGATCCGGTAGACCATCACCAGCCCGAACGCGGTCAGCAGCGCGACCAGCGGGAACAGGTAGGGGTCGGCGTCGGGGAGGCGGATCCGCAGGAAGATGTGCGTGGCGACGCAGACCGCGAGGAAGTAGGCGCCGTAGATCAGGCTGAGGTTGTCGAGCCGGGTGCTCCCCTGGGCGAAGACGGCGGCGAAGCCGGCGGTGAGGAGGAGGGCGACGGGGACCAGGGCGACCAGCTCCCGGTTCCTCACGGACCTCAAGGGACCCCCTGGCTCTTCTGGATGTCTTCGATCAGCGAAACCGCGTCGGAACGCGAGCGCAGATCGTGACCGGTGACCGCGTCGCGGCGCTTGGCAGACAGCGCCGCGGTCTGGATCGGGCTCGCGTAGCGCTCGTCATAGAGCTTGACGCCGAAGGGCAGTTCGTAGGGCAGGCCGCGGTAGAGGGCGACGCGACCGGCGCCGTCGGTGCCCAGGAACCAGATCTGGCGGTTGCCGTACCAGGCGCCGAAGGCAATCGCGGCGACCACGACCAGCGCTGCCAGCACCTTCGCGGCGGTGCGCAGCCGGCGTCGCCGCGGCTTCCCGGCGGCGAGATCCTCGCGCCGCTTCCTCGCCGCCTCGGCGGCGGCGCGGCGGCGGACCTCGGTCGCCGTCAGCCCCGCCTCCTCCGCCGACGGACCGACCAGGGTGGCGCCATCGGCCGCCTTCGCCGGCGCCGCGGCGTCCTCGAGCCGGAAGGCGACGACGGTGATGTTGTCGCGACCGCCGGCGCGGTTCGCTTCGTCGACCAGGGCGCGAACTGCCGTCTCCATCGAGGAGGCGCGCGTCAGCAGCCGGGCGATGTGGTCGTCGTCGAGCATCGTCGTCAGCCCGTCGGAGCAGATCAGGAAGACGTCGCCGGGCTGGGCCGGGACCGTCTGCAAATCGACTTCCACCTCCGGTTCGGGCCCGAGCGCGCGGGTGATGATCGAGCGCTGCGGGTGGTCCTCCGCCTGGGCGTCGGTGAGCTGCCCCTTGCGCCGCATCTCCTCGACCAGCGAGTGGTCGCGGGTGAGTCGCTCGAGATTGCCGTTTCGCAGGCGGTAGGCACGGCTGTCGCCGACGTGGCCGATCGCCACCTCCTCGGAATCGAGGTCGACGATCGCGGCGGTGGTCGTCGTCCCCATCCCGGCCAGGCTGGGGTCCTTCCGGGCCAGCTCATGGATCGTCCGGTTGGCCGATTCGATCGTCTCCCGCAGGATCCGCTCCGGCGGCGCTTTCGGCAGCTCCCGCTGGAAGGACTCGGCCGCCGCTTTCGAGGCGACCTCCCCAGCCTGCGCCCCGCCCATCCCGTCGGCGACGACGAAGAGTGGCGGCCGGGTGAACAGCGAGTCCTCGTTCGCGTTGCGCTGGCGCCCGGTATCGGTGCGGGAGGCCTGGTCGTCGATGCGCAAGGTCATTGCCCACCGTTTCCGAGCATGCTCCGCTTCCGGGCGATCAGACATGGACGGTCGCTGCTCGTGCTCGTCATTGGGCCTCGAATCTGAACTCCGTGTCGCCGATCTGAACCGTGTCGCCGTCGATCAGCTCCGCCTCTCCCTTCAGGGTGGCGCCGTTGAGCAGGGTGCCGTTGGTGGAGTTCATGTCCTCGACGAAGAAGCGTCCTTCCCGCGAGAAGACGCGAGCGTGGAGGCTGGAGGCGTAGCGGTCCTCGATCTGTACGTCGGACTCCTTCGAGCGGCCGATCGAGAGCCCTCCGATCAGGTCGAAGCGCTGATCGGCTTCGAGGCCGCCGCCGCGCAGGGCGACGAGCCAGGCGTCGGCGCCTCGCGGCGCCTCGACGTAGGCCGGAGCGACATGGAACCCGGTCGCATCGGGCGCGGGCGAGACCGTCCTGCGCAGGTCCTTCATCGCGCTGCGCGCGATCATGAGCAGGAACAGGTAGAGGACGGCGAGGAAGCCGAACTTGAGCGCTACGGATATCGGGTCATAGGCCACGCTTCCGGCACCTTACGGCCAGCGTCCGCTACTGCTCGATGTCGAACAGGAACGTGGTGGTGCCGACGGTCACCTGATCGCCGGGGCTGAGGCGGGTCGAGGCGACGCGGCGGCCGTTCACCTTGATCCCGTTGGTCGAGTCGAGGTCGACGATCTGCCAGTCCCCGGACTCCGAGCGGCGCAGCTCGGCGTGGCGGCGGGAGACGTTGGGATCGGAGAGGACGCACTCGACCGACTTCGAGCGCCCGATCGTCGCGCGCGGACCGTCGAGCACGTAGCGGCGGTCGTCGAGCGAGACAACGGCCCTGGTCGAGACCAGCGCGCCGACCGCCTGCTCGGGCCGCTTGGGCCGGCTGCGGTCGCGCTCGCGCACCGCCGAGTAGACCATCGTGTGACCCTCTTCGCCCTGCTTCGGGCTCTCGCCCTCGTGTGCCGGGGGCTTGACCAGGCGGGCCTGGATCCCGAACTCGCCGAGGCGCAGGCGCTCGTCGGTGCTGAACTCGACCGCGGGCCGGGTCAGCAGGTCGTAGCCGCGGCGACGGGCGTGCTCCAGCAGGTATCCGGACAGCTCCTGCTCGAGCGAGCGCTCGTAGCCCTCGAGCTTGGCGCGATCCTGCTTGGAGAGGTAGACCATGTACTCGTTGGGGACGTAGACGCGCTGGACCGAGGCGGTCTTGTGGGCGTCCATTTCCTTCGCCAGCTTGCGCGCGAGTTCGACCGGCTGCACCTCGGAGCTGAAGGCGCGGCTGAAGACTCCCTCGACGAGGCCTTCGATACGAGACTCGAGGTTGCGTAGGACGCTGATCGGAATGGCTCCTTGGCGAGCAGGGTCGGTTCCCCGGGACCGGAGAACCGGCTGGAATCCTAGATGGTGGAAACCCTGGCGGTGTGCGACTGGGGCGGGCGCGGCGTCAGGGATTCCACCATCAGGGCAGCAGGATCCCGTGGCCGAGGGCGAGCCAGGCGCCGAGAGCGGAGGCGAGAGCCAGGGCGCCGAGGCGAGCGCCGAGGTGGCGGCTCCCGGAGCGCGGGTGATCGGCCAGCAGATCGAGCGAGTCCTCGATCGCGGTGCCCAGTTCCTCCAGCGAGGGGCGGTGGTTCGGGCGGGGCGCGAGGCAGGCGTCGATCGCGTCGGTGAGCTCTCGCGGCAGGTCCGGGCGCAGGCGCCGCAGGCGTCGGGCACGGGCGCCGATCGCGCGGGCAGTGGCAGCCGGGCTGGGGCGCCGGTGCGGATTCTCCCCGCTCCAGCACTCGTACAGCACCAGGGCGAGCGAGTAGACGTCGGCCTCGGGGCCGGCCGGGCGACCCTCCGCCTGCTCGGGAGACATGTAGGCGATGGTTCCGACGACGTCGCCCGCGGCGGTCAGAGGCGCCTCGTCGGCGAGGCGGGCGATCCCGAAGTCCATCAGCTTGGCCCGCGGCTCGCCCTCGGTCACCTGCACGTTCTGCGGCTTGATGTCGCGGTGGACGACACCCCGCGAGTGGGCGTGGTCGAGCGCCTCGCAGAGGTCGGCCCCGATCTCTGCGATCTCGCGGTCGGAGAGCTCGCCGGCATTGGCGAGGCGGGCGAGGGTCGAGCCCTCGACCAGCTCGGTGACGAGCAGGGTGTTGCCGTCCTCTTCCCCCATCTCGTAGAGGGTGACGATGCCGGGATGGTTGAGCCGCGCCGCCGCCTGGGCCTCGCGCAGGACCCGGCGGCCGGCCTCCCCCCGCTGCTCGATCGCCTTCACCGCCACCGGCCGCTCGAGTCGGCCGTCCCAGGCCTCGTAGACGACGCCGAAGCCGCCGCTGCCGATACGGCGCTCGATCAGGAAGCGGTTTAGAACGAGTGAACCGACCAAAGCTGCTTCAACTTCGACCTCGCCCAACCGGCTCCTGCCCGGCGGACTGGGAAAAAGGCACCGTTTGCTGCGCCTCTTGACGCGCCGACCACGTCAGGCTTCATACTCTCCGCGCAGCCAACCAGCCTGGAGAGCGCTTCCTTGGAGGATTCACCACCACGCGCGCCGCGACGACGCGAGCGTAGGCAACGCCGTCCCGAACGCCAGCAGATCATGATTCGACGGGCCCTCGCCCTCGGCGGGGGGCTGATAGTCGTCATCCTGATCGTGCTCGGGGTGAAGGGATGCCTCGACGCCCGTGCCCACCGGGCGCTGAGCGACTACGCGCGCAATGTCACCCAGATCGTCGACGAGACCCAGCAGACGAGCAAAGCCTTCTTCGGCAAGCTCGAAGATCCCGGCAGCCTCTCGGTGACCGAGTTCGTAAACGAGGTGAATGCCGACCGCAGCGCGATGGACAACTACGCCTCGCGCGTAGACAGCCTCAGCGCTCCCGGCGACATGGGCAGCGCTCAGAACGCGCTGGAGCTGGTCTACGTGCTGCGCAGCAGCGCGATGACCGAAATCGCCAACAAGATGAGCACCGCGCTCGGCAACGCCGGGTCGGCCAAGGCGACCGCCGCGATCGCCAACCAGATGCAGAAGCTGCTCGCCGCCGACGTCCTCTACGCCAACGTCGTGCGCCCGGAAATCGACGGGGTGCTCGAATCCAACGGGATCGAGGGGAGCGAAGTGCCGAAGAGTGCCTTCCTCCCCGACGGGACCAAGTGGCTCGAAGAAAGCACGGTCAGCGCCGCGCTCGGCGGCATCAGCGGCTCCACCGGTGCCGCCACCCCGGGGGTTCACGGGCTGGGCCTGATCGGGGTCAGCGTCAACGGCACCGAACTGACCGAAGGCGCGACCACCGCGGTCGGCGCCGAAGAAGTCCCGGAAGTCGAAGTCCAGGTCCAGAACCAGGGCGAATCGACAGAGAACGGCGTCTCGGTCACGGTCTCGGTCGAAGGCGGCGCCGAATTGCAGGGGAGCATCGAAACCATCGCCGCGGGCGAAATCTCCTCGGTGACGATCCCGCTGACTCCGGCCCCGAGCGGCACGGTGACGTTGGAAGTGAACGTCGAAACGGTCCCCGGCGAGCAGGTCTCCGAAAACAACGAAGCCACCTACACGGTCTCCTTCGAATAGGCCCCGCCGATGAGAGTCGCCTACCTCGGGCCCGCAGGAACCTTCACCGAGGACGCCCTCGGTGAGGCGGCCCCGGCGGTGGATATCGAGCCGCTGCGCACCCAGACCATCCACGACGCGATCCTCGCCGTCGAGCGCGGCGAGGCCGACCGGGCGCTGGTCCCGTTCGAGAACTCGATCGAGGGCTCGATTCGCGGCACTCTCGACACGCTCGCCTTCGAAGCCGAGGCGGTGACGATCGTCGGCGAGTACGACTACCGCGTGCGCGTCCACCTGATCGCCCACGAGGGAGTCGAGATCGATGAGATCGAGGCGGTGCTGTCCCATCCCCAGCCGCTGGCCCAGTGCGCCAGGTACCTGCGCGAGGTCCTCCCCGGCGTCGAACGGCGCAGTGTCAGCAGCACCGCCGCGGCGGTGCGCATGGTCAGCGAGTCGTCGCGGCCCTGGGCGGCGCTGGGCGCCCACGCGGCGGCGGCGCTCTACGGCTGCACGCTGCTGCAGGAATCCGTCGAGGACGAAGCCGACAACGTCACCCGCTTCGTCTGGATCGCCCCCGCCGGCACGGCGCCCGTCGGCGAGGGTCCCTGGAAGACTTCGCTCGTCTTCTCCGAGCTCGGCGCGGATCATCCCGGCGCCCTCGTCAACGCCCTCAGCGCGTTCTCGGACAGGGGCATCAACCTGACCCGCATCGAGTCCCGCCCCCTGCGCCAGGGCCTCGGCCGCTACATGTTCTTCTGCGATCTCGAGGGGGCCGCGACCGACCCCCTGGTCGCCGAGGCGATCGCCTCACTGCGGACCAAGGCGGTATCCGTTCGCCTGCTCGGATCCTATCCGGTCGGCGGCGAGGAGGCCCCCGGACGCCCTTCCTAAAGGTCGCCGGGGAGCGAGCGCCCTACAATCCTGGGCACCATGGCACGGGTTCTGGTGCTCAATGCGACGTATGAGCCCATCAACGTCTGCACGTTGAGACGAGCGGCTGTTCTGCTGCTGAAGGAAAAGGCGGAGCTGCTGGAGCAGCGGGAGGGCGCGCTTCACTCCGAGCACATGACGCTCGAGCGTCCCGACGTGATCCGCCTGGTCAGCTACGTGAAGATCCCCCGCGAGGCCCACCGCCGCAAGATCACCCGCCGCGCCGTCCTCGCCCGCGACTCCTGGACCTGCCAGTACTGTGGCTCGACCAAGTCCGGCCTCACCGTCGACCACGTGATCCCCCGCAGTCGCGGCGGCAAATCGGTCTGGGAGAACATCGTCGCCGCCTGTGCCACGTGCAACAGGCGCAAGGGCAACCGCCTCCCCCGCGAGATCCAGATGCACCCCAAGAAGAATCCGAAGGCGCCGGAGCCGACGGTCTTCATCCAGGTGGCGAGTCCGAAGATTCCGCAAGCCTGGCAGCAGTATTTACCCCAGGCGGCGTAGAGGCGGGTGGGTGGGCTCCCTCAGCCGCAGCAGTTCTACACCAGGGGGTCGAAGTTGACGGGGCGGCCGGCTAGGCCCGCTAAGCCTCCCCAGCTCGCTGCATATTCATGGCGCCGCCGGGCGCCATCCTCATTGCACCGGCCGCTTTAGGCCGGTGCTAGGCGCAGGCGGGCCTAGCCGACCGCCCCGTCGCCGTCAGCCCCAGGGAGTTCCTCTGCCCCTGCCTCCGGCGGCGTCGTCTCCCCTTCGGATTCGACTACCAGGGCGACGGCGCTGACGCAGTCGTCGTCCTTGATGTTCATCACTTTGACCCCCTGAGTCGAGCGGCCCATCTGGGAGATGCCGCTGACCGAGGTGCGCTGGACCATCCCGTTCTGCGAGATGAAGAGCAGCTCCTGGTGCTCGCCGACGATCAGCGCGCCGGCCAGGCCGCCTTTCTTCTCCGTCAGCTTCGCCGTGAGGACGCCTTTGGTCCCGCGCCCCTTGACCGGGTACTCGGAGACGGGCGTGCGCTTGCCATAGCCGTTCTCGGTGACGACGAACAGTTCGGTGTCGTTGCGAGCGATGTCCATCGCCAGCACTCGGTTGTCCTTGGCCGCGACGTTCATGCCCTTGATGCCACTGGTATCGCGGCCCATCGGCCGCACCAGCTCCTCGGAAAAGCGCGACGCGTGCCCTGAGTGGGAGACCATGAGGATGTCGTCTTCGCCCGAAGTGAGGCGGACCTGGACCAGCTCGTCGCCGTCGCGGACCTTGATCGCGATGATCCCGTCGGCGCGGATCGGCGTGTTGTAGGCGAGGAACTCCGTTTTCTTGATCAGGCCCTGGGCGGTGGCGAAGGCGAGGTACTTGTTCTCCTTGAAGTCCCGGGTTGGGATCACCGCCATCACCTTCTCGCCTTCTCGCAGCGGCAGCAGGTTGTTGAGCGAGCTGCCTTTCGCGGTGCGCGAGCCCTCCGGCAGCTCGTAGACCTTGAGCCGGTAGACCTTGCCGCGATTGGTGAAGAAGAGAAGGAAGTCGTGGGTCGAGCAGATGTGGAGGTGGGCGATGTAGTCGTCCTCCTTCAGGTTCATCCCCATCACCCCGACGCCGCCGCGATGCTGCTGGCGGTAGGTCGCCAGCGGCAGCCGCTTGACGTAGCCGGAGGCGGTCAGCGAGATCACCATCTGCTGGTCGGCGATCATGTCCTCGATCCCGACGTCGCCCTCGAAGTGGGCGAGTTCGGTCCGCCGCTCGTCGCCGTAGGAGGCGACGATTTCGGTCAGCTCCTCCTTGACGATCCCCATCACCTTCGCCTCGTCGCCGAGGATCGCCCGCAGTTCGCCGATCCGCTCGACCAGGTCGGCGTGCTCTGCCCGCACTTTGTCGGCCTCCAGCGCGGTCAGGCGCTGCAGCCGCATGTCGAGGATCGCCTGCGCCTGCTCGCGCGAGAGCTCGAACTGCGAGATCAGCCCCTCGCGGGCCGCGTCGGGATCGTCGGAGCCGCGGATCAGCGCGATCACCGCGTCGAGGTTGTCGAGCGCGACCAGCAGCCCCTCGAGGATGTGCGCCCGCGCCTCGGCTCGGCGAAGTTCGTACTGGGTGCGGCGGGTGACCACCTCGCGCTGGTGGTCGACGTAGTGGTGGATCAGCTCCAGCAGGCTCAGGGTCTTCGGCACCCCGTCGACCAGCGCCACCATGTTGGCGCCGAAGGTCGTCTGCATCGCGGTTTTCTTGTAGAGGTTGTTGAGAACGACCTTGGCCGGGGGGCCGCCGCGCTTCAGCTCGATCACCAGCCGCATCCCCGAGCCGTCCGACTCGTCGCGGAGGTCCGAGATCCCCTCCAGTTTCTTGTCGCGGACGAGGTCGGCGATCTTCGTCACCAGGCCGCCATCGCCGAGCTTCTTCACCGTGAACGGGAGCTCGGTGACGATGATCGCCTCCTTGCCCCCCTTCAGCGGCTCCACGTGGGCGCGGGCGCGAACCCTGATGCTGCCGCGGCCAGATGCGTATGCGTCCCGGATCCCCTCCCGGCTCATGATGCCGCCGCCGGGGAAGTCGGGCCCCTTGACGTGCTCCATCAGTCCGGCGAGATCGATCTCCGGGTCGTCGATGTAGGCAGCGACCGCGCCGGCCACCTCGCGCAGGTTGTGTGGCGGGATGTTGGTCGCCATCCCGACCGCGATCCCGGAGGTGCCGTTGACCAGCAGGTTCGGGAAGCGCGCCGGCAGGACCAGCGGCTCCTGGGTCGATTCGTCGTAGTTGGGGCCGAAGTCGACCGTGTCGGCGTCGATGTCACGTAGCAGCTCGGTCGCGAGCCGGGTCAGGCGCGCCTCGGTGTACCTCCTCGCCGCCGCCGGGTCGTCGTCGATCGAGCCGAAGTTGCCCTGGCCGTCGACGAGCTGGTAGCGCAGCGAGAAGTCCTGCGCCATCCGCACCAGCGTGTCGTAGATCGCCGTGTCGCCGTGGGGGTGGTACTTGCCCATCACCTCGCCGACGATGAACGCGCACTTCCGGTAGGCCCGGGTCGGCTGCAGCCCGACGTCGTGCATCGCGTAGAGCACCCGGCGGTGGACCGGCTTGAGCCCGTCGCGAGCATCCGGCAACGCCCGTCCGACGATCACGCTCATCGCGTAATCGAGGTAGGACGAGCGCATCTCCTTCTCGAGCTCGCGCTCCTCAATGCGGCCCGTGAGGGCGTCGAGTGCCATCAGCGGCTCTCCGTTCGGGTGGGATCAGACATCGAGGAACCGGACCTCCTTGGCGTGCGCCTCGATGAAGTCGCGGCGCGGCGCGACCTGGTCGCCCATCAGCATCGAGAAGATCTGGTCGGCGGCGGTCGCGTCTTCCAGCGTCACCCGGGCCAGGGTGCGGCTGGCGGGATCCATCGTCGTCTCACGCAGCTGCTCGGCGTTCATCTCGCCGAGTCCCTTGAACCGGGTCAGCTGGACACCGTGGCGGGCCAGCTCCAGCACCGCCCCCCGCAGTGCCTGGAAGGAGAGCGCGACGTTGCGGCGGTCGCCCAGCGCGATCTCGAACGGTGGCCGCCCGACCTGTTTGAGCAGCGCTTCGTGGACCTCGGTGAACTTGCGGTAGTCGTAGTGCGAGAAGAGCTCGGCCGGAAGCCGGTGAGTCCGGGCCAGCCCGCTCCTGCGTTCGATCGCCTTGACGACGACGAGCTCGTCGGAGGCCTCGATCACCTCGGTGTCGAAGGGCGCGCCCTCCGGCGCCTTCTCGCGGAGCAGCTTGGCGGCCGCGGCGGCACTGGCGACCCCCTCGTCGAGCAGGTTCGACTCCTCGAGGAAGCGCACCACCTCGTGGCCGAACTCCGCCTGCAGCGAGGAGCCCCATCCCTCGTACTCCTTCGAACGGCGGACGTATGCCTGCCAACGGCTCGGCGTCAGCTTCTTCGTGTTTCCGGCGGCGTCCGTCAGCTCGAAGTCCTCGAGTTTGTCCCGCAGCAGCAGCTCCTCCAGTTCGGACTCGCGCTCCAGGTAGGTCTCCTGGTTGCCCTGCTTGACCCGGTAGAGCGGCGGTTTGGCGATGTAGACGTAACCGGCGTCGATCAGCTCCGGCATCTGGCGATAGAGGAAGGTGAGCACAAGGGTGCGGATGTGGGCGCCGTCGACGTCGGCGTCGGTCGCCATCACGATCTTGTGGTACCGGGCGTCCTCGATGTTGAACTCGTCGTGGACGCCGGTCCCGATTGCCGTGATCAGGGCCTGGATCTCGTTGTTGGCCAGCACCTTGTCGATCCGGCTCTTCTCGACGTTGATGATCTTTCCGCGCAGCGGCAGCACCGCCTGGGTGTTGCGGTCGCGCGCCTGCTTCGCCGAGCCGCCGGCGGAGTCGCCCTCGACCACGAAGATCTCGGCCAGGCTCGGGTCCTTGACCGTGCAGTCGGCGAGCTTGCCCGGAAGGGTGGAGTTCTCCAGCGCCGACTTGCGCCGGGTCAGGTCTCGCGCCTTGCGCGCCGCGTCGCGGGCCCGTGAGGCGTCGATCGCCTTGCTGATGATCCGCCGCGCGTCGCTGGGGTTCTCCTCCAGGTACTCGCCGAGCTTGCGGTTGACGGTCTCCTCGACCAGGCCGCGAATCGGCGGGTTGCCGAGTTTGGTCTTGGTCTGGCCCTCGAACTGCGGGTCGTGGAGCTTGACCGAGATCACCGCGGTCAGGCCCTCGCGCACGTCCTCGCCGGCGAGGTTCTCGTCTTTCTCTTTCAGCAGCCCTTTGTTGCGCGCGTATGCGTTCAGGGTCCGGGTCAGCGCCGAGCGGAAGCCGGACAGATGGGTGCCGCCCTCGTGGGTGTTGATGTTGTTGGCGAAGCTGAAGATCGACTCCTGGTAGGAGGAGTTCCACTGCATCGCCACCTCGATTTCGCCCTCCTCCTCGCTGCCCTCGAAGAAGATGACCTTGCGGTGCAGCTCGTCCTTGTTCTCGTTGAGGTGGCGGACGAAGTCCTCGATCCCGCCCTCGTACCGGAAGCTGACGCTGTTGGTCTGGCCACGCTCGTCGATCAACTCGATCTTCAGGCCGCGGGTGAGGAAGGCGGTCTCGCGCAGGCGCTCGGCCAGGGTCTGGAAGTCGAACTCGATCTCTTCGAAGATCTCGAGGTCGGGGAGGAAGGTGATCGTGGTGCCGTGCTCCTTCGTCGCCTCGCCCTTGGCCAGCTCGGTCATCGGCTTGCCGCGCTCGTAGTCCTGGGACCAGACGTAGCCGTCGCGGCTGATCTCCAGGTGGAGCCGCTCGGAGAGGGCGTTGACGACGGAGACGCCGACGCCGTGCAACCCCCCGGACACCTTGTAGCCGCCGCCCTCCCCGAACTTGCCGCCGGCGTGGAGGACCGTCAGGACCACCTCGGCCGCGGGGCGCTGCTCTTTGGCCATCGTCCCGACCGGGATGCCGCGACCGTTGTCGACGACCGTGCAGGAGTTGTCCGGGTGGAGAACCACGCGAACACTGTCGCAGTGACCGGCGAGGGCCTCGTCGACGGAGTTGTCGACGACCTCGTAGACGAGGTGATGGAGGCCCCGGGGGCCGGTCGAACCGATGTACATGCCGGGACGCTTGCGCACCGCCTCCAGTCCCTCGAGGACGGTGATGTCCTTGGCGCCGTAGGAGTCGGTGGTGGCGCCGCTGGCTTTCTTCTCAGGCAATGAGTCCCTTCCGGTTGACACAGAAAACCCCGACGCCTGGAGACTCGCTCCACACTTGTCGGGGCATAAATGCGAGTTGCCATAAGAATACCAGTTGGGCACTTCGGAACCCGGGGCGCGGGGAAACAAATACCCTGCAAATCGTGGATAAAGTCGAGCTAGATCCGGTCGCAGGCGACGCGGAACCGCAGCGCCCGGGGCGCGCGGTCCCCGAGCTCGGCCCGAAGCCGCTCCAGAAGCTGTGCCTGCATCAGGTCCAGCTCCTGGACCCAGACGCTGTCCACGCACTCGACCGTCAGGGTGCCGGCCCGCTCGGAGACCGGGGTCGCGACGGCGGCCAGCCGCTCGCCTACCGTTTGCGACCAGGTGGCCTGGACCGCCGCCAGGCCGGTCCGCGGGGCGGCGCGGTCGCGGGCCGCCCTGAATGCCTCGGAGGCCTGCCGCGGGGCGGGGCGCCGGCTCATGCGGCGGCGGCGCTGGGCAACGCGGGCGGGGGCATCCGGATGACCGAGCCCAGGGCCGGCGCGGGCAGCGACTCCTCGTCGGCGGCGGTGATCAGGGCCTGGCCGCCGTCGTCGAGACGCCCGATCAGCCGCTCTCGGCGGCCGGGGTCGAGCTCGCTCATGACGTCGTCCAGCAGCAGCAGGGGCGTCACCCGACGGGCGCTCAGCAGGACCTCGCGCTCGGCGAACAGCAGGGCAAGCAACGCCGCCCGCTGCTGGCCCTGCGATCCGTAGCGGCGCAGGGAACGGCCGGCGGCGGCGAGCTTGAGCTCGTCGAGGTGCGGGCCCCAGGAGCTTCGCCCCATGCGGATGTCCTGTTCGCGGCGCTCCCCGAGGCCGGCCCGTATCTCCTCCGCCGAGCCGGCCGAGCGCGGCGCGTACTCCAGCGTCGCCCCGCCTTCGAGGCCAAGCTCCATCCCGGCGGCGGCGAATGGGCCGGCGAGCTCGGCCACGGCCTCGCCGCGGGCGGCCACCAGCGGCGCCGCGGACTCCGCCAGCCCCGCGTCCCAGACGTCCAGGTCGGCCGGGCTGCCGTACCCGGCCGCGAGCCGCGAGAGCAGGGCGTTGCGTTGCGCCAACGCCTGCCCATAGCGCTTGCGCAGCTCGGTACGGGCCGGCCAACGAGCGGCGATGAAGCCGTCGAGGTGGGCGCGGCGCTCGGACGGCGGGCCCTTGATCAAGCTGAGGCGATCGGGGGCGAAGACGGCGACGGGGGGACGGTTGCGGGCCAGCGTCGCCGGGTCTGCCGGGCTGCCGTCGAGCAGGTGGCGGCGGCCCTCGGTCCGGCTGATCGAGGCCAGCAGCCGCCGCTCGAGCCCGTCCTCGTCGCGCACCGTCGCCTCCGCCCGCGCCAGCGAGGCGCCGAACGGGATCAAGTCACGACGGTCGGAGGTCCGGAAGGAACGCCCGGTGAGGGCGAAGTAGAGAGACTCGGCGAGGTTGGTCTTGCCGGCTCCATTGGGGCCGACGACGCTGACGATTCCCGCCTCGAGCTCAATTCGGACCCGGTCGAGGCTGCGCACCGGCCTTGCTTCGATCGCGGTGACGAGCACCGGCCACCCGCCTCACACGTTGAGGCGTATCGGCATCACCAGGTACCTGAAGTCCTCGCCCTCGACCGGCTGCAGCAGGCCCGGTCGTAGCGGCGAGATCAGCCGCAGCAGCACCTCCTCGCCCTCGACGCTTTCGATGCCCTCCTTGAGGAATTCCGGGTTGAACCCGATCTCCAACGGCTCGCCCTCGAAGGCGGCCGGCATCGTCTCCTCGGCGTCTCCGACGTCGGGCGTCTCCGCCGCCACGGTCAGCTCCCCGGGCGCGAAGGAGAGGCGCAGCGGGGCGTTGCGCTGCGCCAGCTGACTGACCCGGCGGGTGACGTCGAGGAACTCCGTACGCGGCAGCCTGACGTCGTGCTCGTAGGACTCCGGCAGCAGTTGTCGAAAGTTGGGGAACTGGCCCTCGATCAGCCGCGTGGTGAGGGTGATCGACCCTGCCTCGAAGACGGCCTGGTTGGGCAGTAGCGAGATGGCCGCCTCTTCGACTCCCTCCGAGGAGAGGATCCGGCCCAGCTCACGCAGAGCCCGGGCGGGGATGTTGGCGTCGATCTCGCCGGTCAGCTCGCTCTCCAGCTCGGTCCGTTTGACCGCGAGGCGGTAGGAGTCGGTCGCGACCATCGTCATCTCCGAGCCGGCGGCGGCGACGAAGACGCCGGTCAGGACCGGGCGCATGTCGTCGCGCGAGGCCGCCCGGGCGACCAGGTCGATGCTCGCCCCGAGCGCCTCGGCGGGAATCTTCAGGCCCGGCTCGCCCTGGGTGGCCGGCAGCTTCGGGAAGTCCTCTGCAGGGAGAACCCGCAGGTGGAAGCTGGAGCTGCCGCTGCGGATCTCGACGTCGTGCTCAGCCTCGCGCGACTCGATCTCCACCGTCGGATCGGCGAGGGAGCGCGCGACTTCCGCGAGCAGACGGCCCGGCAGCAGCACCGACCCCGCCTCCGCGACGTCGGCATCCAGCGTGGTCTGCAGGCCCATATCGAGGTCGGTGGCGGCGAGGGTGACGCGCCCCTCCGCGGCCGCCGTCAGCAGGATCCCGGAGAGGGCCTGGGTGGCAGCGCGGGTCGAAACGGCTCTGGAGACGATCGAGAGCTTGGAGACGAGGTCTTCTCGTTTGGTCGTGAGCTTCAAGTGATGGATGCCTTCTTGAGTTGGAATAGGGCTTGTGGAAAGAGTCCGAGCCACGGGTGATTCGGGTTGAAGCCGCCGTTTCGTGCCTGTGGAAGCGGCTGTGGGGAAAGGGGTGATTCTTGCAGTGCCATCGGCCGTCAGCCCGCCTCACGAGTTGGACTGTGGATAGCGCCGCGCAACTCCTGGACCCGTTGGGCGAGGTCTGGGTCCTCGCCGAGGCCGGCTTCGACCCGCCGCAGCGAGTTGAGGACGGTCGAATGATCGCGGCCTCCGTAGAGCCGGCCGATCTGAGGCAGTGAGAGGTCGGTCAGCTCGCGGGTGAGGAAGATCGCGACCTGCCGCGCGCGAAGCGGGGTCGCGGCGCGGCTGGAGCCGACCAGCTCGGCCCGGGAGATACCGAAGCGCTCGGCGACGCGCTGCTGGATCTCCTCGACCGATGTGGCCTGGGCCGAGCGTGCGCGCGGGATCACCTCCGCGATCAGCTCTGAGCTCAGCGGCCGGGCCATCAGCGACGCGTGGGCGAGGACCCTGGTCAGGGCCCCGTGCAACTGGCGGACGTTGGCGTCGATCCGGTTCGCCAACTCCGAGAGTGCGCCGGCGTCGGCGATCTCCACCCCGGCCTCCTGGACGAGGCGGCGCAGCACGGTCAGCCGCGTGGCCAGGTTGGGGGGCTCGACCGCCACGGTCAGGCCCCACTCGAAGCGGTCGCGAAGGCGGGAGGCGAGGGTCGAGAGCTCGCTGGGGATGCGGTCGGCGGAGAGGACCAGCTGGCTGCCCGACTCATAGAGGGCGTTGAAGGTGTGGAAGAACTCCTCCTCGGTGGCGGGCTTGCCCTCGAGGAACTGGACGTCGTCGATGAGGAGGACGTCGATGTCGCGGTAGCGGGCCTTGAACGCCGCCGCGCCGGCCGATCGCAGGGCGCCGACGAACTCGTTGGTGAAGGACTCGGCGGTGGTGTAGCGGACGCTGAGGCCGGGGGCGTTGGCGCCGAGGTAGTTGGCGATCGCCGCGAGAAGATGCGTCTTGCCGAGCCCCGGGGGCCCATGGAGGAAGAGGGGGTTGTAGGCCTCCGAGGGCGCCTCGGCCACCGCCAGGGCGGCACCGTGGGCGAGGCGGTTGCCGGGACCGATCACGAAGCGATCGAAGGTGTAGTTGGGGTTCAGTTCCAGCCCGCCGCCCTCGGTCGCGCCCCCCCCCCCCGGGCGGCCGGGGGCGAAGCTGACCCCGCCGGATTGAGGTGCCGGCGTCGGCCAGGGCTTCGACGATCAGCGACACGTAGCGACGCTCGACCCAGGCCCGGATCCCCTCCGGAGCGGTTAGATAGAGCGTCTCGCTGTCGCTGCCGGTGGCTTCGAGCGGCTCCAGCCAGAGGCGGTAGGTGGACTCGGGGACCGAGGCGTGCAGCCGGTTCCTGGTCGCCCGCCAAAGGGCATCGAGCTCGTCTCTGGAAGAGTCATCTGGCACCTGGCCGGCGACCATAGCGGCGTGCCTGGGGATGGCGTCGTGGCGGCCCGCAAATGCCGCAGAAAAGATTTCGGCGCGGCGTCCGTATACTTCCGCCGGCATGAAGCGCACCTATCAGCCAAAGAAGCGGAAGCGGGCGAAGACGCACGGCTTCCGAGCGCGGATGAGCACCCGCGGAGGCCGCGCGATCCTCAAGCGACGCCGGCGCAAAGGGCGGAAGCGCCTCACCCCCTAGATGGCGTCGAAGCGACGGCGCCTGTCGCGCAGCGGAGAGTTCGACCGCGTCTATCGCGACGGTTCATCACATGCGACCCGCTACCTCGTTCTCTACACCTTCCCCCGACGCGATGAGGAGCGTGAGGACGTGAGGCTCGGCGTCTCCGTGAGCCGCAAGGTCGGGGGCTCCGTCGAGCGCAACCGGGTCAAGCGGGCCCTGCGCGAGGCCTTCTGGGGACTTTCCGACCGGCTGCCGCCGCGGCACGACTTCGTCATCGTCGCCCGCTCGGAGATCTCCGGCCTGATCGAGCGCGAGGGGAGCGCCGGGGTCGCGAAGAGCCTGGAAGAGGCCCTGGCCGGCGCTTCACCTGGGGGGCGTTCCACGTGAAACGGATCGTCTTGGCACCGATTCGCGCCTACCAGCGCTGGATCTCGCCCGCCCGCCCGCGCCGCTGCCGCTACGAGCCGACCTGCTCCGCCTACGCGGTCGAGTCGATCGAGCGCTTCGGCATCCTGCGCGGACTGCTGCTCGGGACCTGGCGCCTGCTGCGCTGCAATCCGTTCAGCCACGGAGGCTTCGACCCGGTCCCGGACAAGTTCACGCTTCGGGTGGGCCCCGTTCACCCGGCCGACTACCACGGGGAGGCGCACTCGTGATCCTGCCCGCCGCCAACGTCCTGCAGCCGCTGATCGACGTCGCCAACTCCGTCCTTCAGTTCTTCCACGACACCGCCGGACTCAGCTGGGGGATGTCGATCATCGCCCTCACCGTCTGCACCCGGGCACTGCTGATCCCACTCACCTACAAACAGCTGAAAGGGATGCGGGCCATGCAGGCCCTACAGCCGCAGATCAAAGAGCTTCAGGCGAAGTACAAAAACGACAAACAGCGCATGCAGCAGGAAATGATGCGCTTCTACAAAGAGAACAAAGTCAACCCGTTCGCATCCTGCATCCCGCTGATCGCGCAGCTGCCGGTCTTCATCACCCTCTTCTACGTGCTGCGCCACGAGCTCCCGGCGGACATCGGCTGCAAGGCGGGCGAATGCGGCGCCGAAGCCTCATTCCTCTTTATCAATGACCTCACGGCGAAGGCAACCGGGGCGGAACTGATCGCTCTGATCGTCCTCTATGTCGGCACCCAGCTGGCCTCGGGCTTCTTCATGTCCGTGACCGCCGACAAAAGCCAGCGGATGATGATGTTCCTGCTGCCGGTGATCTTCGTCCCCTTCATCCTCAGCTTCCCGGCCGGCCTGATCCTCTACTGGATCACGACCAACATCTGGACGATCGGGCAGGGCATCACGATTCAGAAACTGATTCCGGCGCCTGTGGCGGCGACTCCGGAGGGCGCAGCTGCGATCCAGGCATCGAAACCGCCCCCGCCGCCCCCCCGTAAGAAGAAGCGGCGGCGCTAGCCGGGGGCTTGGGTTCAGCCCTTCGGGCGCTTCTTGGCGATGCCGGGGTTGCGGGGGAGATTGGGAGGCGTGGGGCCGGACTTCCTGATCACATGGAGGTGGCGGTGCTGGCTGCCGGCGCGGCCGCCGACGTCGAGGATCGCTTCGGGGCGCATCGCCAGGGACTCTGCCGCCCGCTCCAGTTGCCGCTCCTCATCGGGGTCGCGCCTTCCCTTCCAGGCGACGAGGACGGCGTTTGGCTTCAGGAGCGGGGACGCGAGCTCGGCGAGGGTCGAGAGCCGGCCGACGGCCCGTGCGGTGACGACGTCGTAGGACTCGCGGCCTTCCGCGCCCGCCCACTCCTCGGAGCGGATCTTGAGGACGGTTGCGTTGCGGATCCCGGCCACGGCGATCGCGCGCCGCATGAACTCGCACTTGCGGCCGACCGACTCGATCAGATCGACCTCGGCCCCCGGTAGGGCGACGGCGAGGGCGAGGCCGGGGAAACCCGCCCCGGCACCGACGTCGGCGATCCGTTCGGCGTTGCGCAGCTCGGGAACGTCGAGCCCGGCGAGGCTGTCGGCGACGTGGACCTCCCAGGCTCGCTCATCGGCGACCGAGCTGACAGAGACCCGCTCGCGTGCGAGCAGCTCGAGGACCTTGCCCAAGGCCTCGCGGCCGCGCGGGTCGAGCACCGCGGTGGGGTCGGCGCTCACTCCGCGACGAGGGGGGCGACGACCACGCAGCGATGGGGTTCGTCGCCCTCGCTGTAGGTCTCGACCCCGGCGCGCTCTTTGAGTCGTTCGTGGACGACCCGCCGCTCCTGGGCGCTCATCGGGTCCATCTCGACGACCCGGTTGGCGCTGAGGGCCTGCTCGGCGGCGCGGTCTGCGCGCCCCTCGAGAGTCTCGCGCCGGCGCTCGCGGTAGCCGGCGGCGTCGACGACGACCCGCTTGCGCTCCCGCATCCCGCGGAACGCCGCCTGGTAGCAGAGGAGCTGCAGGGCGTCGATCGTCTGACCGCGTTTGCCGATCAGCAGCCCGTAGTCGTCGCCGCCGCGCACGGTGACCGCGATCCGCTCGTCGTCCTCCTCGACCTCTACCTCGCCGTCCAGTTCGAGCTCGTCGAGCACGCCCTCGACCAGCTCACGGGCGCGCTCTGCCGGGGTCTCGGGCCAATCGGCGGTCTCGGTCACGAGGGCAGGCTATCCGACCTCCCGCCAAGGCGCCCGGATCCCCAGGTGGTCGATCCGGCGCCCACGCACGCTGGATGGCGCAGCGCAGCGCCCGCCCCAGTCAGACCCGGTCGCGGAATCAACCATCTAGGGTGGCTCGGACATGGGCCTGGTCTACGCGGTCGCGAATCAGAAGGGCGGGGTCGGGAAGACGACCACCGCGGTGAATCTGGCTTCCTGTGCCGCCGCGGGGGGCGAACAGACGCTATTGGTCGACCTCGATCCGCAGTGCAACGCGACGGTGGCGCTCGGCATCGAGAAGGAGCTGCGTCCCTCCTCCTATGACTGCCTCACCGGCGACGTCTCGGTCGCCGCCGCCGCGAGACCGGCCGGCCCGGACAACCTCTGGCTGGTGCCGGCGAGCAGAGATCTCGCCGGGGCTGCGGTCGAGCTGCCGCGGATCGAGGGGTCCGAGACGCGCCTGCGCGAGCGGCTGGGACCGGTGCGGGAGCGCTTTGCGGTAACCCTGCTCGACTGCCCTCCTTCGCTGGGGCCGGTCAGCGTCAACGCCCTGACCGCGGCGGACCGGGTGATCGTGCCGGTCCAGGCTGAGTATTTGGCGCTGGAGGGACTGGTTCAATTCCTCGAGACGCTGGCATTGATCCGACGCGAGCTGAACCCTCAACTCGAGGTATCGGGTTTGCTGATCACCATGCACGACGAGCGCACCAGGCTGGCCCAGGACGTCGAGACCGAGCTGCGGCAGCACTTCGGCGAGATGGTCTTCGAGACGGTGATCCCGCGCAGCGTCCGGGTCGCCGAGTCGCCTAGCTATGGTCTCCCCGTGACCGAGCATGCCCCTTCCTCGCGCGGCGCCACCGCCTACAGGGCGCTGACGAAGGAGCTCACCCGCCGTGGCTAGCGGGACCAGGCGGGGAATCGGTCGCGGCCTGGCCGCGATCCTGCCGGAAGCCGCGAGCGAGGCCGCCGGGGAGTTGCGCGAGCTGCCGGTCGGACTTATCAAGCCCAACCCGGACCAGCCGCGAACCAACTTCGACGCCGAGGCCCTGGCCGCGCTGGCCGCCTCGATCGAGGTCAGCGGCGTCGTCCAGCCGCTCCTGGTCCGTCCCCTCCCGGACGGCAGCTACGAGCTCATCGCCGGCGAGCGTCGCTGGCGCGCGGCTCGACAGGCCGGCCTGGAGAAGGTCCCGGCGGTGGTTCGTGCCCAGGCCGAAGCGGAGCGGCTGCAGGCGGCTCTGATCGAGAACATGGTCCGCGAGGACCTCAACCCGGTCGAGGAGGCGCGTGCCTGCTCGGCCCTGGTCGACGAGCTCGGACTGACCAAAGAGGAGCTCGCCCGCCGGGTCGGGCGCAGCCGCCCCGCCGTCTCCAACCTGATCCGCCTGCTCGAGCTTCCCGACGAGACGCTGGAGCTGCTGGAGTCGGGCGAGCTCAGCGAGGGGCACGGGCGTGCCCTGCTCGGTGCCAACGGCAACGACGTGCGCCGCCGCCTCGGGCGTGACGCGGTTCGCGGCGGCTGGTCGGTGCGTGAGACCGAGAACAGGGTTCGGCTGGCTGGCCAGCCAAAGGCAAGACCGAGGAGGGCGCCGGTCGACCCCGACGCGCTGGCCGCCCTGGAGGCGGTCGGCGACGCACTCGAGTCGGCGCTGGGCCACGAGGTGAGTGTGCGCCCCAAGGGCGGGGGAATCGCGGTCGAGCTGCGCTTCGACGACGTCAAGGACGCGCACGCGCTCGCCCGCGGGTTGCGCCGTCGCTCCGGCTGATCCAACCGGCGCGCCGCCGCTATCATCGCCGTCTTCGGGCGATTAGCTCAGTTGGTTAGAGCGCGTCTCTGATAAGGACGAGGTCCCTGGTTCGAATCCAGGATCGCCCATTTCCCGACCGCGCGCGCGGACGCCGGTCCGGACCGCTCCGCAGCCCGGGCGGGAGGCCGGCAGAGCCGACCTATAATTGGCAATCCACCACGGTCGGGAGCATTTCTCGTGCAGCAGATGCAGATCTACGGCGTCAGCTTCGACATGGTCGGCAAGCAGCCGATCGTGTTGCTGAAGACCGTTGACGGGAACCGCTTCCTGCCGATCTGGATCGGCCACCCGGAGGCGGCGGCGATCCTGATGAAGCTGCAGGGGGCCTCGACTCCGAGGCCGATGACCCACGACCTGCTCTCCGACATGCTCGAGAACCTCGACGCGAAGTGCGAGCGGGTCTCGGTGACGGAGCTGCGCGACAACACCTTCTACGCCTCGATCACCGTCTCGGTCAACGGCTCCGAGGTCGAGATCGACTCGCGCCCCTCTGACGCCCTCGCCCTCGCCGTCCGCGTCTCGGCGCCGATCTTCGCGGCGGAGGAGGTGATCGAGGAGTCGGCGATCGAGTTCGAGCACGAGGTGGAGGACACCGAGGAGGTCGTCGACAAGTTCAAAGAGTTCCTCGACGAGGTCACCCCCGAAGACTTCGCCCAAGGCGACTCCTAGGCCCCTGCCCGGCGCATCTCGGGGTCCTCGGCGTCTAGTGGGCGCTGGGGGAGAGGGCGAGGTCGACCATGCGCTCGACCAGCTGCTCGAAGGACATCCCCGCGGCCTCGGCGGCCTGGGGGAGCAGGCTCGTGTCGGTGAGGCCGGGGATCGCGTTGGCCTCGAGCACCCATGGGCCCTCGCTGTCGAGGATCACGTCGACCCGGGCGAAGCCGGTGCAGCCGAGCGTCCGGTAGGTGGCGAGAGCGGTCTCGGTGACCGCGCGCGACTCCTCGCCCGTCAGCTCGGCCGGGCAGGCGAAGCGGGTGCGGCCGATCTCGTAGCGCGCTTCGAAGTCATAGCGGTCGCCCTTCGCCGGAATCGCCTCGACCACGGGCAGCGCCTCGTCGCCGAGCACGCTTACCGCCAGCTCCCGCCCTTCGACGAAGCGCTCCAGCAGGACCCGATCGTCGTAGCTGAACGCGGAGACGAGGGCCTGCGGAACTTCGGACGCGCCGGCGGCGAAGCGGACTCCGAGCGACGAGCCGCCGCGACTCGGCTTCACCACCAGCGGAAAGCCGAGGCTGGCCTCGAGCTGATCGAGAGCATCGGCGGCGCCGAGCTCGCGGAAGGCGGTCTCGTTGAAGGCGAACCAGTCCGGCGTCGGCAGTCCTGCCTCGCGGATCGCGTACTTGGCGAGGACCTTGTCCATGCAGCGCGCGCAGGCGGCGACCCCGGGGCCGGTGAAGGGGATGCCGAGGATCTCCAGCAGCTCCTGCGCGGTCCCGTCCTCGCCGCCCACCCCGTGCATCGCGACGAAGGCGACGTCGGGGCGCTCGGCGACGAGTCGCTTGACGAGGTCGGCGCCGACGTCGATCGCCAGCACCTCGTGCCCGAGCCGCTCCAGCGCGTCCTCGACACGGGCGCCGGAGCGCAGCGAGACGCCACGCTCCAGCGAGCGACCGCCTTTGAGGACTGCGACCCTCACAGGGGGCTCTCGCCGGCCTTGCGGAAGGGCACGACGTTCTCATCGGCGGTTGAGCGCTCGGGGTCGGGCGAGTCGCCGGGACGCTTGGGTAGCCGGTGTTCGCCGGTCAGGGCCCCGTAGAGCTCCACCTGCTCGGAAATGACCTTGCCGATGCGGCGAATGCCCTCGCGGATCTCGGCGTCGCTGACGCCGGAGAAGTTGAGGCGCATCGAGTTGCGGCCGCGACCGTCGACGTAGGCGGCTTGGCCGGGGACGAAGGCGACGTCGGCGCGCAGTGCCTTGGCGAGGAGGTCGCCGGAGTCGATGTACTCCGGCAGGGTCGCCCAGATGAAGAGCCCGCCCTGCGGTGTGGTCCAACTCGCCTCGGCCGGGAAGTGCTCGCGCAGCGCCTCGAGCATCGAGTCACGCCGGCCGCGGTAGATCTCGACCAGATCGTCGACGTACTGGCGCCAGCGCCCTTCGGAGAAGTACTCGCGGACGAAGTACTGGGTCAGGGTCGAGGTGCAGAGGTCGGCCGCCTGCTTGCCGAGGACGATCTTCTCCATCACCGGCGGCGGTGCCACTGCCCAGCCGAGGCGGATGCCGGGAGAGAGGATCTTGGAGAAGGTGCCGATGTAGATGACGAAATCGCCGCCGTCGAGCTGGTAGAGCGGCGCCAGCGGTTCGCCGCCGTAGCGCAGCAGCCCGTAGGGGTTGTCCTCGACGACGAGAAGCTCGTGCATCCGAGCCAGCTCGACCAGCCGCAGCCGCCGCTCGAGGGACATCGTCACCCCGGCCGGGTTCTGGAAGCTCGGCACCGAGTAGATGAATTTCGGGCGCCGCCCCTCGGCTCGGAGGCCGTCGAGCAGGCGTTCCAGCTCATCGATCCGCATCCCGTCCTGGTCGCACTCGACCTGGACGACGTCCGCCTGGTAGCTGCAGAAGACCGGGACCGCGCCGGGATAGGTCGGCGCCTCGCAGATCACCACGTCATCGGGGTCGAGCAGAGTCTTGGAGACGAGGTCGATCGCCTGCTGGCCGCCGGTGGTGACGATGATGTCCTCGGGGTCGGGCAGCATCCCCTCCGCGGCCATCACCTCGAGGATGCAGTCCTTGGTCTCGTCGAACCCCTCGGTCGGGCCGTACTGAAGCGCCTCGGCGGCGGACTCCTGCGCGATCCGGGTCATTTGCGCGGCGAAGCTCTTGGGCGGGAACGTCGAGGTGTCGGGCAGGCCGCCGGCGAGCGAGATCACTTCCGGGCGGGCGGTGATCGCCATCAGGTCGCGCATCGCCGAGGAGCGCATCACCCCGGTCCGCTTGGCGAAGAGCCCCGCGTAGCGCTCCAGGTCCCGGGTGCTGGTATGGGCGCGCCGGCGGTGCGGCGGTTGCGGCACTTCGCTCATCCCCGAAGTGTGGCGGATCGACGCCGCTGCGCCCGGCCGGCTAGGTTTTCGCAGGTGAACATCCTCAGCGACCTCGGCATCGGCATCGCGATCGGCATGCTCGCCGGCACCACCGGGACGCACGGTTCGGCCCGCGGCCGGATGACCCTGCTGGCCGCCGTGATCGGTCTCGTCGCCGGCTTCCTGATCGACGGCGCGCTCGGCGCGCTCTTGGCGACGGTCGGCGCCGTCGGTGCCTGCCTGGTGATCTCCGACCTCGTGTTCGGGGCCAGTCGTCGCGAGGGCAGCGGCGGCGGCGCGGTCGGGTTCATCATCGCCCTGGTGGCGTTGATAGTCGTCGCGGTCGCTCTCCTGGTGCCGATCCTGGTGCTGGTGGTCGCGCTGGCGCTGGCCTGGCTCGGGATCTCCCGGCACCGCCGCTCGCAGCGCAAGCATGCCGGCCTCCGGGTTCTGCGCTAGTCCGGCGCCGCGGTCGAGCATCATTCGCGAGGTGCCCGCCAAGAAGCTGGTCCTCACCTACGTCGACTCGCTGCGCACGGACATGCTCCAGCGCGCGGTCGAAGAGCAGCGCGCCCCGACCTTCGCGGCCCTGCTCGAGCGCGGGGTGCTGATCCCCGACTGCGTCTCGAGCTTCCCCTCGGTGACCCCGGTCGCCTGCTCGGAGATGGTCACCGGGGTCGGCTCGGACCGTCACTGGATCAGCGGCATGAACTGGTACCACCGGCTCGAGCGTCGCTACGTCGAGTACGGCTCCTCGCTCGAGGCCACCCGCGCCTTCGGCGTCTTCCGCGCGCTCTACGACCTCGTCTACAACATGAACCTGGCCCACCTCAGCCCGGAGATCGAGACCGTCTTCGAGCGACTCGACGACGCCGGCGCGCGAACCGCCTGCACGTCGTTCTTGATCTACCGGGGACGCCACCGTCACCAGGTCTCCCTCGACGGCCTCCTGCGGCGCGCCGTCGACGCCACCAGGCTGAAGTTCCGCCACCACACCTGGGGGCCGACCGACCTCTTCTACGGTGACCTCTATGCGAGCCGCGAAGTGCCCTGCAGGTCGACCTCGATCCCGGGCAATCGCGACGGCTACGCCGCCTGCTGCGCGGTCGAGCTGATGCGGGAGGACCTCTTCGATTTCCTGCTGCTCTCCCTCCCCGACAACGACAACTACTCGCACAAGTACGGGCCGGAGGCCAGCGTCGAGTCGATCGCCAAGGCCGACTCCTGCTTCGCGCAGCTGGTCGAGGCGGCCGGCGGCCTCGACGAGTTCCTCTCGGAACATGCCCTGATCCTGCTCGCCGACCACGCGCAGACCCCCGTCCATCGCGGCCTGCCCTTGGCCGACCTGCTGGGCCGCGATTGGTCGGTGCTGCAGCCGTCCGACGACCGCCCCGAGCTGTCCCAGCTCGCGGTCAGCCCGACCGGCCGGGCGGCCCACGTCTACCTGCTCCCCGGCGAGGGGGAGAGGGCAGAGGCCGAGGCGGTGGGGGCGAGGCTGGCGGAGATCGAGGGGGTGGACCTGGTCTGCCGGCTGTTGGACGAGGACGGGCAGCCGCTGCGACGGGAGGCACCGGGGATGCCGGCGGCCGGCGGGGAGTGGGCGGTGGTCGAGCGGCGGGGGGAGTGGCTGCGCTTCCGGCCCGGCGATGAGGTCGGCGACCTGCGGGACGGGCGCTGGGAGATCGACGGCGAGCCGGCGGCGCTGGAGGCGAGCGTCGAGGACGGGCGGCTGTGTAGCGAGACCTACCCCGATCCCCTGGCGCGGGTCTGGGCGGCGCTGACGGCGCCGCACTCCGGCGATTTCGTCATCTCCCTCGAGCCCGGCTTCGAGGTTGTCGACTGGGGCGGCGTCACCCACGCCGGCGGCGGCAGCCACGGCGCCCTGCACGCCGGTGACTCGCTCGGGCCGCTCCTCTTCGTCGGCTGCGGCCCGGCCTCCGCGGACGAGCGGCGGCAGTGGACCTTGCGCGACGTCGCACCGGTGGTGCTCGGGCACTTCGGGTTGGATCGAGCCTGATGCCAACGAGGGCGGTCCTATGCGCCCTGATCCTCCTCGCGCTGCTCCCCGCCTCGGCCCTCGCCGAGCAACCCGGACAGATCCCCGAAGCGCAGGCGATCCGGGTGGCGAATCGGGATTCGAAGGTGGTCGGGGAGCGGGAGAGGAACGGCGGGCTGGGTTCCAGCGCCAGCATCGTCGACGGGAACTGGGAGGTCGCCTACTTCGCTGGCGGGGATGAGGTGGCGCTGGTCATCGTCGATCCCCACACCGGCAGGGTTCGGGAGTCGTGGACGGGGTACCAGGTGGCCTGGAAGATGGCCCGTGGCTACTCCGGCGCCTTCGCCCACAAGCTCGACGCGCCCTACGTATTCCTGCCCCTCTGCGCGATCTTCCTCCTCGGCCTCGTCGACTGGCGCCGGCTGCGCCGCGTCGCCAACCTCGACCTGCTGGTCCTGCTCGGCTTCGGCGTCTCGCACTTCTTCTTCAACCGGGCGGAAATCGGCGTCTCGGTGCCGCTCCAGTACCCGGTGCTCGCCTACCTCCTGGCGCGCTGCCTGTGGATCGGCTTTCGCGGCCGCGGCGAGGGCCTGCGCCCGGTCTGGCCGGCGGCCTGGCTGCTGGTCGCCGCCCTCTTCCTGATGGGATTCCGGGTCGGTCTCAACGTCGCCGACTCCGGCGCCATCGACGTCGGCTACGCCAGCGTCGTCGGCGCCGACCGCATCGCCCACGGCGAAGCGATCTACGACAACTTCCCCAAAGACGTCTCCCAGGGCGACACCTATGGCCCCGTCAACTACTACGCCTACGTTCCCTTCGAGCGGATCTGGCCCTGGTCGGGCAGCTGGGACGACCTGCCCGCCGCCCACGCCGCCGCCGTCTTCTTCGACATCGCGACCTTCGGCTTCCTGACCCTGCTGGGCATCCGCATCCGCCCCGGGCCGGCGGGCCGTCGCCTCGCCGCGATCCTCGCCTTCGGCTGGGCCGCCTACCCCTACACCGCCTTCGCCCTCGAGTCGAACTCGAACGACTGCCTCGTCGCGATGCTTCTCGTCGCGACCCTGCTGCTCCTCGCCAAGCCGATTGCCCGTGGCGCCATGGCGGCACTCGCGACCTTCGCGAAGTTCGCTCCAGCCCTCCTCGCCCCGATGCTCCTGACATACGAAGAGAAGCGCCGGTCGGCGATTCTCTTCGCCGGGGCTTTCGCCGTCGCCTCGGCCCTGGCCCTACTCTGGCCCGCCATCGACCCGGGCCTGCGCACCGCCTACGATCGCACCATCGCCTTCCAGTCCGGGCGAAACTCGCCATTCAGCATTTGGGGCCAGGTCCCGTCGCTGGAATGGCTCCGCACGACTCTGCTCGCGACCACCGCCGCCCTCTCCCTGTTCCTCGCCCTGCGCCCTCGAAGGAAGTCGCTGGTCCAGGTCGCGGCGCTTGGAGCGGCGCTCCTGATCGCCCTCCAAATCACCATGCACCACTGGTTCTACCTCTACATCGTCTGGTTCTATCCGCTGATGCTGGTGGCGATGGCCGCGGTGGTGGCGCCTAGGCCTGAGGCGGAGCGGGCAGCATCACCTGCTGAATCGAGTCAGCCAGCCCCCGCTGGTTGATCTCGACGACGGCCCCCATCACCCAGACGTCCTCGGTCGCGGTTTCGAACCGGGTCGGCATCTGCGTGATCATCGATGCCAGCACCTGCTCCGGCTTGACCCCGAGGACGCTGGTCCGCGATCCGGTCATCCCGACGTCGGAGATGAAGGCGGTGCCGCCCGGCAGCACCCGCCCGTCGGCGGTCGGAACGTGGGTGTGGGTTCCGAGAACCGCTGCGACCCGCCCGTCGAGGTGCCAGCCCATCGCCACCTTCTCGCTCGTCACCTCGGCGTGGAAGTCGACCACGATCGCGTCGGCCTCGATCCGGTCGAGGATGCCGTCGACGGTGTCGAAGGGCATGCGGGCGACCTTGAGGCCAACCGCGCCGCTGAGGTTGATCACGGCCACCCGCATTCCCCCGGCCTCGACCACTGTGTGGCCGCGGCCCGGGTTCGCCTGCGGGTAGTTGGCCGGCCGCACGACCCGCTCCTCACGCTCGAGGAACTCGTAGGCCTCGCGATGGCGGTAGACGTGGTTGCCGGTGGTGATCACCCCGGCTCCGGCGTCGAACATGTCGTTGGCGGTGCGTTCGGTGATGCCCATGCCGCCGGCAGAGTTCTCGCCATTGACGATCACCAGGTCGGGGGAATGGCGCTCGCGGAGCTCAGGCATCGTCTCGCGCAGGCCGCGCCGGCCGGGGCTGCCGACCACGTCGCCGATGAAGAGGAGTCTCATTGCCGCTGACCCTATCTGCGAGATTGAGTCAGGTGGCGGAACCGGGCGATACGGGCGCGTTCGTGAAACGCGCACTCGCCTACCCGTACGCGAGTCCGACGCATTCGTTCCTGCAGATCGGAGACCGCACCCTGGAGCTCGTTCCGGAGGGGGCTGACCTCAGCGCCCGCGCGCCGCTGCTCGCCTATGGATCGAACGCCGCGCCGGAGGCGCTTGCCCGCAAGCTTGCGCCCCTGCCGGAGCGCCCGATCCCGCTGATCCGCGCCGAGCTGGACGACTTCGACGTCGTCTACTCCGCCCACATCTCCCCGCACGGCGCGGTGCCGGCGACGCTGCGCCGCAGCCCGGGAACGAGCGTGGCGGTGTTCGTCGCCTATCCGACCGAGGAGCAGCGCGAGCTGCTGAGTGGGACCGAGCCCAACTACGAGTTGACCAGATTGCGGCTCCGATGCCGGGTCGAGACCGGCGAGGAGCTGGCAGAACTCGACGCTTACCTCAGCCGCCACGGCTGCCTGTCGATCGACGGTACCGAGGTGGCGCTGACCGCGGTCGAGGCCGAGGGACGAAGGCTCGGGGAGATGGCGCAGCCGCAGGTACTGGAGTACGTCCGCTCGCGTATCTGCCCAGACCTCAGCCTCGAGCGCTTCGTCCTGCGCAGCGCCGAGGCGGGCGGGCTCGCGCCGCTACCTGTCTTTTCGGCGCCATAGCGGGGAAGAAGCTCGCCGCGCCGGCGCCCGGGACTCAGACCTCGGCGAAGCGCCGCAGGGCGAAACGGGCGAGGAGGCCGTAGGCGACGATCAGGATCGCCAGATGGATGAGCGGACCGCCGATCCCGCCGCCGGCCGAGTCGAGTGCGGCCGTCATCGCCTGCAGCGCCGGCTTGAAGGGGAAGATCGCGGTGAGGATTCTGATCACGTCGAAGACGCCGCTTCCGACCGCCCCGGAGGGGATCAGCGAGAGAAAGGCGATCGGCAGGGTGACCATGAAGGCCAGCAGCGAGACGGCCCGGACCTCCCGCGCCACCGCCCCGAGCGCCGCCCCCGCGGCGGCCATGGCCGCGCCGCCGGCGAGGATCGCCAGCAGCCAGAGCCCGAAGCGACTCCATTGCAGGGGGACGAAGATCTGCAACCCGGCCAGCATCAGCAGGGTCACGACCAGGCCCACGCCGACTCCGAGCAGCACCTTCTCGGCGAGCAGCGCCTCGCGCGAGATCAGGCTCCGGGTCAGCCGCGGGAAGGCGTTCTCCTCGCGCTCGAGCGCGAGGGAGCCGGCGACCAGCAGTACGGCGACGAAGGCCAGGGTCAGCGTCGCGGCGACGGCGATCGCGAAGATTTCCAGCGGCGGCGAGGACCCGCCCACCACCACCTTGTCGACTTCGATCGGCTGCGCCAGGCGCTCGATCAGGGGGCCGGCGACGTTGAGGTTGTCACGCGCCTGGCCGGCGAAGTCGGTCACCTGCGCGAGCGAGGTCCGCAGCGGGCCCGGCGGCAGCGCCGGTTCCAGGGCGGTGAGGATCTGAGCGCTCGCGCGGAGACCGAGGATGTGGATCGTCTGCCCCAGCACCTGGAAGTTGCCGCCGTCGATCAGGAGCTTCAGGTAGCGGCCTCCTTCTCCCGCGATCCGCCTCGCGATCGCCAGGTTCGCCTGCGCCAGCAGGGTGGAGATGCGGTCGTCGACCAGCTGGGCCTTGACCGGGTCCTCCTCGTTGACGAGCACTTCGACCTTGGGCGTCCCCGGGGTCAGGGTCGAGAGCGAGTTGATCTTGTCGACCAGGTCCGCGGGCAGGATCAGCGCTGCCAGCGCGTCGCCGGAGTGGACCTCTTCGATGGCTTCGTCCCGGTTGTGGACGTGGACGCAGTCGACCCGGCTGCAGATCCGGCTGCTGACGCTCGCCGCCGGCAGTTGCTGGCCGCCGACGCTGATCCGGGTGCCGGCCGGCACTTCGTTGAGGAAGGCGACCCGCGGCTTCTCGGGGCCGCGGGAGATCGCAAACCCGACCAGGATCGCGATCAGGATCGGGTAGGCGACGAGCAGGACGGCCTGCAGCGGCGAGCGCCGCAGGATCTGCAGGTCCTTCAGCAGCAGCCAGCGCACGGCTAGTGGCCCCGGTGGTGGAGGTAGGCGACGAAGGCGGTCTCGAAGTCGCGATCGGCGGCCTCCGGGGCCTCGCGCCGCACCGCCTCGCGCAGCCCCTCCGACGAGCCGTCGAAGAGCGACTCGCCGTCGGCGAGGACCAGCATGCGGCCGCCGTAGCGCTCGGCCTCCTGGATGTCATGGGTGGAGAAGATCACCGTGGTGCCGCCACCGGCGAGGCCCGAGACGAACTCCCACAGCCGCGCTCGCTGGCGCGGGTCGAGCCCGACGCTGGGCTCGTCGAGCAGCAGCGCCGTCGGCCGCGAGAGCAGCCCGATCGCGATGTTGATGCGCTGCTGGTTACCGCCGGAGAGGCGGGCGACGATCTCCCGGCGACGCTCCTCCAGCCCCGACAGCTCGAGCATCTTCGTCGCCGAGGCGCGCGGGTCGGAGTGTCCCTCCAGCCGCGCGAAGAGCAGCAGGTTCTCCTCCACCGTCAGCCGCCGGTAAAGCGCCGCCTGCTGGGGGACCCAGCCGACCTCGCCGCTCGGAACGATCACCTCGCCCTCGTCGGGACGGAGGATCCCGGCCAGGATCGAGAGCAGCGTCGTCTTGCCCGCCCCGTTGGGTCCGATGATCGCCACCAGCTCCCCCGGCTGGGCCTCGAACTCGATCCCCCGCAGGGCGGCGCGGTCTCCGTATCGCTTGACCAGGCCCCGGGCCTCGAGCACTGCGGTGGCGGTCCCGTCCATCCCGGCGAACCGTATCGGGAGGGGCATTCGGCCTCCCCTCCCTAGAATCGAGACGATGCCTTTTCCCGCCACCCGCCTGCGCCGCCTGCGCCGCACGGAAACCCTGCGCGGCATCGTCCGCGAGACCGAGCTCTCGTCGGCGCACCTGATCCAGCCGCTTTTCGTCGTCGCCGGCGGCGAGGTCCGCGAGGGGATCGACTCGATGCCGGGCATCGAGCGCTTCTCGATCTCGGGGCTGGTCGAGGAGGCCGGCGAGGTTGCCGCCGCGGGCGTCGGGGCGATCATGATCTTCGGCGTTCCCGCGGCCAAGGACGACGTCGGCACCGGCGCCTACGACGACGAGGGAATCGTCCAGATGGCGGTCCGCGCGCTAAAGGAGGCCCATCCCGACCTCGTCGTCATCACCGACGTCTGCCTCTGCGAGTACACCTCGCACGGCCACTGCGGCGTCTTCCGCCGGCGGAACCGGGTCGACAACGACCTCACCGTCGAGCTGCTGGCGAAAACAGCGATCTCCACGCCGAGGCCGGCGCCGACGCGGTCGCGCCGAGCGACATGATGGACGGCCGGATCGGCTCGATCCGCTGCAGCTCGACGAGGAGGGCCACTCCGACGTACCGATCGTCGCCTACAGCGCGAAGTACGCGTCGGCCTTCTACGGTCCCTTCCGCGACGCCGCCGGTTCGACCCCCGAGTTCGGCGACCGCCGCGGCTACCAGATGGATCCGGCCAACGGCGCCGAGGCCGTTCGCGAGGCCGAGCTGGACCTCGGCCGAGGGTGCCGACGTGCTGATCGGCTGACCGGCGACCCCCTACCTCGACGTTGTCCGCCAGGTCAAGGACGCGACCGGCGCGCCGGTCGCCGCCTACGTCTCCGGCGAGTACTCGATGCTCAAGGCCGCCGCCGCCAACGGCTGGATCGACGAGCGCCAGGCGGTCGTGGAGACCCTGGTCTCGATCCGCCGTGCCGGCGCCGACGCGATCGTCACCTACTACGCGAAGGAGGCCGCCCCGTGGCTCTAGCGAACCGAGTGAGGGAGCGTCACGCGCTGACCCTCCGCGACCGAAAGAGTGTGAGCGCGACATGTCGGTGAAGGTGCCCCAGTCGAAGGCCCGCTCCCGCAAGGGCGGCTCGGCGATCCCGCTCGATGAGACCGACAAGCGGCTGATGAACCTGCTGCAGTCGAGCTTCCCGCTGGATCCCGAGCCGTTCGCCCTGGTCGCCTCGGAGGTGGAACTGGGGCTGGACGACGTCCTCGCGCGCACCCAGCGTCTGCTGGAGGGCCGCATCATCCGCGAGATCACGCCAATCTTCGACACCCGCGCGCTCGGCTACGAGTCGATGCTGGTCGCGGCGAAAGTCGACGCCGAGAACCCCCAGCGGGCGGCGAAGATCGTCAACGCCCACCCCGGCGTCTCCCACAACTACCTGCGCACCCACGACTTCAACCTCTGGTTCACGATCGCCACGCCGCCCGACTCGAAGCTCGGGCTGCGGGGCACGATCGAGGCGCTGATGCGCGAGACCGGCGCCACCTCGATGCGCGAGCTGCCGACCCTGACGCTGTTCAAGATCAACATGAACCTGGAGATGGAGAAGGGCACCGAGGCCCTCGCCGCCGCGGTCGAGGCGTCACCCCCTCGCGAGCTCGAGCCCCAGCCCTACGGCGAGGACGACATCGCCCTGATCCGCGCCCTGCAGGGACCGATGGCGGCCGTCGAGCGGCCCTACGACGAGGCCGCCTCCGAGCTGGGGGTCGACACCGAGGAGCTGCTCGAGCGACTGCGGGGTATGGTCGACCGCAAGATCCTCCGCCGCGTCGCCGCGATCCTCTACCACCGCCGCGCCGGCTTCTCGGCCAACGGCATGGGCGTCTGGAAGGTTCCCGAGGACGAGATCATGGAGGTCGGCGCCCGCATGGCCTCCTTCCGCGGCATCTCCCACTGTTACCAGCGGCCGACCTACGAGGACTGGCCCTACAGCGTCTTCACGATGGCCCACGGACGCTCCAAGCAGGAGTGCGACGCGATCCTCGGCTCGATCGCCGAGGAGTGCGGGATCGGCACCGGCGACCGCGCCACCCTCACTCCTCGACCGAGTACAAGAAGATCCGCCTCCGCTATTTCACTGACGATTACGCCGCCTGGGAGGCGGCGCACACGTAAATTGTCGGCGCCGGGCTCCGCTCGTGGGGACCAGATCGTGATGCCCGCTCCGCCCGGCTCGGCTCGATGAGTCGGTCCGCGGAGCTCTACCAACGTGCGTTGGCGGTGTTGCCGGGTGGGGTCAACTCCCCGGTCCGCGCGATGCGGCAGATCGGGCGTGACCCGATCTTCATCGAGCGCGCCGAGGGCTGCGAGCTGATCGACGTCGACGGCAACCGCTACCTGGACTGGGTCGGCTCCTGGGGGCCGCTGATCCTCGGGCACGCGGAGCCTTCGGTGATCTCGGCCGTGATCGAAGCGGCGAAGAAGGGGACGAGCTACGGCGCCGCGACCGCGATCGAGGTCGAGCTGGCCGAGCAGGTCGCCGACCGCTTCCCCTCGGTGGAGATGGTGCGGATGACCAGCTCCGGGACCGAGGCGGCGATGGGCGCGGTGCGCCTGGCTCGGGCGATCACGGGCCGCGAGGTCGTGGTCAAGTTCGCCGGCGCTTACCACGGCCACTCCGACGGATTGCTCGCCGACGCCGGCTCGGGCCTGGCGACGCTCGGCGTCCCGGGCAGCCCGGGGGTTCCCGCGGCGCATGCGGCGACTACCGTCGTCGTTCCCTGGAACGACCGCGACGCGGTCTCCCGCGCCCTCGAGGAGCACTCGGTTGCCGCCCTCCTGGCCGAGCCGATCGCCGCCAACATGGGCGTGGTCCCGCCCGCCGACGGCTACCTCGGGTTCCTCCGCGAAGCGACCGCCGCGGCCGGCGCCCTGCTCGTCTTCGACGAGGTGATCACCGGTTTCCGAGTCGCCCGGGGTGGCGCCCAGGAGCTCTACGGGGTCGAGCCCGACCTCACCGTGCTCGGCAAGGTGCTGGGCGGCGGCCTGCCGGCCGCCGCCTTCGCCGGCCCGCGCGGGGCGATGGAGCGGATCGCCCCTGCCGGCGACGTCTACCAGGCGGGGACGCTCTCGGGCAACCCGCTCGCCGCCGCCGCCGGCCTGGCGACGCTCGCCCATCTCGACCGGGCCGCCTACGAGCGACTCCGGGCGCTGACGGACCGCCTCGCCGCCGGGTTCGCCGCGCTCGCCGGCGACCGTCCCCTGCAGGTCGCCAGCTCCCCCGGCCTGACCACGCTCTTCTTCAGCCCCGAGCCGGTGCGTGATTTCGCCGGCGCGAGCGCCTGCGACACCGCCGCCCATGCCCGCTTCTGCCGTGCGATGCTCGATCGCGGCATCTACCCGCCGCCGTCCCAGTTCGAGGCCTGGTTCGTATCGCTCGCCCACGACGAGGCGATCGTGGACCGGACCCTCGAAGCCGCCTCAGATTCACTCGAGGAGGCGTTGCCGTGAGCGAGCCCGGCGAGGCCCTGCGCGCCCTCGCCGCCCAGCTGCGCGAGGAGCAGACGCCGATCTCCCCCCACGTCGTCGAGCCCGTCGCCGCGGCCGAGCTCGGCGCGATCGCCGCCTCAGGCCCCGCGGCCGCCGCGGCCCCGGGCGAGTACGCGCTGGTGGTCGAGGCCGTCCGCGAGGGCTACCTCCTCCACTACGGGGAGTCGCGGCTGCTCGCCGAGCACGACGACGACCTCGCCCTCCTCGCCGGCGACTACCTCTACGCGCTCGGCCTCCATCGCCTGGCGGCGCTCGGCGACGTCTCCGCCGTCGCCGTCCTCTCCGACCTGATCAGCCGCTGCGCCCAGCTCCACGCCGAAGGACTGGACGGGGCCGTCCCGGACCTCTGGCCGGCCGCCGCCCGCGAGATCGCCGGCTGATCCGCGCCGGGACCGGGCAGCCGGCGCTCGGATGCAGGCGCGCGGAGCGGGGGCCGCGGCGACGGTCGGCTCAACTCAGCTGAACCTGGACTGCTTGATCAGGCAGTAGTTGAATTCGAAGCCGAGGACCGCGTTGTTGGCCAGGTTGCCGTTGTGGGTGAGCCGCACCGAGTCGGCCTGGGCCCGGGACTTCCTTCCGGCCTTCAGGTCCTTGCCGATCTTTCGCAGCAGCGTCTCCTCGTCGTCGAGGCGGCTCAGCCATTTCGCCAGCCTGGTCGCGTCGGCGGGTGGCTGCGGCACGGCGCGGATCTGCTCCGTCGCCTGGCCGAAGGCGTCCGCGGCCTTGAAGAACCGGGCGGCGGCGAGGTCGAGCTTGCCCTGCTTGACCTGCTTGCGCACGCCGGCGAGGATTCGCTCATTGGCCTTGGTGTTGGTCTCGCAGATCGGCTCGACCGCGGCCACGTAGCCTTCCCGAGTCTGGTCCGGCGAGGTGACGGCGAGCGCCGTTCCGGCGACCAGCGCCGCGCAGAGGAGCGTCGCGGAGGCGGCGAGGAACGCTCTCCAAACTCCTCTCGTGATCGGCATCTCGACGACCTCCCCGTCTCTTTGCGGCGGGGTTCCCTAAGCTCCCCGGCCGCCCAGGCCGATGGTAGCGGGGCCAGACGAGCCGGCTTGGAGCCGGACACGTGGCCAACGCAATAGACTCCGCGGCCGAGTACGAACCGACTGTGGCTGACGACGCGGACAAGATCAACGGGGCCGAAGAGGGCCTCCGGCAGCAGCGGGAGAAGCCCGACCCTCCCGGCTACTTCGAGGGCGAGTCGATGACCCGCCGTCGCGCCTTCACGATCGCCGCCCAGGGCCTCGGCGGCATCGCCGGCGCCGCCATCGTCCTGCCGGCCGTCGGCTTTGCCGTGGCCCCGATCTTCCACCGCGGCAAGGAGCGTTGGGAGGCGGTTGGCCCGGTCAGCGATTTCGTCGAAGACACCTATCGCCAGGTCATCTTCACCGAAACCGAGGGCATCGGCGACGCCGGCAAGACCACTGCCTACGTGCGCAAGAGCTCGGCTGAACTCGAAGAGGAACCGGGCAACTACATCGCCGTCTCCAACCGCTGCGCTCATCTCGGCTGCCCGGTCCGCTTCGTCGAGGCTGCCGGCAACTTCATCTGCCCCTGCCACGGCGGCGTCTACGACTTCCAGGGCAGGCGGATCGGCGGCCCGCCGGTGCGCCCCCTCGACCAGTTCCAGACGCGGGTCCGCAACGGCCAGGTCGAGGTCGGCCCGCGCTTCAGCGTCACCTCCCAGCTCGAACCGGTCCGCGCCCGCGACCCCGGCGAGTTCACCGGCGGGATCTGGGAATACCTCTACCCGCCGCGTCCGTCTACCTTCCCACCGCCCTGATGCCGAAGCTTCCAAACTCGATAGTCCCCGCCCCGCTGCGCAAACCGGCCAAGCCCGGTCAGTCCGGCGCGGCCAAGGGCCAGGCCCCGGCGGACCTCAAGACCGCGCCGCCGGAGCGACCGACCGACCTCCAACGGCTCGGCGACAAGGCCAAGGAGGCGCCCGTCGATGTCCTCGCCTGGATCGACCAGCGCACCGCGGCCACCGGCTTCCTCACCGGGATGCTCTACCGGAAGGTGCCGAAAGGGACCAATTGGTTCTACACGCTTGGCTCGGCCACCCTCTTCGCCTTCATCGTGCAGGCTGTCACCGGCGTCTTCCTGGCGATGTTCTACACGCCCTCGGCGACCCAGGCCTACGCCTCGATCACCCACATCAACAACGACGTGCCGCTCGGCCAGCTGGTGCACGGGATGCACAAGTGGGGATCGAGCGTGATGGTCATCCTGATCTTCCTCCACATGGGCCGCACCTTCTTCTTCGGGGCCTACAAGTACCCGCGGGAGCTGAACTGGGTGATCGGCGTCGTGCTGCTGATCCTGACGATGACGATGGCCTTCACCGGCTACCTGCTGCCCTTCGACCAGCGCTCATTCTGGGCCTCGATCGTCGGTATCAACATCAACGGCACCGGCCCCATCGTCGGCCCCTATCTGAGTGACTTCCTGCGCGCCGGTCCGGAGCTCGGCGCGACCACGCTCTCGCGCTTCTACGCGATTCACATGCTGCTCGTTCCCGGCGCGATCATCGCCCTGATCGGCGCCCACATGTACCTGGTGGTCAAGCTCGGCACGACGGCGCCTCCGTGGGTCCGCGGCGAGAAGCCCAAGGTCGCCGCCCCGGTCGCCCGGCTCGACGCCGGCGCCGAGGGCAACGGAGCCTCGCCGACCTCATGAAGCCCCAGGACAAGCAGGCATACCTGGAGGAGTACGAGCTTCTGAAGAAGAAGGGGAAGCCGTTCTTCCCCTACGCGGTGCTGAAGGACTCGGCGATGGCGCTGATCGTGGTCGCGGTGATCATCGCGATGTCGCTGATCCTCGGTGCTGAGCAGGGCCCGAAGGCGGACCCAACCTCTACGACCTACGTCCCCCGCCCCGAGTGGTACTTCTTCTTCCTCTTCGAGATCCTGCGCGTGATCAAGCCGCCGGAGCTGGTCCCGATCGCGACGATCGGGATCCCGACGATCTGCATGGTCCTGCTGCTGTTGCTGCCGTTCTACGACCGCGGGCCCGAGCGCCGTCCCGACCGCCGCCCGCTCGCCACCACCGCCGGCTGCCTGACGATCATTGCGATGGGCTACCTCACCTATCTCGGCGCGACCGGCGGCTCGCCGACCGAGATCGACATGAAGGTCGCTCCGCAATACCAGGCCGGCAAGGAGGTCGTCGCCGGCTCGGGCTGCCTCGCATGCCACAAGCTCGGCGAGAACGGGAACAACGGCCCGGGACCGGAACTGACCCATATCGCGGCCCGAATCCCCCGCGCGGCGATCCTCCGCTCGGTGGAAATCGGGCCGGGCATCATGCCTTCCTTCCGTGCACTGCCGCCGAAGAAGCTCAACGAGCTGGCCGACTTCCTGTCGTCGCTAGATTAGGTCGGGCGGCCAGGGACGGCGCCCGCGCGCCGCGAACCCATGGACACGATCAACGACAACCGCCAATCTCCCGACTTCGCGGGGCAGGTGAACCGGATGTTCGACCGCGTCGCCAGCAACTACGACGCGCTCAACTCGGTGATGACCGCCGGCCTGCACCATCGCTGGCGCGAGCGCGCGGCCGAGCGGGCGGAGCTCGGCCCCGGCGACTCGGCGCTCGACGTCTGCTGTGGCACCGGCGACCTGGCGCTGGAGCTGTCGAGCCGCGTCGCTCCCGGCGGCAGCGTGGTCGGCTGCGACTTCTCCGAGCCGATGCTCGACCTGGCCCGCGAGAAGGCAGCGGATCGCGGGGTTGGCGGGGTCCGCTTCGAGTGGGCCGACGCGCTGGCGCTGCCCTACGACGGCGAGCGCTTCGACGCGGTGACCGTCGGCTTCGGGGTCCGTAACCTCGCCGACCTGGATCGCGGCCTGCGGGAGATGGCGCGGGTCCTGAAGCCGGGCGGGCGCCTCGTCATCCTCGAGATCACGCAGCCGACGCGACCGCCCCTCTCGACCTTCTACTCGCTCTGGTTCGACCGCATCGTGCCGCTGCTCGGTGCCTTCTCGGGGGATCCCGAGGCCTACTCCTACCTGCCGGAGTCGGTCCGCAGCTTCCCCAGCCCCCGCGGGCTGGCGGAGAAGATGGGCCGGGCCGGTTTCGAGCGGATCCGTTACACGGTGCTCGCCGGCGGAATCATCGCGATCCACAGCGGCGTCCGCGGGTGACTCGACGCTCCACCGTGCCGCCGCCGGTGACGGCGGTCCTGGACGCGTCGAGCCGTTGGCTGCCCTCCCGGCTCGGCGAGGTGGAGGACCGGCTGCGGCAGGCGATCGGCGGCCACGGCGAATCCCTCGGCGAGGACGCTGCCGCGACCCTTGCGGCGGGCGGCAAGCGGCTGCGACCGATGCTGGTCCTGCTCTGCGCGGGGGAGAAGGGCGGAGATTCCGCGGTCCGCGCCGCGACGGCGATCGAGCTGGTCCACATGGCGACCCTGGTCCACGATGACGTCCTCGACGAGGCGCCGCTGCGCCGCGGCAATCCCACGGTCGCCGCCAGATCCGGCCGCGACCGCGCCATCGCCACCGGCGACCTGCTCCTCTCCCGTGCCTTCGCCCTGCTCTCGGGTGCCGGCGATGCCCGCTCGGTCGAGCTGCTTGCCGACGCCGCGGTGGCATTGGCGCGAGGCGAGCTGGCGCAACGCCACGACGCCTTCGACTTCGAGGTCTCCGAGCAGCGCTACCTGGCGCGTTGTCGGCTGAAGACCGCGACCCTGTTCGAGTGCGCCTGCCTGCTCGGCCACGACGACGAGCACCTGCGGGCGTTCGGGGCCGAGGTCGGGCTCGCCTTCCAGCTGCTCGACGACGTCCTCGACGTCAGCGGGCCGCCGGAGCGGACCGGCAAGGCGCGCGGCACGGACCTGCTCGACGGCACGATCACGCTGCCCCTGATCGAGGCGCTGGCCGTGGACCCCAGCATCCGCGACGTCGACCTGCGCGCCCTCGACGCGACCTCGGCCGAGGCCCTCTGCGACCGCATCGCCGCAACCGGCGCCCTGGAGAAGGTCAGGGCCCGGGCGCTGGAGATGGTCGCCGCCGGCAAGCGACAGGTCGAGGGCGCGAACTTCGAGCCCGAACAGCGCAAGCTGCTGGTGCTCGTCGCCGACGGCGTCGTCCAGCGCTACAGCTGAGACCCGGCCGCCGCGGGGCGTTCAGTCGCGCTGCTCGGTCGGGCGCACCAGGACCTCGTTGATCGCCACGTGCCGGGGCCTCGTGACGACATGCTCGGTCGCGTCGGCGATGTCGGCGGCCTCGAGCATCGTGATGCACGCGAGTCGCTCCATTACGAGCGCCGCGGTTGCGTCCAGGTTCTCAGCTGCGGCCACGCCCCGTCTCTACCCGATCTCGAGCTTTCCAACGTGGCAAGCCGGGGGCCGCCGGCGGGTCGTGCGGCTAGACGAAGTCGTCGGCGGTGATCAGGTCCGCTGCGAGGGCGGCGACGAATGCGTGGGCCATGTCGGCCATGTTCGCGTGCTCCAGAGCCCGCAGCTCGTGGGCCAGCTCGTGGGCGCCGAGGTCGAGCTGCTCGTCGAAGGCGTTGATCTCGCTCTCGCCATGGACCCCCTGGCAGAACCACTCGCACTCCGGGCAGCGCCGCCAGACTCGCCAGTGGGCCTTATCCCCGGCCTGCTCCCAGCAGGTTGGCTGCACGAGGTCCGAGCCGCACTCCGGGCAGATGTGGAGGTCCTTGACCTGCTGCGTCTTGTCGCCTCTCGACTCCTTCATCTCTGCACTATCGAACCCGATTGAGGCCTGCTCGATCCGTACTTTTCCGAAATCTCGGGAAGAAAGCCCCAGTTCCGAGTATCCGATCGCTCCACTGCCGCTGATCCGGCCCCGTTACCATGATTCAAATGCTCGGAAACATCGGCCCCCTAGAGATCATCGTCGTCCTCATCATCGCCCTCGTGGTGTTCGGGCCGAAGCGGCTGCCGGAGCTCGGCAGCAGCCTCGGACGGGGCATCCGCGAGTTCCGCGACACCGTCACCGGCGACAAGCACGACGACGATGACGACGACGTCAAAGCACTCAGCGCCTCGCAGGCGACGACTCCCCCCGTCGATAAGCCGGCCGAGGCCGAGGTCGCTCAAGACAAACGCAGCTGAGGCCTGCCGGGATGCCCCGCCGCGTCAGGGCGGTCTCCCATGAGGACCGCCTCAGCCTCGTAGAGCACCTCGACGAGCTGCGCGCGCGGCTGATCGTCTGCATCGCCGTCTTCGGCGTCGCCCTCGCGCTCTGCTTCTGGCAGAACCACCTGCTGCTCGAAATCGCCGGCGGGCCGCTGCCCGAGGGCCACAAGAAGCTGATCACCTTCGGCGTCACCGAGCCGTTCACGACGACGGTGACGGTCGCCGCCTACGGTGCGATCGTGCTCTCGATGCCGTTCGTCCTCTACCAGCTCTACGCCTACATCCTGCCGGCCTTCAGTCCACAGGAGAAAAGGGTCGTGCTGCCGATCCTGCTGCTCTTCCCCTTCCTCTTCCTGGCCGGGATCGCCTTCGCCTACTTCGCGGTGATGCCGGCGGCGGTCAAGTTCCTGCTCAACTTCAACGACACCCAGTTCAACATCCAGGTCCGCGCCCGCGACTACTACAGCTTCTTCTCGATGACGATGCTCGCCGGCGCGCTCGTCTTCCAGCTACCGCTGGTGATCCTCGCAGTGACCCGGCTGGGGATCGTCAAGGTCGAGCAGCTGACGCGCAACCGCCGCTACGCATACCTGGCGATCGCCGTGATCGCCGCCGCCCTGCCCGGCGTCGACCCGATCTCGATGATCATCGAGATGGTCCCCCTGCTTGTTCTGTTTGAGTTGAGTATCTTGCTCGCGCGGGCATTTGGCAGGCCGAAGGAACCGGGAGGGATGGCAGAGCCCTCGATCCAGGAGTAGAGAGAGCAGATGGCGTCAGGCCGCAACGAGCACAGGATGGTCTTCGACATCCGGGGACGGCGTCGCCACGTCGTCAAATTCGTCTACGCGATCCTCGCCGTCTTGATGGGCGCGAGCCTCTTCCTCGTCGTCGGTCCGGTCAACATCGGCGAACTGTTCGGCAACGGCAGCAGCACCAGCGCCAGCAGCCAGTTCGAAGACCAGGCCCAGAGGATCGAAAGCAAGCTGGTGAAGGCCCCGGAAGACGAAACGCTGTTGCTGGCCCTGACCCGGGCGCGCGTCAACGCCGGCAACAACTTGGTGAGCAGCGGCTCAAGCGGGGAAATCGTCCAGACCGTGGCCTCGGTCCAGCAATACCAGAAGGCCAGCGCCGCCTGGAGCGAATACCTGGAAGCTACCAAGGAACCGGTCGCGAGCATCGCCCAGCTGATGTCCCAGGTGCTCTTCTCCCTCGCCCAGGTCTCGCGAACCGGAAACGAAGCCGAGGCCAACGTCGAAGCGGCGGCGGAAGCGCAGAAGATCGTCGCCGAGAAGCGCCCGAGCCTCGGCTCCCTCTCCACCCTGGCCTTCTACCAGCTCTACGCCTTCGAATATGCGGCCGCTGAGAAGTCCAAGAGGGAAGCCGTGGCCAAGGCGAACACCAAGTTCGAACGGGAAAACCTCGAAAACCAGTTCGACGAAATCAGCAAACGCGCTCACGAATTCCAGAAACAGCTCGCCGAAGCCGAAAAGGCCGAAAAGGCGGCGAAGGGCGCGAGCAAGGGAAGCCTCGAAAACCCGCTCGGCACCGGGCTCGGCGGCAGCCCTCCCTCCGAATAGCCAGCTGGGATAGCTACTCGTAGGTGAGCGCCTGAAGCGGATCGAGCGCGGCGGCCCGGCGGGCCGGCAGGATCGCGGCGAGGGCACCGAGGACGACGCCGAGGATGGCGATCACGATCAGCGTGGTCACCGGGAAGTGGAGATCCAATCCGGCCAGGGTGCTTTCCCGCACCGAGACTATCCAGACGACCGCGACGAGAATCCCGGTGCCGATCCACGGTCAGGGCTCCGGCAACCGAGATCAGCAGGCTCTCGTCGAGCATCATCCGGCGGATCCGCCGGCGCGACCCGCCGAGCGCCCGCAGGACTGCAGTGAGGCCAGCGGTCTCCGCCGTGGTCGCGTTCGGCCCGCTGAAGTCTCGACCCTCGACGAAGAGGGTCGAGTTGCGTCCGGTCTCCGCCTGCCCGTGTTCGCCGACTAGTCGCAGCACGCCGAAGACATCGTCGGCCGCGGTCCTCACCCTGCCGAGGGTGGACCGGGGAAGGGAGCCGATCGAGGCCTTGCCGGAGACGACGAGGGAGGCGTTGCCGTAGATCGCGCTGTAGAGGCGGTCGAAGGTGGAGTGGATCGTGCTGACCAGGATCCCCACGCCGAAGGCCATCCCCACGCCGACTTCCAGAGCCGCGCTGTCCCAGTGGGCCGCGAAGGACTCGAACCTTCAACCTTGAGCTTAAGAGGCTCCTGCTCTAACCAGTTGAGCTAGCGGCCCGGGCCGGGAAGTATAGGAAGCCAAGGCTCTGGGCGGCTCCGGCGGCTGGGCGCCGGGCTATTCGGTCCTGCAGGGCTTTTCGACGCTACCGTCGATGATCGTGCCGTCGTCGAAGGTGAAGCGGCCGTGGGTTCGGAGGACGCCGTCGGAGCAGCGGGCGGAGACGTAGCTGCGCCGGCGCCCGCCGGCGCTGTAGCGGCGGCCGATCTCGACGTCGATGTGGGTGATCGCGCCGAGGCCCGCGGCGATCGGGGGAAGGTTGAGGGTGGCGCGGTAGCGGAAGGCGCCGCGGCGGCGTTCGATCGGAACGACGATCGCGTAGGTCTGGGTGCCGGCGACGGTGGTGCGGGCGTGTACGACCACGGTCGGGTGGCCTTCGAGCGGCGGGCCGTTGAAGAGCGTCAGCGGCGAGCTGGCGGGGACCGGGCCGCCCGCGAGGGAGATCAGGGCGTCGATCGTGCCCGTGCCGACGATCGACCCGCGGCAGACCCGCCGCGCTTCCTCGGTGCTTGCTTCGGCGATCCGTTCCGGCTGGCAGACCGGCAGGCCGGCGACGCTCAGCCGCCCGTCGCGGTCGAAGTCGACGATCGCCTGGTCCAGCGGCACCGGCCGCCCGCCGCCTTTTGCCGCGACGTCGACGTGGCCCCTGAATTCGATCGGCGCGAAGCGGCTCCGCGGCAGAACGCGCGGTTGGAAGCCTCCGTCGGCGTGGAGGATCAGGCTGTTGACTTCGACCAGGGCTGCGTCGGCGCCGCTCGCCAACAGGGCTGCGAGGGCGCAGCAGAGAAGCGCGGCCCTCCTCAGCCCGGCGAGTGGCACGGAGAGGTCAGGGTCGCTGGAAAGAAGTCACCGTCGCTGAAGGAGAGGGAGCCGTGGACCTGGAGCCGGCCACCTTTGCAGCGCGCGTTGACGTAGCCGACCTGCCTGCCGCCGCCCTTGAAGATGCGGCCGACGGTGGCCTTGGCGAGGGTCGGGGCGCCGTAGCCTGCGGCGATCTCGGGCATCTCGATCTTCACCTGGAAGCCGTAGCGCCCGTGCTTGATCGGTTCGACCACGATCGGCACCAGCAATGTCTTCGGCGAGGGCACCGTCTCGTAGGCGTGGGCGATCAGGCTCGGCTTGCCCCCCACGGGCGGCGCGTTGAAGAAGGAGAGGGGGGAGCTGATCTCCAGCGGCGGCTGTTCGGGTAGGTTGACCTCGGCCCTGCCGGTGCCTTCGCCGACCAGCGCCCCGGCGCAGCGCGTCCGCGCCTCCTGCGGAGTGGTTTCAGCGAGCTTAGCCCTCGTGCAGACGGGAACTCCCTTGGTTTCGATCGTCCCGTGCTTGTCGAACTCGAAGACGATGCTCGTCAGGCCGGGCGGTGGCGAGCCGTCGGTCGTCCCGATGCGGGTGACGCTGCTCAGCGACACCGGCGCGTTCTGGTGCGCCGGCAGCTTGCGAGGCAGGAGGGTGGCGGTGGCGCTGACCACCGTCGTGCCGATTTCGGCTCGCAGCGCAAAGGCGCTGGCGCAGGCGATCAGGCCGACGAGGCCGATGGCGACGATGGCTCTGGGTAGCGCTCCCCTCATCCTTCCCACAACCAGGCTAACGACCGCCCGCAGCGCGTCTCAGCCCTTGCCCGTGCAGGGTCGGAGCAGGGTGCCCCGGAGGAGGGAGCCGTCGTTGAACTTGAACTGGCCCCTGGCCTGCAGCCGACCATCGGGGCAACTGGCGTTGGCATAGCTGAGAGTCTTCCCCCTGTACTTCCACGTCCGTCCGATCGAGAGCCGCCCGTAGATCGGGGTGCCGTAGCCCCCGGCGATCCTGGGGATGTCGGCAACGGTCTTGAACCCGTAGCGGCCGTCGCGCACCTTCTGGATCTCGATCGGGACGACGAAGGTGGTCGGGCCTGGAACGGTGAGATGGGCGTGGGCGAGAACCGTCGGGTTGCCGTGATTCATCGGGCCGTTGAAGATCGTGATCGGCGAGGAGGCGGGTATCGGACCCTGTTCGGGGAAGTCGACGACGGCCTTTCCGAAGCCGGTGCCGACGATCGACCCGGGGCAGAGCCTGCGCGCCTGCGACGTCGTGGTCGCCGCCAGCTTTCCCGCAGTGCAGATGGGCAGGCCGCGGGTCTCGACCGAGCCGTGCTTGTCGAACCAGAGGACGATCTGTTCGAGGATCGGCGGATTGGAGCCGTCGACGGTGGAGATCCTCCCGTAGCCGTGCAGCTTGATCGGCGCGAGTTCGTGCCGGGGCAGCGTCGTCGGGGTGAAACCGCCGTCGGTGGTGACGATGATGTTGCCCACCTGAAGTCGCAGCGCGACCGCCGACCCCGCCAGTGCGAGCGACACGACCGCGACCATCGCGAGCGCTCTTAACAGAGCCTTCCGCATGAAACCGCTCCTCCCGTTCCCCTGACCGCCAAACTACCACGGGTGGGAAGCAGGAGGAGCAGGGGACGATCGGAGTCCGAGGACCCGGATTCGAGCCGTCGCCACCCGTTGAGTCTGCGCCACCCGCGCGCGGTGCTGGTCGTGGCGGCGGTGGTGCTTGTCATCCTCGGCGTGATCGGAACCGGCGTCGAGGGCCGCCTCGATCCGACCACCCTGGACGTTCCGGGCACCGCCTCCTCGCGCGCCAACGGGATGCTGCGCGAACACTTCGGCGACTCGGCCCCGTTCGCGATCCTGCTGCGCGGCCCGGCCGCCGCCCTCGACCGCCAGGGCCCGGAGCTGGTCCGCGCCCTGCGGCGCGACCCGAGGGTCACGACCCTCTCGCCATGGGACCGCGGCTCGGTCAGCCGCCTGCGCCCGGATCCCCGCCGGGCGCTGATCCTCGCCGACTTCCACGTCGACGTCAAAACCGCGGTCAACGACACGGTCCCCCGGCTGAACGAGATCCTCGAAGAAGAGGTCCACGCCCCGGTCCGCGCGACCCAGACCGGCTTCGCCACCCTCTCGAGGGCGATCCAGGACGAGTCGATCTCCGCCAGCGAGCGCGGCGAGCTGATCGCGATCCCGTTCCTGCTGATCGTCCTGCTGCTGGTCTTCCGCTCGCCGATCGCCGCCGCGATCCCGCTCGCATTCGGCGCGGTCACCGTGATCGCCTCGCGGGGGATCCTCTACTTCTTCACGTCCTGGTTCGACATCGACGCCTTCGCCCTGACCGTCTGCACGATGATGGGGCTGGCGCTGGGAGTCGACTACGCGTTGCTGATGGTCTCGCGCTTCCGCGAGGAGCTGGCGGCGGGGGCCGAGCCGGTCGACGCCGCCCGCCGGACGCGCCGCACCGCCGGGCGCACGACGATGTTCGCCGGCAGCACCCTGCTTCTCTCGATGTTGGTCTCGCTCTTCATTCTGCCGGGGTCGCTGCTGGCCTCGCTGGCGGGAACGGTGGCGATGGTCGTCGTCCTCAGCGTCACCGTCGCCACCCTCGTCGGCCCGGCACTGCTGACGCTGATCGGCCCCAACGTGGACCGCTGGCGGATCGGCGCGGCGCCGAACGGGCGCTCGCGGCTGATGGTCCTCGTCGGCGCGGCGCTGAAGCACCCGGCGCCGGTGGCGGCCGCGATCGGCGCTGTCCTGCTGATCCTGGCGGCGCCTGCGATCGCGCTGAAGACCGGCCCCCCGAGCCCCGAGCAGCTGGCGAAGGACGCCCCGGCGCGCCAGGATGCCGAACTGATCGACCGGGCGATCGGCCCCGGCTGGGACGCCCCCTTCCAGGTGGTCGCCGTAACCCCCGGTGGCCCCATCACCGACGCCAAGAGCCTCGCCGCCCTCGCCCACTTCCAGCGGAAGGTGGCCTCGCTGCCGGGAGTGCAGGCGGTGATCGGCCCCGGCCAGGTCTCCAAGCGGGTGGAACCGCTCCAGGACCTCGGCAACGCGGTGCTCTCCTCGGAAGGGAACATCGGCCCGGTCAAGCAGCTCGGCCGGCTTGGTCGCAGTCTCAAGGTCGCAGCCGGAGGCGTCGGGCAGCTGCGCGCCGGGATCACCGAAGCGAGCAACGGAGCGGGCCTGCTGGCGCTCGGTTCCGATCGCGCCGGCGAAGGCGCGGAGATGATCGCGCTCGGGCTCGGGCGGGCGACGGGCGGCAGCCAGCGGGCGATCGAGGCGCTGGAACGGTTCGCCGCCGGGTCGAAGCGGCTGGCCGAAGCACAGCAGCACGCGGCCATCGCTGCCCTGCAGCTGACCTTCGCGGCGCGGGACATCGGTGGCGGCAACCTTCGCTTCAACGCGCTCAACCGCCAGCGCAGGCTGGAAAAGTCGCTCGAGGAAGCCGCCAAGACGACCGTGCCGCGACTGCTCGAACCCTCGAAGGTCGCCGACGAACAGCTGAGGACCGCCCTCGCGCAGCTGCAGGCCATGACCGTGGGGAAATCGGACCCCAACTACACGGCTGCCCTGGAAGCGGTCCGCCGTGCCCTGTCCGCCGTCAGCGGCACCGATCCCGTCACCGGCGCCCCCTACGCGAGCGGCTACGCGGGCCTCGTCGCCGAACTCGAAGCCATGCAGGCGCGCCTGCTGTCCGACGTCGAAGGAGCGCACCAGGTCACCGCCTGGCTTCAGTCCACCCTGGTCAACCTCGACAAACTCGCCAACGCCGGGAAGCGGCTCACCGAAGGCCTGAACAAGATCCACGCCGCCGGAAACCGTCTCGCCGCCGGCTCGTCCCGGCTGGCCCAGGCCGCGCAGAGCCTCGGCGACGGCCTGGCCAGGCTCAGCGGTGGCGCCGCGGCCCTGGTCGGTGGCATCGACCGGCTCGGCGGTGGCGCCGAAGCGCTGGAAGCCAGCCTCGCCGAAGGGGCCGAACGGACGGCTCCGCTGGAGAGCGGGCTGCAACGGGCGAGCGTGCGGGTGATCGCCGGCAAGGCCCGGATCAGGCGCCAGGCGCGGCGCGTCCGGGACGCCTCGCCGGGGATCTTCAACTCTGGCTACTTCGTCCTCTCCGCCCTCGACGGGGCGCCGCCACGAACCCGGGAAGCGGTCGGCACGACGATCGATCTGCGCCACGGCGGTCAGGCCGCCTCGATGCTGGTCATCTCCAAGTACACCTTCAACAGCCCCGGCTCGATCGCGCTCAACAAGCGACTCGACGAGGAAGCGGCAACTCTGGGCGAAGACGCCGGCCTCTCGACCGGGGTGGCTGGCGGAGCCGCCCAGCTAAACGACTACAGCCACGTCACCCAGGCACGGATCCCGTTCGTGATCGCGGCGATAACCCTGACCACCTTCCTCGTGCTCGTCGTGGTGCTGCGGGCGCTGCCGCTGGCGGCGATCGCGGTCGGTCTCAACCTGGTCACGGTCGCGGTCGCCTTCGGCATCCTGACGTTGCTCTTCCACGTCCCCTCGAACCTGCCGCTGGGGGGTCACACCTACGTCGACGCGGTCGGGGCGACGATGATCTTCGGCGTCGTCTTCGGTCTCTCGATCGACTACGCGGTCTTCCTGCTCAGCCGCATGCGCGAGCACTACGACCGCGAGGGGGACAGCGCCGCCGCGATCGAGTTCGGACTGGACAGGACCGCCCGGGTGATCACCGGCGCGGCGGCAATCATGCTCGCCGTCTTCATCGTCTTCGCCGGGGCGCCGATCGCGACGGTCAGCCAGCTCGGTGTCGGGCTGACCGTCGCGGTGATCCTCGACGCCACCGTGGTGCGAATCGTCCTGCTGCCGGCGCTGATGCTCCTGATCGGCGACCGGGTCTGGTGGCTCCCGCGCCCCCTGGCGCGGCTGCTCCCCAGGCTCAACGTTTGATTCGCGGCGCTACTTCCTTTTCGGTTCCGTCCTCTGCTTGCAGGCCTGGATATAGGTCGGGTTCGAGCTTTCGCCGTCCTTGAAGGTGAACACGGAGCGGGTTTTCAGCTTCTTCGAGTTCGGGCATTTGGCCGAGATGAAGCTCACCGGCTTGCCTTTGTACGTGTATTTCTTGTCGATCTTGGTGTTGAAGTAGGTCAGCGCTCCGGCGCCGCCGGCGATCAGCGGGACGTTGATGTCGAGGCGCGGACCGTAGCCTTCCTTGTTGAAGTTGGTCACCGTTCCGACCAGGACCAGCGTCGTCTGGACCGGTGTCGTCCCGTAGCTGTGGAGGACCACCACCGGTTTGCCGCCCTGGGGCACACCGTTGAACGCCGTCACCGTCTGCGTGGCCGGAAAGACTTTTTCGCCCACTGGGATGAGGGCTTCCGCCGTGCCCTTGCCGATCTCGGCCTTGCCGCACTGTTGCTTGGCGATTTCCGTCGAGGTGTTCTGCAGTTTCGCCGGGTCGCAGGTCGGGATTCCCTTGGTGAAGATCTTGGCGTTCTTGTCGAAGTCGATCACGACGTTCACTGTCGGGTTGGGAACGCCGTTGGGGGCGGTCGAAGTGGTCAATTTGGTCGTGACTTCGAGGGTCCCCGGCGTAAAGGTCTTCTTGAAGAGCTTCTTTGGCCCGATCACCGATCCGACCGCCTGCGAGTTCCCGTCTTTGGTGGGCACCGGGGCTCCCACGGGCCCGGCGATTGCGGCCGTCGCTGCGATCGCGGCGACGGCCATGGCCAGTCCCAGGATCAGAATTGGACGTTTGCTCATTGAGTCGCTCCTCAGGTCGAATTGGCGAGGCGTCTCCCACTTCCCCTAACCGTTCCCGCGGCCCAGAGTAGCGCGTTGATTTCCAGTTAAGTCCCCGCTCTGCCCGCACTTGGCGGGCAGTCGCTCGGATACGATTCCCGCGCCCGTTCCACCGGGTCGGAGGGGCCGGGGAACGAAAAGCGACGACCCGTGGCTGCCAAACCATTAGGCGAGGAGAAAAGCTCGGCTCCGAGCCGGGGGGTCACCCGAGCCCGGATCGCCGCCCTCGCCGCCCTCGCGGTCGCGGTGATCGCGCTCGCGATCGTCTTATTCAGTGGCGGCGGCGGCTATCAGTACACGCTCGTCTTCCAGAACGCCGGCCAGCTCGTCCCGGACAACCAGGTCCTGATCGGCGGCTCCCCGGTCGGCTCGGTCGAAAGCATCGAACTGAGCGACAACAACCTCGCCGATGTCCACGTCGAAGTCAGCCAGCAGCTGCACGAGGGGACGACCGCGGTGATCCGCGCCACCTCGCTCTCGGGCGTCGCCAACCACTACGTCTCGATCAGCCCCGGGCCCAACAGCAACCCGGTGCTCGAAGACGGGGCCGAACTCGGTCTTTCCTCGACCACGACCCCGGTCGACCTCGACCAGCTCTTCAACACCTTCCCGCCCTCGGTGCGGAAGGGGCTGAGCGACTTCATCAAGGGCAACGCGACGATCTACTCCGGCCAGGCCGAAGCGGCGAACGAAGCCTACAAGTACTTCGGACCGGCCCTGAACCGGGTTGGCGCCGTCGCGAGCGAACTGAACGCAGACCAGCGTCTCTTCGAACGCTTCATCGTCAGCTCCAGCAAGCTCGCGACCACGGTTGCCGCCCGCGGCGAAGAGCTCTCGAGCGCGATCTCAAACGCCAACGCCGCCTTCGGCGCGGTCGCCAGCCAGAACCTCGCCCTCGACCAGACCCTGCGGAGACTGCCGCCGGTGCTGCGGCAGTCGAACACGACGTTCGTCAACCTGCGGGCCGCGCTCGACGACCTCGAACCCCTGGTCGAAACGGCCAAGCCGGCGACCAAGAACCTCGCCCCGTTCCTGGCGGAACTGCGACCGGTCGTGCAGAGACTCATCCCCTTCACGCACGACCTCCGCCTCACCGTGAGCAGGCCCGGAAAGGCCAACGACGCAGGCGAACTGCTGGCGACGCTCCCCGCTGTGCAGAAGCTCGCCTCGAACGCCTTCCCGCACTCCGAAGCCGCGATCGCCGCCTTCCAGCCGAACCTCAACTTCGCCCGCGCCTATACGCCGGACATCTTCAACGCGATCGGCAAGCTCGGCCAGGTCGCCGGTTACTACGACGGCAACGGCCACTACGTTCGGGCCTCTCCTTCAGTGCAGAACCTCTTCAAATACAGCGCCGGCACGCTGGAACCGATCTCGAAGAGCCAGCAGTTCGAAGCCTTCGGTAGCTCCGCCCCGGTCCATCGGCGCTGCCCCGGCGGCGCCACGCAGCCGCCGGCCGACGGCTCGGCCCCATTTGTCAACCCGCCCGCGGCCCCCAGCAGCGTCAACTCCTCGGAATGCAACCCGGCCGACGCGCCGCCCGGACCATGATCCGGCGGCTGATACTCGCGGGAGCGCTGGTGGCGGCCGTGGTAGCGGTCGTGCTGCTCATCTCCGGCGGCGGCTCCAGCGGCGCCTACCGCGTTCGCGCGATCTTCGACAACGGCGCCTTCATGGTCAACGGCGAGCAGGTCCGGGTCGCCGGCGCCAACGTGGGCACGATCGAATCCGTCGCCGTCTCGTTGCCTCACGAAACCGTCGCCTACAGGGACGGCAAGCCGGTCTCCGTTCCAGGCAAGGCGGTGATCGTGATGGACATCACCGACCCCGGCTTCCAGGACTTCCGCAGCGACGCGAGCTGCCTGATCCGGCCGCAATCGCTGATCGGCGAGAAGTTCGTCGACTGCCGCCCGACCCTGCCGCGAGCTCCCGGTTCGCCGCCGCCACCGCCGCTGAAGAAGATCCCGTCCGGCCAACCCGGTGCTGGCCAGTACCTCCTGCCCCTGGGCAACAACAGCACCAGCGTCGACCCGGACCTGATCAACGACATCCAGACCCTGCCCTATTCGCAGCGCTTCCGTCTGATCCTCAACGAACTCGGCGCCGGCCTCGCCGGTCGCGGCGAAGACCTCGAAGTCCTGGTCAAGCGGGCGAACCCGGTTCTGCGCGACGTCGACCGCCTCTTCGCCATCCTCTCCGCCCAGCGCGACGAACTCGCCCAGCTGGCCAGCAACTCCGAGGCGATTCTGCGACCGCTCTCACGCGAGCGCGCTCACGTCGCGGGCTTCATCTCCAATGCGGGCGCCACCGCCCAGGCCAGCGCCGAACGCGGTGCCCAGCTCGAAGAATCGCTGCGGAAGTTCCCCAAGTTCTTGACCGAATTCCGCCTCACCATGCGCAGCCTCCAGGGCTTCTCCGACGCAGCCACGCCGGTGTTCGAAGACCTCGGCACCGCCGCCCCCTCGTTGACCGATGCGACCCGCACGCTGACGCCGTTCTCGGAAGCGACGACGGTGGCGCTGAAGAGCCTCGGAAACGCCGGCGAAGCCTCGGGGCCGATCTTCCGCGAAGCCGATCCGGTCGTCCGCAAAACGCGCGACCTGGCTCGGTCAGGAGTGTCGCCGACGACTGAACTGGCGAAGCTCCTGACCAATCTCAAGCAGACGAAGGGCTGGGACGGCTTGGTCGAACTGATCTACAACTCGACCGCCGCGTTGAACGGCTTCGATCAGTACGGTCACTTCGGGCGCACCCTCGTCACGCTCACCAACTGCGTCGAATATGTGCCGGGCAGGGGCGGCACGTCCGGCTGCTCGTCACGGTTCAACGGGCCAAACGCGCGCGAAACCGCCTCTTCGAGCGCCGCCGAACTTTTCCGCCTCCTCCAGAACCAGTTGAACGAAGAGACTGGCGGCACTTCCCCTGGGCCAAACAGCTCCGGAGGACCGACCACCGGCCTCGGCCAGGCCGGTGCAACCGGGTCCGAACCGGGGGTCGGCAAGGCCTCCAAGACCGGGGGCACCGCCCCGTTACTCGACTACCTCCTGGGTCCATGAGGAACCGCCGGGGACTACAGGGAGTCGCGAGCAGTCCGATCCTGGTCGGGGCGGTGACCGTGCTGGTGGTCATCGTCGCCGTCTTCCTCGCCTACAACGCCAACAATGGGCTGCCCTTCGTCTCCACCTACAACCTGAAGGCGAGGGTGCCCAACGCCGACGCCCTGGTCAAGGGCAACGAGGTGAGGATCGGTGGGGTCCGTGTCGGAATCGTCAAGTCCGTCGTCCCGGTCCAATTCGAAAACGGCGATGTCGCCGCCGAACTCTCGCTCAGCCTCGACAAGAACGCCGAACCGCTGCCGGTCGATTCGACCATCACGGTGCGCCCCAAGTCCGCGCTCGGCCTCAAGTTCCTGCAGATCACCCCGGGGAACTCGTCCAAGGGCTTCGCCGCCGGGGAAACGATCCCGCTCGCGGCCGCCAAGCCCGAACCGGTCGACATCGACCAGTTCTTCGACATGTTCGACAAGCCCACCCGCGACGCGATCCGCCAAAACCTGGCCGGGTTCGGCAACGCCCTCGCCGGGCGCGGACCGCAGCTGAACGAAGCGATCGGCGCCCTGCGGCGACTGGCGGTCAACGGGCAGCCGGTGTTGCGGACGATCGTCGCCCCCGCCACCGACTTCGCCGGCTTCTGGCGGGCGCTCGAGGACCTCTCGGCCACGGTGGCGCCGGTGGCCGAGACGCAGGCCAGCCTCTTCGTAGCCCTCGACCGCACTTTTGCCGCCTTCGCCCGCGTCTCGCGGCCCTACATCCAGGAAACGATCGAAAAGAGCCCGTCGACGCTAGACACCGCGAATGCCGACCTGCCGGTGCTGCGCCCGTTCCTGCACGACTCGCAGCGCTTCTTCACGGCCCTGAAGCCGGGAACCAAAGCACTCGCGGAAACCTCGCCGATCATCGCCGAAGCCCTTCACGCCGGGGTTCCGGTCCTCAACGCCACGCCGGTCCTCAACAACCAGCTACAGCCAACCGCCGAAGCGCTGCTCGACTTCCAGCGCGCCTCAGGCGTCTTCAATGGTCTCGAACTGCTGACCGACACCAACGAAGTGCTGGCGCCGTCACTGCGTTTCATTGCTCCGGCCCAGACGACCTGTAACTACCTGACGCTCACCTTCAGGAACCTGGCCAACGCCAACAGCCAGGGCAACAGCGAGGGGAAATGGCTCAACTTCATCAGCTACGAGCCTCCCGAAGGACCGAACAGCGAGAGCGGCCCGTCTTCCGCCCCGGCGAACGGACCGGGTAGAGCCAATCACCTCCACTTCAATCCCTATCCGAATACGGGCGCGCCGGGCCAATCGAACGGCTGCGAAGCCGGCAACGAGGAATACATCCCCGGCAAGACCGTGATCGGGCACACCTCCGTCTTCGGCACGACCACGCGCGGCCAGGTGACAAAGTGACCCGCCTCCCAGAGCGCGACACCAGACAGGGCGCGACCCACCGCCGCTTCAGGTGGCGCCCAAGCAACGCCGTGATCGCGGTCATCTTCATCCTCGTCTTCACGATCGGTCCGTACATGGCGTTCACCGGCCACGTCCCCTTCACCAGCTACGGCTACGAGCTGAAGGCGACCTTCGCCAACTCGGCCAACATCGCTCTCAACTCGCCCGTACGGGTCGCCGGAGTCGAAGTCGGCCGCGTGATCTCGACCAGCCGCGACGGTGACGCGACCAAGGTCACCTTCACCGTCGATGGCGCCGGCCGTCCGATCCATGACGACGCCTCTGCCGCGATCCGGCCGCGGATCTTCCTCGAGGGCAACTTCTTCATCGAACTCGACCCCGGCAGCCCCAGCGCGCCGGAGCTGGGCAGCGGCGGGACGATCCCGATCAGCCATACCTCCACCGCCGTCCAGCTCGACGAAGTCCTGACCGCCCTTCAGTCGCCCGTGCGCGCCGACCTCAGCCGCCTGCTCGAGAGCTACGGGACCGCGTTGACCAACGAACCGACGGCCGCCGAAGACCTCAGCCAGCTGCCCGAGGTAAAGGGCAAGACCGGCGCCGAAGCGCTCAACGGGGCCTTCAAGTACGGCGGCGACGCCGGCCGCTATAGCGCCCAGGTGACCAACGCCCTGCTCGGCACCGAACAGCGCGACCTCTCACGCCTGGTGGCCGGGGCGGGAAGGACCTTCGGCGCCTTCGCCAGCCGCGAGTCCGACCTGCAGGGGCTGATCGACAACTTCAACGTGTTCACCGGCGCCCTGGCGGCTCAGTCGACCAACCTGGCGACGACGGTTCGCCTGCTGGCGCCGACCCTGCGCGTCGCCCACTCCTCGCTGGTCAGCCTCAACCGGACGCTGCCGCCGCTGCGCACCTACGCGATCGAGCTGAGGCCGGCGGTGGCCGAGCTGCCCGCCCTGATCAGCGCCTCCAAACCCTGGCTGGCGCAGGTTCGGCCACTGCTCTCCGGCAAGGAGGGCGGCGGCCTCGCGAAGCTGCTCCGGGAATCGACCCCGGGCCTAGCCGGCGCCGCCCAGGCCGGCAAGGAAACGGCGTTGCCGCAGCTCAACCAGCTCAGCCTCTGCACGACGAAGGTCTTGGTCCCGACCGGGAACCAGACGATCGAAGACCGTTTCAGCACCGGCGGACCCAACTATCGGGAGTTCCTCTACAACCTCGTCAACTTCGCCGCCGCGGCGCAGAACTTCGACGGCAACGGACCCTACGTCCGCGCGCAGACCGGCGGCGGCTCGCTGCTGGTCGGCGAACCGAACCCCAAGGGGAACCCGAACACGCTCAGCGATCAGATCAACTATGCGCACACGGCCGTCGAACCCCTCGGGAACCAACCCCAGATCGGTGGACAGCCCCCGCTCAAGCCGGACGTGCGCTGCTACACGAACCCGGTCCCGAACGTAAACGGTCCCCTTGGTCAGGTTGGGCCGGCCACTCCGTCTGCCGCGGGCGTGAACCCATGAGCGATCAGCCCCGACAGTCCGGTCGTTGGACCCACTTCCGCGCCTGGATCACTCGCCAGGCCCGTGGGCACCGCAAAGACACGATCGCGATCATCGTCCTGGCGCTCGCCGGCGTCGTGATGATGCTCGGGATCTTCACCCAGCAGAAGGCCTCGTTGCCCTCATGGCTGCCCTTCGTCGGCGAAGAATTCGAACACATCTCGGCCGAGTTCTCGACCGCGCAAGCGGTGACGCCGGGCCAGGGCCAGTCCGTGGACATCGCCGGGATCCAGGTGGGCAAGGTCACCTCGGTCGATCTCGAAGACGGCCACGCGGTGGTCGGGATGGACATCGAGCCGAAGTACATGAAGTTGATCCATCCCAACGCCTCCTTCCTGCT
>JAXLTB010000056.1:0-1566 GCA_046330295.1 Solirubrobacterales bacterium | reverse complement strand
GCGGAGCCCGTAGGGCGGAGCGGAGCATGCGGGCGGCGCTCAGTCGGCGGCCGAGCCAGCCCAGCGCCGCTACGAGGCGCTGCGCGCCTACTTCGTCGAGGGCGCCGCCGCCGAGGCGGTCGCCGAGCGCTTCGGCTACACCCGCGCTAGCGTCGAGACGCTTGTCCGCGACTACCGCGCCGGGCGGCTCTCGCTGTTTGCCTGCTCGCGGCCCGGCGCGCAGCTGATCATGGGCTAGTCGTTCAAAGGCTTGCGCCGCGGCGTTTGATGGCGGCCACGACCCGCGGTGTTCGACCTACCCGCCGATCTCGGGGTTCAGCTTCGGCAACTCGACGTCGACGACGATCGCGGCATGGTCGGAGAGCCCGTCCTCGTCCCAGACGATGTCGGCACCGGAGCACTCGAGGCCCTCGCTCACGAAGAGGTGGTCGTTACGGCCCCCGGCATTGCCACGCCTCCAGGTAGGAGGCTGATCAGAGGCGTCACGGTTCGGCAGCACGCTCTTGAGTCCGAACGCCTCGATGCGGTCGAAGAAGCGGCTGTGGCTGTCGAGGCCGCCGATCCGCTCGGTGTCGAAGGCGACGTCGGCGTTCAGGTCCCCGCCGATGATGATCCGGCCCTTTCGCTTCGGATCGGCTAGGAGCGGCGTCAGGTCGGAGACGATCCGGTGCAGGTTCGGGATCGACCAGTCTGTGCCGAGGAAATGCTCAAGGACGCCGTAGACGCTGATGAAGGTCACCGGCCCTGCTTCGGAGGCAGCCTCGGCCGCCACTGCTCCGCCTCGGACTGAGCCCTTGGCCAGCGGTACCGGCTCAAGCGGGACGCCCACGCTTCGAACGGCCGTTCCCCAGGCGTTCGCGCCGGGCGACTCGACCTGTTCGTAGATGAACTCGCCAGAGACCGGCGGAGCGGCTTCCTGGAGCAACCCGACGTCGGCTCTGAGGCCGTCGTCCAGCCATCCGAGCGCCTCGGAGGTCCGCTTCGTCTTGAAGGCGTGATGGTTGTTCCAGGTCACGATGTGCACGAGGCCGAGCCTAACTAGCGGCAATACCGTCTGCGAGGGAGGTCAACGGGTAGCCGCCGCCGACGAGGATTCGACCACTGGACCGCCCTCGGATTTGGCCACTAGTGCCCAATCGACTGGGCGGATTGGAAGATCCGCCGCCTCGACCAACATTCCGGAACCGGCTTGCTACGGCGATACCCTGCCCTCCGGCCCCGATAGCTCAGCTGGATAGAGCGACTCCCTCCTAAGGAGTAGGCCGCAGGTTCGAATCCTGCTCGGGGCATCGTTGGGACGGGCCCGGCGATGCGACGGGCCCCGGCGTCGTCGCGCGCGTCGGGCCGCCGCGGTTTGACCGGGCGCGGCGCGCCCGGATGCGGGCGCGGACGAGCGCCCCGATAGAGTCGGGAGCGATCGGCAAGCCGGCGGAAGGAGCGAATGATGGTGGCATTGGGAATCGTCGCGGCGCTGGTCATCATCGCGCTGCTGATCGCGGCCGCCTCGGTGCGGATCCTCCGCGAGTACGAGCGTGGGGTGGTCTTCCGGCTCGGCCGCCTGATCGC
>JAXLTB010000055.1:0-1584 GCA_046330295.1 Solirubrobacterales bacterium | reverse complement strand
TGCTTCCCGTCGGGGTCACGTCCCATAGCGTGGTGTAGGACCGCTTCGGACGGAACTTCGTCGCCGACGTAGTTCCGGCCACCGCGACGCCCATGATCGTCGGACTTCCGACAGTTCGACGAAAAGGAGAGCACCACGATGGCCGCGAGCCAGAGGATGACGACCGAGGAGGTCGTCGCCAAGCTGCTGAGCGAGGAGCACGTCGACGTCCTGCGCGAGTCCCTGCGCTGGGTGGTTCAGCAGATGATGGAGGCCGAGGTCTCCGACCTGATCGGCGCCGAGCGGGGCGAGCGCACCCCCGACCGCGCCACCCATCGCAACGGCTACCGATCTCGCCGCTGGGACACCCGCGCCGGCGAGATCGAGCTGCAGATCCCGAAGCTGCGCCAAGGCAGCTACTTCCCCTCCTTCCTCGAGCCGAGGAAGCGATCTGAGCAGGCGCTCCTCAACGTGGTGCAGCAGGCCTACGTCTGCGGCGTCTCGACCCGCAAGGTCGACCAGCTGGTCGAGTCGCTGGGGTTGCGGATCTCCCGCTCTGAGGTCTCGCGCATCTCCGCCGGCCTCGACGAGCAGGCGCGGGCGTTCAGATCGAGGCCGCTGGAGGGGAGATATCCCTACCTCTGGCTCGACGCCAAGGTGGAGAAGGTCCGCGACGGCGGCCGGGTCGCCCGCAAGTGCCTGGTGATCGCCCATGGCGTGCACGAGTCCGGCCGCCGCGAGGTGATCGGGCTCGACGTCGGCGAGGCGGAGACCGAGGCCTTCTGGCGCGAGTTCCTGCGCGGGCTGGTGAAGCGCGGGCTGGCCGGAGTGCAGCTGGCGATCTCCGACGCCCACGAGGGGCTGAAGGCCGCGATCGCCCAGGTGCTCGGCTGCCCCTGGCAGCGCTGCACCGTCCATTTCCTGCGGGACTGCCTCGGCCACGCCCGGCGCGAAGAGCACGGCGCCCTCGCCGCCTTGATCAGGCCGATCTTCAATGCCGCCTCCCAGGCCGAGGCCCGGGACCGGCTCTCGGAGGCGGTGGCCGCCCTCGACGGCCGCCTGCCCAAGGTCTGCGCGGCCCTGGAGGCAGCTGAGGAGGACATCCTCGCTTTCTACGCCTTCCCGGCCGACCACCGGCAGAAGCTGCGCTCGACCAACCCCCTGGAGCGGCTCAACCGCGAGATTGGCCGCCGCACCGACGTCGTCGGCATCTTCCCCGATGACGCCTCCCTGATCCGCCTCACCACGATGCTGGCGATCGAGCAAAACGATGAGTGGTTGGTGAGCCGGCGCTACCTGAGCGCCGGCTCGATGGCCCCGCTCCTCGAGGAGCGGGGCCATCGCCAAGACGAAGCGGAGGTGAGGGAGCTCCAGGCGGCCTGAGCAGCCGAGCGATTCATCACCGACGATCGTGGCGTTCTCTTACACCACGTCCTGGGACTTGACTGATCTCTCATCCCGTAGCTCCTTTGTCTCATCCGAGGCGACAAAGGAACCACGACCCCTCCCGCCCACGCGCTGAGGGTGCATTTGCTCCCGGTATGCGGGAACAAATGCACCCTCAGCACACCGGGCCCGCCAACCGCCCCCGGGGAGGGGAGGGTG
>JAXLTB010000054.1:0-1671 GCA_046330295.1 Solirubrobacterales bacterium | reverse complement strand
GAGGTTCGGTGATGCGGCCTCCGGTCGATGCCGGGCCCGCCGCCCTGAGGACGCCCAGCTACCGCCTGTTCCACGCGCGGCAGCCCACGCGATCCAGACGAGACCGGGGGCCGCTGATCACGGCAACCGCCAGCCCGCCTTGATCCGCTCGCCGCGGCAGGTCATGATCTCCATGGATGCGCAGCGGGGGCTTGATCCTGATCGTGGCGGCAGCGGTCGTGCTGGCGGCTTGCGATTCCGCCGACGAGCCGAGCCCAGCGGCGGCCGCCAAGCACCCCCAGAACCCCTGCTCCAAGTCGAGGGTGAAGGACGGCGTCAGGGAGTTCCTGTCGAGCGCCAGCGCCGGTGATGCCGAGCGGCTCGACGCGGCAATCGCCCAAGAGCCAGCGTTCCGGCAGTTCTCGACAAGCTTCAACTACTGCAGCAAGCCGAAGCGCTTCTTCGCGTCGAAGGATCGGGACGAGGTGATCCGCAGGCTCATGGACCGCCACGCCCAGGGCGACAGGTACCGGCTCTTGACGCTCCACAGGGGCGACTACGACCGCTCGTTCAAGATCTGCAATCTGGGGTTCACGATCGACCGCAGGATCGAAGCCGGACCCTGGAGACCGTTCGTCGGGAAGGGCGCCCTCGACGCCAGAACCGGGACGGTCGCGGTCTGGAACGTGGGCGGCGAGCTCCCGTCCGAGCAGCCGTGAACCGGTCCCACCTCCGACCACCGCCGGGCGCCGATCAAGGATGGCTGCCAACGGCGGCGCCGGGTCGGCTGCGCGCCGAGCCGGGTGTGAGTGGATTCACCTCGCGGGTGCCTGGCTGAACCTTCGCTCCTGGCGGAGCATGCGGCTGCCCAAGGGTCCGGGCAGCTCTCGCAAGACCAAGGAGAAAGAGGATGTTCAGGAACAAGCTGCGAATGGCGATGACCGTGGTCGTCGCCGCTCTCGTGTTCGTCGGCGCCACGGCTTCGGCCGATGCGACGAAGAAGAACCCCAATCAGACCAACGCGGCGGCACACCGGCAGCTCTGTGCCGACCTGAAGCTGATCATGGAGGCCAACCAGGACGAAGCGAAAGCCGAATGGGAGGCCGGACACGCGCAGGCCGCCGCCCAGGCCGACGCGAATGCGAGCCAGGCCTACAGCGACGCCCGCAAGCAGGGCTGCCGCTGGGCGGCACGGGTCGCCCCGCCGGACTCCAGCCACACCTTCGGTGAAGCTCCGCCCCCCGTCGGCGTCCTCGGCTGACCTCGCCGTAGTCCAGTTCCGGGGTACCCTGAGGCCATGGCAGCGGGGAAGAGCCTTCCCGAGGGACCGCGGTCGCCGAGCGTCTGGCAGTCGTTCGCCTGGCAGGCGCGTCCGATCCCCTACCTCGAGCGCTGCCGGGCGCGGTTCGGGAAGACGTTCACCCTCGACTTCCTCGGCATCGACCCGTTCGTGATGATGTCCCGGCCCGAGGACGTCAGGGCGATCTTCACGGCGCCCCCGGAGGTCCTCCATCCCGGCGAGGGCAGCATGATCCTGCTCCCGGTCGTTGGGCCGAACTCGATCCTGCTCCTCGACGAGGACCGGCACATGACCCAGCGGAAGCTGATGCTGCCGGCCTTCCACGGCGAGAGGATGGAGGCGCTTCGCGGGCTCGTCACCGAGGTCGCCGAGTCCGAGGTCGACGGATGGAC
>JAXLTB010000053.1:0-1744 GCA_046330295.1 Solirubrobacterales bacterium | reverse complement strand
GCACCCAGCGCGCCGAGTTCCAGCTCGAACATGGCATGATCGACGTGGTGGTCCACCGCCGCGACCTCCGGATGACGATCGGCCGCCTGCTTCGGCTCTACACCGGCCAGCCCTCCGCTGTCGGCTGGAAAGGGGCCTGACCCTGGCTAGCACCGAGGAGCGTCTCACGGACCGAGATCCCCTGGCCCAGTCAGACGGCCCGGCCCGCCTCGCGCCGGCCGACAGCCCGTCCGGGTCTGCCGGCCTGACCGCCTGGCAGCGGGTTCAGCTCGCCCGCCACCCGCAACGGCCCTACACCCTGGACTACATCGGCGCCATCTTCGAGGAGCACGTCGAGCTGCACGGCGACCGCCTCTTCGCGGACGACGCCGCGCTCGTCGCCGGCCCGGCCCGCCTCGACGGCCGCCCGGTCATGGTCATCGGCCACCAGAAGGGGCGTGACGCCCGCGAGAACGCCCACCGTCGCTTCGGGATGCCCCAGCCCGAGGGGTACCGCAAGGCGCTCCGTCTGATGAAGCAGGCCGAGAAGTTCAAGCTCCCGGTCATCACCCTGGTGGACACCCCCGGCGCCGACCCGACCCTCCCATCCGAGGAGCGCGGGCAGGCCATCGCCATCGCCACCAACCTGTTCGAGATGGCCCGGCTGCGCACGCCGGTCATCACCGCCGTCATCGGCGAGGGCGGCAGTGGCGGCGCCCTCGCGATCGCCGTGGCGGACCGCGTCCTGATGCTCGAAAACGCCGTCTACTCCGTCGTCTCCCCAGAGGGATGCGCGTCGATCCTCTGGAACGACGCCGGCCTCGTCGCGGAGGCCGCGACGGCCATGAAGATCACCGCTGAAGACGTCTGGCGGTTCGGCATCGCCGACCAGATCGTCCCCGAGCCGCCCGGCGGCGCTCACACCGATCCCGTTGCCGCTGCCGCCGCGCTCGGCGAGGCGTTTCGTGCAACTCTCGCCGAGCTTGACCGTTTGTACGGTTGCGGCGAAGCGCTCGACGCTGATCGCCTGCTTCACGATCGATTCGTGAAGTATCGACGCATCGGAGTCTTCGACGAGGCCTGAACTATGACCCGTCTATCGATTGCCGGCTGGCGACTTGCGCTGGTGCTGGTCGTCCTGACCCTTGTGGTCGGGCCGGTCACACCGTCGTCCGCCCTCTTCTCGACGCCCGTCGCCTTCGCCGACGACCTCTCGGCCGACCCGAAGGCCGTCTCGCCCACCGCCTCGGACCTCCGGGCCGGGTTCCAGCTCGTCCCCGACAAGAGCGAGCAGCGCGAGCCGGTCCCCGGGATCATCGTGTACGAGGCCGACTTCACCCGCGACCAGACTAAAGAGAACTTCGCCAACGGGCCGATCGAGATCAAGAGCCTGGTGGCGAAGACGGCCAATCAGCAGCAAGCCTCCGAGCAGTTCACGTCCTCGCGGCAGGCGCTGACCACCGCCTCGCCAGCCTGGGTCGAGTCGCGCGTGGCGAAGCTCGGCGACGAGTCGACCGGGCTGACGATGGAAGGCACCTCCAGCGAGGGGCCAGCCGTCGCGCACCTGTTCCTGTTCCGCAAGGGCGCGATGGTGGTCGGCATCACGGTCGCCGGCCTGACCAAGCCGACCCGCATGTCCGAGGCCGAGGCGATCGCCGCCATCGTCCTAAGAAAGATCGACCCGAGCTATCGCAGCCAGACCGGTCCGAAGCAGTCTCGCCAGTTGAACACCCAGCGTCCGTCCTCCAATGCCGTCGGGGCTGGC
>JAXLTB010000052.1:0-1759 GCA_046330295.1 Solirubrobacterales bacterium | reverse complement strand
CCACCCCGTGGGCGATCCGGTGCAGCAGGTCGGAGGAGATCGTGACGGCCGCCCGGCCGAGGTCGTGGTTGGGGGCAGGCAGCCCGTAGCGGCCGAGCGACCCGACCGTGAGCCGCACGGCGAGCCCCATCCAGGCCCAGCGCAGGGAGCGCGGCCAGGGCGGTGCGGGGAGCTCGTCGAAGGGGCGTCCGAAGAGGTACTTGGGGACCACGTGCGTGCCGCGGCGCGTGGAGAGGTAGGTGCGCTCCGCGGTGGTGCTGAGCAGGCAGGCGATGTCGACGCCGCTGTTGCCGAGGCCGACGACGAGGACCCTGCGGCCGGCGAAGGGGACCGCGCTGTGCAGGTCGTGGGAGTGCAGGACCTCGCCCCCGAAGCCCTCGCCCGCGCCCTCGGGGAACTTCGGCCTCGAGTGGTAGCCGGTGGCGACCAGGACGACGTCGTAGAGACGCTCCTCGCGGTCGTCGATTCGCACCGCCCAGCAGCCGCAGGCCGATTTCCCCACGCCGCTCACCTCCCTGCCCAGCGAGACACGGTCGGCGACGCCGAAGTGGGTCGCGTAGGCCGCCAGGTAGGCGGCGACCTCGCGCTGGGAGGGGAAGTCCGGGTACTCGTCGGGCATCGGGAAGTCGCTGAACTCCATCCGTCGCTTGGAGCTGTTGAGGTGCAGCGAGCTGTAGCCGGCGCTCTCGTACCCGCAGCCGTAGCGGGACCAGAGCCCGCCAAGCTGGGAGGAGCGCTCGAACCAGTCGAAGGGGAGGTCGCGCTGCGCCAGAGCCTTCGCCATCGCCACGCCGCCCCCACCGGCGCCGACGATGCAGACTCTGGCGCGCTTCACCATGGCGTCGGGTAGCCGTTCGGCGGGGGCAGGATTTCGACCCCGTACTGCTCGAGCAGGATCTTTTCCCCCTCCTCTTTGGAGAGCGTGGGTGCGGCGGGAGGGCCGCCCTCGACCGGCTGCCCGTGGTCATGGAAGAAGCGATCGAAGCCGGCTGGTGCGTTGAAGATCAGCATCCGGGCGGGGCCGTCTTTGCGGATGAAATAGCCGTGCGGCACCTCGCGCGGCATGAAGAACCAGGAGCCCGGCCGGCCTTCGTGGACGTCGTCGCCGAGGTAGAGGTTGATTCGTCCCTCCAGCACGTAGATCGCCTCGTCGTCGTCGTGGTGGATGTGGAAGGGGGACGCATAGCCGGCGTCGGCCCGCGTTTCGGTCAGGGAGAAGCTGCCGGCGGTCTGCTCTCCGGTAGCGAGCTCACGGCGGTGCAGCTCGGCACTCCAGTAGAGCGCGGGGGCTTCGCCGGGTCCGTAGACGACCGGCGCCAGTGGCGGCTTCACGTTCGTTTGGTCGTTCATCGCGGCGCGAAAGTACGCCGCGAAAATCCGAATTGCGAGCGCTTGGACGAAATGTCCATCGACCGCTTGAGATCAGGGGTAGAACTCGGCGATCCCTGATCTACTCAGGGCCTCGACGACGCGCCGCGAGTGAGTCGTGCGCGGGTTTTGCTCAGCCCTTTGGCCTTCTTCAGAGAGGCAGGAGGCGAGCCGACCGGCCAGCCGGAATGGCGCGGACACATGGACGATCCGAGCCGCGGTCCGGGGGCGCTCAGCTCCGGCGCAAGTGGCGCAGCTTGTCCGGGTTGCGGACGATCCGGATCGTCTGGATCGCGCCGTCGGCGACGTCGATCGTGAGCACGTCGGAGACCGCGCCGTCGGCATCGAAGAGGATCCGGCCCGGCTGGCCGTTGATCCGTGCGCGGCGCTG
>JAXLTB010000051.1:0-1763 GCA_046330295.1 Solirubrobacterales bacterium | reverse complement strand
TACGGCGCCTTCGGCGACGCCGGCGTGCGCGAGTTCTTCACCCACGTCCGGTTCCACAAGCACGAGGACGAGCAGATCATCGTCCACCTCCTGGTCGAGCTCTACGCTCGCTCGGCCCAGGAGGCGACGGAGGTGCTGGAAGACGCCGCCCAGGGCCAGCTCGAGATCACCTCGCTGGCCGAGGAGTCACGGCCCCCGGCACACGCCTCCGAAGAGGCCCACTAGAGCGTCTCTGGGTTGCCTGGGGACGATCGGCGGTTCTGTGCGCGCTTTCGAATATCCGTCCGCCTTACCCGATTTCCGCTCTGCAAGAAGCCATGCCGCACGAAACAGATGGGTGTCCGATGCCGAAAGTCTCTGGGCTATGGAGAAATCACGCCGACCCGGCTATGTTCGGGGGACCCAAATACAGGATCCGAGCCTGGTGCAGGCATTTGAACCGGTGTCTGCTTGCTCCCCCGCACAGCTCGAAAACCTGTCCAACCAACGCGTTCGCGCGTAGCTAGTCACATGGAGTCTTCGACCGCCAACCAAACCGAGCGCCAGCGCACGCTGGCCGAGGGCATTGTCGCGCCCGTCGCCGCCGGCAGCCGCCCCCAGCGGCGTGGCGCGGTGCTGGCGAAAATGCTGTTCCTCGGCGACCTCGCGGCGGCCCTCCTCGCCGCCGGGATCGCCCGCCTGGCCTTCAGCGACAACCCGCCGACCGACCTGCTCTACGTGGCCGTCGTCGGCCTGCTCTGGCCGCTGGCGGGCTTCAGCATCGGCCTCTACCGCAGCGAACAGCTCTCGACCTGGGCCTCCGCCGTCTCCGAGGTGCCGCGCGGCTTCGTCGCCCTGCTGCTGATCACCTGGCCGATCTTCGGCGTCGCCGCGCTGGTCGGCCTGGCGCCGCCGATCACCGTCGCCTTCGCCACGGTCGGCGCCATCGCCCTCTTCAGCTCGGTCTCCCGCACCCTGGTTCGCGCCAGCCTGCACCGCGTCCCCGGGCTGCGGCAGCGGACGCTGATCCTCGGCTCCGGCGTCGTCGCCGGCCAGGTCGTCGAGAAGATCCGCAAGAACCAGCAGTTCGGCCTGATCCCGGTCGGGATCGTCGACGACGAGGTGCACAACGTCGGCACGCCCGACCTGCCCTGGCTCGGCCGCTTCGCCGACCTCGACAAGGTGATCAAGGCGCAGAACGTCGACCGCGTGATCATCGCCTTCACCCGCGCCAACCACGAGGAACTGCTGGGGGCGATCCGCGCCGCGCGCGACGCCGGCGTCTCGGTCGACGTCGTCCCCCGCCTCTTCGAGTTCCTCGACGGCGTCCGCGCGCTCGACCAGATCGGCGGCCTGCCGCTGCTCTCGATCGGCGTGCCGGTGATGACCTCGGCCTCGATGGCCGCCAAGCGGGTGCTCGACGTGGTCGGCTCGCTGGCGCTGATCCTGGTCTTCTCGCCGGTGATGGTGGTCACCGCGATCGCGATCAAGCTCGAGTCGCGCGGCCCCGTCTTCTTCCGCCAGCCCCGCGCCGGCCGCGGCAACGAGAGCTTCAACCTGATCAAGTTCCGCTCGATGTACGTCGATGCCGAGCGGCGCAAGAAAGAGCTCGACGACCTCAACGAGGCCAAGGACGGCGTCATGTTCAAGATCCGCGAGGATCCGCGCGTGACCCGCGTCGGCCGTTGGATTCGCCGCTTCTCGATCGACGAGCTGCCGCAGCTCTTCAACGTCCTCATCGGGGAGATGAGCCTGGTCGGCCCGCGGCCGCTGATCTTCCCGGA
>JAXLTB010000050.1:0-1790 GCA_046330295.1 Solirubrobacterales bacterium | reverse complement strand
ACGGGCGATCCGGGAAATGATCGGCTCGCTGCCGACCGCGATCCGCGGCATCCGGACCGGCAAGATGCGCTCGCTGCCGAAGCTGATCCCCGGCGTCCACCACAAGCTGCCCGACGGCGCCCAGGACGAGGTCAAAGCGATCTACGAGCGCGCCGAGGCGAGCAACGTCGAATTCAACCTGTACATCAAGGGCGAGGAGGGCGACGAGGAGGCCGCCATCGAGGACGGCCTGGAGCCCGTACCCACCGCGCCGGCCGACGAGGAGGCCCCGAATGGCTGATCAGATCAAAGTCGCCTACTGGCCCGGCTGCGTCTCGCGCGGCTTCACCCCCGAGCTGCACGGCTCGATGGCGCTGGTCGCCGAGCGGCTCGGGATCGAGCTGGTCACCCTCGACCGCGCCAACTGCTGCGGCGCCGGCGTCATCGCCGAGCACAACCAGGAGCTGGCCGACACGCTGAACGCCCGCACCTTCGCCCTCGCCCAGCAGACCGGGCTGGCGATGATGAACATCTGCTCGACCTGCCAGGGCGCCCAGTCGGAGTGCCAGCAGCGCCTCGACGCCGACTCGGCCTACCGCGCCCACGTCAACGAAGCGCTCTCGGGCCAGGGCCTCGAGTACGTCAAGGACAAGGACGGGTTCACCAACAAGAACTTCCTCTGGCTGCTGGTCGAGGACTACGGCCTCGACCGCCTTGCCGCCCAGGTGCAGCGCCCGCTCAGCGGCCTGCGCGTCGGCCCCTTCTACGGCTGCTACATCGTCCGGCCCAAGGAGCGCCTCGGTTACGAGGAGCATCCCGACCGCGACATCTACCTGGAGAAGGTGATCGAGACCCTCGGCGGCCAGGTCGTCGAGTACGACGGCGCGCGCAAGTGCTGCGGCTTCCCGGTGATCACGATGAACCGCGAAACCTCGCTGCGCCAGGCCGGCACCCACGTCGGCGACGCGCTCGACGCCGGCGCCGACTGCCTCGTCACCCCCTGCCCGCTCTGCCACCTGAACCTCGACATGCAGCAGCCAGAGGCAGCCAAGGTCGTCAACCGCGATCTCGGCCTCGCCGTCCTGCACCTGCCCCAGCTCGTCGGCCTCGCCCTCGGGATCGAGCCCAAGCAGCTCGGCATGAGCAAGCACATCGCCTCGACCGGCCTGGTCGAGGAGCGCCTCACCGCCGGCGTCCCGGCGTAGGTCTCGCGGGCGGGCGCCCGCTCAGAGGTAACCGGAGGCGACGATGCCGATGATGACCACCAGCGCACCGATGACCGTGCGTTGAAGGCTGAGCATCGACCGCTGGACCTCGTACAGCGCATTCGTCAGCCGCTCGTCCATCCGTGCAACGTTGGACGAGAGGTCGTCCAGCCGCTCATCGGTCCACTTGATTCGCGGTGGCTTCACGAGGCCGAGACCTTGAGGGTGATCATCACGATCTCGAATCCCACCAAGACCGCCATGGTCAGCCAGAAGGCGATGGCGGTCGTCAAGTGAATGCGCGTCCGCTCCCGCCGCTCGAGCTCTTCGAGCCGCCGCTCGGTGCGCTCGCGACGTTCTTCGAGCCGCAGTCGGTCCCTCTCGATCGAGGCGAACTGGCCCTTGACTTCGTCTTGCTCCCATCTCTCCACGGGCGGGAGCATAGAGACAAAACGTTTCGTTCAGATTAGGGAAATGGAACAAAAGTGAAACTTCTCGACTACCTGTCCAGCCCTACCCGCCTCGCCATCCATTTCGCCCCGACGGTGTCGGTCAGGCCGTGGGCGACGATCGAGGTGATGATCGCGATCGAGGCGATGTCGAAGA
>JAXLTB010000005.1:0-123321 GCA_046330295.1 Solirubrobacterales bacterium | reverse complement strand
CGTCGATCGCGTCAGCACCGGGGTCTCGATGTCGACGAAGCCCTCGCCGTCGAGGAACTCGCGCATCGCCGCGGTGACCCGATGGCGCAGCATCAGCGCCTCGCGCATCTGCTCGCGGCGAAGGTCGAGGTAGCGATGGCGCAGCCTGGCGTCCTCGCCCGCCTCGCTGGAGAAGCCCTCGATCTGGAACGGCGGCGTCTCCGAGTCGGCGAGCAGCTCGGCCTCGGTGACCCCGAGCTCCACCTCGCCGGTCGGCAGGTCCGGGTTGACGGTGTCCGCCGAGCGGCGCACCACGGTCCCGGCGGCCGTCAGCACGTCCTCGGCGCGCAGCTTGTGGGCCAGCTCGAATGCCGCGCCCGAGCTATCGGGATGGAAGACGAGCTGGACGATGCCGGTGCGGTCGCGCAGGTCGATGAAGATCAGGCCGCCGTGGTCCCGGCGGCGGTTGACCCAGCCGGCGACCCGCAGCTCGGAGTCGACGCGGTCGGCGAGCACCTGGCCACACCAGGTATCGCGGTAGCCGTTTGGGCCGAGGGCTGGAGGATTCACGCTCATCGCCCTCGGCAGTCTTTCATCGCTCCGCCGCCGCGTGCTTTCGCCGGGCTGGCGGCCCTACAGCTGGTCCAGCAAGTTGGCGGGCTCGATCGAGCGCTGCTCCCCGCTCGCCATGTCGCGCAGCAGGATCGTGCCGTCGGCTTCGAGGATCAGCACCCGCCGGGCGCCGATCCGATCGGCGTGTTTGAGCTGGCCCTTGAGCCCGCGTCCGGCCAGGTCGAGCTCGGCCGAGAGACCGGCGTGGCGCAGTTCGGTGACCAGCGCCATCGCCCGCTGCCGCTGACCCGGATCGGCGATCGCCACGAAGGCGTCGCGGCCGGCCTGCTCATCCTCCTCGTCGAGGGCGAGCAGGATCCGCTCGATCCCGGCCGCCCACCCCACCGCGGGCGTCGCCGGCCCGCCCAACTGCTCGATCAGACCGTCGTAGCGACCACCGCCACCGATCTCCGACTGGGCGCCGAGCGCGTTGCAGACGAAGGAGAAGATCGTCCGCGTGTAGTAATCGAGCCCCCGCACCAGGGTGGCGTCGACCACGTAGGAGATGCCGGCGGCGTCGAGCAGCGCCCGCACCTCGGCGAAGTGCTCGGCGTCCTCGCCCGCGAGGCCCTCGACGATCGTCGGCGCGCTCGCCATCACCCCCCGCGTCCCCTCGTGGTCGGAGTCGAAGGCGCGCAGGGGATTGATGTCGATCCGCTCGCGCACGTCTCCGGACAGCTCCCCCTCGTGCGCGTGCAGGTGCGCTTTCAGCTCCTCCAGGTAGGCCCTGCGCGAGTCGAGCGAGCCGAGGCTGCCGAGCCGTAGCTCCACCCCGGGCACGCCCAGCTCGGCGAGCAGGTCGGAGAGCAGCATGATCACCTCGGCGTCGGCCAGCGGCGAATCGGTCCCGATCGCCTCGATCCCGAGCTGGTGGAACTGGCGGTAGCGGCCGGCCTGCGGGCGCTCGTGGCGGAAGAACGGGCCGAGGTAGGAGAGCTTCACCGGCTGCGCCAGTTTGTGCATCCCATGCTCGAGATAGGCGCGGCAGATCGGCGCCGTGCCCTCGGGCCTGAGGGTGAGGCTGCGTTCGCCCTTGTCCTCGAAGGTGAACATCTCCTTGCGGACGATGTCGGTCGAGCGCCCCACCCCGCGCTCGAAGAGGTCGGTGTCCTCGAAGGCCGGCGTCGCGATCGGCTGGTAGCCGGCGCGGGCGAAGATCTCCGCCGCCGAGCGCTCGATCCGCGCCCGCGAGCGAGCCTGGTCGGGCAACACGTCGAAGGTGCCGCGGGGCGCCTGGAACTTGCTGGCCATCGCCGCCGACCTTAGTCGACCGGAGCCGCTCGCCTACCGGGCCAGCGAGGCCAGGAACGGGTTGGTGGCTCGCTCGGCCCCGAGCGTCGTCGTCTCCATGTGGCCGGGATGCACGACGGTCTCCTCCGGCAGGGAATCGAACAGCCTCCCGATCGACGCCAGCAGGGTCGGCCCGTCCGCGCCCGGAAGGTCGACCCTCCCGACCGAGCCCTGGAAGAGGACGTCCCCGGAGAAGATCGCGTCCTCGCCGCGAACCGCGTAGGTGACGTGGCCGGGGCTGTGCCCCGGGGTGGAGATGACGTCGAGCTCGAGCCCGGCCAGCTCCAGCGTCTCGCCGCCGCGAACGGTCTCGTCGGCCTCGTAGCTCTCGTAGGGCCCGAACCCCTCCAAGGGGACGAAGGCCATGATGTCGGCGAGCACCCCCACCTCGATCTCGGGGCAATACACCGGCGCTGCGGTCGCGGCCGCCACCGGCGCCACGGCGCCGATGTGGTCGAAGTGGCAGTGGGTGATGAGGATCGCCTCGACCGAGGCGCCGGTCTCCTCGACGGCGGCGAGGATCCGCTCGGCCTCCTCACCCGGGTCGACGATCAGGAGCCGGTCGGAGCCCTCGCGACGCAGCAGGAAGCAGTTCTCGGCCACCGGGCCGACCGTGAGCATCTCGACATCGAGGCTCACTGCTCTTCCCGGGCGCGGATCCGAGCCCGCTCCCGGCGCCGCCACAGGGTCATGTCGATGAAGTAGCCGGCGGGGATGTAGAAGACGAGCATGAAGGCGCCGAAGGCAAGCGCGACGCCGACCGGGCGTTTGAAGATCAGCATCAGGAGCACGGAGAAGATCACGGCGGCGACGAGGCCGCGGAGGGCCGAGTTGCGCCAGGTCGGGGGCAGGTCGGCCTTGGGCCCGGGCTTGCGACTCGAGCGCGCCCGGGCTTTCGCCTCCTCGCGACTGCGGGGCCGCCCGGCGCGGCCTCTGGTGTCGATGCGGCCGCCCTGGGTGCCGCGACGTTTGCGATGGCGCTTCTTCTTGGTCGGAGGCATGGCTTGAATCTAATCGGTCGGGGCCGCGAGCCGCCGCTCGATCACGTGGTGGGCGGGGTCGAAGCCGCGCATCGGCACGTCCGCCGGGTACCCGGCCAGGGCGCCCTCGGGAACCAGGCCGACCAACTCAGCCTCGATCGGGCGGGCGCCGAGCCGCGCCGCCAGCTCCCGCACCGACTCGACCACCCTGCCCAGTGGGATCGCCAGGGGGTCGTGCACGTTGGTCGAGACCTGGCCGCGGCCGCTGGAGAGGAGGAGCCCGATCGCGCGCACGCCCGGCAGGCCGCCACCCGCCTCGCGCAACCCGGCGGCGACCGCGCGGGCGATCTCGAGGTCGCCGCTGTCGAGCTCGACGTTGAAGGCCGCCAGCGGCGGCCGGGCGGTGACGAGGGTCGCGCCGGCGCGGCGGTGGGGCAGGTCGGGACCGAAATCGGCACGCAGGGCCCCGGACTCCATCCGCAGCCAGAGCTCCGGCAGGCCGCCGTTGCGGAAGTAGGCGCGCTCCGCTCGCGCCGGCTCGGCGGCCAGCTCGCCGTAGAGGAACACCGGCACGCCGAGCCCCCCGATCTGCGCCGCGACCGAGACGGCCTCGGTGCGGGCGGCGTCGCGGTCGGCCGGGTCCAGCCAGACCACGGGGCAGACGTCGAGCGCGCCGATCGCCGGGTGGACGCCGCTGTAGGTCGCCATGTCGATCGTCTCCAGCGCCTCCTCCGCCCCCGAGAGAAGCGATTCGGTAAGGGGTCCAGCGGCGCCGGCGAGGCTGAAGACGGTGCGGTCGTGGTCGGAGTCGGTGTGGCGGTCGAGAAGAGTCGCGCCGCGGGTGAAGGCCGCCTCCAGCACGGCCAGTCGCTCCAGATCGCTCCCCTCCGAGACATTCGGGACGGCGAGCAGGGTCGGCATGCATCCCAGGCTAGCCTGTGAGGCTATGGCGGTCGACGCACTCACCGACGCGACGGCGGGAACGATCCGCCTCGGCGACCTCGAGGTGAGGCGGCTGGGCTTCGGGGCGATGCGCATAACCGGCGAGGGGGTCTGGGGAGCCCGCCGACCGCGCCGAAGCGCTCGCGGTCCTGCGGCGCGCGATCGAGCTCGGGGTCAACCTCATCGACACCGCCGACTCCTACGGCCCCGCGGTCAGCGAGGAGCTGATCGCCGAGGCCCTCCATCCCTACGGCGAGGAGCTGGTGATAGCGACCAAGGGCGGCTTCGCCCGTCCCGCCCCCGGCCGGTGGGAGGCGGATGGCCGGCCCGAGCACCTGCGCGAGGCCTGCGAGCGCTGCTGCGGCGGCTGCGGCTGGAGCGGATCGACCTCTATCAGCTCCACGTGCCCGACTGCGACGTGCCCTACGGAGGAGTCGGTCGGGGCGCTGAAGGAGCTCCAGGACGAGGGCAAGATCCGCCAGATCGGCGTCTCCAACGTCAGCGTCGAGCAGCTGGGGACCGCTCGCGGGATCGTCGACGTCGTCTCGGTCCAGAACCGCTTCAACCTCGGCGATCGCAGCGACGACGACGTGCTCGTCGCCTGCCAGCGCGACGGCATCGCCTTCATCCCCTGGTTCCCCTCGACGCCGGCTCGCTGGCCAAGCCGGGCGGCGTCGCGGCCGAGGTCGCCCAGCGACACGGGGCGAGCCCGGCCCAGGTCGCGCTCGCCTGGTTGCTGCAGACGCCGTCGACGCTGCCGATCCCGGGGACCAGCTCGGTGGCGCACCTGGAAGAGAACGTCGCCGCGGTGGCGCTGCGCCTCGGCAACGAGGAGATGGCGGAGCTGAGCGGAGCTGCCTGAGCGCGGCCGGCGACGGCGCCGGGCGCCGCGGAGACCTAGACCAGCAGGTCGCCGCCGCTGACGATCGCCTCGCCGTCGATCTCCACCGTCGGTTCGAGGATCACGCAGTCGAGATGGACCGGCACCTGCACGGTGCCGCCGATCGCCGCCGAGGCGCCGAAGGCGATGTGGGCCGTGCCGAGGATCTTCTCGTCCTCGAGGATGTTGCCGGTCAGGATCGCCTCTTCGTTGGTGCCGATGCCCAGCTCGGCTACGTTGGTCCCGTCGGGGCCGTGGACGCCGAGCAGCTCCATCAGCGCGGCGCCATCGCTGCCGGTCGCATCGGTGAGGTGCCCAGCGCGGATCGTCAGCGAGACCGGGGTGTCCAGCAGGCCGACCCCCGCGATCGAGCCATCGACCACCAGCGTCCCCTCCGCGGTCCCCTCGAACGGGGCGATGAAGCCCTCGCCGCAGGGCAGGTTGCCGAAGGCGCCGCGGTTGCTCAATTCGCCGCCGTCGACGATCCCGAGCCTGCCGTCCAACCCGAGGCGCAGGTCGCTGCCGTTGCGGCAGGTGATCCTCACCTCCGAGCCGCCGTTGAGCGCCGAGACGACCGCCCAGCCCCGGCGGCGGATCTCCTCCAGGTCCCCGGTCATCAGGCGGGTCAACATCTCTTCGGTGACGCCCGGCAGCGTGCCGATGCGCACACCGGCCTCGCTCGCGGCTTTGCGGGCGGCAGTGTGTGAGAGCGATTGGATCGTCGGCGCCAGCACGACGTCGGCGGCGGACATCGCGGCCGCCACCGCCCGCGGCGGCTCGGCGGCGTGGGAGTCGCGCTCGGAGATGACCGCCAGCGTCGCGTCCGCGCCGTCGCCCTGAGCCTCGATCCGCATCAGCGCGCCGATCTCTTCGGTGACCGGGTTGCAGACCACGAGGACGTCCTCTCCGGGAGAGACCCCCATGCACTGGCGAACCACCGTACGCACCGCCTGATCCAGCTCCGCGCTCATCCGGCTCACCCTAACCAGCGGCGATGGTTGACGTACTCGATTCCCCCGCGGTCGTCGCTCTCGACTCTCGATCGAAGGAATCAAGCCCGGGGTGGGGCGATCGACCTGCTCAATCGTCGTCGTGACGGTGCCGAAGCGCCCAGACCTCGAACCAGACCAGACCCAGCAGCAGCGACCCGAAGGCGATGAAGGGCGGCAGCCAGCCGACCGGGTGGGCGACGGCGAGCGCGGCGACCGCGAACGCGTCAGCCGCCAGCATCAAGCCGACGAGCACCGGCCGCATCGCCGCCCATCCCGATCCCGGAGTACGACCAGACCCAGATGCCATGCGACCAAGGTTCGCAGGCCACCGCGGCCGTCTCCCGGCTCCGCTCCACCGCTACCATCCTCTCCCCCGCCGGAGTAGCTCAGCTGGTTAGAGCAGCGGAATCATAATCCGCGTGTCGGGGGTTCGAGTCCCTCCTCCGGCACTGGCTGCGATGCCGGTTTCAAGCGCGGAGCAGGCGTCAGATCGACGTTTTCGGTTTCATCGCTAGCGCCAACTTCGAGGCCCTGGGCGCCGAGCGGGAGGTGCCAGGCCGCCGCTCAGCCGAGTTCCATCATGGGCACCACGGGTTCCTCGGCACGTCCGCGCAGACTTCGGGCATGCTCGGGAGGTTGGAGGGCGCGGGCGGCAGCGAGAACCGCGCCGCCGGCCGTGGATAGCTGGCGGCGGGGAGGCCGGGACAGGGGAAGACCAGCTGGGTGGCGCAGAGCGCCTCGGCGGCGAGCACGGTCTGGTCACCCGAGTTGGCGCTGGTGCACATGCCGCCCGAGGGCTGGTAGGAGGGGTTGGTCTCGATGTTGGAGGGGTCCGTCCCGTCCGGGACGCTGTCGCCCGAGAAGCAGTTGCCCGGGTCGTGGTACATCGTCGAGAGGCCGATATCGCCGTTGCTCGGATTGCCGAAGAAGCCGTTGCCGGAGAACGTGTTGTCTTCGCTCACGTTGCCATAGGCGGGGAAGTAACAGGTTTCGCCGCCGGGCACCGGCACGTAGGTGCCGCCCTGGCACGGGTTCGGATTCCCGGCAGGTGGTGTCTCCTGGTCGGGCAGGTCGGCGATCAGCTCGCCCCAGGCGCCGTTGTGAGTGACGGTGTTGCCCGAAAGCGTGCCGTAGGTGCTGCCGGCCAGGATCATGCCGGTGCCGACCGGCGAGCCGCCCGCGAGCCCCGAGCCGTTTCCTGGAACGTTTGGGTTGTTGTTGTCGTGTATGTAGTTGTGGGTCCAGACGGTGCACGACGGCGTGCCGAGCGGCCCATCCCGTCCGGCCGGGCAGAGGCCGATCTGCGGCGAGGGCCAGTCGTCGTTGTTCTGCGAGTTCGACACGAGGCCGCTCTTGTTGTTGTCGCACTCGCTGTTCTCGACCAGCAGGTAGCCGCCGGCGTTGGTGCTCGAGAGGCAGAGCGCGCTGTTCTCGCCCTGGTCGTACTGCATCACCTGGTCGCAGAACTGCTGGCAGGCGCCGATGTAGAACGCGGAGTCGGCCATGTTACTGGCGTAGGAGTGCTTGAAAAAACCGTTGGTGGCGTTGCTGGTGAAGATGCCGTAGTCCGCCGCCGGATAGCTGACCCCGCAGCAGGGGCCCAGCGCGCCCGCGATGGTGCTCGAGTAGCTGGAGGTTGCGGTCAGGTAGTTGCCCCAGAAGCCGCTGAGCCCGATCCGCCCCGAGCCGTCGCCACCGTTCCACCAGATCTGCTCGCCCTCGGAGGTGCCGTTGAGGTAGTTGCAGACGGTGAGGTTTTCGACCCAGGTGTCATTGGTGTCGTAGACCTCGATGCCGTTGCGATCGAGGGACCCCTGGTCGGACGGCCGTGAGGAGCACCGGCGCGTGCCCGGCTTCGTGCCGTCGACGACGACAGCGTTCCGGTTCATGCCCCGCAGATGGATGTTCGGTGTGGTGATCAGGACGCCGGCCGGCTCCGCCGCTCCGGAGTTGCCCTGTTCCTTGTAATCCCCGGGGCCGACCAGGATCCAGTCACCCGGATGCGCGGCGTCGACCGCTGCCTGGATGGACTTGAACTGCCCTGGGATGCGGTTCCAGGTGCCTACCCGCCAGACGGCGGCACGAGCGGCGGGACCGCCGCATACAGCGATGGCCACACCTAGGACCAGCACCAGCACCGAGCCCCGTCGCCACATCAGTGATCCTCCCACGATCGCATTTTGGCCTACCAAATTTTCGGTAAGATAGTAGACGAGGCGGCGATATGTCGCCGATCGCAAGGCCTGTGCGGCGTGATACAAATACCTAATCTTGAGTAGGGACGGGGCACTCGATCGCTGGCGAGGCTGCCGCAGCACGCGGCTGTGGACGGCCTTCGCGTGCGGCCTACTCGCATTGCTGGTGATCCCCGGGCGGGCCGGCGCCGCAGAAGAGGCCGCGCCGTCGTTCGATGCGCACGGCAGCGTCGAACAGGTCTATGCGACGGGTCTCTCACCTGGTGCCCTGGTCTCCCTCTACGACAGCCAAGGTGGGGAAGTCGCGAGGAAGAGCGCCGACAACCTCGGCGGAATCCTCTTTCGCAACGTTGCGCCTGGCAGCGGATACCGCGTCGGCCTCGCCGAAGGGGGGCCGAAGTCGGCTCCCCTGCAGGTCCTCACGACGCAAGCCGCGCCGCCCAGCACCGACATCTACAACCAGTCGATCCCGCCGAGCGGATACGGGTACTTGACCACGCGCGACGGGACCAAGCTGGCGATCGACGTCCATCCGCCGCAGGACGCGACGCACGCCTTTCCCGGTCTCGAACCGCCGACGCTGCCGAGCGGTCCCACGCCGACCCTGATCGAGTACTCGGGCTACGGGTACGCCGACCCGGCGGGACCCCAGAACGGGATCGCGATCCTCGCCAACCTGATGGGATTCACGGTGGTGGACGTCAACATGCGCGGCACCGGGTGCTCGGGCGGGGCCTTCGACTTCTTCGAGCCGCTGCAGAACCTCGACGGCTATGACGTGATCGAGGCGATCGCGCGCCAACCCTGGGTCCAGCACCACGAAGTCGGGATGATGGGGATCTCCTACGGCGGGATCAGCCAGCTCTTCACCGCCGCCACCCAGCCTCCCCACCTGGCCGCGATCTCGCCGCTGTCGGTGATCGACAACACGCAGACGACGCTCTATCCGGGGGGCATCCTCAACACCGGGTTCGCGCTCGAATGGGCCAAAGAGCGGGTCCATGACGCCGAAGCGGCGTCCTCGTCCACGGGCCAGGAATGGGCATACACGCGCATCCAGCAAGGCGACCAGACCTGCGCGGCCAACCAGGCCCTGCACCCCGAAGCGGCGGACCTCCTCAAGAAGATCGATGAAAACAGCCACTACGAACCCAAGGTCGCCGATCCGCTGGCGCCGATCACGTTCGTCGACAAGATCGACGTGCCGACGTTCATGGCATGCCAGTGGACCGACGAGCAGACCGGCGGGCACTGCCCGACCCTCGCCGAGCATCTCACAGGAACGCGACGGAAGTGGTTCACCTTCACCAACGGCACGCACGTCGACTCACTGGACCCGGCGACGTTCAACCGCTGGTACGACTTCCTCGAGCTATACGTCGCGAAAGAAGCGCCGATAATCCACTCCGCGGCGATCCAGGCCGCCGCGCCGCTGATCTACCAAGAAGCGATGGGGATATCCGGGGTCACGCTGCCTCCGGATCCGATCCAGTTGCAGCCGACCTACGAAGGTGCGCTGGCCGCCTTCGAAAGCCTGAAGCCGATCCGCGTCCTCTTCGACAACGGCGCCGGAGGCATTTCTCCGGGCCAGCCCTATGCCGGCTTCGAGCGGTCCTTCGACGAATTCCCGGTCCCCGGCACTCGAGCCAAGGCCTGGTACCTCTCCTCCCGCGGCACTCTGAGGGGCAGTCCGCCGGCGGGCTCGCACGCGGACGAATTCACCTGGAACGCGCACTCCCTGCCGATGACCGATTTCAGCGGCGACACCGCGGCCGCCCCCGGCGGCCTCTGGACCGCCACACCCAAATACGAATGGGAACAGAGCCCGCCGGGGAGCGCCGTCTCCTACCTCACCGCCCCGCTGACCGCGAACACGACGGTCATCGGCGCCGGGGCCGTGAACGTATGGGTCCGCTCCTCGACTCCCAACGTCGACCTCCAGGCGACGATCAGCGAGGTCAGGCCCGACGGCAAGGAGACCTTCGTCCAGAACGGCTGGGTGCGAGGCAACGAGCGCAAGCTCGATCCCGAAAAGAGCACCGCGCTCGAGCCGGTGCTGAGCCTCCGCGAATCCGACGTCTCCCCGCTTCCGGCTGACAGCTTCGTTGAGGTCACGATCCCGCTCTACTACGAGGGCCACGTCTATCGAGCCGGTTCGCGGATCCGGGTGACGATCGCCGCTCCGAACGGCACCCAGCCGATCTGGTCCTTCGATCAAACCGAGCCGGAAGGAATCGCGCAGGTCGCGATCGCCTACGGCGAGGGCATGCCCTCGAACCTCCTACTGCCCGTCGTGCCCCGGCTGAGCGTGCCGACCGGCCTGCCCGCCTGCCCGGGCCTCCGGGGCGAGCCGTGTCGCGACTATCAAGCCTTCGCGAACCGGTCGGCAACGCCCTGAGCACCCGACGGCGTTCGTTGTGAGAGAGGCCCTCTGGCGCCACGCCCGCCGAAAACTGCGCGCTGATCGCCGAGGCGAGGCGATCGGAACGACGCAACCTTTCGAAGCCGAGACGGCCGCTCCATAGCGGACATCACCGCGAGCAGGGCAGGCCCTCCTCCGGCATTCAGCTCGCGGGGCAGATGCGGAAGCTCTTGCTCAGGGTCCGCACGAGCTTCTTGCTCGTTCCCCTCTGCCTGAAGGTGATCTTGGCCTTGGACCGGTGGGTCGCATTGGGCGCGAAGGCCGTCGTCGGGAAGGTCGCCTGCCACTTCTTCTGCTTGTCGGTCTTCTTCGACTGGTCGATCGAGAAGACGACCCGGGAGACGTAGGTCTTCCGTTGGCCGCGCTTGTGGTTGGGCTTCGTGATGACGCTCAGCTGGATCTTGCGGCCGGCCACGACGCAGGACCTGGGGTAGTAGAGCCAGACGTACTGGTCGCCCACGGTCACCCGGTACTTGAGCGTCGGCGCGGGCGTGTGGAAGTAGACGGCGTCGGCGATGAAGTACTCGGTGCTGTGATGGTAGGCGTAGAGGCAGATGCGAACGGCGCCGGAGTCGGGGTAGAAGTCGTCGGTCGTCGTCTCGCTGCCGCCTTCGCTGTGGAAGTCTCCGACATAGGTGAAGTGGCTGCCGCCGGGCGAGCAGTTTCGGGAGGCCGGGTACTGCCAGGCATGCGGGTACCAGCCGCAGCTGCCTTCTGTGCACATGTTGAAGTTGGTGGTGTAGGTCGCAACCGCCCTGCTGCTGTCGATCCCATGGACGTTGGTGATCGACCCGGAGATGCTCGAGGACGGGGTGAAGACGGCTTCGGCGATGAAGTAGTTGTTGCCGCTCTGGTACCCGTAGAGGCAGATCCTGATCGGGCCGGTGTAGGCGGGATAGAAGTAGTCGGTCGCCGTCTCGCTGCCCGAGGTTCCGTGAACCTGACCGACGTAGGTGAAGTGGGAGCCGTTGGGCTGACAGCTCTGGCTGGCGGGGTACTGCCAGGCATGTGGGAACCAACCGCAATAGCTTCCATCGCAGACGTCGAAGTTGGTCGTGTAGGTCGCTTCGACCTTGCCGCCATTGGCGTGGACGTTGGTGATCGATCCCGACGAGGCGAGTGTCGGTGGCGCCTGGATCAGGAAGAACAGACCCGCGAGGGCTACGAGGACCACGAGGGTGCGAAAGCGGATCGGACGGGTCACGGTTGAACGACCGTATCTTTCGAGCGGGAGGGCACCAACAGTGGAAGGCCGCCCACCAGCGGCGGCAAACTACGGAGCCGCCTCGAGCGCGTCGATCCCGAGCTCGATCATCCGGCGCCAGGCGCCGGGCTCGAGGCGGTTCGGCGGCACAGACGTCGCCGTCGAGGTCGTTCAGGACGACGGCCGCGCCGTCCCGCGCGAGGCGCTCCGCGGTTGCTGCGCCGGTCCCCCGGCCGGCGCCGGTGACGATCGCCACCTTGCCGGCGAGGCGCCGCGCGGTGGCGCTCGTATCTCGAATGCACATTAAGCAACTCTCCCTCCCGTATGGGTATATATTGGCATTGAACTGCGGGAGCTAGTGCACAGTCCGTACGGTCTAAACCCAAAATGGGCATATGCCGTCGCGACCATCAGATGCCCCGGGCCCGCCGCGGCCGTCGCCGGATCACGTTCCTCCCTGTGATGCACACGCGCGTTAATCGTCATTCGTCAGGCTCCCTCCCACTAACCGCCGACCGCGGCCTGTCGGAGTTCGACCATGCGGTCATCCGACTGCTCCAGCAGAACGGACGCCGCTCCTACCGCCAGATGGCCCTCGAGCTCGGCGCTTCCGAGAAGAACGTGCGCAATACGGTCTGCAGGTTGCAGGATTCGGGGCTGATCGAGATCACGGCCGTTACGTTCCCGCCGCTACTCGGCTATCGCGGAATGGCGAACGTGGCCGTGCGCGTCCAGCCGAGCCGGTCGCTGCGCGAGGTGGCCGCCGACCTGGCCGAGGTCGAGGCGGTCGACTATCTGGCCGTCACGACAGGCTCCTACGATCTGTTCGTCGACGTTGTCTGCCGAGATCGCTCCGAGCTGCTGCGCATCCTCGACGAAGAGATCCGCTCGGTGCGCGGCGTCGCGTCGGTGGAGACGTTCCTGTACCTCGGCTTTCCGTACCAGGGCATGCGCGGCATCGCGCCGCTGCTCGCCCCCGACCGCCAGGCCCACGAAGCCGTCAGCCTGACCGAGACTGACCGGGAGATCGTGGCGAACCTGGCAGAGGACGGGCGAACCTCCTACAACGTGATCGCCGACCGCTTGGATATCTCGGAGGCGCAGGTACGCCACCGCCTGAAGCGGCTCACTGAGACGGGCGCGGACCGCATCACGGCGATCGTGAACCCCTCCACCCTGGGCTTCGACACGATGGCGTGGGTGGGCATCCGAGCCGCGCGCACTAGGCTCGCGGAGGTGTCGCGAATGCTCGCCGGACTCGTCTCGTCGACCTGGGTGGCCACCGTCGCTGGACGGTACGAGGCATTTGCCGAGCTGATGTGCGTCGAAGAGGACGAGCTCGTCGAGCAGCTCGACGCGATCCGCGCGTCCGAGCTCGTCGCAGAGGTCGACTCGTTCGTCTACCTCGACCTCCAGTACAAGCGCCTGACGCTCAGCTGAGCAAGGTCACGGGGTAGGCAAGCCAGCCCGCCGGCCGTCGCGCGCTCTTTGAGGTGCCAGCCCTCCATCGCGGCCTCCTGTGCTCTCAGCGCCTCGGGTGCGAGCCCGGCCCGCGCGGCCGCCACCAGATCGCCGAACTCACGATTCCCCGCCACCGCCTCCTCGGACGGAAAGAGAAGCGAGATCAGCCGGGACGCCGGGGCGATCGCTCCGCGAGCCGCTGGACGACGAAGCCCCCCATCGACCAGCCGACCACGGGAGCGCGCTCGATCTCCAGCGCATCGAGCAGGGCTTCGAGGTCGGCGGCCATGCCGTCGACGGTGAGCTCGGCATCGCCCAGCTCCGAGGCTCCCACCCCGCGGTTGTCGGCACAGATCAGCTCGAAGGACCGGGCGAGGTTCACCAGGAAGCGCGGGTCCCAGTCCGCGCCCGTCGCCGCGTAGCCGTTGACCAGGAGCAGCCGCGGTCCGTGCCCGACCTTGCGCCAGGCCAGGCGCCGGCCCTCGACCTCGATCTCGCCAACCGGCCCCGAGCCCGCCACGCCGGCTAGGACTCCAGCATCAGGGTCACCGGCCCGTCGTTGATCAGAGCGACCCCCATGCAGGCGCCGAAGACGCCCTTGGCGGCCCCGAGCCGCTCGCAGAAGCGGTCGTAGAGGGGCTCCGCCAGCTCGGGACGGGCGGCCCCCGTGTAGCTCGGCCGGTTCCCCCTGCTGGCGTCGCCGTAGAGGGTGAACTGGCTGACGCAGAGCACCTCGCGCTCCCCGAGCGGCTCGTTCATCCTGCCGTCGGGGTCGTCGAAGATACGCAGCGCCCGCACCTTGTCGGCGAGGCGGTCGGCGTCCTGCGCCCCGTCTCCCAGGCCGACGCCGAGCAGCACCAGGAGGCCCGGCCCGATCTGGGCGACCCTCTCCCCCTCGACGTCGACCGCCGCCTTGCTGACGCGCTGGACCACTGCCCTCATCGGGCGCAAGCTAGCGCAGCAGAGCACAGGCTCCGCGCCAGATGGCTTGGCTCGAGAGGCGCGCAGGATGAGGCCGCTCAACCCAGGCCGGGCGGGGCCTCGAGCGCCTCGACCAGTGAGGAGGCGTCGTAGGCGCCGAAGAGGCGAGCGCCGTTGACGAAGAAGGTGGGAGTGCCGGTGGCGCCACTGCGCGCGGCGGAATCGATGTCGCGGGCGATTCGCTCGCGGTGGCGTGCTGAGTCGATCTCGGCGGCCATGCGCCCTGCGTCGAGGCCGAGATCGCCGCCGACCTCGAGCATGATCTGCCGAGAGAGCTTCGGCTGCGCCTGGAAGAGGGCGTCGTGGTACTCCCAGAACCGGTCCTGGGCCGCGGCCGCCTCACTTGCCTCCGCCGCCAGTGGCGCCAGCGGGTGGCGCTCGGGGATCGGCAGGTGGCGGAAGGCGAAGAGGAGCCGCTCGCCGAGGCGCTCGCGCACCCGGCGCAGGACCGACTGGGCGCCGAGGCAGAATGGGCACTGGAAGTCGCCGAACATGACCAGCTCCAGTGGAGCGCCGGCCTGGCCGCGAACGTGATCGACGTCCTCGAGCGGGGGTGCGAGCCGTTCGTCCACTGAACGCGATGTTATGTGCTGGTGCACGACGTCGAGTCCGTTCTGATCCTGATGCTTGCCGCCGCGCTTCTGGTCCGCGTCGCCGAGTTCGGCAAGGTGCCGGCACCGATCGTCCTCGTCCTCGGCGGGCTCACGATCGCGTTCATACCGGGGCTGCCGACGGTCCAGCTCGACCCCGACGTGATCTTCCTCGTCTTCCTGCCGCCGCTGGTGTACGCGGCGGGATGGCGCTCCTCGCCGCAGGAGCTGCGGGCGGTGATGCGCCCGCTGGCGATGCTCTCGATCGGACTCGTCTTTCTCAGCGCCGCGGCCGTCGCCCTGGTTGCGCACGCTCTGGCGCCGGGGCTCGGCTGGGCGGAGGCGGCGGTGCTCGGCGCCGTGCTCGCACCCACCGACGCGGTCGCCGCCACCGCGATCTTCCGCCGCATCGGCGGACCCGAGCGGGTTCGGCTGCTGGTCGAAGGCGAGTCGATGATCAACGACGGCACGGCTCTGGTGGTCTACCGGATCGCGGTCGGGGTCGCGGCGGGCGGGGCCTTCAGTCTCGGAGACGCGGCGCTCGAATTCATCGCGGTCTCCGCCGGCGGGATCGCCGTCGGCCTCGCCGTCGGCGCCCTCTCGATCCTGGTGATTCGCCACCAGACCGACACCGGCCTGGTCATCGTCCTCACCGTTCTCACCGCCTATGCCGCCTACATCGGCGCCGAGGCGGCGGGGGTCTCCGGCATCCTCGCCGCGGTCGTCGCCGGCCTCTACGGCGGCTACCAGTCGCCGCGGGCGCTCGACGCCGACACCCGCCTCAGCGGCGTCGCCTTCTGGAAAGTCTCTGTCTTCGCCCTCGAGATGACTCTCTTCGTCCTCCTCGGCGTGCAATTGCCGGGCGTCGTCGACTCGCTCAACGCCAGCTCATCCGGAGTCGGTGAGCTGATCGGCCCGATCCTGGCGATCGCGGCCGCCTCGATCCTCACCCGCCTCGCCTTCGTCTTCGCGATGCGCTCGGACGCCGGCGAGACGCTCGGAGAGCGCTTCGCGGTCGGCTGGAGCGGGATGCGCGGCGCGGTCTCCCTTGCCGCCGCGCTCGCGGTCCCGCTCAACGTCGGCAACCGCCCGCAGATCATCTTCCTCACCTTCGCGCTGATCCTCGCCACCCTGGTCGGCCAGGGCCTCTCGCTTCCGTTCGTGATCCGCAGGTTGAAGCTCGAGGAACCCCGGCGCTGGAGCGACGAAGAGGCCGTGGCGCGGATGGAGGCGGCGCAGGCGGCTCTCGACAGGCTCGACGAGATCGAAGAGGAGCGGCGCGCGACCGAGTCTCAGCTGAACCGGCTGCGGGACCTCTACAGGGGCCGCTTCCGGATGTGTCAGGCGGTCCTCGGCGGCGAGAACCCCGAGAGCGCCGCCCGCGAGCAGCGGATCACCGACTACGGGGAGCTGCGGCGCGAGCTGATCGGGATCGAGAGGGAGATGCTGCTCGACCTCCAACGCGGAGAGCGCCTGCGCCACGCGACGATGCGCCAGATCGAGCGTGACCTCGACCTCGAGGAGGCCAGGATCCGCAGCTAGCCACCCGCCGCCCCCGCTAATGCCTCGTCGTCGCCTTCTTCACGGGGGCCCAGTCCTGACCCGGCGCGAAGAACTCCCGCGCCCTTTGCGCCACCAGGTCCGGCATCTCGTCGGCGATGAAGTGGCCGCAGCCGGGAACCAGCTCGACCTCCATGTCGTCGGCGTGGTGCTGGTAGCCGGCTAGGAGCTGCGGCCGCAGCGCCGCGTCATCGACGCCGAAGAGGAGCCGCGTCGGCACGGTCAGCCTCTGGCCCTCGTACCGGCCCCTGATGATCGGCAGCACCTCCCGCAGGTTGAAGACCCGGTACATCTGCACCGCCGCTCGCGCCCGCGCCGGCTCGGCGAGGTTGTCGGCAAAGGCGCGCAGCGTCTTCTCGTCCCAGGCCTCGCGCACGCTGGAGCCGCCGACCAGCACCTTCGGCACCAGCTCGCCGCCGCGATGCAGCCGGTAGCCGAGCCCCGGCGCCAGGATCATCCACTGGTACCAGAAGCGCCAGGCCTCGGGCGCGGCCGCTCGCAGGTTCAGCCAGGGCGTGAGGATGTTCAGCGCCAGGTAGCGCTCGAAGCGCCGCGGCGCCCGCAGGCAGAGCAGGAAGCCGATCCAGCCCCCCCAGTCGTGGCCGACGAGCTTGACCCGCTCGAGGCCGAGTTCGTCGAGGACGGCGAGCACGTCGGTCGCCATGTCCTCCTTCTCGTAGCCGTCTCGAGGCGCGTCGGACCAGCCGAAGCCGCGCAGGTCGAGCGCCAGGACGCGGTGGCGATCGGCCAGGGCCGGCATCAGGTGGCGCCACTCATACCAGTGCTGCGGCCAGCCGTGCAGGCAGAGGACGACGTCGTCACCGGAGCCGGCTTCGGCGACGTGGAAGTCGATTCCCCGCGCCCGGACCTGCCGGTGGCTGACGCCCTCGACGCTGGGCGGATCGCTCATGTGAACAGGCTAGTGGTTGCCGGCTCCAATCTCCCCCGCGACAGCGCTGCGCGCAGCGGCGGCCGCGCGCCGGAATCCCGCGCCGGTCACCGCCTGCCCAAATCCGCTCAGCGCAGCGCGGCCGCCGCCGTCTGGCGGAAGTCGTTGAGCAGCTCCCCCATCGTCTCGACGTTGCAGGCGACCATTTCCGGCCACGGCTTGTCGGGATGCTCGCTGAGCGTCTTCAGCCCGTTGCCGCTGATCACCGCGACCACGGTCTCCTCCGGCCGGATCTTCCCTTCCGAGGCCAATCTCGCCGTGGCGGCGACCGTGGTGCCGCCGGCCGGCTCGGTGAGTATGCCCTCGGTCGCGCCGAGCAGATCGATCGCGGCGAAGACCTCGGAGTCTGATGCCAGTGCGGCCGATCCGTTGCGGGAGCGCACCGCGTCGACGACGAGGCCGCCGTCGCCGGGAGCGCCGATCGCCAGCGAGTGCACCGCGGTGTCCGGAGTCTGGGGCTCGATCTCCCCGCCCTCGAGGATCGCGGTCGCGATCGGCCCGCAGCCGCTGGCCTGGCCGATGTTGATCTTGGTCGCGGCAGTCTCCGCCAGCCCCACGGTCTCCAGCTCGTTCAGTCCCTTGTGCACGCGGGAGGAGAGCGTGCCGCCAGCGGCAGGGATCACGAAGTGGTCGGGCGAGTTCCAGCCGAGCTCCTCGACGACCTCGAAGGCCATCGTCTTCGCTCCCTCGGCGTAGAACGGGCGCAGGGTGATGTTGGCGAACTCGATGCCGCTGGCGAGAGAGAGCTCGCGGCAGGCGCGGTTGGCCTGGTCGTAGTTGCCGTCGAGCTGGCACACCAGGGCGCCGAGCGCCCGGCAGGCCTTCGCCTTGCCCTTCTCCATGTTGCCCGGATAGAAGATGTAGGCCTTGGCGCCGGCCTTGGCGGCGAGTGCCGCCACCGCGGTGCCGACATTGCCGGTCGAGACGCAGCCGACCTCGTCCTTGCCCAGCTCGAGCAACCGCGCGATCGCGATGCTGACAACCCGGTCCTTGTAGGAGAGGGTCGGCCGGTTGGTCGAGTCGTCCTTGAGGTAGAGGTTCTTCAGGCCCAGCTCGGCGCCGAGCCGGTCGGCGCGGATCAGCGGCGTCCGGCCGGAGAACTGCCCGACCCTGTCCTGGGCGCCACGTAAGACGATCGGCAACAGCTCCTCGAAGCGCCAGATGTTCTGGGGGCGCTCGGCGAGGCCGCGCTCGGCGATCAGCCTCGCGGCCCGCTCGTAGTCGTAGTCGATGTCGAGCCCCTCGCCACAGGCCGGGCACTTGAAGGCCCTGTCGAGCAGGGGCGTGCGGTAACCGCAATCACGGCAGACGAGTTCGGTGGCGCAGGAGCTGGTTCGTGGCCCGCCGGGGCCTCCCGGATGCGGATCGACCGCGTCGCTCATGACTCCTCCTTTGCCGCCGCCGACCGGGCCTCAGGGGCCCGAGGCGTCATCGGCGCTCGTCCATTGGTCGCACGGGTATAACACATAGGTTGCCAGCACTCAACGCTTTCTGCGTAATTATCCGGTGATCTGCGCGCCATTCTCGACTGCAAGGTAGCGGAAGCCGCAGCCCGCCCCGACGTGGTCGGGCCGAGATCTCGCTGCTCGAGCGCGCTCGCCGGGCTCCCCTGCCCTGACCTGCCTAGGCAGCCGCTCAGGGGGTCGCGGCGGGGCTCTCCGCCGCGACCGGGATCGCGGCGGAATCGGGCCAGGGGGCGAGCGTGTCGAGCTCGTCTCCCTTTCCAGAGTCGATCAGCAGCTCCTCCGCCGCGTGCGGTGCGAACGGCACCAGCACCCGAGCCAGCAGCACCAGCGCGGCCACCTGGGCCTCGGCGTCGGCGCGGTCGAGCTGTCCCCGCCGCTTCACGACCCGCTTCTCGAAGTCCTGGATCCGCTCGAAGAGCCGGGTGATGTTGCGGACCGCCTTGTGCATCTGCAGCTCCTCGACGTCGGCGGTGATGCGCGTCAGCCCGTTATCGCACCATTTGCGCAGCCGGTCGCGCATGAACTCCGTGTCGACGGCCGCCTCCACCTCGTGCGGAGTCTCCTCGAGGACGGCGAAGCGGTCCTGCGAGTAGGTCCAGAGGTTGCGCAGGAAGCGGTTGGCGAAGCGCAGCGCGCCGTCGCTCCAGTTGAGCGTCTTCGCCGGCCCCGCCGCGTAGAGGACCGCGAGCCGCACCGTATCCGCGCCGTACAGGTCGACCAGCTGGTCGGGGTCGACGACGTTGCCGAGGTGCTTGCTCATCTTCCGCCCCTCGGCGATCACCATCTCGTGGAAGAGGCAGCCGGCGAAGGGCTCTCCGTCCTCGAGGAAGCCGAACGGCCCATTGTCGCGCAGCGCCTTGGTGACGATGCGCTGGTCGAAGACGAAGCCGCCACTGTCGCCGCCGGCGACGAGGCGCTCGGCCGGCAGCCACTCGCGCAGGTCGGGGTGGCTGAACATCTGCTCCTCGCGGGCCTCGGGCGGGACGGCGGCAGGGACCCACAGCCAGAGCGCGTCGAAGTGGCAGTCGAGGGTGTCGGTCTCGCGCTTGGCCGGCCCGCCGCACTTCGGGCAGGCCACGTCGACGAAGTCGGGGCGCTCGGCGAGCGGGTTGCCCTCGCCGGTCGGCGCGATGTCCCGTGGCAGCACCACCGGCAGCTCGGCCTCGGGCACGGGAACCGGCCCACAGGGGGCGCAGTGGACGATCGGGATCGGCGTCCCCCACGAGCGCTGGCGCGAGATCGAGAAGTCGTTGGCGCGGTAGCGCTTCGCCTCGCGGGCACCGGGGAGCCGCGCCGCCACCGGCGCCTCGCCGTCGCCGGGCGCCTTCTCCCAGGCGGGGACGCGATCCATCCTGCCGGCGATGTCCTCGTCGGCCTCGTCGACCGCGGGGATGCCGAAGGCGGCGGTCGGGCCGAAGCGGGCGTCGACCAGCGGCGAGACGAACACCGGCAGCTCGATCCCGTCGGGACCGTTGACGGAGGACTCGGTGTCGACGATCGGGACCAAGCGGGCGTCGCGGGCGCTGCGCTCCCAGCCTCCCGAGCGCATCCGCTCCAGCTCCACCCGCGCGGCCGCGCCGGTCGCCCAGGCGTCGACCTCGGGATGGCGCGGGGAGAGCAGCACGAATCGGGCCTGGCCCAGGGCGTCGCGGTGGGGGCTGAAGACTGTGAGGCTGCGACCGTCGGAGCTCTCCACGTCCAGCTCGACTCCGTCGCTGCGGCCGAGGATGTAGCGCTGGGTCGCGAGGGAGAGGTCGTCCCAGTTCTCGAGTCGCTCCGTGTTGGCGTCGTTCTCCTCGAGGTAGGGGGTGATCCGCAGGAACCATGTCGGCCGGCGGATCAGCCTCACCTCGTTGTGGCAACGCCAGCAGCGGCCGTCCTCGACCTGGATCGAGGCGAGCGTGGTGCGGCAGGTGTCGCACCAGTCGACGGTGGCGTCGTCGAGATAGATCAGGCCGGCCTCGAGCAGGGTCAGGAAGAGCCACTGCGACCAGCGGTACTGCCCTTCGTCGGAGCTGTAGAAGACGCGGTCGTAGTCGAAGGAGAAGCCGAGCCGCTTCATCTGGCCGAGCATCCGCTCCCCGCAGGCGGCCACCCACTCGGCCGGCGGCTCCCGGCGCTCGATCGCGGCCAGCTCGGCCGGCAACCCGAAGGCGTCGAAACCGAAGCCGAAGAGGACGGCATCGCCGCGGCCGCGGCGGAAGCGCGCGTAGGCGTCGCCGATCGAGTAGTCGCGGACGTGGCCCATATGCAAATTCCCGGAGGTGAACGGGCTCGAGGGCTTCACGTAAACGCGCGCCTGGCCGTCGGCCGGCCGCGGCGCCTCGAAGTCCCCTCGCTCGACCCAGGCGGCCTGCCTGGTCGACTCGATCCTCGCCGCGTCGTAGCTTGGCTTCTGCTTGCTCATCTCACGCTCAAGGCTAACTCAGCGGTGTCAGCCGTCCGCCCAGCGGCATTCACCGGAAACCAGGGGTCAGCCGTCGCGCCCCGCGGAACGCCGGCTCAGGCGAAGGTCCAGAGCTTGTTGCCGAGGAAGTTGAACGGCATCGCGACCGCCACCGCGATCGCCTGCGCCGCCAATTCGCCCACCGTGGCGGAGGCCACCAGCGCCTCGAGGACGATCAGGTTCAAGCCCAGCGAGGCGAGGCTGACGGCGAAGAAGCGCGCCGCCTGGAACCTGGCCAGTCCGTCGCCGGGCCCGAAGGTCCAGTAACGGTTCCAGAGGAAGTTGTTGGTGACCGCGACGCAGAAGGCCCCGATAGCGGCGATGGCGTGATGCACGCCCAGGTTCCCGACGAGGACGGCGAAGACACCGAGGTTGATCAGGTAGCCGGACCCGCCGACCAGGCCGAACTTGAACAGCTGCACCCAGTTGGCGGGCTGACGGGCGGCGGCGCCGATCCGGTCGGCGAGCTCGCTGGGGCCGCTCATCGTGGTCCGTCCAGCACCACGGCGGCGCTACCGAAACCGGTCGGCAGTGCGCGGAGAGTGTGGAACCAGATTGGCATTGGATACCTCGAGACGTAGCGGTTCAGGGTGAGCCGATCGAGTCGCAGCCGTTGCACCAGGTGAAACGAAGCGGGCAGGTTAACGGGACGTCCGGCCACGAGCGGCTTGCTGACCACATCCACCTCCCCTATCCGTTGCTGCCCTCCGTACATCCGAAGCGCATGATCTCGAAGGTACCAACGCACCGGGTCGGCGGCGAGCCTCCAGGTGACTATCGCCCGCCGCTGGACGGGACGACCAAGTTCCCTGGTAAGGGCGCGGTAGTCGGGCCGCTGCAGGTTCGGGGTCTGGGTCACGTAGACGTCGAAGGCCAACCAGTAGGCACACAGAGCGACCGCCAGCACCAGGCCGAGGCGCCGGGCGCCGCCGAGGCCAAAGCCGATCGCCGCGACGGCGGCGAGGGGCACCAGTGCAGGCAGCAGGTTGCGCTCGACCACGTAGTCCTTTCCGAGCAGCGCGGCGCCGGCGGCGAGGATGGCAACGCCGAGGCCGAGGCAGAGGCCGATCCCGGCGCCGCGGCGCTCGCGGCGATCTCCCAGCACCGCGAGGAGCAACAGCGCAGCGCCGAAGAGGACGATCGGGATCAGCGCGTAGCGGTCGCGCGGCGGCTCGGCTATGACGTGGCCGGTTTCGCCGATGAGGAAGCTGACCGCGGTCTCCCAAAACCTGCTGGTGAGCGGCGTCTGGTCGATCCAGCCGATGTGCGTTGGGTTGACCTGGGCGGCGATCAGCGGCAGCAGCGCCAACCCGACCGCGACGACGCCGGAGATCGCCGGCAGCACCGCTCGCCAGCGCGAGCGCAGCGCGGCCAGCAGCCAGACCGCCTCGATCCCGACCGCGAAGACGGCGAAGTAGTGGCTCATCAGGGCAAGCGCGGAGAAGAGCGTCCAGAGGGTGAGGTCGCGCCCGCCGCGGGTGCGGAGGGCCCGGATGAAGAACAGCATCGAGAGCGCCCCGAAGAAGACCAGCAGCGAGTAGGAGCGCGCCTCCTGCGAATACCAGATCAGCATCGGGTTGACGGCGACAAGCGCCGCCAGGATCACCCCCGCCCGCCGGCTCGCCAGCTGCCTGCCGATCAGGTAGCCGATCGGAACGGTCGCCGCTCCGAACAGGGCCGATAGCGAGCGCAGCCCGAATTCGCTGGTTCCGAATACCTTCGCCCAGCCCCAGGCGAGCGTGTAGTAGAGAGGCGGGTTGGACTCGCTCCCCTTGACCGCATGCAGCATGTGGACGAAGCTGCCCGGGATGACCCGCATCGCGGTGATCACCTCGTCGTGGTGGTAGCTCTGAAGCCCGAGGCTGGTGAAGCGGACCGCGATGCCGACCGCGGTGACTCCGGTCAGGATCCAGAGCACTGCGGAGCCGGCGGCGGGGGCGGCCGCGCGCGTCTCCTTGGTGCCTTCGTCGGCCGTGGCAACGAGTGCCCCCGAAGTGTTCACGAGATTGAAGGTTCGGCCTGGCTCCTCAGCCGCCACTCAAGGCGGGCTAAGGAAGGGATAAATTGGCGTAGGGCCGCTCAGGGGCTGCAGGCGCTTCCGGGCATCCGCCGGTGCGGCCCAAACGATGGTGGCACAGCCGCCGCGCCGGCGCCCCAGCGACGGCTTGGGCGCCGCCCCAGGCGGAAATCGAGGGTGGCGCCGCGGGCGAGCGCACAGTAGGTGGTCCACGGTTGACCATAAGGCCGTCCGTTGAAGCGCATCGAGCTGACGTAGAGCCCGGGTCCCGCCGTCGTGATCAGCGCCCGACGGCCGTGCGGGAGGCGAATTTCGGCCCGCCGGAAGAGCGGGCTGGAGATCGCCAGCACCCCCACCCCCGGCACCTCCGGGTAAAGCCCGAGGGCGCTGAACACGTACCAGGCGGACAGCGTCCCGAGATCGTCGTTCCCGGGGTAGCCGTCGGGTGTGGCGCTGTAGAGGGTGAGCGCCCGCCGCACCGCCTCCTGGGTCCGGTAGGGCCGGCCCATCCAGTCGTAGAGCCAGGGCGTCTCCAGTGTCGGCTCGTTGCCCAGCAGCGCGTGGTCGGTGTGGGTGGCGCCCGGTCCACCGTTCAGATCGCGCAGGAAATAGCCGAGCCGGGCGGCGGCCTTCGAGCTTCCGCCCATCCTGCGGATCAGGCCGCCGGGGTCCTGCGGGACCAACCAGGTGTACTGGGCGGAGTCGCCCTCGACGAAACCTCCGCCCTTGAGGTTGTCGTAGGGGAGCGGGAAGGCTCCGCTCGCGTAGCGCGGCTCGATCAACCCGCTGGCCGGGTCGTAGAGGCGGCGCCAGGCGGCCGAGCGGCGCATGAAGGCGCCGTAGGTCGCGCGGTCTCGCAGCGAGCGGGCAGCGAGCTGGGCGATCGAGAAATCGTCGATCGCGTACTCCAGGGTGGTCGCTGCAGACCCCCATACGCTTTCCGGGCTGCCGTAGATCGAGTTCGCGTTGCGGACGTTGGTATCGAGGTCGAATGGGACGTAACCGAGCGCCTGGTAGGCAGCGAGCCCCTGCCGCTCCAGGTATTCGCCGTTGGGGCTCTGGCAGGGTTCGGTCGCCCCCTTCACCATCGCCGCCAACGCCGCCTTCCTGTCGAACCCGCCGGCGCCGAACGCTGCCGCGGAGGCGATGATCGGATCGGCGGAGTCGCCGACCATCGCCATGCTCTGACCATTGGCGTAGGGCCAGCGCGGCAGGCAGCCGCTCTGCTTGGCGTCCGCCAGCAGCGAGCGGATCATGTCGCTCGCCCGGTTCGGCGACAGGATCGAGAGCAGCTGTATCTCGGTGCGGTAGATGTCCCAGCCCGAGAAGTCCGCGTACTGGGTGCGGCCGCGGGCGTAGTGGATCGCCCCGTCCATGCCGGGGTAGGCCCCGTTGACGTCGTTGAAAGTCCGCGGCGCCAGGAAGGCGTGGTAGAGCGCCGTGTAGAAGGTGTCCAGGCGACGGCCCGCTCCGCCGCTGACCCGGATCCGCCCGAGTGCGGCATTCCAGCTGTCCCGAGCCTTGGTGGCGACCGTTCCGAAAGCCAGGCCGGGATCTTCCGCTGCGAGGTTGGCGCGGGCGTCTTCGACGCTGACGAAGGAGACGCCGACCCGCGCCAGCACCACCTTGTCGCCTTCGGTGTCGAAGGTCGCGTAGGCGCCGGCCGCGGCGCTCGTCGCCGGGTCGGCGGCCGGTGTCTGGCTGTCGCTGGAGGAGGTCGAGCCGGGATCGAGCTGGGACCGCCGCCAGGTGCCGTAGGCGGCGAAGCGACGGTTGAAGACAGCGGCGAAGTAGACCCGGTACCGCGGTCGCTGGCCGCAGAAGAGGCCACTGGAGGCCGTGCCCGAGATTTCCCGCGCCGCCGGATCGATTTGAACTTCGGCGAAGTCGTCGGGCACGGCGCTGCCGCCGGCGTTGATGAGGACGCTGGCGTGCGGGTTCGCGGGAAAGGTGAAGCGGGCGAGGCCGGTCCGGGTAGTCGCCGTCAGCTCGGCATCGATGGCGCCGCCGTCGACCGGGTTGAGGCGGACCGAGTAGTAACCGGGCCGGGCCGTCTCGGCAGCATGGGAGAAGCCGGGTTGGAGACTGCCGTCGAGGCTGCCACCGACGCCGGCGGGGGACGCTTCCAGCGGCTCGGTCGTCGGCAGGAAGGGGAAGTCGCCGTAGAGGGAGCAGCCGGCGCCGCTGAGGTGGGTCAGGCTGAAGCCGGAGACGTGGTCGTCGCGATGGTCATATCCACCCGAATGCGGCGCCACGGGGGTCGTGTCGGGGCTCCACTGGACCATCCCGAACGGCACCGCCGCGCCGGGGAAGTTGTGCCCGCCGCCGAAGCTCTTCGGGCCGGGCCGGGTGCCGGCGAAGGGGTTGACGTGACTGGCGTAACCGGCCTCGGCGGCACCCGGAGCCAGTCCGGCGATGCACAGGAACGCGACGATGATCGTCGCGGCGGCTCGTGGGCTTGAGATCTCGAGGTTACGCGTAATGTTCCGCTCCGATGCGGGCCCGAAGAGCAACCCTGGCGGCGCTGGCCGCGACCGCGGTCGCGCTGGCCCTGGCCCTGATCTTCGGCGGTGGTGCCGACACCAAACACGCCGAAGCAAGTGCGGCTGCGGTCCCCGGCCAGCCGACGGTAGCAATCGTCTCTCCCCGCAACGGGGCGCGGCAGACCAGCCACGCGGTCGTGGTCAAGGCGACGGTCGAGAACTTCCGCCTTGCCCCGCGCCTCTTCGGCGGCGAGCCGCAGCTGGGCGAGGGCAGCATCCGCTTCAGCCTCCACCGCGTCCCCGACTGCGTCGACCCGGTCAAGTTGCAGAACGCGATCAACAGCCCTCTCGGCAACGGGCGCCTGGTCGGCGCCTCCTTCGACTACCCGCGCTACTCGGGTCCCAACGGGGTGCTGGCGGAGCGGATCGGCACCGCCGGCGGCTACTCGCCCGCGACCCGGCCGGAGATCTTCTACCACGGACTGAAGCCGGGCTTCTACCGGCTGATCGTCAACCTCGCCCAGAACAGCGGCGCGACGACGCCGTTCCACGCCGTCACCAACTTCCAGATCCTCCCCCGCCCCGGGCACGGGCCGAAACCATGCCCGGAGGGCAAGGTCCCCAGCGCCAAGGCCGCCGCCAGGCTCCGCTAGCCCCGGGCGCGGGCGCCCGCCAGCCAGTTGGGGGACCAATACTTCACTTTGTATAGTCGGCTGGATGCGCACGTACCGCCGACTGATGGGATTTCTCCGTCCCTACCGCCTCCAGCTCTGGGGATCGCTGGCGTTCGCCTGGGCCGCGATGGGAATGACGGTGCTGATCCCGTGGTTGATCGGGCGCGCGATCAACGCGATCGAGAGCCACGACAAGCCCGACCTGCTGCCGCTGGCGCTGGCGATCCTCGGGGCGGCGATCCTGCGCCTGGGCCTGACCGTGGTGCGTCGCCTGGTCGCCGGCAAGGTCTCCCTCGCCGTCGAATTCGACCTGCGCCAGCTCTTCTACGCCCACCTGCAGCGGCTCGAGCTGGGCTTCTTCGACTCCCAGCAGACCGGTCAGCTGATGTCGCGGGCGACGGTCGACCTGCAGTCGATTCGCTTCTTCCTCGGCTACGGCCTGATCTTCATCACCCAGAACCTGCTGACGATCGCCCTTGCCAGCGCGGTGATGTTCGCGATCAAGCCGTGGCTGGCGCTGATCGCCCTCGCCCCGGCGCCGCTGGTCGTCTTCACCGCATCACGCTACAACCGCGTCTCGCGGCCGGCCCTGCAGGAGGTCCAGCAGCGGATCGCCGAGCTGACCGCAGAGGCGGAGGAGAACGTCTCCGGGATCCGCATCGTCAAGGCCTTTGCCCGCGAGGAGTACCAGCTGCACCGCTTCAGCCGAGCCGTCTCCCGCGTCTTCGACCAGAGCATCTACTCGACCCGGCTGCAGGCGTTCTTCTCGCCGCTGATCGGGCTGCTGCCGCAGATCGGCATCGCCCTGGTACTGCTGATCGGTGGCCGCGAGGTGATTGCCGGCAACCTCAGCCTCGGCGACTTCACAGCCTTCTACACCTATCTGGTGATGCTGGCCGGACCGATGCGCATGCTGGGGGTGGCGATGGGCATGGCCCAGCGCGCGGTCGCCTCCGGCAACCGGCTGTTCGAAATCCTCGACCGCGAGCCGCGCATCGAGAGCCCGCCCGAGGCGCCGCCGCTGCCTGCCGGCGGTGGGCGCGTGGAGCTGCGGGGCGTGACGCTGCGCTACGAGGGCGCGGTCGCGCCGGACCCCGAGCGGCGCGAAGCCGTCCCGGCCCTGACCGACGTCGATCTCGAGGTCGAGGGGGGACGGATCGTGGCGCTGGTCGGACCCTCCGGATCGGGCAAGACGAGCCTGGTGGCGCTGATCGCGCGCCTGTATGACCCCGACGAGGGCTCGGTCCTGGTCGACGGCGTCGACGTGCGCGAGGTCGAGGTCGCCTCGCTGCGCTCGGAGATCGCCTTCGTCGCCGACGACAGCTTCCTCTTCACCGCCAGCGTCGCCGAGAACATCGGCTACGCCCGTCCCGAGGCGACGATGGAGGAGATCGAAGCCGCCGCCCGGCGGGCCCAGGCCGACGGCTTCATCCGCGAGCTGCCCGACGGCTACGACTCCCGTGTCGGCGAGCGCGGCCTGACCCTCTCCGGCGGCCAGCGCCAGCGCATCGCGATCGCCCGCGCGCTGCTGGCCGATCCGCGGATCCTGATCCTCGACGACGCCACCTCCTCGGTCGACGCGACCACCGAGGCGGCGATCAAATCCGGCCTGCGCGAGGCGATGGCGGGGCGGACGACGTTCATCATCGCCCACCGGCTCTCGACCGTCTCGCTGGCGGACGAGATCGTCGTCGTCGACAACGGCAGGATCGTCGACCGCGGCACCCACGAGCAGCTGTTGGAGGGCTGCGGCTTCTATCGCGAGATCGCCGAGCACGGCCTCGCCGACAGCGTCTACCTGCAGCGGGACCTCGAAGAGCGAGAGGAGATGGCGCGGCTGTGAGGGACATGTTCCGACTCTTCGGCGCGGTCTGGCAGCTGATCCGCGGCAACGACCAGCGCGGCCGCAAGGTCCGCTGGCTGGTCGGGCAGCTGCGGCCCTACCGTGGCCGCGTGGCCTTGATGTTCGCCGGCCTGCTGCTGGCCACCGCGGCCGGGCTGGCGCCTCCCTACCTGGCCGGCCGGGCGATCGACTCGGGGATCCAGACCGGCGACGTCTCCGCCCTCGACCTGATCGTCGTCGCCTTCCTCGCCGTCGCCGTCGTCTACGCCGCCGCCACCTACCTGCAGACCTACATGGTCGGCTGGGTCGGGACGCGGGTGCTGCAGGACCTGCGCCAGCGGGTCTTCGCCCACCTCCAGTCGATGTCGATCGGCTTCTTCACCAAGCGCAGCCCCGGGGTGCTGATCTCGCGCATGACCAACGACATCGAGGCCCTCAACCAGCTCGTCACCGACGGCGTCGTGACGATGTTCTCGAGTACCCTGACCCTGGTCGGCGTGGTCGTGATCCTGCTGGTGCTCGACGTGCAGCTGGCGCTCGTCACCTTCCTCACCTTTCCCCTCCTGGCGATCGCCAGCGTCGTCTTCCGGATCGTCTCCCAGGGCACCTACCGAGCGACGCGGGAGCGAATCGCGGCGATCACCGCCTACCTGCAGGAGAGCCTCAGCGGCGTGCGGGTCGTGCGCAGCTTCGGCCAGGAGCCGCGCCACGTGGACGCGATGACCGAGCTCAACGAGGAAAACCGGGCGACCAACATGAAGACGGTCTACCTCAACGCCTCCTACTTCCCGGCGGTGGAACTGCTGGCCGCCCTGGCGACCGCCGTGATCCTCGTCTACGGCGGCTCGCAGGCGATCGACGGCGCGATCCAGATCGGCGTCATCGTCGCCTTCGTCGGCTACCTCACGACCTTCTTCGAACCGATCCAGCAGCTCTCCCAGCTGTACACGACCTACCAGCAGGGAATGGCGGCCCTGGACAAGATCTTCGACCTGCTCGACACCGCGCCCGACATGGTCGACGCCCCCGATGCGATCGACCCGGGGACGCTGAGCGGGGAGATCGAGCTCGACGGCGTCTGGTTCTCATACAGCGACGACGCCGAGCCCTCCGAGGACTCCTGGGCGCTGAAGGGCGTCGACCTCCACGTCCCGCCGGGACAGACGCTTGCCCTCGTCGGCGCGACGGGCGCCGGCAAGTCCACCTTTGCCAAGCTGGTCGCCCGCTTCTACGATCCCCAGCTGGGCCGGGTGATGGTCGACGGGCACGACCTGCGGGGCGTCCGGCAGCGGGCCCTGCGGCGCCAGCTCGGGATCGTCCCCCAGGAGGGCTTCCTCTTCTCCGGCAGCATCCGCGAGAACGTCGCCTTCGGTCGCCCTGAGGCGGGTTTGGAGGAGATCGAATCAGCGGTGGCGACCGTCGGCGCGACCGATTTCATCGCCGCCCTGCCGGAAGGCCTCGAGACCCAGGTCGGCGAGCGCGGCATCCAGCTCTCCGCCGGCCAGCGCCAGCTCGTCGCCTTCGCCCGCGCCCTCCTCGCCGAGCCGCGGATCCTGATCCTCGACGAGGCGACCTCCAACGTCGACGTCCGCACCGAGAGAACGATCGAGCAGGGCCTCGAGCGCCTGCTGCGGGGCCGCACCGCGATCGTCATCGCCCACCGCCTCTCGACGATCCGCCGCGCCGGCAAGATCGTCGTCCTCGAAGGGGGCCGAATCGCCGAGCAGGGCAGCCACGAGGAGCTGATCGCCGCCGGCGGCCCCTACTCGCGCCTCTACGGGGCCTGGGCCGAGTCCTCGGCCGCCTAACCCGGGCCGACGCCGCCGGAGCTGCCACCGGATTCGCCGCCGCCTTCGGGGGCGACTTCTTCGGTGCCGCCACCGGCGCCTCCGGTTTCCGGGGCCACTTCTTCGGGCGCGACTTCTTCGGCTTCGGGTTCTGCGAATTCTTCGGGCGCCACTTCCACGCCGCCTTCTTCTTCGGCTTCGGGAGTCGAGCCGGAGGTGGCGCCGGGGGCGCTCGTCGGGGTGCTGGGACCCTTGCTGCAGTCTTCGAAGCCGTAGACCCCCGCCTGCGCCTCGAATTCTTCGAGCGCCGGAGCGGCCTTGGTCGCAGCTTCGCCGATGGCGACCGTGTCTTCGCGCTCGGCGGCGAGCTTGACTTCGCCCTCCACCTTCGCCAGCTCCTCGGCGGCGGCGATGAATTCCGAGTAGCCGGTCGCGTCTTCCGGGGTGCCGAGACGCTTGAGACGTTCGACCATCCCCGTGTAGAGGGTGGCGACCTGGGTTATCTGGGTCGAGGTTTCCGCCGCCGAGGACGCCACCGAGCCGACCGCCAGGTTCACCTCGGCGCAGATCGCGTCGCCCTGGGAGATCAGCTCCGCCTTGCTCAGGGTCGGCGTCGCCTGGGTCGTTTCCTTGGCCGTCGATTCGGTCGAGCCGCCGCCACCGCAGCCGGAGACGACCAGCGCCGCCAGCGCGGTCAGGGGGAGGGCGATAGTCAGGTACCTGAGAAGTCTCATCGGGGCGACGCTAGCAGAGCGATTCGACGCATTTGCAGGTGGTTATCAGCTGCGGCCCAGGGACTCGAACCCCGACTACCTCGTCCAGAGCGAGGCGTGCTGCCATTACACCAGGCCGCAAAGCCCTGAATCAGGATACCGACGAGAGATCGCTACCGGCGTCGGCGATCTGCTCCCGGGAGGCGGAGACGTCGACCCCGTCGGCGAGCATCCGCCGTGCTTCGGCGAGGTCCTCGGAGCGTCCGACGCTGAGCGCGCCGGCGACCCGGCCGCCCTTCAGGTACCAGACCGAGAACTCGCCCCGGTCGCGGTCACCGCGCCAGATCTCCTCCTCCCAGTCCCGCGCCGGGCCGACGTACTCGAGGCTTGCCCAGTCCGCGAGATCGCTGAAGAAGTAGGGAACGACGTCGTAGTCGCGGTCGTCGCCGAGCATGTTGCCCGCGACGTGAATGCCCTGCTGCATCGCAACGTCCCAGTGCTCGACCCGCAACCGCCGCCCGTGGACGACGCTGTCGTAGGAGCAGCAGTCCCCGGCGGCGTAGATGCCCTCGACCGAACTCTGCAGCTTCGAGTCGCAAAGGACGCCGTCGTCCACGGCCAGGCCGGCCCGCTGGGCCAGCATGGCGTCGGGCCTGACCCCGGCACCGACCACGACCGTGTCGCACTCGATGCTGAGCCCGCTCTTCGTCACTATGGCCCGCACCCGTCCGTCGCCCTCGAAGGCCTCCAGCTCCTCGCCGCCGTGGAAGGAGACGCCCCTCGCTTCGATCTGCTCCTGGAACCAGCGGCCGGCGTCCTCGCCGAAGGTCCGTGAGAGGGCTACGTCCTCCATCGCCACGATCGAGCATCTGGTGCCGCGCGCGGTCAGCGAGGCGGCGACCTCGGTGCCGATGTAGCTGCCGCCGATCAGGACGACGTGGTCGGCCGCCTCGGCGTCGGCGCGGATCGCGTCGGCGTTGCCGAAGGCCCGCAGGTAATGGATGCCCTCGTTCTCGGCACCCTCGACCCGAAGGATGTTGACCATCGCCCCGGTGGCGATCAGGGCCTTGCCGAAAGCCACCTCCTCCCCACCCTGAACCTTCGCCGTCCGCGCCTCGGGGTCGAGCGACATGACGTTGCGCCCGGTCAGCAGCTCGACTCCGTTCTCCTCATACCAGGAGGCCGGGTTGACGTAGGCATCGGCTCGCTCGGCGTCGCCCCGCAGGTACTCCTTGGAGATCGGTGGGCGTTCGTAGGGTGGCTCGGGCTCTCTTCCCACCAGCAGGATCGAGCCTGCGGCGCCGCGCTTTCGCAGCTCCGCCGCGCAATGGGCGGAGGCCATGCCGCCGCCTATTAGGAGGAAGTCGACCTCGCGGTCAGCCACGACCGCTGCCGTCCCCTTCGGGTCCGAAGAGCGTCTTCAGGTCGTCCTCCTTGCCCGGGTCCAGCACCGCGAGCACCTCGTCGCCCTCCTCGAGCACGGTCTCGGCGCTGGGGACGAAGCCCTTGCCCGACCGCAGGACCGAGATCAGCAGGCTGCCCTCTGGCATCCGCAGGTCCCCCACCCGGCGCCCGGTGACGCCGGAATCCTTGCCGAGCAGCATCTCGATGATCTCCAGCTGCTCCTCCTGGAGGTCGAGCAGGTGGACCAGCCCGTACTCCGGCACCTCGTGCTCGAGCAGGCGCAGGATCAGGTCGGTCGCGGAGACGGAGGGCCTGATGCCCAGGAGGTCGAAATGCTGGCGATTGCGCGGGTTGTTGACCCGGGCGATGATCTGGTCCACCAAATACTTCTCCCGCGCCACCTGGCAGATCAGCATGTTGTCCTCGTCGTCGCCGGTGACGGCGATGACCATATCGGCGCGCTGGACGCCGGCCCGCTCGAGGACCCACAGCTCCGAGGCGTCGCCGTAGGAGACGTTGTGCTCGAGCTCCTGCTCGACCGTCAGGTAGCGGCGCCGGTCGCTCTCGATCAGCGTCACCTCGTGGTCCTTCTCCAGGAGCTCCCGGGCGAGGTTCCACCCGACCTTGCCCGCTCCGACGACGATGATGTACATGCGGCTTCGGACCTCGCTCTCTACGCGGCTTCCGCGTTGCTACCCGGAGCCCCGCCGCGGCCGGTGGAATCGCGGACCGCGGTCTCGAGCATGTCGATCGCGACCCTCGTCGGGCAGACCGTGTGCAGCCCCTGCCGCTGGTACCACTCGGCCCGCAGCGGATCGAGCACCCGGGCGATCACGGTGGGGACGCTGTAGCGACGCTGGGCGATCTGGGCAATGATGATGTTGGTGTTGTCGCCGTCGGTCGATGCGATGAAGACGTCGGCGTGCTCGATGCCCGCGGCGACGAGCGCCTCGGCCTCGAGGCCGGCCCCGACCGTGAACTGGCCTCCGAGGTCCTCCCAACTCTTCTCCAGGCCCACCTCGAGGCGGGCATGGGACTCGGGGTCCTCGTCGAGGCACGAAATCTCGTGGCCCTCGCGAAGCATCGCCCGCGCCACAGATGAGCCGACTCGGCCGCAGCCGACGATCAGGATGAACATGGCCCTGATACTAGATGGGAGGCGCTACTCGGGTTCGGGCGGCGCGGTGAGGAGGACACGACAGGGGGCTTTTTTCAGCACGTACTCGGTGGCTGCCCCGATCTCCTCCGGCTTGGCGGCGCCGATCCCGCCGATCATCGCGCCGCCGCGGATCTTCGTCGGCGGCTCGCCGCCGATCACGATCGCCTCGGCGCCGCTGAGCCGCGCCGCCTCGAGGATTCCCGCCCCGACCTTGCGGGCGCGGATCACCTTGGTGGTGACGTCGACGTCCTCATACTCCTCGCCGACCTCGCGTGCCCGCTCCAGCGCTCGCCGGGCCTCGTCCTCGCGCTCGCGGGGTAGCTGCGCGTCGAGGGGCAGGGTCAGCGGCACCTCGATCACGTAGACGACGTCGAGGCGGGCCTCGCCAGCGCCGCCGTCCGACTCCTCCTGCTCGGCCGCCGCCAGGCGCCCAGCGGTGGCGACGATGTCGTCGTCGAACTTGGTGCCGAAGACCGGCACGAGGATGTTGCGGAATTCGACCTGCGGCATCTGCTTGGTGAGCGCGTGCTCGGGAACGGAGACCCGCTTGGTCAGGGTCGTCCCCTCGAAGACCTTGCGGTAGACGACGTAGAAGGTGAGGCCGAAAGCCATCCAGCCGAGGCCGACGAAGCGGGCGGTGGAGTGGTACGCGAGGACGCTGAGGAAGGCGAGCGCGCTGATGATCGCGGCGACGATCGCGGGCAGCGGCAGCTCCGCGGCTCCCCAGGGGACCCCAACCGGGATCCGGAACGGCCGCGGCTTGTCGGGAGCGCGTACGCGCAGACGGATGATCGAGAGGTGGGCGATGGTGATCGCCAGGGTCGCCCCGAATGCGTAGATGCTCGCCAGCAGCTTGACGTTGGTCGGGATCACGAGGCCCAGGGCGATGACCCCGCAGATCGTGATCGCCACGTACGGCGTCGCCGTGCGCTTCTCCAGCTTGCCGAGCCAGCTCGGGATCTGGCGGTTGATCGCCAGCGTGTAGATGTGGCGCGAGACCCCGAGCATCGACGTGTTGGCCGCCCAGAAGAGGACGGGGGCGGCGATCAGCGCCACCATCCAGCGCATCGTGTCCGCGACCCAGCCGGGATGGAAGGCGGAGACGACACCCAGCACCGGCTCCTCGACGAACTGGCCGCCCAGCGCGGTTTGGGGGCCGTGCGGCCCGGCGACGACCGGGACCGCCATCAGCGCGATCGCCGCCATCCCGGCGTAGACGAGAGGGACCGCGACGGCGCCCAGAGAGGCCACCCGTCTGAGATCGCGACCGCTGACTTCGATGTCGGGTGCGAGGTCGGAGGCCGCCTCGATCCCGGCATAGGCGAGCATCGCGACCACGGCGGCGTAGACGATGTCCTTGAAGCTGGGGTCGCTGAAGAGGTTGAGGTGTTCGGTCAGACGCTCTGGATGCATGACGACAAGCAGGCCGACCACGATCACCGCCAGCTGCAGCCCGAGGTCGGCGAGAGCCAGCAGGGCCAGCGAGCGTCCCCGCTCGCGCCCGGTCAGGTTGAAGATGTTGAGCAGGCAAACGGCGACGATGACCACGCCGGCCAGGCCGATCTCCCAGCCGGGCTTGGCGAAGCTGCTCGAGATCGGCTCCAGGTAGTGGGGCACCGAGAGCGCCGCCAGGGCGATGACGATCAGGTAGTCGATCAGGATCGCCCAGCCGGCGATGAAGGCGATCAGCTCGTTGAAGGCGTGGCGGGCGAAGGTCGAGGAACCACCGCGCTCGCGGAACATCGCCCCGCCCTCGACGTAGCTGAGCGTGGTCAGGCCGAAGAGCAGGCCCGAGGCGAGGAAGATCAGCGGCGTCAGCCCGAGGCCGCGGTCGGCGACCACGCCGAGGGCGAAGTAGATCGAGAAGCTGACCGCCGAGTAGGCCGCCGCGAACAGCCAGGGAACGCCGAGCCCTCGGACCAGGATCGGCTCCCCCTCCCGCCCCGGCTGCGCGGGCGGCGGCGCCCCGCCCTGCTCGCTCACTGACCCATCCGCGAGGAGACCCAGAGCCGACCGACGCCGACCGCTACGAAGGCGACGCCCATCAGGACCCCGACCGAGGCCGGCCCACCCCCGTTGGCGAGCGTCACCCCCAGCAGCACCAGCCCCACCGCCACGAAGACCACCGAGAACCCCCGGACGGCGCCCCTGTAGGCGCGATTTCCTGTCATTTCGAGACCTCGGCCAGGGCGCGCGTGGGCACCGCCGGCTTGTCGTGGGGGTCGGAGACGACGATGACCCGGCACGGGCGCTCTCCGAGCACCGTCTGCAGGGTCTTGTCGTAGAGCGGCACGCCGCCGCGATAGCGAAGCCCGACGACGATCGCCTCGGCCTTGATCAGCTTCGCCTCCTGCGCGACCGAATAGCCCGCCTGGCCCGGCCGGACGCGGGCGACGTGGCCGGTGACGCGCTGGCCGCCGATCAGCTTCGCCTCCTCGATCTTGCGCTGCGCGTCGGCTTCCTGATCGGGCATCTCGGCGTTGAGGGGCAGGTGCGTGGGGACGGTCAGCATCGAGTGGACGTGGATGCCGCGCCGCCGCTTGGAGGCCAGCTTGGTCGCGGTCGCGACCATCTCCGGGGAGAAGGCTTCGTCGTCCTCGAAGGCGACCAGGACGCTCCGGTACTCGACCTCCTCGACCCCGAGCGGCTCCGGCAGCACCACCTTGACCGTCTCGGTCAGCGGCAGCTTCTGGTTACGGCGGTAGAGGACGTAGACGGCGACGCCGAGCACCATCCAGGCGGTGCCGACGAAGAGGGTGCGCGGGTTCAGCGCCATCACCACGATCCAGGCGGCGAAGGTGCCGAGGCCGCCGAGCACCGCGGTGATCGGCACCCGGACGCCGAAGGCGCGGATGTTGAACGGGGGCGTCCAGGTGCGCTCGACATCGGCGTTGTTTCGGCGCAGCTGGATCACCGCGACGTGGGCGATCGTGAACGAGAGCATCGCACCGAAGGAGTACATCGTCGCCAGGAAGTCGGTCTGGCCGGGCAGCAGCGTCACGATCGCGATCGCGGCGAAGATCGCGATCGCGATGTAGGGGGTGCGGTATTTGGGGTGGACCTGGCGCAGCCCCTCCGGAAGCTGGCGGTGCTGCCCCATCGAGTAGGTGAGGCGGGAGACGCCGATCAAGCCCGCGTTGGTGGCGATCAGCAGGATCACCGCGGCGAGGACGCCGACGTAATAGCGGAGGATTTCGGTCGGGCCGGAGGAGAGGCCGAGGTTCTCGACGATGCCGAGGATCGGGTCGTCGGCGAAGGTGGTGCCGAGCGCCGTGGTGAAGTGCCCGGAGGCGTTCTGGGTCACCGGCATCGCCGAGAGCGCCACGATCGGGATCAGCAGGTAGAGCCCGAGCACGGCGACGACGGTGAAGCCGACGCTGCGGGGGATCGTGCGGGCGGCGTCCTTGGCCTCCTCGGCCATGTTGGAGATCGTCTCGATCCCGGTGTAGGCGATCATCCCGACGGCGATCCCGAGCGCGAAGTCGCTCCAGGTGGGGGCGACGCCGAGGTGGATGTTGTCGACAAGCACCTGCGGGCTGAAGACCAGCACCAGGCCGATCCCGACCAGCACGACCTGGGTGGCGAGGTCGGCGATCGCGAGGATCAGGTTCAGTTTTGCCGACTCTTCGGTGCCGCGGATGTTGATCAGCGCGAGGCCGACGATCAGCGCCGCGCCACCGACTATGTCGCCGGGCCCGTGGCCGAGCCAGGGCCAGAAGACCGCCAGGTAATGGGGGACGAAGAAGGCCGAGATCGCGACCGTGATCGTGTAGTTGAGCATCTGCCCCCAGGCGGCGATGAAGCTGACCAGCTCGTTGAAGGCGTGGCGGGCGAAGCTGGAGGAGCCACCGGCCTCGGGGAACATCACCGTCGCCTCGGCGTAGGTGGCGGCAGTGGCGGCGAAGATCAGGCCCGAGATGACGAAGGCCACCGGGGTCAGGCCGAGGGCGAACGCCGCGGTGACGCCGAGGGCGTAGTAGATCGAGGAGCCGACGTTTCCGTAGGCGGCGGAGAACAGGGCTCCGACGCCGTGGACGCGGCTCAGCGACTCGTCTCTGGGAATGCGCTGGGCCATCTAGAAGCTGCAGGAACGGGTCACTAGACCGAATATACGGACGTCGCCGGTGCCCACTGCACATGGGCCCGGCTCAGCTCCGCCGCTGAGGTGCAGCCACAGAGCGCCAGCGCGAGCTCGAACTCTGCCCCGAGCAGCTCCAGCACCCGCCTCGCACCCGCCTCCCCGCCCGCAGCGAGCCCCCATAGGGCCGGCCGGCCGACCAGCACGGCGTCGGCGCCCAAAGCCAGCGCGATCGCGACGTCGACCCCGCGGCGGATACCGCCGTCGGCGAGCAGGGTGGCGCGGGCCGGCCACCGCGTCGACGATCTCCGGCAGGGCGTCGCCGGTCGCGAGAGAGCGGTCGAGCTGACGACCGCCGTGGTTGGAGACGATGATCCCGGCGACGCCGTTCTCCGCCGCCAGCACCGCGTCCTCGGGGGTCAGCACGCCCTTGACCAGCACCGGCACGCTGCATTCGGAAGCGAGGTCTTCGATGTCGGACCAGCTGAGCCCCCGGTCCATCAGCCGGAAGGTTTCCTCGATCGTGACCGCGCGCTCGCCCCCCAGCGCCGCCGCAACACTGGGGACGCCGAGCCCCTCGGGCAGCCTCGGAAGCCGGTGCGAAGGTCCCGCTCGCGGTTGCCACCCGGGGGCGCGTCGACGGTGACGACGATCGCCTCGAACCCGGACTCGATCGCCTCGTCGACCAGGGCTCTGGTGATCTCCTCGTCCTTGAAGCAGTAGAGCTGGAACCAGCGGCGGCCCGGAAACGCCGCCGCCGCCAGCTCGCTCGGCGTCGTAGTGGCGAGGGTCGAAAGGCACATCACCGTCCCCGCATCGGCGGCGCGCGCGCCATCGCGACCTCGCCCTCGGGGTCGAGCGAGGCGCTGGTAGGCGACCGGGGCGACCAATACCGGCATCGAGACCGGCCCGCCCAGCACCTCGGCAGCACTCGTCACCTCGGAGACGTCGACCAGGACCCGGGGCCGAAACCGCCAGCGACGCCAGGCCTCGACGTTCTCCCGCAAGGTCAGCTCGTCGCCGGCTCCCCCTGCGAAGTACCCGAGCGAACCCGCATCGAGCTTCTCCGAGGCGATCCGCTCGAAGTCGGCGACGTTGATCCAGCCTCGCTCATGCCCGCGACACTAACCTGGCGGCGAATGAAGCGCTCACGCCGTCCCCCGCGACGCCGGATCCGGCGCCGCCGGGGGACGGCCCTCGTCATCCTGACCGTGTTCGCCATCGCCGCCATCTACCTCGTCCTCGCCGCAACCATGTTCGCTCCCGTGGACCGATACAGCGCCAGGATCGTCCACCTGACGATCCACAGCCGGGCGGTCGGCGATGGCCTCGGCGTCAACGTGGTCGTGCCGCGTCAGCTCGCCGACGAGCGGGGCAAGCGGCCACTGCTGATCTTCCTCCACGGACGCGGCGGCTCCGACGGGACCTTCGTCGAAGACGAGGCCGTGTTCAGCGGCCTGGCGAAGCTCGGGCGGCGCGCGCCCGTGATCGCCTTCCCCGACGGCGGCGACCACGGCTACTGGCACGATCGTGCCGAAGGCGATTGGGGACGCTACGTGATGCGCGAAGTGATCCCGGCGGTGAGCCACCGCTTCGGGATCGACCCGCACCGGCTGGCGATCGGCGGCATCTCGATGGGCGGCTTCGGCGCCTACGACCTGGCGCTCCTGCATCCGGGCCGCTTCTGCGCGGTCGGCGGCCACTCCCCGCGCTCTGGTTCGAGGGCGGGGAAACAGCCTCGGCGCATTCGACGATGCGCGCGACTTCGCCCGCAACGACGTCGTCGGCATGGCGGAGGGGGACCCCGGTGCCTTTGCGGGCATCAGGGTCTGGAACGACTACGGCAGCTCCGATCCGTTCCGTGTCTACGACGAAGGCTTCGTCGACGCGCTGCGCGCCGACGGCGTCGAGCTCAGCGCCCACACCTGGCCCGGCGAACACGACAGCGCCTACTGGGATCGCCACTGGGCCGCCTACCTGCGCTTCTACGCCAACTCCTTGGCGCACTGCGGGTAGGGCGAGGCGGGGCAGGGGCCTTTCGGGCTGCGCATCAGTCCCGCAAGGTCGCCAACTTGCAGCGAGAGCGGTGACAAACCGCGCCCATCGCTCTACGCTCCTTCCATCACCGAGAACGAGGCAAAGGAGCGCTGCGCCAAGCTCGCGGCCGAGCACCCCGATCGCAAGACGAGCCGCTGGCTGCCGGCCCCCGACCAGGCCGCCGAGTGGTCCGTAGTCAAGATCGGCCTCGCCCCTCCCCTCGAGGAGACCGGAACCGAGACTCGCGCCGAGACCCGGCCCGCCCCCAACGACCCCCGCACCCAGCCCCCTGGCTGGACCCCCCCAACCGGCGGCATCGCCTAGCCAGCACGTCAGTGCCTAGGCGAGCGAGCGCCATCCGATCATCCCGATCTCGAACCTGGGCTTGAGTTGAGGTGGGAAGGGGTAACGACCCCTTCCCGCCCAAACTCAGAAGTGAACGATCGGGATGATCAGGATGGCGACGATGTTCGCCACCTTGATCATCGGGTTGATCGCCGGACCGGCCGTGTCCTTGTAGGGATCGCCGACGGTGTCGCCGGTCACCGAGGCCGCGTGGGCCTCGGAGCCCTTGCCGCCGTGGGCGCCGTCCTCGATCAGCTTCTTGGCGTTGTCCCAGGCGCCGCCGCCGGCGGTCATCGAGATCGCGGCAAAGAGCCCGACGACGATGACGCCGATCAGCAGGCCGCCGAGCGCGTCGACGCTGAGCAGGCCGACGATCACCGGCACGACGATCGGGATCAGCGCCGGCAGGATCATCTCCTTCTGCGCCGCCAGGGTGACGATGCTGACGGTCTTGCCGTACTCGGGTTTCTCCGTCCCCTCCATGATCCCGGGGTGCTCGCGGAACTGCTTGCGCACCTCCTCGACGACCTGGCCGCCAGCGCGTCCGACCGCCTCGATCGCCAGCGCGGCGAACAGGTAGACCATCATGCCGCCGACGATCAGCCCGATCAGCACGTCCGGGCTGGACAGGTTGAAGAGGCCGTTCAGATCGAAGCCGGCCGGGGCTTCTTCTTTGAGCTCGCTCTTGAACGCGGCGAACAGCACCAATGCGGCCAGCGCCGCGGAGCCGATCGCGTAGCCCTTGGTGACCGCCTTGGTCGTGTTGCCGACGGCGTCGAGCGGGTCGGTGACGTTGCGCACCTCTTCGGGCAGGTCCGCCATCTCGGCGATTCCGCCGGCGTTGTCGGTGATCGGCCCGAAGGCGTCGAGGGCGACGATCAAGCCGCAGAGCGAGAGCTGGGCCATCACGGCGATGCCGATGCCGTAGATGCCGGCCAGCTCGTTGGCGCCGAGGATCGCCAGGGCGATGACCAGCGCCGGGGCGGCAGTCGCCTGGAAGCCCTGGGCGAGCCCCTGGATGATGTTGGTCGCGTGCCCCGTCTCCGAAGCGGCGGCGATCGTCCGCACCGGGCGGAAGCGCGTCGAGGTGTAGTAGTCGGTGATCACGAACAGCAGCGCCGTCACCGCGACACCGATCACCGCGCAGAGCCAGAGGTCGGAGACGCTGACCGCGTCGGCTGCGGTGCTGGCGAAGCCGAGCCGCAGCGGTTCGCTCATCAGCCAATCGGTGATCGGGTAGAAGGCCGCGATCGAGATGACCCCGGAGACGATCATGCCGACGTAGAGGGCGTTCTCCACTTTGTCGGTTTTCGTCCGCACGGAAAGCGCGCCGATGATCGAGGCGATGATCGCGACGCCGCCGATGACCAGCGGGAAGATCGCGACCTCGCGGGCGTAGTCGGAGGTGAAGGTGAGGACGCCGAGCAGCATCACCGCGACCGAGGTGACCGCGTAGGTCTCGAACAGGTCGGCCGCCATGCCGGCGCAGTCGCCGACGTTGTCGCCGACGTTGTCGGCGATCACGGCCGGGTTGCGGGGGTCGTCCTCGGGGATCCCCGCCTCGACCTTGCCGACCAGGTCGGCGCCGACGTCGGCGGCCTTGGTGAAGATGCCGCCGCCGAGACGGGCGAAGACCGAGATGAGGGAACCACCGAAGCCGAGGCCGATCAGCGCGTCGACGGCCTCCTTGTCGGTGCTGCCGGTGACGATCAGGACGCCGTAGTAGCCGGCGACCCCGAGCAGCGCCAGGCCGACGACCAAAAGGCCGGTGACCGAGCCGCCTTTGAAGGCGACATCGAGCGCCGGCGGGACACCGCCGCGGGCGGCCTCGGCGACGCGCGCGTTGGCCCGGACCGAGACGTTCATCCCGATGAAACCGGTAGCGCCGGAGAGGAAGGCGCCGATCACGAAGCCGATCGCCGTCTTGTAGTCCTGGAGGACCAGAAGCAGGACCGCGATCGGGATCGCGACGGCGGCGATGATCGTGTACTGGCGGTTCAGGTAGGCCTGTGCGCCCTCCTGCACCGCCCCCGAGATTTCCTGCATCCGGTCGTTGCCCGGTGACTTGGCGAGCAGGCGCTGGGTGACGATGAGTCCATAGGCGACGGCAGCGCCCGCGCATACGAGCGCGACGACTACCCCGTAATCGGTCAAGAAGCTGGTCAAGTTTGTTCCTCCGGTGGCTTTAGCGGCGCGGGAGTTTATATGTGCAAGCGGCGTACCCGCCTCTAGACCGCCCTATGCGCGCCTTGCCGCCTGTTCGGCGCCGGCGTAGGTCCGCCTCGTCTCGGCGACCGCGTCGCGGTAGATGTCTTCGATCGCCACGCCCGCGTCGAGCGCCTCGCGCGCCCTCTGGGCCCCGTTTCGCTCCGGCAGCTCGAACTCGATGCCGAGCCGCGAGCGGGCCGGCTCCGTCCAGGAGAGGACCGACTCCAGCGCCTCGCGGGTCTCCACCTCGACCCCGCGCCGGAAGTCGATCATCCGCCCGCCGGCGCCGTGCCGGATCGCCCGCCAGAGGTTCTCCTCGATCTCGCGGTCGGCGAGCGGGCGCCCCAGGCCTTCGTAGCCGTGCTCGTCGTAATCGATCGCGCTCTGGGCGATGCAGGCGGCGATCAGACCGGCCAGGGCGAAGGACTCGTCCCCCCTCGTCTGCGCGTCGCAGACCCGCACCTCGACGGTGCCGAAGTGGTGGTGGGGCCGGACGCTCCACCAGAGCTGGGTCGACTCGACGATCGTCCCGGTGCGCTCCAGCGCCCCGACGAAGCGGGCGTAGCTGTCCCAGTCGCGAAACGGCGAGGGCACGCCGCAGCGCGGAAAGGTGCGGGTGAAGATCTCGGTGCGGACTGTGTGCAGGCCAGTGTCGCGGCGGTCGAGGAAGGGTGAGTTGGCGGAGACGGCGAGTAGCAGCGGCAGCAGCTCTCGCATCCAGTCGCAGACTGCGATCGCCCGGTCGGCGCCGCGCACCCCCATGTGGACGTGCGCGCTCCAGGTGTTGTTGCGCTGGGCCACCCAGCCGAGTTCCTGGCGAAGCCGGTTGTAGTGGGGGGTGTCGATGATGCGCTGGTCGAGGTAGCTCGCCCACGGGTGGGTCCCGGTCGCGCCGAGCGCCAGGCCCATGCCGGAGACCAGCTCGAACAGCCGCGCGCGTCGCTCGCGCTGCTTGCCCACCGCCTCGGCGAAGCTCTCCGAGCGGCCGGAGCGAATCTCGACCTCCGAAGCGATCAGCTCGCCGGCGGCCGATTCGGCGAGGACGTCGTCCTTCTGGCAGGCGGCGTAGACGTCCTCGAAGCGATGCTCCAGCTCGAGGGTGGCCGGATCGAGGATCGCGAACTCCTCCTCGAGGCCGATCGTGAAATCGGTGGAGGACTCGAATCTCTCGCGTACGAGGTCGAGATCGAGGGACATCAGAGGTCGCGCTTCGCTCGGGGCGCAAAGAGACAGAGATGGATGCTTGCTCCCTCCGCGCTCACGGGGACTCAGGCGAGGTAGAAGTAGAGCGCGTAGAGCAGGTCGACGGCCGGGCTGGACGTGTGGACGGTCACCTCGGGCGGCACCTGGAGGAGCTGCTCGGAGTAGTTGAAGATGATCTTGACGCCGGCCTTGACGAGCCGGTCGGCGACCTCCTGGGCCGCATGGGCGGGAACGGCGAGGACCCCGACCACGATCTCCTCCGCGGCCACGACCTCCTGCAACTCGCCGATGTCGCGCACGCGCAGGTCGCCGATCTGCTTCCCGACCACGGAGGGATCGACGTCGAATATGGCCACGACCTGGAACCCGTGGTCGGCGAAGGTCGCCGAGCTGGCGATCGCCTGGCCGAGGTTGCCAGCGCCGAAGAGGGCGATGTTGTGCTGGCCGGAGGTGCGGAGGATCTTGCGGATCTCCGAGACCAGCGATTCGACGTTATAGCCGACCCCGCGCTTGCCGAACTTGCCGAAGCCGGAGAGGTCGCGGCGGATCTGGGTCGGGTTGATGTGGGTGTACTCGGAGAGCTCTTGCGAGGAGATCGTCTCGCGGCCCATCTTGCGGGCCTGCGTCAGCACCTGGAGGTAGCGCGATAGGCGGGCGGCTACGCCCAGCGAAAGGCGCTCCCCTTCGACCGGGAAGGCTTCCGGGGTTTCGAACTCCTCGACTACCTCGACCATGCCCCTACAGTATCGAGCATGGCCCGCAGCCCGGCTCGGTCGAGAACCAGCTCGGAGACCACCTGCCCGTCGATCTCCACCACCGGGATTCGCTCGAGGTGGCGACGCAGGAGGAGGTCGTCGCTCTCGATGTCGATCTCGTGCAGGGCGAAGCGATAGCCCTCCCCGTGGAGGGAGACGATCGCCTCGATCGCTTCCTCGCAGAGATGACACCCCGGCCGCGAGTAGACGACGACGTCGGTCATACCGCCTGTCGATCTGCCGACAGGTCGCCCTCGGCTCCACTCTTCGGCCCGTCGGTCGCGATCTCGCCGCTGGCGAACGCGTCGTAGCCGAGGTAGTCGGGGTATGGGATCCGCGGGGCGAAGCGGGCCGCGGAGCCGATCATCGCCGCGTTGTCGGTGCAGAGGGCGGCCGGGACAAGCTTCAACCGCACCCCCTGCCGCTCACAGAGCTGCGTCACGGCCTCGCGCAGGGGGCCGTTGGCGGCGACGCCACCGCCAAGGGCCACGGCATCCCAATCGCCCCGCTTCAGGGCCCGCCTCAGCTTCGCCGTCAGCTGGCCGATCACAGCCGCCTGAAAGGAGGCCGCGAGATCGGCTCGGCGCTCCGCGACGCCCTCCGGCCCGAGTTCGCGGCAGCGGTAGACCAGTGCCGTCTTGAGGCCGCTGAAGCTGAAGTCGAGCCCGGGGTCGCGGGCCATCGCCACCGGCATCGCGAACGCGTCGGGGTCGCCCCCGGCCGCCTCTCGTTCGAGCGCGGGCCCGCCCGGATAGCCGAGGCCCAGCAGACGGGCAGACTTGTCGAAGGCCTCGCCGGCGGCGTCGTCGAGGGTTTGCCCGAGGACCTCATGACCCTCGGGGTCGCGAACCGCGGCGAGCAGGGTGTGGCCGCCGCTGGCAATGAGGCAGAGGAAGGGCGGCTCGAGCGGATCGGGCTCGAGGAAGTTGGCGGCGACGTGGCCCTGCAGGTGGTCGACGGGGATCAGCGGCAACCGCCGCGCGGCGGCGATCGCCTTCGCGGTGCTGATCCCGACGAGGAGGGCGCCGATCAGCCCCGGCCCCGCCGTCGCGGCGACCGCCTCGACGTCGTCGAGGCTCACCCCGGCCTCGGCGAGCGCCGCCTCGACCAGCGGCGCCGTCAGCTCGAGGTGGTGGCGGGCCGCCACCTCCGGCACGACCCCGCCGAAGCCCTCGTGCGCAGCCGCCTGCGAGGAGATCAGATTGGAGAGGATGCGCGGGCCGTCGAGGACGGCCGCGCAGGTGTCGTCGCAGGAGGTCTCGATCGCGAGAATCAATTTCGCCCGCCTGCCCTGCTCTCGTTCGCTCGCACTCAGTCGAGCCACATGATCAGCGCGTCCTCGCCGTTGTCGTGGTAATAGCGAGGGCGGATGCCGGCGGAGCGGAACCCGAAGCGTTCATACATGCCGATCGCCCCATGGTTGGAGACCCTGACCTCGAGCGTGAAGGGCAGCACCCCACGGGCCTCCTCGAAGAGGCGGGCCATCAACCTCCCGGCCACTCCGCGGCGGCGATGCTCCGGAGCCACCGCGATGTTCATCAGGTGCCAGACCTGGTCGTAGCGGGAGCAGATCACGTACCCGAGCAGCTCATCGCCGGCGCTTGCGGCGAGGCAGAGGCCGCTCGGCTTGGAGAGCTCGAGCACGAACATGGCCAGCGACCAGGGGGTGGGGAAGGAACGTCGCTCGACGGCGATCACCGCCGGCAGGTCGCTGTAGGCGAGCCGGCGTACGCGCACCTCCTGGGTCAACTCAGTCTGATCTCTGGAAAGAATCTCGCTCACGCCACCGCTCCGCGTCTGGAGGTCTGAGGTAGATGGGGGCGAGCCCAAGACGGGCCTCTCCGCCTCCCGAGGCCGCCGCAAGAGCGCAGATGTGCCGCGCGGCGATTCGGTGCACGGGATCGGCATCGTCCGCTATGCAGACGCCGTTTTGGGCCAACTCGTGCCGAAATCGTACCGCCCCGGAGCCGGCGGCAAGCGGGGGGCCGTCGAGCACGGCAACCCGTTCGGCGAGCTGCTCTGGCCGGCAGACCATCGGCTCCCAGATTCGCTCGCCGCGATCCGTGTAGAGGGCGGCGAAGACCTCGCCGCGAAATCCGTCGAGGACGGCCAGGCGCAGGCCCTCGGCGCCGGCCTCGCCGATCCCTCTCGCGAGTGCATCGAGCGTGCAGACGCCGATCGCCGGCAGGCCGAGGCTGGCGCTCAGGCCACGGGCGGTGGCGATGCCGATCCTCAGGCCGGTGAAGGAGCCGGGCCCGAGGCCGACGGCGATCAGATCGACCCGCGGCCATCCGCCCGTCGCGGCGGCCGCCCGCTCCACCTCCGTGAGCAGGCCGGTCGCGTGCCGGGGCTTCCCTTTGGAGGAGAGCCCCAGCAGCGACTCGTGCAGAGCCTCGCCGTCGCGCCAGGCGCAGGCGGCGGTGTCGGCGGTCGCGGTGTCGAAGCCGACTACAACCAGCGTCGTACCGCTTCTAGCCCTTGACCCTGAACACGAAGGACCCGACTTTCTTGCCTTTGACGAACCAGGTGACCCGGTGCTTGCCCGGGATCGTCGACGTGATCTTGTTTACGTAGAGCGTCCCCTGGGTCGCTTCCTGGGCCTGAGCGCAGAGGTTCTTGCCGCTCGGAAACTTGACGCAGACGCTGTAGACGACGTCTTTCTGAAGGCTCTTGAAGAAGGCGCCCTTCTTGCTGCCCTTCGGGCAGACGTGCGAAGGGGTGGCGTTGCGAGAGATTCCACAGGCCACGTAGTGCTTGTACGCCGCCGCCCCAGCGGTAGCGGGCACCGCACTCGCGAGCAGTCCGGTCGCCACCAACACCGCCGCCAGCGCCTTCAGTCCCTTCATTGGGTCCTTCCCTTCGTGGATCGAGTTCTCGAAAGTCGATGCTACAAGCTGCGTTCTCCATCCCGGCGACACAGACGAATGTCGCTCGGTGCGCACATCCGCCCGGGAGCCTCACCAATCGATCTCGATCAGCCGCCGCTCCTCGCCCCGGTGCTCGAGCCGGATTTCCAGCGCCGGCCGCCCGAGGCGCCCCGCGCCGGCGGCCGGCCACTCGACGAAGGCGATGCCGTCGGGGCCGATGTAGTCGTCGAGCAGCGCGGGGTCCTCCTTCTCCAGGCTCTCCAGCCGGTAGAGGTCGAGGTGGGAGACCGGCAGGCGGCCACCGACGTAGCGCTGGCCGATCGTGAAGGTCGGGGAAGTGACCGGCTGCTCGATCCCGAGTGCCCTGCAGGCACCGCGGATCAGGGTCGTCTTGCCCGTGCCGACCTCGCCGGAGACGACGACCACGTCGCCCGGCTTCAAGCGCTCGGCGACGCGCGCCCCGACGGCTTCGGTCTCGGCCGCCGAACGGCTCTCGAGCTTCTCCACGTCAGCCGAAGAAGTCGAGCTGGTCGGCGGGGGGAGGCGACGTTGGCACCACTCGTTCCTCCGTTGCGGCGATCTCCCTGGGGCTGGGCACGGGATCCGGCGAAGGGCCCGCGAGCAGGGCGGGGATCGTCGCGAAGTCGCCCCGCAGGGTCTCCTTCATCGCCGGCGTCCTCAGCGCGGCGGCGGGATGGAGCAGCGGCAGCAGGAAGACCGGGCGACCGCCCAGCTCGTGTAGCTGGGAAGTGCCGCGGACCTTGGTGATCCCGACGGGGCTGCCGGTGAGGAGCTTGGTCGCGAAGTTCCCCAGGGTGCAGACCACCTTCGGCTCGATCAGCCGAACCTGCTCGAACAGGTACGGCTCACAGGCTTGGATCTCGAGCGGTAGCGGGTCGCGGTTGCCGGGCGGCCGGGACTTGAGCACGTTGGCGATGAAGACCTCCTCGCGCGACAGGCCGATCTCCTCCAGCAGCTGGTTGAGCAGCTGCCCGGCCCGGCCCACGAACGGCAGCCCCTGGCGATCCTCGTCGGCCCCAGGCGCCTCACCCACGAACATCAGCGCGGCGTCGGCGTTGCCGGCCCCGAACACCGCCTTGGTCCGCGTCTCGTGCAGAGGGCATTTGGTGCAGGTCGACACCTCCTTGTAGAGATCGACCAGGCGCTCGCGGCGCTGCTCGGCCGTGAGCGTCACTTCGGCGCCTTCTTAGCCGGGGCGGTTGGGCTCCCCCCCATCGCCCGCCGCTTGCGCGACTCGGCGATCCGGTCCACGCGTGCCGCCTCTCGATCGCGCCGCCGCGATTCGTCGGAGCGAACCGCGGGACCGCGGGGCTGGCGGCCGGGGGGCGAGACGGTCGAGTAGAGCCGCCGGATGCGGGTCGACCCGCAGGCCTCGCAGGCGGCAGCGGCGGTGCCGGCGGCGACCAGCTCCTCGAAGCGAGCCCCGCACTTCTCGCACTCGAACTCGTAGATGGGCACGTTGGCTTGCGGTCCTTTGCGGGCTGGTCGGATTTCCGCTCCGGGACGCCGGTTAGGGCGACTTCGCGGCATCAGGGGCTTGCGGCATTTTCGCGCATCGTGCTGACCTGGTGTTGAGCTGAACGGCCGGGCCGCGGGAGGACGTCCAGCTGTGCGCATCGGCCGTTTTCGTTTCCCAGCTTCAGGATTTTGTTGCAGAGAGCACTTAATTCGTTGCGGTCGCTGCGGCTCCCCGTCATCAATTGCGGATATTGGGGCATAATCCGATCGTCCAGAGGGGCTGGCCGGTGTCTCGTAAACGGCGACTCGAAGGAGACAGGGATGTTCCATTGCGAACGGTGCAACAGCAGCTTCAAGGCGACCATGGCCGCGGCAGGCGGAGGCTGTCCGCGCTGCCGATTGCGAGACGGAGTGGATGTTCGACTGCACTTCATGCCGTTTGAGACTTCGGCCCCGCGGGTCGCGGAGCTCGGGCCGATCAAGGCCGAAGACGCCTACCCCAGAACGGGCGCTTCAGTGCGGGGCGGAGACTTGGAGCAGAGCTCGCTGTAGGTACCTGGCGCCGTCGCGCCGACCGCGAATCGTCGCCAGCATCACTGCGATCCGACCCGCGTCGGCGGCCGCGGCAGTGCGGCCACCGGGGCTGCCTCAGGGTAGCGGCTCCCACTCCCAGGCCTTGGCGGACGTCAGGCTCTCCTGGTCGAGGTAGCGCTTGAACTCGTCGAGCTCGGCCGGCTCGACGCTGTAGACGTGGTCGGGCTCCGGGAAGTGGCGCGAGCGGACCTCGTCGCCGTAGCGCCCCACCGCCTCGACCATCGTCTCGTGGACGTTGGCGTAGCGCTTGACGAACTTCGCCATGTGGCCGGTGGTGATGCCGAGCAGGTCGTGGAAGACGAGGACCTGGCCGGAGGTCGCCGGACCGGCCCCGATGCCGATCGACGGCACCTCGAGCTTGTCGACGATCGCCTCGGTGATCGCGGCGGGGACGGCCTCGAAGACGATCGCGAAGCAACCGACGGCCTGCAGCGCGAGCGCTTCCTCGCAGAGCTGGATGGCGCCCTTCGCGGTCTTGCCCTGGGCTTTGTAGCCACCGAGGGCGGTCGCCGTCTGCGGCGTCAGGCCGACGTGGCCCATCACCGGGATGCCGGCGCGCACGATCGCCCGTGCCCGCTCGACCGAGATTCCCCCAGCCTCGAGCTTGACCGTCTGGCAACCGGTCTCCTTGACCAGCCGCTGGGCGTTCCCCACGGCCAGCTCGTTGCTCGCCTCGTAGCTGCCCATCGGCATGTCGCCGACCATCAGAGGAGTCTTCAACCCGCGGCGAACCGCTTTGCCGAGGACGATCATCTCCTCCATCGAGACCGGCTCGGTGCCCGGGTAGCCGAGCACGACCATCGCCGCCGAGTCGCCGACGAGGACGACGTCGACCCCGGCCGCCTCGGCCACGGTCGCCGAGGGGTAGTCATAGGCGGTGACCATCACGATCGGCTCACCCGCCTCCTTCATCTCGGTTAGGCGCGGCAGGCTCATCGGCTTGCGACCTGATGGTGGTGGAGCGGTATGGGAGCGGCCTCCGAAGCTCATGAGAGCAGCACCTCAGGGTGACTGTCGATTGCGACGGATCGGTTGTCGTCGTCGACGTGGACGACGACGGGCGAGTAGCGCTCCAGGTCGCTCTCGTCGTAGGCACCGAACGAGGCGACGATGATCTTGTGGCCCGGCTCGGTGAGATGGGCGGCGGCGCCGTTGACCTGCATCGCGCCGGAGCCCGGCTCGCCGTCGATGACATAGGTGACGAAGCGGGAGCCGTTGTCGATGTCCCAGACGTGGACCTGCTCGTTGGTGATCAGGTCGGCGCCCGCCATCAGCTCGGTGTCGATAGTGATGCTGCCGATGTAGTCGACGTCACAGTCGGTGACCGTCGCCCGGTGGATCTTCGACTTGAGCATCTGTCTCTGCACTGCGTCTCCCTTCGCCGCTACTCGGTGGTCAAGGCTCGATCAGGACGTTGTCGATGAGGCGAGCCGCGCCGACCCGCGCCGCGACCGCGACGAGGACCGGACGGTTCCCGAGCTCGGCCACCGGCTCCAGGCTCTCGGCGTCTCGCGCCTCCAGGTACTCGGGCTCGATGCCCGCGCCCTCCAGCTCCCCCCGCGCCGCCTCCAGTCCCGCCTGCAGCGAGCCGGCCCGCGCCTCGCGCTCGACCGTGGCGAGTGCCCGCGAGAGGCCGGCGGCGCGCTCGCGCTCGTCCGGGTCCAGGTAGGCGTTGCGGGAGCTCATCGCGAGGCCGTCGGCCTCCCGCAACGTGGGAAGCACCTCGATGCGGACGGGGAAATCGAGGTCGCGGGCCATGCGCCGAATCACGACGGCCTGCTGCGCGTCCTTCTGGCCGAAGTAGGCGACGTCCGGGTCGACGATGTTGAAGAGCTTGGCGACGATCGTGGTGACGCCGCGGAAATGGTCCGGGCCGCGTCGGGCGCCGTCCCCGTCTAGGACCTGGGTGAGGAGGCCGCCGACCTCGACCCGCGTCGAGAATCCCTCCGGGTAGACCTCGGCGACCGAGGGCGCGAAGACGACGTCGGCGCCGGCCTCGCTCGCCAGGCGCAGGTCGCGCTCCTCGTCGCGCGGATAGCGGTCGAGGTCCTCGCCGGGGCCGAACTGGGTTGGGTTGACGAAGAGGCTCACCACGACCAGGTCGCACTCGGCCCTGGCGGCGCGGAGCAGCGAGAGATGCCCCTCGTGCAGGTAGCCCATGGTCGGCACCAGTCCGATCGTCCGCCCCTCGCGCCGCGCGGGCTCGAGCGCAGCACGAAGCCCGGCCTTGGCGCGTTGCGCGCTCGCGGCCACGTTCCTTGGGAGGGTATCGCCGGTGAGGAGGTTCAAATTCATCTGGTCCATGCCCTTCGGGGTCACGGCCGTCGGTTCCCGATTATAGGCGTCTCGCAAACTCGATCTTGCGGATCACCTTCGCCGGCGCCCCGGCGGCGATCGTCTCCGCGGGCAGGTCCCGGGTCAGCACCGAGTTGGCGCCGAGCACGCAGCGGTCGCCCACCTGCACGCCGCTGGTGACCACGCAGTTGACGCCGAACCAGCAATTGGAGCCGATCTCCACCGGGCCCTTCGTCGTGAACCCCTGCCAGGTGATCGGCAGCTCGGGGTCGTCGAAGCGGTGCTCGGCGTCGCCGACGAAGCAGCCGTTGGCGAACATCGTGTGGTCGCCGATCGCGACCCGACGGTGGGCGGCGATCATCGTGTTGCGGTTGAGGAAGCAGCCCTCGCCGATCTCGACCTCGGCCTCCGGCGCCAGGGTCAGCCAGCAGCCCGGCTCCAGCAGCGTTCGGCTCCGATGCGGAGCCGCCCCGCGTCGAGCGCTTCCAGGACCTCGCCCTCGACCGGGTGGCGGATGTAGAAGCCGCCGCGAGCAGCGTGGCGATCGATCCGCCAGCGCGCCGCGACAGCCGCCGGTTGCGCTCATTGCCGGCGCCGCTTCGCCCACCACAACCTCCACCCCGTCTGCTCGGCCACGGGCTCTAGCTTTCCAGAGCCCCCGGCAGTAGGGTCGCCCGCGACCCGCTCCAAGGAGGAAGCGCGTGATGGGGATTTCGAGATGACCGACGATGCGGCTGTCGAGTGGCGGCAGCAGATCCGCGACCTGGTCGGCTCGCACGTCAGCGGCGAAGAGGTCGTCTCGGCGGCGGCCTTCCGCCGCGGGGGCGCCACCGCGAGCATGGTGGCGGGGCCGGGCTGAGGGTCTCGAGCGAGGTCAGGTCGGCGATGACCGCGCTGAGATCGAGTCGCCTGCCGAGGGCGAGAGGGTGACGCTGGTAGGCATCGGGGGGAAGGACGACCCGGTCAGCCAGGAGCCGATCGCCGTGCTGCAGGGCGCCGCCCCGGCCGCTGCCTGACGATGGCCATCCAGAGGCAGCGTGGCGGCCGTTACTGGTACTACTGGCTGGTCATGATCGGAGGAACGCTTCTCGTGATCGCCCACTACGCCACTGACGGATTCGGGCTGGGCCAATGAGCGCTGGGACCGCGCTGCGCGGGGGAATCGACCTCGGCGGCACCAAGATCCAGACCGCGATCGTCGACTCCGACGGCGAGGTCAAGGGCCAGGCGCGACGACCGACGCCGACGAGCGGCGGTCCCCAGGACGTCGCCGCCGAGATGGCGGCGGCGCTGCGCGCGGCGGCCGAGCAGGCGGGAGTCGAGACCGCCGCCCTGCAGGGAGTCGGGGTCGGCTCTCCCGGCGACGCCGACGAGAAGACCGGCGTCGTCTCCGGCGCCCGCAACCTGCCCGGCTGGGAGGGCAGCTTCCCCTTGGCGGAGAAGCTGAAGGAAGCGTTGGGAACCGAGGTGCGGGTGGGCAACGACGTCCAGGTCGCGACCGAGGCGGAGTTCCACCTCGGTGCCGGCCGCGAGTTCCAGAGCGTGATCGGGGTCTTCTGGGGAACCGGCGTCGGGGGCGGCCTGGTCCTCGACGGCAAGCCTTGGATCGGGCGCGGCGCCGCGGGCGAGATCGGCCACGTGGTCGTCAAGCGCGGTGGCGCCAAGTGCCCCTGCGGGCGCAAAGGGTGCCTGGAGGCCTACGCGGGGCGCGCGGCGATGGAAGCCGAGGCCCGTCGCCAGCACGAGGAGGGAGCCAAGACCGACCTCTTCAAGCTGATGGAGAAGCACGAGAAAGACCGCCTCACAAGTGGCATCTGGGAGCGCGCGATCGACAACAACGACCACCTCGCCGAGGACCTGGTCGCGCGCGCGATCGAGGCGCTCGGCACCGGCATCGCCTCGGCGGTCAACCTGATCGACCCGGAAGCGGTGATCATCGGGGGCGGTCTCGGCGTGCGCTTTGGCGAGCGCTACATGGAGCCCCTGACCAAGGAGATGGGGAAGCACCTCTTCGTCGACGAACGGCCCCCGGCGGTCCGCGTGGTCACCCTCGGCGATCTCGGCGGCGCGATCGGCGCCTCACTGCTGTTCGCCCGTTGAGGCGCGGGTACTGACGCACAGTCGGACCCGACCCGCCCTACCACGCGTCGGATCGAAGCGGGAACTACGCCGCGACAGGCTCGCTCGGCTTGGCGCCCCGTTTGGGCTTCGCCGGCTCGACGAGGTCGGAGAGGAAGCGGCCGGTGTAGGAGCCGCTGACCGCGGCGACCTCCTCCGGGGTGCCGGTTGCCACCACCTCTCCGCCGCCTTCGCCACCCTCGGGCCCGAGGTCGACGAGCCAGTCGGCGGTCTTGATCACATCCAGGTTGTGCTCGATCACGACGACCGTGTTGCCGGCGTCGACGAGTCGGCCGAGTACGTCGAGCAGGCGCTGGACGTCGGCGAAGTGCAGTCCGGTCGTGGGCTCGTCGAGGATGTAGAGGGTGTCGCCGGTGGCGACTTTGGAGAGCTCGGTGGCGAGCTTGATCCGCTGCGCCTCGCCGCCGGAGAGGGTCGTCGCCGGCTGACCGAGGCGGATGTAGTCGAGGCCGACGTCGTGCAGGGTGCGCAGGCGGCGGGCGATCTTCGGCACGTTCTCGAAGAACTCGACCGCGTCCTCGACCGACATCTCCAGCACGTCGGCGATGTTCTTGCCCTTGAAGCGGACCTCGAGGGTCTCGCGGTTGTAGCGCTTGCCGTGGCACTGCTCGCAGGGCACGTAGACGTCGGGAAGGAAGTGCATCTCGATCTTGATCTGGCCGTCGCCCTTGCAGACCTCGCAGCGCCCGCCCTTGACGTTGAAGCTGAAGCGGCCCGGCTTGTAGCCGCGCGCCCGCGCCTCCTGGGTCTGGGTGAAGAGCTGACGAATGTGGTCGAAGACGCCGGTGTAGGTCGCCGGATTGGAGCGAGGCGTGCGGCCGATCGGCGACTGGTCGATGTTGATGATCTTGTCGATCTGGCTGAGGCCGTCGATGCCGTCATGGGCGCCGGGACGCAGTTTCGCCTGGTGCAGGCGGTTGGCGACCGCGTGGTGCAGCGTCTCGTTGACCAGCGTCGACTTGCCGGAGCCGGAGACGCCGGTGACGCAGCAGAAGACTCCGAGCGGGATCGCCACGTCGACGTCCTTGAGGTTGTGTTCGCGGGCGCCACGGACGACGAGGACGCCGCGCGGCTCGCGACGCTCCCCGGGCACGTCGATCTTGCGCTTGCCGGAGAGGTACTGGCCGGTCAGCGAGGCAGGGTCCTTGGCGACTTCGGCCGGGGTCCCGGCGGCGATCACGTGGCCGCCGTGCTCACCGGCGCCGGGCCCGAGGTCGACGAGGTGGTCGGCGGCCAGCATCGTCCCCTCGTCGTGCTCGACCACGATCACCGTGTTGCCGAGGTCGCGGAGGCGGTCGAGGGTCCCGATCAGCTTCTGGTTGTCGCGCTGGTGGAGGCCGATGGAAGGCTCGTCCAGCACGTACATGACGCCGACCAGGCTGGAGCCGATCTGGGTCGCGAGACGGATCCGCTGCGCCTCGCCGCCGGAGAGCGAGCGGGCCGAGCGGGCCAGCGAGAGGTAGCCGATGCCGACGTTCTCGAGGAAGGCGAGGCGCTCGGAGATCTCGCGCACGATCAGCCGCGCGATCGCCCGCTCGGTCTCGGTCATCTCCAGCGAGCCGATCCACTCCGCAGCCGCGTGCGCCGAGAGGTCGCTGTACTCGGCGATGCTGATGCCGCCGACCTTGACCGCAAGGCTCTCGGGCCGCAGCCGGGCCCCGTCGCACTGCGGGCACGGCTGCTCGGCCATGTAGCCCTCGATCCGCTCCCGATTGGTCTCGGAGTCGGTCTCCTCGTAGCGGCGCTGGAGGTTGTTGACGACCCCCTCGAAGCGGACCTTGTAGGAGCGACGGCGGCCGAAGCGGTTGGTGTAGGTAACGAGGTGGCGCTCCTCGCCGGTGCCGTAGAGGAAAATCTCTCGCTCGGGCTTCTTCAGCTTCGACCACGGCTTGTCGGCGTCGACGCCGTACTCTTCGGCGACGGCCGCGATCAACCGCTTCCAGTAGGCGGTGATGCCGCGGTTCCAGGGCTGCAGGGCGCCCTCGGCGAGGGAGAGGGTCGGGTCGGGGACGACCAGCTCGGGGTCGATGACGCGCTGGAAGCCGAGGCCATGGCAGCGCTCGCAGGCGCCGTGGGGTGAGTTGAAGGAGAAGATGCGCGGCTCCAGCTCGGGGATCGAGGTGCCGCAGTTGAGGCAGGCGAACTGCTCGGAGAAGAGCAGCGGCTCGGCGTCGGCGCCGTCGAGGATCTCGACTTCGATCAGCCCCGCAGCCAACCCGGCGGCTGCCTCGATCGACTCCGACAGGCGCCGGCGCAGGTCCGGTTTCATCACCAGCCGGTCGACGACGACCGAGATGTCGTGTTTGAACTTCTTGTCGAGGACGATCTCCTCGTCGAGCCGGCGCACCTCGCCGTTGACCTTGGCCCGGGAGTAGCCCTCCAGCCGCATCTGCTCCATCAATCTCCCGTACTCGCCTTTGCGGCCGCGCACGACCGGGGCCATGACCATGAACTTGGTCCCTTCCTCGAGCGTCATCAGCCGGTCGACGATCTGCTCCTGGGTCTGACCGGTGATCTCCTCGCCGCACTCGGGGCAGTGCGGCACCCCGATCCGCGCCCAGAGCAGCCGCAGGTAGTCGTAGATCTCGGTCACCGTTCCCACCGTCGAGCGCGGGTTGCGCGAAGTCGTCTTCTGGTCGATCGAGATCGCCGGCGAAAGGCCCTCGATCGAGTCGACGTCGGGCTTCTCCATCAGGCCGAGGAACTGGCGCGCGTAGGACGAGAGCGACTCGACGTATCGTCGCTGGCCCTCGGCGTAGATCGTGTCGAAAGCGAGGCTCGACTTGCCGGACCCGGAGAGCCCGGTGATGACGATCAGCGCGTCGCGGGGCAGCTCGACGTCGACGTCCTTGAGGTTGTGCTCCCGGGCGCCCGAGATGACGATTCGTTCAGAGGCAGGCACTTGCACCGATTCTACGCAGGCGAACAGATGTTCCCTCCCGCCCCGCCGCCAGATGTCGCGGCTGTCGCCGCAAATGCGGGGCGAAGGGTGACGGCGCCAACGGGCTGCCAGGTCAGCCGAGTGCGACGGCGAGGCGGCGGCGGTAGTCGCGGGCACTGGGGTCCGCGGGATCGCCTTCGCTGAGGATGCCGACGATCGCGCGACGGAGGTCCTCGCGCACAGCGTCCTCGGCATCCGGAAACTCCTCCAGCAGAGCATCCAGCGCGGCCTCGCGGTCGCCGCGGTCGAGGGCGGCGAAGGCGTCGGCGCCGATGCCCGCACGGGTCAGAGCTACCCGCGCGGCGATCCCGGCCGCGGCGAAGTCGGCGGCGTGCGGCTCGACCGCTTCGAGAGCCTCCTCCTCCGCCCCGCGCTCCAGCCGCCGGAGCGCCAGCGCCACGGCGATGTCGGCGCGGCGCGGATCCAGTTCAGAGGCCTCGCGCAGGGACAGCTCGTCGCCGGCGGCCAGCAGCTCGTCGGCCCGAGAGGGGACCAGCGAATCGAAGAACTCCGCCACCTTCGCCGGCGGCACCGCGCCGACGAACTCGCCCGCCAGCGCGCCGTCGCGAAAGGCCTTCACCGCCGGGATCCCCTGGACGCCGAAGCGCGCCGCCAGCGCCTGGTTCGAGTCGACGTCCACCTTGGCGAGAACGACCCTGCCGTCGCGGGCGGCCTCGGCGGCCTCCAGCGCCGGGCCCAGCTGGCGACACGGTCCGCACCACTCCGCCCAGAAGTCCACCACCACGGGGACCTGGCGGGAGCGCTCCACCACGTCGCGCTCGAAAGTGGCCTCGGTCACGTCGATCGGCATGCCCGGGAGATTAGATAGTCGGCGCCGCGGACCTGGCAGCTCCGGCCCCGGCGCGGTGACCGCGGCTAGGCCCCGGCGGTCATCCCGTCGAGATCGCGCCTCAGCTCGCGCAGCTCGTCGCGGATCCGCCCGGCCTCCTCGAAGCGGAGCTCGTCGGCGGCGGCGAGCATCTCCTCCTCGAGGGCGACGATCGTGCGCTCCAGCTCCTCGGGGGTGGCGAAGTCGTCGCCACGCTTGCGGCGCCGTTTGCGCGGCGCCCGGTCCTCCATCGCGAGGAACTCGGCCATCTCGGAGATCCCCTTGCGCACCGTCGCCGGGGTGATCCCGTGCTCCTCGTTGTATGCGAGCTGGATGGCCCGGCGGCGGTCGGTCTCGCTCATCGCCGCTCGCATCGCGTCGGTCTCCTTGTCGGCGTACATCAGCACCCGCCCGTTGACGTTGCGGGCGGCACGGCCGATCGTCTGAACGAGGCTCGTCTCACCGCGCAGGAACCCCTCCTTGTCGGCGTCGAGGATCGCGACCAGGGAGACCTCGGGCAGGTCGAGCCCCTCGCGCAGCAGGTTGACCCCGACCAGGACGTCGTACTCGCCCAGCCGCAGGTCGCGGACGATCTGGATCCGTTCCAGGGTGTCGATCTCCGAGTGCAGGTAACGGACCTTGATCCCGTACTCGAGCAGGTAGGCGGTCAGGTCCTCGGCCATCTTCTTGGTCAGGGTGGTGACGAGGACCCGCTCCCCCCTCTCGGCCACGCCCCTCACCTCGTTCATCAGGTCGTCGATCTGGTTCTTCGTCTCCCGCACCTCGATGAATGGGTCGATGATGCCCGTCGGCCGCACGATCTGCTCGACGATCCGGGTCGATTCGGCCCGCTCGAAGGGCCCCGGCGTCGCCGAGACCATCACCAGGCGGTCGACCCGGGCGAGGAACTCGTCGAACTTGAGCGGGCGGTTGTCGATCGCCGAGGGCAGGCGGAAGCCGTAATCGATCAGCGTCTGCTTGCGCGAGCGATCTCCCTCGTACATGCCGCCGATCTGGGGAATCGTCTGGTGGGACTCGTCGACGAAGACCACGAAGTCGTCGGGGAAGTAGTCGATCAGCGTGTGCGGCGGGCTGCCGGGCGGGCGGCCGTCGAGGATCCGCGAGTAGTTCTCGATCCCCGAGGTGAAGCCGAGCTCTTTGATCATCTCGATGTCGTAGGCGGTCCGCTGGCGCAGCCGGTGCGCCTCCAGCTGCTTGCCCTCGGCCTCCAGCTCGGCGGTGCGGGATTCGAGTTCGGCGCGGATTTCCTCGACCGCGCGCTCCACGGTCTCGTCCTTGGTCACGTAGTGGGAGGCCGGCCAGACCGAGACGTGATCGATCGTGTCCAGCACCTCGCCGGTCAGCGGATCGAAGTGCTGGATCCCCTCGATCTCGTCGCCGAAGAGCGAGATCCGGTAGGCCGACTCGGCGTATGACGGCATGATCTCGAGCACCTCGCCGCGAACCCGGAAGGAGCCGCGCCCCAGGACCGAGTCGTTGCGCTGGTACTGCATCTTCACCAGCTTGCGCAGCACCTCGTCGCGATCGATTTCCGCGCCGACCTGGAACAGCTGCATTTTTTCGTTGTAGACCTGCGGCGAGCCGATCCCGTAGATGCAGGAGACGGAGGCGACGATGATCACGTCGCGGCGGGCGAACAGCGCCGCGGTCGCGGCGTGGCGGAGGCGGTCGATCTCGTCGTTGATCGAGGAGTCCTTCTCGATGTAGAGGTCCTGCGCCGGGACGTAGGCCTCGGGCTGGTAGTAGTCGTAGTAGGAGACGAAGTACTCGACCGCGTTGTCGGGGAAGAACTCGCGGAACTCGTTGCAGAGCTGGGCGGCCAGCGTCTTGTTGTGGGCGATCACCAGGGTCGGTCGCTGCACCTCGGCGATCGTCGCCGCCATCGTGAAGGTCTTGCCGGTGCCGGTCGCCCCGAGCAGGGTCTGGAATCGTTCGCCGGCTTCCAGCCCTGCGGCTAGACCGGCGATCGCCTTCGGCTGGTCGGCGGTTGGCGTGTATGCCGGATTGAGTTTGAATTCGGGCACCTACTGACCTTAGCTGGCGCATTCTTCGCGCCAATTCCAGCCACCACCGGCCCCCCTACGGCAGCAGACCTTCGATCAGGTCGCCGGCCGGGCCGAGGAAGTCCTGGACGTTGCCGAGCAGGGAACGGGCGTCGCGCACCAGTTCGATCGCCTGGTCGAGTGGGATTTCTTCCACCGTCGTCCGCAGGGGGGCCGCGATCAGCGGGCTGAGCGCACCAGCTTCTTCGGCGTCGTCGACCGCCCGCACGAGACCGGCGCGGATCGCCTTGGCCAGTTTCGCGTCGTTGATCCCGTAGCGCCGGCTGAAGCGTTCCCGCGCCGCGCCGGTCGCCAGGGCACGGGCCAGGGTCTCCCGGCTCACCCCGAGCTGGCAGGCGGCGCCGTCGAGGGCTGAGAGCGAGAACTGCTCGGCGATTTCCTGCAAGCCCTGGGGATCGCGCCATGGCCGGTGCTTGCAGGGGTCCTGCGTCTTCTCCGGCGTATACGAGGACCCGCCTGCCGCCAGGTAGACGCCGACGAGGACGAGTGCCGCCACGATCGCCCCTCCGACCAGCAGCCGCGCCCGCACCCCCGCGCTCACCGCACCACCCCCTCGATCGTGGGCACCGAAGTTGATCCCGGCCCGGCAAATCGACCGATCGAGGAGGTCACAGCTCCACCCTCCGGGAGAGGCCGATCGGGACCAGGGCGAGCAGGCCGAGCAGCGCCGCCAGCAGGAAGGATGGGCTGAAGGCATGCGTGGCGCCGCGGTCGAGCTGGTCCTGCAATTCACCCCGCAGCTGTTCGACCGCCGCCCGGTCGCCGGGGTCTGACGGGAGCGGATCGAAGGCGGGCCCGATCGTCGGCACCTTGCCCTTCTCCCCTTCGAGACGGTCGCCGATCCGCTGCGCGATTTCGATCTTCAGCAGCGGGCTCACCCGCGAGTCGAGGATGACCGCGGTCCCGGCGTCGATCGCGTCGTGGCGCTGCTGCGCGATGTCGGAGGTGAAGATCGGGGTCAGGGCGAGCAGCCCGACGACGACGCCGGCGTGGCGGGCGGAGATCGTCCAGCCGCCATGGATCGCCTGCGGCGCGCGCCCGCCCAGCGCCGTCTCGGTCAACGCCGAGAGCACCAGCGAGAGGCCGACGCCGACCAGGACCTGGGGCGGCAGCGTCAGCGCCACCTCGGCCTTCGGCAGCAGCGCGAGCCCGGCGAGGCCGCCGGAGACGAGGATCGCCCCGGCGGCCGCCCTGGCGCGGGCGGGCGGGACCAGGGGGCCGAGCCGGCTGCCGAGGATGGCCGCCAGTGGCATCACCGTGACGACGATCGCGGCCCCGATCGGGCTCAGTCGCCAGCCCTCGATCAGCAGCAGGACCAGCAGGAAGAGCGCCGCTGCGATCGCCGCCGAGACCATCGCCAGGGCCAGGTTCGCCCACAGATGCGGACGGCCGGTGCGACGCAGCTCCGGCTCGATGATCCCGGTCGCGGCCTCGTGCTTGGCGACGGCGAGGATCGGGACCGCGGCCGCCAGCGCCACCGGCACCTGGATTAGGAAGATCGACTGCCAGGAGACGAGCTCGGTGAGGATGCCGCCGACCGCCGGCCCGAGCGCCGCTCCGGTGGCGCCGGCGCTGGCCCAGACGATCGCCGCCCGGCGCTCGGAGCTAACCGTCGCCGGCAGCAGCTCAAGCGCCGCGGTGACCGCGGCGGCGCCGCCGAGCGCCTGCACGGAGCGGGCCAGGATCAGGGTCGAGAGGTTGTCGGAGACCCCGCAGGCCAGTCCGGCGCCGGCGAATATCGCGAGGCCGACGGCCGCCGCGCGGCCGGGGCCGACGCGACGGGCGAGCAGCGCGGCGGGGACTGCGGCCAGCGCCATCACCAGGTTGAAGGAGACCAGCACCCAGGTGACCCCGGCGACGCTGGTGTCGAGGTCTCGGTAGATCTCCGGCAGGGCGAGGACGACGACCGAGGAGTCGGCCAGGACCAGGCCGACCGCCAGCGCCAGCGCGGCGACACGGGGCCCCGGGGCCGCCTCGTTCAGTAGCCCAGCTCCTTCGCGTACTTTTCGCGATAGGCCTGGCGCTTGTCGAGCACCTCTTCGACGTAGGCGCGCGTTTCGGGGAACGGGATCGCATCGACGGTGAGGTCGCTGCCGCCCCACCTTTCGGCGTTGGCCGGACCGGCGTTGTAGGCGGCGAGAGCGGCCACCTCGTCGCCGCCGAAGCGGTCCAGCAGTTCGCGCAGGAGGAAGGTTCCGTAGCGGATGTTGATTTCGGGTTCCGAGAGGTCGTCGAGCTTGAACGTCGTGCCACCGCTGAGGCGCTCGATTTCCTTCGCCGCTTCCGGGGTGATCTGCATCAGCCCGCGCGCGCCCGCCGCCGAGGTCTGGTCTTCGAACTTCGACTCGGAGTAGATGACCGCCGCGATCAGGGCCGCGTCGACTTCCTTTCGTCGGCCTGCTGGCGGATCACGTCCTCATGGCGAAGCGGCAGCGTCAGCTCCTGCAGCGCGTGGTCGAAGGTCCCGCTCGCCACCAGCACCCCGGCGACGAGGCCGACAACCGCCGCGGTGGTGCCGAGGGCCAACCACCGCCGACGCCGAGCGCTTCGCCTCATCGCCGCAGCTTCGCGAGCAGGCCGGACAGCGCCCGCTCGAGGTCCTCGACCGAGCCGTCGTTCTCGACGACATGATCGGCCCGTTCGGCCTTCTCCCCCTGGGAGAGCTGGCGCGCCTCGCGCTCGTCGACGAGGGCATGCCCACGGGCGGCGGCCCGCTCGCGCCTCACCTCCTCGCCGGCGACGACGGCGACGGTCGTGTCGAAGACCTGGTCACGGCCGCCCTCGAACAGCAGCGGCACCTCGACGACCGCGACCTCGGTCCCCGGCGGCAGGTCCGCCAGCCAGGAGACCATGCGCTCGGCGACCAGCGGGTGGATCTGCCCCTCGAGCCAAGCCAGCTGATCCGGATCGGCGAAGACGATCTCGCCGATCCGGGCCCGGTCGATCCGCCCCTCCGGCGCCACCTCCGGCCCCCAGCGCTCGACCAGGCGGTCGCGCAGGGACTCGGATTCGAGCAGTTCGTGGACGACGGCGTCGCTGGAGAGGGTCGCCGCCCCAAGCCGGGCGAAGGCGGCCAGCGCCTCGGACTTGCCGGCGGCGATGCCACCGGTGAGGCCGATCTTCAGCGGCGCCACAGCGGCCGCCGCTCAGTCCTGCTCGGACTCGCCAGTCTGCGTGTCTTCGCCCGCGGCCTCGTCGAGGTCGTCGGGGGAGTCCGGACGATCGCTGACCGATTCGCCCTCGTGGGCCTCACCGGGCTCGCCCTCCTCGGCATCGCCGCTCTCGGACTCGCCGTAGCTCGAAGCGTCCGCCTCGACGGCGGCGTCCTCGGCCAGATCGACATTGGCATTGGCCTCGGGAGCCTCGGGCGCCGCCTCGTCGACGGGACCCGCGGCCGCGGCCTCGGCACTCTCGGCCTCGGCGGCCTCCTGGATCTGCTCGCCCAGGCCCTGCATCGGCATGTTCTGCCCCTCGACTCTCTTGATGCTGAGCGAGAGGCGACGGCGCTCTTCGTCGATCTCGAGGATCTTCACGTTCAGCGTCGCGCCCGGCTCGACCACTTCGCTCGGGTTCTCGACGTGGTGATCGGCGAGCTCGGAGATGTGGACCAGGCCCTCGACTCCGGGGAGGATTTCGACGAACGCTCCGAAGGCGACGACCTTGGTGACCGTGCCCTCGAGGACGTCGCCGGGCCGGTGGGTGCTGATGACCCGCTGCCACGGATCCTCCTGGGTCTGCTTGAGGCCGAGCGAGATGCGCTGGCGGTCGCGGTCGATGTCGAGGACTTTGATCCGCACCGTGTCGCCGATCGCGACGACTTCGGAGGGGTGGTTGACGTGACTCCAGGAAAGCTCGGAGATGTGGATCAGGCCGTCGATGCCGTCGAGGTCGACGAAGGCGCCGAAGTCGACGATGTTGGAGATCTTGCCTTCGACCACCTGACCGGGCTCGAGGCGGGTCAGGATCTGCTCGCGGACCTCCTTGCGCTCCTCCTCGAGGACGGCGCGGCGCGAGAGGACGACGTTGTTGCGGCTGCGGTTGAGCTCGATGACTTTGCATTCGAGCGTCTGGCCCATGAACTCGTCGAGGTTGTGGACGCGACGGATGTCGACCAGCGAGGCCGGCAGGAAGCCGCGCACCCCGAGGTCGAGGATGAGGCCGCCCTTGACGACCTCGATCACGCTGCCTTCGACCGGTTCCCCGGAGTCGGCGGCGACCTCGATGCGGCGCCAGGCCTTCTCGAAGCGGGCGCGCTTCTTGGAGAGGATCAGGCGCCCCTCGGCGTCCTCCTTGGTGAGGACCAGCGCGTCGATCTCCTCGCCCAGCTCCACCTCTTCGGCCGGGTCCACCGACTTGCGGATCGAGAGCTCATTGGAGGGGATGACGCCCTCGGCCTTGTAGCCGATGTCGACAAGGACCTCATCTTTGTCGATCCGGACGACCTTGCCGCTGACGACGTCGCCCTCGTCGAAGGAGACCATCGTCGCCGCGTAGTTGGGGACGATGCGACCGTCGATCTCGAGCAGCAGCCCGTTGGACCCGTCGACGGGCGTCGCGGTGGGCGCAGGGGCAGTCAGTACGTCGGTCGCGGACACGGCGGCCAATAATGGCAGAATCGAGCGCGATGCCGGTTAGAGCGACCAAGCGGGGCGAGGAACGCACGCCGCTGGACGGGAATCACGACGTCCTCATCTGCGGGGCGAGCTTCGCCGGGCTGGCGATCGCACGTGAGCTCGTCGGCTCCGGAGCCGACGTGCTGATCGTTGACCGCTATGAGATCGGCGAGCGCCAGACCTCGGCCTGCGCGGTCCCGACCGAGTGGCTGCGACGGCTCGACCTGATGGATTGCGAGCGCCAGCGCTTCGACGCGCTGGTGATGCACACGCCCCACGGCGACGCCCGCTATCGGCTCCCCTGGACCTTCTCTACCTTCGACTACCGCGAGCTCTGCCAGCTGCTCTGGCGCGACTGCGACGCCAGCTTCGAGACCGCCAAGGTCAACGGGCGCGCCCCCTCCCCTGACGGCGGCGGCATGCTGGCGATCGACACCGACCGCGGCGTGATCTGCGCCCCCCTCGTGGTCGATGCGCTCGGCTGGCGCCGCGTGCTGGCCAGCGGCGACGGCTACCAGCCTCCCGACGCGCCGCTCTCGCGCGGCCTCGAGGTCCATCCCAGCGGCGGCGGCGAGGACCTCGAGGTCTGGATCGACCGCCGCTACGTCCCCGCCGGCTATGGCTGGTCCTTCCCGGCCGGCGAGGAGACCCGGATCGGCGTCGGCTCCTTCGACCCGCGCTTCCACGTCCGCGAGACGACCGAGCTGCTGGCGGAGGACCTCGGCCGCGACCGGGTCCGATACCAGGGCAACTGGATCCCCCACAAGCTGCGCCGGGCGACCGAGGGCGGCGTCTTCTTCGCCGGCGACTCGGCCGGCCATTGCCTGCCGCTCACCGCCGAGGGGATCAGGACCGCGCTCTACTTCGGGATCGCGCTCGGCCGGGAGCTGCGCGCCGTCGTCGATGGGCGGCAGAGCCGCGAGGCGGCGGCCGCCGCCTACGCCGAGTTCAACGACTCCCACGAGTGGAAGTTCCGCTCGATGCTGCGGGTGCAGGGACTGGTGCCGCGGATACCGCCGCGGATCCTCGGCCCGGCGATCCGGCTGATGGGTTCGAAGCGCTTCGTCGACTGGGCCTTCGGCCACTACCTGAAGATCGCACCGCCGGAGTTCGTGCCTGAGGCCCGCGAAGCGCGGACCCCGGCTCCGATTTCCTCATGATGCTCGGTGGGACCGCGGGCAGCGCGGCGCCGCTCCCGTAAGCGCTGCCTGCTCTTCCTCACGGTCTCTGCTCATGCTGGACAAGTTCCACCCAAGCGGGTCCAGAAGCCAAATTGGGCGGTTGGGCCCGCACTTCGGCGCCGGGCCAAGGCGCCACCGCGTGATCTTCTGCCTGGACATGTGTTGCACTGACAGCGGCGATACGGATGAACCGTCTCGTACAGTCCGCCCAGTACCCAGTCACGATCGAGCAGCGCATGCCTCCGCCCTCAGCAGAGCAGTTCGCTTCCCGGATCCTCCTCGGGCCGGCGCTGCGCGCCCAGCCGGACCGGCGGCTGGTGGCCCTGGTCCGGGATGGATACGAGGCGGCGTTCGAGGAGATCGTCCGCCGCTATCGTCGGCCGCTCGACCGCTTCGCCGCCGCGATCGTCGGCGGCCGTTCGGAGGACGTCACCCAGGACGCGTTCTCGAAGGCGCTGCTGGCCTTGCGGGGCTCCGAAGCGGAGATCGAGCTGCGCCCCTGGCTGTACCGGATCGTCCGTAACACCGCGCTCAACGACCTCCGCGACCGGCCGCCGGCCGCCGAGCAGCTCGGCGAGGCGATACCGGGCGGGGTCAGCGCCGCCGCCGAGGCCGAGCGTCGCGAGGAGATCGCCGAACTGATGGGACGGCTGCGGGCGCTGCCGGAGCCGCAGCGAGCGGCGATCGTGATGCGGGAGCTCGAAGGGCTGAGCCACGAGGAGATCGCCTCGGCGCTGGGGCTCAGCGGCGGCGCCGCGCGGCAGGCGATCTACCGGGCGCGGACGGCGCTGCGAAACGGGGCCGGGGCGCTGGTCCCACTGCCGCTGCTGCGGGCGCTGTTCGACCACGGCGCCGAGGCGGCCGGCGGCGCGACGGCCGCGGCCGGAGCGGCGGCGGCCGCCGGCGGGGGCGCCGGAGCGGCCCTGAGCGGTGTCGGCGCCGGCGGCGCCCTCAAGATCGGGCTGGCAACCGCCCTGATCGCCGGCTCGGTCGGCGCGGGCGTCGCAATCCAGCACGATCGCGGCGGCAGCAAGGGCCCCGAAACCGCGGCGGCGGCGACCCTGACCGACGGCGGCGCCGGGGCGGATGGAGGATCGCGAGGCTCGTCCGCGGACTTCGCGACGGGGCAGCCATCCCAGCCGGGGAAGCAACTCGGCCAGGCGGGCACCGGCCCTGGCCACGGCGGCCGGCAGACCAGCGATGGACCGGGAAGCGGGACGTCTGGCGATGGCGGCGGCTCATCCGGCCAGCCGAGCGGCGGCTCGCACAGCGACGGCAGCTCGAGTAGCGGCCATCACGATTCCGGGCACGGTGCGGGCGGCGGTGGGGATTCCGGGCACAATGCCGATTCGGGGAGCCACTCCGGTGGGGGAACCGGCGGCGAGCATTCAGGCGCCGTCGAGGATGGCGGCGACGCTCTCCACGCCGGCGGCGACACGAGCGGCAGCGGAGGGTCCGGATCCGGGGATGAACCGACGACGACCGAACCACCGCCCCCGACCGAACCGACGCCTGAGGACGAAAGCCCCGAAAGCCAGCCCAGCGGCTCTGGAAGCAGCGGCTCCGGCAGCCTCGAAAGCGGTTCGTGATCTTTACGCGGCGCTCGGGTTGCAGGTCTGAACGTGTCCCGCTCGAACAAGGAGAGACCCGATGAACCGCTCCAAAGGAAGGCGAGCCCGCCTCGGAGGCCTGCTTGTGCTGGCACTGGGGCTGCTCGCGCTGCTGGCCCTGCCGGGCGTGGCGGCCGCGAAGGATCGCAACCACGACCACATTCCGGACCGCTGGGAGAAGCGGCACAAGCTCTCGCTCAAGGTCAATCAGGCCCGCCGCGACCAGGACGGCGACCACCTGCGCAACCTGGCGGAGTTCAAGGCCGGGGACAACCCCCGCAACAGCGACTCCGACGGTGACGGGATCCCGGACGGCGAAGAGAATGCCGGCACGATCGCCTCGTTCGACCCGGCTACCGGCAAGCTCGCGATCAACCTCTTCGGCGGCGAAGCCATCACCGGGCTGGTCACGGAAGGGACCGAGATCGAGTGCGGCGGCAGTTCCGACCATGGCGAAAGCTCCGCCGACGAATCGGGGGCCAGCACCTCCAGCCAGGACCAGAACAGCGGATCTTCGGACTCCAGTGACGACGAAAACGAGGATTCCGGCAGCAATGACGGCAGCTCGTCCAGTTCCGACGATGACTCCGGTCAGGGCACCGAATGCACCACCGCGGACCTGGTCGCGGGCGCGGTCGTGAAGGAGGCGGAGCTGGACCTCAGCAACGGCGTCGCCACGTTCTCCAAGGTCGAGCTCGCCGACTGAGCTACTTGGCGTCGAGCCAGTCCTGGCCGACGCCAACGTCGACCTCGAGCGGCGGGTCGAGCTGGTAGGCGGCGCACATCTCGCGCCGCACCAGCTCGGCCGCGTCGTCCATCTCCTCCGGCGGCCCCTCGAAGAGCAGCTCGTCGTGGATCTGCAAGACCAGGCGGGTCTTCCCACCGGTCTCCCGCAGCGCTCGCTGGCAGCGCACCATCGCCACCTTGATGATGTCCGCGGCGGTCCCCTGGATCACCGTGTTGACGGCGAGGCGCTCGCCCAGGCGGCGGGTGTTGGGATTCCCGGAGCGCAGCTCCGGGATCGGCCGGCGGCGGCCCATCAGGGTCGTCACGAAGCCCTGCTCCTGGGCCTTCTCGACGATCTCCTCACGGAAGGCTCGCACGGCCGGGAAGCGCTCCAGGTAGCGGGCGACGAATTCCTCGCCCTCCTTGCGGGGAATGTTGAGCCGATCGGCGAGCCCGAAGCCCGTGAGGCCGTAGACGATGCCGAAGTTGACCATCTTCGCCTTCGATCGCTGACCGACGTCGACCTCGTCGCGTGAGATGTCAAAAACCTCAGCCGCAGTGGCAGCGTGGACATCGTCGCCGGCGCGGAAGACCGCTTTGAGGACCTCCTCGTCGGCGACGTGGGCGAGCACGCGCAACTCGACCTGACTGTAGTCGGCGGAGAGCAGGCGGTCGCCCTTCTCGGCGACGAAGCAGGCGCGTACCGGGCGGCCGATCTCGGTGCGGATCGGGATGTTCTGCAGATTCGGGTTGGTGCTCGAGAGGCGGCCGGTGGTCGTCGCCGCCTGGTTGAAGGTGGTGTGGACGCGGCCGGTCTCGGGGTCGATCAGGTCGGGCAGGGAGTCGAGGTAGGTGTTCTTCAACTTGGTCAGCTCGCGCCAGGACTCGATCTTCTCGACGATCGGGTGCTCGTCGCGGATCTGGGCGAGAACGCGAGCGTCGGTCGAGAACCCGGTTTTCCCACGGCGCTTGCGCGTCAGTTCGAGCTTCTCGAAGAGGATGCGACCGACCTGCTGCGGCGAGCCGATCGTGAATTCCTCCTTGGCCAGGGCGAAGATCTCTTCCTCGAGGACGGCGATGCGCTCGCCGAAGCCGGCCCCGACCTCGGCCAGGCGCTCGGCGTCGAGCTTCAACCCCTCGCGCTCCATCGCCGCGAGCACGTGGATCAGGGGCAGCTCGACCTCGCGCAGCAGCGGCTCCAGCCCCAGCTCCTCGATCCGCGGCCGCTGGACCTCGGCGACGGCGGCGACCAGGCGGGCTTCCTCGGCGGGATCGAGCCCGGCCTCGACCTCCTCTCCGAGCGCGAGCTGGTCGTCGTCCTCGGGCGCCGCCGCCGCGCCCTCGGCGAGGCCGATCCCGGCGTCGGCCGCCAGCTCGGTCAGCTCATAGGTGCGGCGCTGGGGCTCGAGCAGGTAGGCGGCGATCATCGTGTCGTGATCGAGCGACAGCTCGACGCCCCTGCGGGCGGCCGCGGCGAGGAGCCCATGGCGGCCCCCGCCGAGCGACTTGGCGTCGTGGGCCGCGATCGCGCGCTCCCCAGCGCCACCGCGAGATCGTCGAGGGTGGAGCTGCCGGTTACGGTCCGCTCGGCGTCGGCGGCGGCCCAGCGATCGCCGGCGATGGCGAGCGCGACCGGGCCCTCCCCCAGGTCCGCCGGCGTGCCCTCCACCGCCTCGATCTCCAGCTCGGTCTCCACCCTGCGGCCCGGTACCGCGTCGCCCTCCGGCAGCGCCTCTTCGAGCCGCTCCATCACCGCCCGCAGCTCGAACTCGCGCATGAAGTCCCGCAGGGCGCCGCGGTCGGGCTCGCCGCTCATCGCCGCGGCGAGGTCGACGCCGGTCTCGATGTCGTCCTGGAGCGTCGCCAGCTGCTTGGACATGCGGGCGTCCTCGGCGTGCTCGATCAGGTTCTGCTTGCGTTTGGCGCCTGAGATCTCCTCGACGTTGGCCAGCACCTCCTCCAGCGAGCCGAAGCGCTGCAGCAGCTGAGAGGCGGTCTTCTCGCCGATCCCGGGAACGCCGGGGATGTTGTCCGAGGTGTCGCCGCGCAGGCCCATCAGGTCGGTGATCAACTCCGGCTCGACCCCGTAGCGCTCGAGCACCGCGTCGCGGTCGTAGACCTTGGTCTCGGTGATGCCACGGGAGGTGCTCATCACCCGCACCCCCTCCCCGACCAGCTGGTAGGCATCGCGGTCCCCGGTCACGACCATCACCTCGATGCCCTGCTCGCGCGCCTGGCGGACCAGGGAGGCGATCACGTCGTCGGCCTCGAACCCCTCGACCTTGACGTTGGTGTAGCCGAAGGCCTCGACCAGCGGCATCAGGTGCGGCCACTGCTCCCGCAGCAGGTCGGGACGCGGTTTGCGTTGAGCCTTGTAGAGGTCGTAGGTGACCTCGCGGCCGGACATGCCCGCGTCCCAGGCGACGACCACGCCCTGCGGGTGGTGCTCGGCGATGATCTTGACCAGCATCGAGGCCAGCCCGTAGATCGCGTTGGTCGGCCGGCCGTCGCTTGTCCCGATCGACTCCGGCAGCGCGAAGAACGCCCGGTAGGCGAGCGAGTTGCCGTCGATCAGGAAGAGCTGGGGAGAGATGGCACCCATCGGCCCAACTCTATGAGGCCGCCTGGGCGTTGCGGCGCGGAAGCCCCGGTCCGCTCCCGGCGTCCCGCCGGAGGATCCCCCGAGAGCGCGTCTGGGAGACCCGCGGCCATGCGGTCGGATTCCTCGCGAATCTGCCGTCCGGTGAAGCGTCGCACCTCGTAGCCACGGCTTCGCAGGTCGAGATCGCGCGCATGGTCGTCCTCGAAGGCGACGCTGCCGCGGTGGTAGGCGAAGCTGTCGGTCTCAACCGCCACCCGCGCGGCACGCCAGGGGAAATCGACGGCCCAGCGGCCAATGCGGGGGTTCACCTCCGGCCGCGGCAGGCCGTGGGCTCGGCAGAGCCGGAGGAAGTCGCGCGAGATCGCTCTCGCTTCGACCGCACCTCATGCAGGAAAGACGACCGAAAGCTGGCCGACGCGACGAATCTGATTCGATAGCCGTCCTATGGCCGTCAGCGCCCAATACAGCGTCACGATTCGCGTCGAGCTCGACGCGCGGCAGGAGCCGCTTGGCAAGCTCACCGCGGCGATCGCCGAGGCGGGCGGGCAGCTGCAGGGCGTCGACCTCGTTCCGGGCGCCGGGCCGGAGGGCAAGCGGGTCCGCGAGTTCACGATCGACGCGGCCGATCGCGCGCACTGGGAGAAGATCCTGCGGGCGATCGGCTCGACTCGCGGCGCCAGGGTGCTCGACTACGTGGACCGCACGATGCAAATGCACCGCGGCGGCAAGATCGCGATCCACAACAAGTACCCACTGAAGACGCGCGACGACCTCTCGATGGCCTACACGCCGGGAGTCGCCCGGGTCTGCATGGACATCCACGCCGACCGCGCCAAGGCCTTCGAGTACACGATCAAGAAGAACATGGTCGCGGTCGTCTCCGACGGCAGCGCCGTGCTCGGACTCGGCAACATCGGCCCGGAGGCGGCGATGCCGGTGATGGAGGGCAAGGCGATGCTGTTCAAGGAGTTCGCCGACGTCGACGCCTTCCCGATCTGCCTCGACACCCAGGACGCCGACGAGATCGTCCGCGCGGTCGAGCTGATCGCCCCAACCTTCGGCGGCATCAACCTCGAGGACATCTCCGCCCCCGCTGCTTCGAGATCGAGGAACGGCTGACCGCCTCCTCGACATCCCCGTCTTCCACGACGACCAGCACGGGACCGCGGTGGTGACGATGGCGGCGCTCTTCAACGCGCTGAAGATCATCGGCAAGCCGATCGAGGAGCTGCGGGTGCTGGTGGTTGGCCTCGGCGCGGCGGGGGTAGCGGTGACGAAGATGATGCTCGCCTCCGGGGTCACCCACATCGTCGGCTGCGACCGGCAGGGCGCCGTCTCGACCGAGCGCGAGGACTACCTGTCGGGCGAGATGAACGCGATCAAGCGCTGGTACGCGGAGAACTCGAACCCCGAGAAGGTCGCCGGCCCGCCGGGCGAGGCGATCGAGGGAATGGACCTGTTCATCGGCCTCTCGGGCCCCGGGATCATCGAGGCCGAGGCCCTCGGCAAGATGAACGACGACGCGATCGTCTTCGCGATGGCCAACCCGACCCCCGAGGTAATGCCCGAGGACGCCGCCCCGTATGTCCGCATCATGGCCACCGGCCGCTCCGACTACCCGAACCAGATCAACAACGTGCTCGCCTTCCCGGGCATCTTCCGCGGCGCCCTGGACGCCGGCGCGCCCCGCATCACCGAGGAGATGAAGCTGGCCGCCGCCCAGGGAATCGCCGAAGTGGTGACCGAGGACGACCTGGCCGAGGACTACGTCATCCCCAGCGTCTTCAATCGCGAGGTCGCACCCAAGGTCGCCGCCGCCGTGGTCGAGGAGGCCAAGCGCGACGGGATCGCCCGCTTCAGCGACGAGACCGGGACCTTCGCCACCGTGGAGGTCCGCTAGTGGCGCATCCGCCGACGTTGAAGGCGGGACGCTAGGACCGTGAAGGTCCTCGTCACCGGAGCCAGCGGCCTGATCGGCTCGGCGCTGTGTGACGCACTTCTCCTTCGCGGTGACGCGGTGATCGGCCTCAGCCGTGACCCGGCCGGGGCTCGCGCCACCAACCCGAAGGTCACCTGGCTCCCCTGGGAGCCAACGCTCGAACGCCCTCCCGCCGACGCCTTCGAGGGGGTCGACGGGGTGGTCAACCTGATCGGCGAGAAGATCAACCAGCGTTGGACCGACGAGGCGAAGCAGCGGATCATGGAGACCCGCCGCACCGCCACCCACAACCTCGTGCAGGCGATCGCCGGGCTGGAGAGAAAGCCGGCGGCGCTGGTCAGCCAGTCCGCCGTCGGCTACTACGGCGACCGCGGCGACGTCATCGTCGACGAGTCGACCGGCCCCGGCGAGAGCTTCGACTCCAGGGTGGTTCAGGAGTGGGAGAAGGCGGCTCATGAGATCGACTCCAGCGGGGTGCGGCTGGTGATCCTCCGCAGCGGCCAGATCCTCGACGCGGACGGCGGCATGCTCGGCGAGCTCCTGCCCCCGTTCAAGCTCGGGCTCGGCGGCCCCCTGGCCGGCGGCTCCCAGTATCTCTCCTGGATCCATGCCGACGACGAGGTCGGGCTGCTGCTTTGGGCGCTCGACAGCGAGAAGGTCAGTGGGGTCCTCAATGCGACCGCGCCGAACCCGGCGACCAATCGCGAGTTCGCCGCGGCGCTCGGTCGCGCCCTGGGGCGCCCGGCCGTGGTGCCGGTCCCCGGCCTGGTCCTCGACCTCAAATTCGGCAAGGAGTTCGGAGCCGTGCTGCGCGGGGGGCAGCGGGCGGTCCCGCGGCGGGCGCTCGACCTCGGTTACTCCTTCCGCCACCCGGACTTGGACGAGGCGCTGCAGGACCTGCTCTAGCGGGGAAGCGACGCGCCTACGGCTTGTTCAGGGCTTCGCGCACCGAGTCCCGGACCGAGCTGGAGTCGGCTTCCGCAATTGCACCAAGGACCTGCCCCATCGCAGTTTCCCCGGAGCTTCCAGAGATCCAGGCGATGCCGGCGGATTCGACGAGCGGTCGCGAGAACCTGGCCGCGTCCGAGCTGGGACCCTCGATGTAGGCCATCGCGGTCGAGTCCTCGGTCGCGCGGCGAGCGTTGGCACCGATGGTGGCGAGGCTCAGCCTGCCGCCATTCCGTTCGCTCGCCAGACAGACGACGCGGATGCGGACCGAGCCCGCGCGCCCTTCCTCCTGCGCCAGCTCACGTCTCGCCCCAGCGCAAAGGTGCGCGCTCGCGTAGACCGACACCGTGGCCCCGCTGGAGAAGCCGCCGTCGCCCCCGCAGCCGCCGATCAGGGTGGCGAGCGCGCAGGCGATCAGAAGGGCTGCGGGCTCCAAGATGCGGCGCACGAGCGGCGATCATAGACTCGGCTGGCATGCGAGTCGGAGTCCTCACCGCCGGCGGAGACTGCCCGGGGCTGAACGCCGCGATCCGCGCGGTCGCCCGCGCGGCGATGTTCCGCGGCGACGAGGCGGTCGGGATCCGACGCGGCTACCGCGGGCTGGCCGAAAGCGAATACATGCCGCTCGACATGCACACGGTCTCCGGGATCCTGCCGCTGGGCGGCACGATCCTCAGCACCTCGAGCTTCGAGCCGCTGCGCGAGGGCGCCGTCGGCAAGGTCGAGCAGGCCTTCACCGACCAGGAGCTGGACGCCGTCGTCGCGATCGGCGGCGAGCACACGATGGAGATCACGCACCAGCTCCACGTCGAGCACGGGCTGCCGCTGGTCGGCGTGCCGAAGACGATCGACAACGACGTCGGCGGCACCGACTTCACCTTCGGGTTCGATACCGCGGTGCAGATCGTCACCGATGCGATCGACCGTCTCCACACCACCGCCCAGTCCCACGACCGGGTGATGGTCGTCGAGGTGATGGGGCGCAGCACCGGCTGGATCGCCGCCTACGCCGGCCTCGCCGGCGGCGCCGACTCGATCGTCATCCCCGAGATGACGATCACTGTCGAGGAGATCGCCGCCGGGATCCAGCGGCGCCATGACCGGCATAAGAACTTCTCGATCGTCGTCGTCGCCGAGGGCGCCAAACTGGCCTTCGAGGGCGGCGAGGAAAGGCTGATCCAGCCGATCCAGGAGACCGACGAGTACGGCTACCCGCGCCTCGGGGGGATCGGCGCGGCGCTCGCGACCGAGCTGGAGCGGCTGACCGGATACGAGACCAGGGTCACGGTGCTGGGCCACGTCCAGCGCGGCGGCACCCCGACCTCTACCGACCGCGTCCTGGCGACCCGATTCGGCATCTTCGCCTACGAGCTGGCCAAAGCGGGCGAATACGGCAAGATGGCGGCGATCCAGGGCACCAAGATGGTCGGGATTCCGCTCGAGAAGGCGACGAAGGTCAAGGAGGTCGACCTCGAAATGCTGGATCTTGCCAAGCGCTTCTTCAGCTGAGAGGCTGCCGCCCGTGACTGAGCCCGCGGACTTCGCCGCCGCCACCAAGGTCCAGCAGCGAACCTGGTCGGAGGGAGACTTCGCGATGGTCGCCGGCATCGTCAGCCTTCCCGCCGATGAGTTGGCGGAGGCACTCCAGATATATCCCGACGAGCGGGTCCTCGACGTGGCCTGTGGCAGCGGCAACGGGGCGATCGCCGCGGCGCGGCGCGCCTGGGGCAACACGGTCGGCTGCGACTTCGTCCCGGCCCTGCTCGAGCGCGGTCGCGCGCGGGCCGCGACCGAGCACCTGGAGATCGAGTTCGTCGAGGCCGACGCCCAGGACCTTCCCTTCGAGGACGCCAGCTTCGACGTGGTGATGTCGATCTTCGGCGCGATGTTCGCGCCCGACCAGGAGCGCACCGCGGCGGAGCTGCTGCGGGTGGCCAAGCCGGGGGGACGGATCGGGATGGCCAACTGGACGCCGGACGGCGGCGTCGCCGGCCTCTTCATGACCGTCGCCAAGCACGCCCCGCCGCCCCCCGGAGTCCTCCCACCGGTGCTCTGGGGCACCGAGGCGCGACTGCGGGAGCTGTTCGGCGACGGGATCTCCGACCTGCGGATCGAGCGCCGCCGCTCACGCCAGCCGTTTCGCTCCGTCGACCACTACCTGGAATTCTTCCGCACCTACTTCGGCCCGATCAAGATGGCCTTCGAGCGGGTCGGGCCAGAGGGAGAGGAAGCGCTGGCCAACGATCTCCGCCAGTTCCTGGAAGAGAACAACACCGCCGGGGAGCGGGCGCTCGTCTTCGAACCCGAGTACCTGCAGGTGGTCGCGACCCGCGCCTAGCCGGGGCCGAGGCGCTGCGGTCGATCTGACCGCTGCGCGGCGAAGCTCAGGACCTCGGCTGGGCGATCCGGATCACGGCACCCACCAGCAGGACGCCGAAGAGCACCAGGCCGGCGACGCCGCCGCCCTGTCCGAGCCAGGCGTAGACGACGACCATTGCCGCGAGGGCGAGGAAGAGGCTGACGACCATTCCCATTGCGGCGCTGATCCTACCCGGCGAGGGCGACGCGCGTCTCGCTGAGGAAGGAGGCGACCGCATCGGCGGCCTCCCGGGGCGAGCCGGCATCGCCCGCGGCGCGAACCAGGCGGCTGCCGATGATCACGCCATCGGCGATCCGCCCGACCTCGGCCGCCTGCTCGGGGGTGCCGATCCCGAAGCCGACCGCGACCGGGGTCGAGGCGACGGCCTTGGTCGCCTGCACCAGCTCGGCCAGGGCGGCGGGGATATCCGCCCGCTCCCCCGTCGTTCCGACGGTGGAGACGACGTAGACGAAGCCGTGGGCGGCGGCACAGATCCGCGCCCTCCGCGCCGGAGGGGTGGTCGGAGCCACCAGGGGGACGTGGGCGAGGCCCTCGCTGGCGAACGCCTCGCGAACGCCCTCGGCCTCGCCGAGGGGAAGGTCGGGGACGATGGCACCGGCGGCGCCGGCGGCGAGCGCCAGGCGGGCGAACTCGGTGGCGCCCCCGTGGGCGAGCACCATGTTGGCGTACACCATCAGCACGACCGGCACTCGCCCGGAGACGGAGCGACACACCTCCAGCGCCGTCGCCAGGGTCGCCCCAGCCTCCAGCGCCACGGTGGCGGCGGCATGGATCGTCGGCCCGTCGGCGAGCGGGTCGGAGAAGGGGACGCCGAGCTCGATCAGGTCGGCGCCGGAATCGGCGTAGGCGGCCGCGATCGCCAGCGAGGACTCGCGATCGGGGAAGCCGGCCATCATGTAGGGCATCAGCGCCGCCCGGCCCTCGGCCCGCGCGGCCCGAAAGGCCCTTTCGATCAGCTTCTCGCCGCTCGACGCTCCCGCGCTGGGAGTCGGGGAATGGCTCGCCGGAGCCTCCCCGCCGTTGCCCGGCGGAGTCACTCGCCGGCTCCCTTCCCGCCGGTTCGCTCGACCACCTCGGCCAGGTCCTTGTCGCCGCGCCCGGAGAGGCAGAGGACGTCGAAGCCGCCCTCCCCCGGGTTCTCCAGCAGCCAGGCGATCGCATGCGAGGACTCCAGGGCCGGGATGATCCCCTCCAGCCGCGCCAGCTCGCCGAACGCCGCCAGCGCCTGCCGGTCGCTGATGCCGACGTAGCTGGCGCGGCCCGTATCGCGCAAGAAGGCGTGCTCGGGGCCCACCCCGGGGTAGTCGAGCCCGGCGGAGACCGAGTGCGCCTCGAGGATCTGGCCCTCCTCATCGGCGATGACGGCCGAGAGCGAGCCGTGCAGGACGCCGGTGCTGCCGGCCTGCAGCGAAGCGCCGTGGCGGCCGCTGTCGAGCCCCTCGCCGGCCGCCTCGACCCCGATCAGGGCCACCTCGGGGTCGGCGAGGAAGGCCGTGAAGATGCCGATCGAGTTGGAGCCGCCGCCGACGCAGGCGACGACGCGGGCCGGCAGACCGCCCTCGGCCTCCAGCGCCTGCTGCCGTGACTCGTCGCCGATCACCCGCTGCAGGTCGCGGACGAGCGCCGGGTAGGGCGCCGGCCCGACCGCCGAGCCGATCACGTAGTGGGTGGTCTCGACGTTGGCGACCCAGTCGCGGATCGCGGCGCTGACCGCCTCCTTGAGCGTGCGGGCACCGGCCTCGACCGGCGCCACCTCGGCGCCCAGAAGGCGCATCCGCTCGACGTTCGGGGCCTGGCGGCGGATGTCCTCGGTGCCCATGTAGATGACGCACTCGAGGCCCAGCAGGGCGCAGGCGGTAGCCGTGGCGACCCCGTGCTGGCCCGCCCCGGTCTCGGCGATCACTCGCGGCTTCCCCATCCTCTGGGCCAGCAGTGCCTGGCCGATCGCGTTGTTGATCTTGTGGGCGCCGGTGTGGCAGAGGTCCTCGCGCTTGAGGTAGACCTTCGAACCGATCCGCTCCGAGAGGCGCTCGGCCAGGTAGAGCGGCGTCGGACGGCCGATGAAGTCACGCCGCAGCGCCTCGAGCCGCGCCGTGAACACGGCGTCATCGCGCGCCTGCGACCAGGCGGCGGTCAGCTCGTCCAGCGCCGGGATCAGAGTCTCCGGCACGTAGCGCCCCCCGTAGGGGCCGAATCGCTCCTCCAAGACGCTCATCGCGCGGCGATGCCCGTCGCCTGGGCGGCGCTGGCGAAGAAGGCGGCCATCGCCGCGTGGTCCTTGCGGCCCGGCTCGAACTCGACGCCGCTGGCGACGTCGACGGCGTAGGGATGGGTGACCGCGATCGCCGCGGCGACGTTGTCGGGGCGCAGGCCGCCGGCGAGTATCGCCGGTACATCCGACCGATGCCCGCGCAGCAACTCCCAGTCGAAGCTCTGCCCGGTTCCGCCCCAGAGCCCCTTGCCGCGGCGGTCGAAGAGGTGGAAGTCGGTCCGGTAGGCCTCCGCCCCGTGGACGTCCGCGGCGCTGGCCACGTGGATGGCCTTGATCACCTTGACCCCCGTTCGCCGCGCCACCTCGGCGCAGAACGAGACACCCTCCGCCCCGTTCAGCTGCACCATCGTCAATCCGGCGTTCTCGACCGCCTTGCCGACTTCGTCCAGGGTGGGATTGACGAAGACGCCCACCACCTCGCACTTGCGCCGAAAGGCGGCCCCGACCTCGGCCGCCACCTCGGCGTCACAGCATCTGGGGCTGCGGTCGAAGTGGATCAGCCCCACAGCCCAGGCACCCAGCTGCACAGCCTCCGCCGCGTCATCCAAACTCGTGATCCCACAGATCTTGACCCGCATAGCTTGAGACTACGCGAGCCACACCGCGAAGCGGCGCTTCGGAGGGGCCGGATTGCCCCTCCGAACGCCTTGCTCATCCGGGGCTAGCCGCCCCGCGATCCTGCTTCCACCGAAGCCGGCCGGTTGCCCAGCGTCACGTTCGCGGTCTTTTCCTTGCCGTCCCGCAGGATCGTCAGTTCGAGCGATTCACCCGGCTTCGCGGCATTGACGATTTCGACCACTTCGTCCATCCCCGAGATCTTCTTGCCGTTGATTTCGGTGACGATGTCGCCGCCGAGGCTGACTTCGGCCCCTTCGATCGTCGCCGAGGTGTTGCCGCCTTGGACCCCGGCCTTGTCGGCCGGCCCGCCCCTGACGACCGACTGGACGATGACCCCTTCGGTGACCGGCAAATTGAGCGCACGGGCCAGGTCGGGGGTGATCGTGCCGCCGCTGATACCGAGGTAGGCGTGGTCGACTTCGCCGCTGGTCTCGAGCTGGTGGATCTCGGCCCGGGCGGTGTCGATCGGGATCGCGAAGCCGATGCCGACGTTGCCGTTGCCACTGCCGCCGGTCTCGATCTGGGAATTGATGCCGATCACCTCCCCTTCCGCGTTGATCAGCGGGCCGCCGGAGTTGCCGGGGTTGATCGCCGCGTCGGTCTGGATCACGTTCGAGATCGAGAACCCGTTGGGAGCCTGAATCTGTCGCTGCAGCGCCGAGACGATGCCGCTGGTGACGGTGCGGTCCAGCCCGAAGGGGTTGCCGATCGCGACCACCGGGTCGCCTACTTCGACCGCGGAGGAATGACCGAGCGTGAGCGGGTGCAGCTGGCTGGCCGGGGCGTCGACCTTGAGCAGGGCCAGGTCCGTGGCGGGGTCGGCACCGACCACGGTCGCCGTGTAGGTGGTGTTGGAGGCGCCGAGCTTGACCGAGATCTTGCTCGCGCCTTCGACCACGTGGTTGTTGGTGAGGATGTGCCCTTCGGAGTCGATCACGAATCCGGACCCGGTCGCGGTTCCGCCGCCTTCGGATTCGGGTTCGCCGAACGGCGAGAGGGCCGAGGATTCCTGGGCTGGGATCTCGGATTCGATGAAGGCGACGCCGTTACCGTCGGCCTTGTAGATCTGGTTGACGACGTTGCCGTCGGTTTCTCCGGACCTGGAGGCCACCGGCGCCGTCAGCGGCGCCGCGACGGTGGTGGTCGAGCCGCCCTGCGACTGGATCAGGCCGGCCGCGATCGCGATCCAACCGAAGACGGCGACGACGGCGCCGCCGAGCAGGGCGGAGCCGAACGGGGTGCGGAGAAGTCTCTTTGGATTGGGCATGGCGGGCAGGATCGCGCCACGTGCTGACCCATCTCTAAATGCCCTCGAAAGACTTCCTAAATTCGCCAGTCCTGCCTCGGCAGGACTAGAAGAGGTGCTCGCGGGTGCCTTCGTCGGCACCGGTCAGCTCGCGGGTCTTCGCCTCCGGGTCGGTCGCGGACATCAGCGCCCCGCCGATCAGGACCGCGTCGACCCCGACCCGCTCCAGCTCTTCCAGCTCGGCCCGATCGGAGATTCCGCTCTCGGCGACCACGGTCTTGCCGGCCGGGACGTCGGGCATCAGCTCATAGGTGGTCGAGACGTCGACCGTGCCCTCATCGAGGTTGCGATTGTTGATCCCGATCACCTCGGCGTCGATCTCCAGCGCACGCTCGAGCTCGGCGGTGTCGTGGACCTCGACGAGGCAGTCGAGGTCGATCTCCCGGGCCTCCTCGTAGAGCGAGCGCAGCTCCCGGTCGTCGAGGGCGCGGACGATCAGCAGCACCGCGTCGGCCCCGTTCACGGCCGCCTCGTAGAGCTGGTAGCGGTCGACGATGAAGTCCTTGCGGATGATCGGGATGCCGCAGGCCGCCCGGGCCGCCCTCAGGTCCTCCAGCGAGCCGCCGAAATGGGGCCCGTCCGTGAGAACCGAGAGCGCGGCGGCGCCGCCGCGCTCGTAGGCCGCGACCTGCCGGGCGACGTCGGTGCCGGCCGGGACGATCTCGCCCGCGCTCGGTGAGCACCGCTTGAACTCGGCGATCAGGGAGAGACCGGGGCGCACCAGCGCCTCGTTGAAGGGGCGATACTCGCCACGGGCGGAAAGGCGCGACTCGAGGTCGGCCTGTGGAAGGTCGCGGCGACGCGCGTCCACCCCCTGCCTGGCCCCAGCGATCAGCTGCTCGATCATTCCCACTTGACTGCTAGAGCCTAGAGGTTGGCGCCAAATCCGGGTGCGTTCAGTCGCCGTGGGAGATCGTTATCGTTGCCGCGATCAGCCGCTCGAGCACGTCCATCGCCGCACCGGAATCGATCGCCTCGGCGGCCTTGCCCACGCCCTCCCCGAGGTCCGTTGCCAGGCCGCCGACGTAGATGGCGGCGGCGGCGTTCAGCAGCACCAGGTCCCGCTTCGGCCCGGCCTCCCCCGCCAGCACCGAGCGCGACGCGGCCGCATTTTGCTCCGGCGTCCCCCCCGCCACCGTCTCCAGCGCGGCCGGCGCCAAGCCGAACTGGCCCGGCTCGACGAACCACTCCGAGGTGCCGCCCTCGGCGACCTCGATCACCCGCGTTGGCGATGAGATCGAGAGCTCGTCGAGCCCGTCCTCGGCGGCGACCACCAGCGCCCGAACGCTGCCTAGCCCGACCAGGGCCTCGGCGATCGTCTCCTGGTAATGGCGATCGGACACCCCCAGCAGCTGCCGGTCGGCCCCCGCCGGGTTCGTCAGCGGCCCGAGGAAGTTGAAGATCGTCCGCACCCCAAGCGCTTTGCGGACCGGCACCACGTGGGCCATCGCCGCGTGGTGGCGCGGGGCGAACATGAACCCGAAGCCGACCTCGTCGATGCAACGGCCGACTTCCTCGGGTTCGAGCTCGACGTTGACCCCGAGCGCCTCCAGCAGGTCGGCGGAACCGCACTTGCTGGTGTTCGAGCGGTTGCCGTGCTTGGCCACCGGGCAACCGGCCCCGGCGGCGACCAGCGCCGCGGTGGTGGAGACGTTGAAGGTCGAGGGCCCGCCGCCGGTGCCGGCGGTGTCGACCAGGTTCGACCGCCGGCTCGAGACCGGCGCGGCGAGCGAGCGCATCGTCCGCGCCAACCCGACCAGCTCCGGCACGGTCTCGCCCTTCGCCCGCAGAGCGATCAGGAAGGCGCCGGTCTGGACCGGGTCGGTCCGGCCCTCCATGATCTCCGCCAGCACCGCGGAGGCGTGGTCGGCGGTGAGGTGGTCGCCGGCGCAGACCGCGTCGATCGCCCGGCTGACGACGTCGTTGGGCATCACACCACCTCGAGGTCGTATTGCTTTCGGGTGGGCGGGAGCAACTAGGACCTCACCTGGAGGAAGTTGGCAAGCAGGTGCTTGCCCTGCGGGGTGAGCACCGACTCGGGGTGGAACTGGACGCCCTCCGCGGGAAGCTCGCGGTGGCGGGCGCCCATCACGACGTCGCCGAGCCTGGCGCTCAGCTCGAGCTCGTCCGGCAGGTCGGGGTCGGCGACGAGCGAGTGGTAGCGGCCGGCGACCATCGGGCTGGGCAGCCCCGTGTAGATCGCCTTGCCGTCGTGCTCGACCTCGGCGTCCTTGCCGTGCACCGGCTCGCCCCGGACGACGCGGCCGCCGAATGCCTCGACCATCGCCTGGTGCCCGAGGCAGACGCCCAGCACCGGGATCCCAGCTTCGGCGAAGGCGCGGACAGCCTCGCCAGAGATCCCCGCCTCGGCCGGGGTGCAGGGGCCCGGCGAGACGACGAGGCGGTCCGGGGCGCGCTCGAGCAGCTCACCGACCTCGGCGCGATCGTTGCGGATCACTTCCATCTCCGCGCCCAGCTCGCCCAGGTACTGGACCAGGTTGTAGGTGAAGGAGTCGTAGTTGTCGATGACCAGCACGCGCATGGGATCAGGCCCAATCCGGCTGTTCGCAGGCGACCTCGACGGCGCGAAAGACGGCCTTCGCCTTGTTCACCGACTCGGTGTACTCGTATGCGGGCTTGGCGTCGGCGACGGTGCCGCCGCCGGCCTGCACGTGGAGCTGGCCGTCCTTGACGACGACGGTGCGGATGTGGATCGCCGTGTCGAGGTCGCCGTCCCAGGACAGGTAGCCGATCGCGCCGCCGTAGGAGCAGCGCTTGACCGGCTCGAGCTCGTCGATGATCTGCATCGCCCGCACCTTCGGCGCTCCGGAGAGGGTGCCGGCGGGCAGCGCCGAGCGCAGCACGTCCATCGCGCTGACGCCCTCGCGCAGGGTTCCGGAGACCTGGCTGACGATGTGGAGGACGTGCGAGTAGGTCTCGACCACCATCAGCTCGTCGACGGAGACGCTGCCGTACTCGCAGGCGCGGCCGAGATCGTTGCGACCGAGGTCTACCAGCATCACGTGCTCGGCCCGCTCCTTGGGGTCGTTGACGAGCCGCTCGGCGAGGCGGCGATCCTCGTCCTCGCTGCGCCCGCGCGGATAGGTACCGGCGATCGGCCGCGTCTGCACCCGGCGGCCGTGGACTTTGACCAGCGGCTCCGGCGAGGCGCCGGCGAGCTGGAAGTCGCCGAACTCGAGGAAGTACATGTAGGGGGACGGATTGACGGCCCGCAGGCCGCGGTAGACCGAGAAGGCCTCGACCGGCGCCGCGGCAGAGAATCGCTGCGAGGGAACGACCTGGAAGGCGTCGCCGGCGTGGATGTACTCGACGATCCGCTCGACCGCGGCTTCGAAGCGCTCGCGCTTCATATTGGAGACGAACTGCGGCGGCTCCGAGGTCGAGGGGTGCTCGGGGACCGGCACGACCCCACGCAGCCGCTCCCGCATCTCGGCGATCGTCTCCGCGGCGCGCCCGTAGGCGGCGTCGATGCCACCCTCGGAGTCGGCGAAGGCGCAGGCGAGGATCGTCAACTCGTGGCGCAGGTGGTCGAAGACCAGCATCGCGTCGGTCACCATCAGCGCCATGTCGGGCAGGCCGAGCGGATCCGGGTTCGGCTCCCCCAGCGGCTCCACCGTGCGCACCAGGTCGTAGCCGAAGAAGCCCACCGCCCCCCCGGCGAAGGGCGGCAGCCCCTCGACCGGCGCCGGCCGGTACTCGGACATGCGGGCGGCGACGGCGCCGTAGGGATCCGGCGCCGCCTCGCTTCGGCTCGGGGGCTCGCCGGCGGCCGCCTCCTCCCCGCTCCACTCCGAGAGCGTCCCCTCGCTCCAGCGCAGCACCGCTCGCGGCCGCAGCCCGACGAAGGAGTAGCGGCCGACCTGTCCCTGCTCGGCGGACTCCAGCAGGAAGCAGGGCGCCCCCTCCGGCTCACCGGCGCGCAGCTTCAGGAAGGCGGAGACCGGCGTCTCGCAGTCGTCGACGAAGCGGGCACGGACCGGCACCACGTTGCCCTCGCGGGCGAGCTGGCGGGCCTGCTCGAGACTCGGTTCGAGCCTCAGCTCGGAATCAGCCGCTACGGGCATTCAGCACTTCCATCACAGCCGACTGCGAGATCCCGCGGGAGACCAGCAGCACGCTGAGGTGGTAAAGCAGGTCGGCCGCCTCTTCGGCGACCCGCTGATCGGTCTCTTCGCGCCCGGCGCGGATCACCTCCTCCGCCTCCTCTTCGACCTTCTCGCCGATCAGGGCCGGATCGTCGAGGAGCTTCACCGTGTAGCTGCCGTCGGGTCGCTCGACGGCGCGGCTGCGGAGCGTCCGCTCCAGCGCCGCCAGCGCTTCGTGGGTGACCGGGAAGGGCTCACCCGGGGCGGGCGGCGCGTCCTTGCGAATCGACGCCGAGCCCAGCACCTCGCGGTAGAAGCAGCTGCGCTGTCCGGTGTGGCAGGCGGGGCCGGCGGGGTCGACCATCGCAACCAGCGCGTCTCCGTCGCAGTCGTAGCGGAGCTGGCGCAGGTGCATGAAGCTGCCTGAGCTTTCCCCTTTCTTCCAGAGTTCGTCCCGGGATCGGCTGTGGAAGTGCAGGTCGCCGGTCTCGAGCGTCATTTCCAGCGATTGAGCGCTGACGTAGGCCAGCATCAGCACCTCGCCGGTCGCGAAGTCCTGGACCACGCATGGGGCCAGCCCACGCTGATCGAATTCGATTTCCCCGAACATCGGCCCAATCGTAGTCGCAGTCCGGCTACTCGATGCCGAGCCGGTCCAGCAGGTCCTCGTCGCGCCGCCAGTGCCTGCGAACCCGGACGTTGAGAACGAGATGGACCTTGGCCCCCAGCTCGCGCTCGAGCGAGCGGCGGGCGGCGGCGCCGATCTCGCCGATCTTGGCGCCGCTCTTCCCGATCAGGATCCGCTTCTGGGACTCGGTCTCAGCCCAGATCTCCGCCCGTACGGTGACGAGGCCGTCCTCCCGCGGGGCTACGTCGGTAACCGAGACCTCGACCGAGTGGGGGACCTCCTGCCGGGTCCGATTCAGGACCTGCTCGCGGATCAGCTCCGCCAGCAGCAGCTCGCTCGACTGGTCGCTGTGGTCCTCCGGCGGATACATGTAGGGGCCCTCGGGGACCAGCTCTCCAAGCCGCTCCAGCAGGGGCTCTAGCCCCTTGCCGGATCTCGCGCTGATCGGGAAGACCTCGTCGACCCCGTCCAGCTCCGCCGCCGCCGAGAGCGCCTCCACCGTCGGCCCCGGGCCCAGCCGGTCGCACTTGTTTACCGCGCAGATAATCGGGATGTCGGGACCGGCGGCGAGCAGGGCGTGGGCGATGAAGCGGTCGCCGGGGCCCACCCCCTCCTCGCCGTTGACGACGAGCAGGGCGACGTCGGAATCGGCCAGCTCGCGCTCGACCCGGTGCTGCATGCGCTCGGTCAGGGCGTCGCGCGGGCGCTGCACGCCCGGCAGGTCGACGAGGATGAGCTGGCGTCCCGCCTCGACGTCGGTGCTGACGCCGCGAATCGCGCGGCGGGTCGTCTGCGGGCGCACCGAGACGATCGCGACGTGGGAGCCGACCAATGCGTTGACCAGCGTCGACTTGCCGACGTTGGGCCTGCCCGCCAGCCCGACGAAGCCAGAGCGGGTCATCGCAGCGAGGCGAGAATCCTGCCCTGCAGAGCCAGCATCTCGCCCTCGTCGGTCTCGTGGTCGTGGCCGCAGAGGTGCAGGACACCGTGGACGGCCGCTTCGGTCACGTCGGTGCAGTACTCCGGGCAGATCGCGACGTCGCCCAACTCACGCGGGCCGGGGACCGGTCCGGCGCCGTCGACGGGGAAGGCGAGGACGTCGGTGGGCGCGTCGTTGCCGCGGTGCTCGCGGTTGAGCTCCCGGATGCGGCGCTCGTCGACCAGCTCCACCCCGAGGTGGCCGTCGGAGACGCCGGCGGCGGCCAGCGTCGCCCCGACCGCCTCGCGCAGCTCGGGTGGCACGTCGGAGAGGTCCGAATTCAAGAGCTCGGCGTCGGCCCGTGTTCAGCCCGGGCCGCCCGCTCGCGGCTGCCGTGCTCGTCGTAGGCCGCGACGATCCGCTGGACCAGCTTGTGGCGAACCACGTCTTCGCCACCGAAGTGGACGAAGGAGATGTCCTGGACCTCGTTGAGGATGTCGCGCACCGCGATCAGGCCGGAGCGCTGGTCGACGGGGAGGTCGATCTGGGTGATGTCGCCGGTTACGACCATGCGGGAGTTGAAGCCGAGCCTGGTCAGGAACATCTTCATCTGCTCGGGGCTGGTGTTCTGTGCCTCGTCGAGGATCACGAAGGAGTCGTTGAGGGTGCGGCCGCGCATGAAGGCAAGCGGCGCCACCTCGATCACGTCGCGCTCGAAGTAGCCGTTGACGCGGTCGGGATCGATCATGTCGTAGAGGGCGTCGAAGAGCGGACGCAGGTAGGGATCGACCTTGGCCTGGATGTCCCCCGGCAGAAAGCCGAGCCGCTCGCCGGCCTCGACCGCCGGCCGCGTGAGGATGATCCGCTGCACCTTGCGTTCGGTCAGCGCCGCCGCCGCCATCGCGACCGCGAGGAATGTCTTGCCGGTGCCGGCGGGGCCGATCCCGAAGGTGATCGTGTGGCGCCGGATCGAGTCGACGTAGCGTTTCTGGTTCAGGGTCTTCGGCGCCACCTTGGTGTTGCGATGGCGCCAGACGACGTCGTCGAGGATCGCCGCCGGGCTCTCGTCGGCCTCCAGCGCCCCGGCCACCGCTTCGATCGTCCCCGGCGCCACCTCGTGCCCCTGCTCGATCAGCTCTACCAGCTCGTCGACGACCGTGGCCGCCTCCTGGACGTCGTCGGAGTTGCCGTCCAAGGTCAAGACGTTGCCCCGCAGATGCAGGTCGCAGTCCAGCCGACCCCTCAGCGCCCGCAGAACCGTGTCCTCCGAGCCCGCCAGCTCGGCGGCGACCGTGTTGTCCAGCGTCAGCTGCCTACGAGCCAAGTCTCTCCCGCACCGCCGCGCTGACCCGCTTGCCGTCCGCGCGGCCGCCGACCTTCGGCATCAGCGCCGACATCACCTGGCCCATCTGCCGCTGCTCGCTGGCGCCGGTCTCCGTCACCGCGGCGTCGACCAGCTCGGCCAGCTCCCCGTCGGAGAGCTGCTGCGGCAGGTAACCCTCGATCAGGTCGGCCTCGAAGCGCTCGGCCGCCGCCTGCTCGGCGCGGCCGGCGCCCTCGTAGGCCTCGGCCGCCTCGACCCGCTTCTTGCGCTCCCGCTGGAGCACGGCGACCTCGTCGCCCTTGCCCAGCTTGGCGTCCTGCTGGAGGACGTCGACGACCATCCGCAGCGCCGCCGCGCGCTCGCGGTCGCGGGCTTTCATCGCCGTCCGCACATCACTCTGCACCTGCTCGAGAACGCTCATCGCACAGCCTCGCGCCTCTCTTGTCGCGTCAATAGCCAGATATGCACGCCTGCTCGTCCCGCGCTCATGGCCTAAGGGTAGTCGGCCGCCGTCAGGGGGAGTCGACGTCGACCCGTTCGACCTCGCCCAGGGGCATCTGCAGGAAGCGGGTGCCGAGTTCGCGGAAGGACTCCGTCTCGCCGGTGCAGAGGAAGCCGTAGGCGCCCTCGCCGGCCGCTGGCCGGGCGATGCCGGCGCGCTCGAGCGTGCGCTGGACGGCGGCGGCGACGGCGTGGCCGCCGCTGACCAGACGCACGTCACGGCCGAGGATTCGCTGCAGCATCGGGGCCACCAGCGGGTAATGGGTGCAGCCGAGGATCAGGGTGTCAACCTCGGCCGCCTTCAGGGGGGCGCAATAGGCCCGCGCCATCGCCATCGTGTCCTCGTCGAACAGCGATCCCTCCTGGATGAATGGCGCCAGGTCCGGAGCCTCCACCTCGGTCACCTCCAGTCCCTTCCCCTGCGTTTCCAGCGCCCGGCGGTAGGCGCCGCTCTCCACCGTGTTCGGCGTCGCCAGGACGCCGACCCTGCCGCTGTCGGTGATCGCGGCGGCGATCTCGGCCTGGGGCTCGACCACGGGCACGACATCCACCCCGCGCTCGGCCGCGACCGCCCGGGCCACGTCCTCGCCGATCGAGGTGGCGGTGTTGCAGGCGATCACCAGCAGCTTGGCGCCGCGGTCGAGCAGCAGCTCGGCGATCCGGGCGATGCGCCTGCGCAGCCGCTCGGGATCGCGGGTCCCGTAGGGGAACATCGCCGTGTCGCCGAGGTAGAGGAAGTCCTCCTGCGGCAGCGAGACCAGGCACTCGTGCAGCACGGTCAGGCCGCCGACCCCCGAGTCGAACATCGCCACCGGCAGCGCCGGGTCGAGCTTGGGCGCCGAGGCGGACAGGGCCGTCAGGGCTTGACGACCATGAAGAAGACCGCCACCGCGACGATCAACCCGGCTAGGGCGCCGACCTGCCCGAGCCGCTTCGAGACCGCCTGGAACTCCTCGCTGAGCGTGTCGCCCGACTCCAAGTCCCGCTCGGCCAGCTCCTTCGCCCGGCGCACCTGGGGCGCGAAGAAGGCGCCCTGGAGGCCGAAGAGGACGACGATAGCGACGAAGCCGACGGTGATGAACGCTTCGCTCGAGTCCCAGTGCCCGTCCGCGAGCAGGTAGATGCCGGCCAGCAGGAGGACGATCATCCCCGGATTGACCAGGTACCGGTCGACCCTCTGGATCCCCGCCAGCAGGGCCGGCGTCGCCCGCGGGTACTGCGGGACGACGGAGAAGAGGATCCCGTAGCCGAAGGTCGGCCCGATGGCCACGACCACGGCCAGGATGTGGATGAAGAGGCCGACGCTGTAGCCGGTGATCGTCGCCTGCATCGCGGAAAACATATAACTCAGCGGCGGCGGAGCAAGAGTGCGGCCCAGTCGCCCTCGCGGCGGCGCTCGGCCTCGGCGAGGCCGGCGTGCGCGAAGGCGGCGGCGATCTGGTCGAGCTCGGCAGGAAGCAGGCCGGAGAGGACGAGCGTGCGTGGTGCCGCCGGCCGCGTGAGCTGGGCGGCAAGCGCAGCGAGGATCGGCGCGGTCATGTTGGCGACGGTGGTCGGCGCCAGCGAAGGCAGCGTTTCTCGCAGGTTGACGCGCTCCAGCTCGACCTCGATCTCATTGGCGGCGGCGTTCGCGGCCGCGGCCTCGAGCGCCGGGACCTCGTGGTCGTAGCCGCGGATCGGGTCCCAGCCGAGCTTCGCCGCCGCAATCGCCAGCACACCCGACCCCGTGCCGAGATCGGTCAGGGGACCGTTCGCCTCGCCGGCCGCCTGCAGCTCCAGCAGGAACTCGAGGCAAAGGCGGGTGGTCGGGTGGGCGCCGGTGCCGAAGGCCTGTCCGGGGTCCACGACCAGGTCGATCGCGCCCTCGTGCGGCCCCTCCCAGGACGGCCGCAGCCAGAGCCGCCCGCCGACCAGCAGCGGCTTGTGGAAGTCCCGCCAGCGGTCGGCCCAGTCATCGGGGACCTCGGTTGCGCTGACCTCGACCCGTCCCGCGCCGACGGCGGCGTCGATCTCGCCCAGCTCCGGCAGCTCCCCCTCGCCACCGTAGATCGCGTACTCGACGTAGCCCGGACCGCGCTCCTCCTCGACCCCGTTGGGCGCCAGCACCGTCAGCTCCGCCAGCACCAGGTCTGCCTGGTCCGGCGCGCACCGCACCGCCAGTCGGATCAACCGAAGGCCTTGCGGACGCGGCTGAACAGGCCCTCGCCGTGGCGCGGACCGAGGTTCTCCGGCTCCAGCGACTCGTCGAGGCGCTCGGTCATCTGCCGCTGCTCCTCGCTGAGGTTGGCGGGGACGATGACGTTGAAGATCACCCGCTGGTTGCCGCGGCGGCGACCGCCGAGGCGTGGCAGGCCGCCGCCCCTGACCACCTCTTCGTGGCCGGGCTGGGTGCCGGCCGCGACCTCGATCTCCTTCTCTCCATCCAGGGTCGGGACGGTGACCGCGGAGCCGAGCATCGCCTCCGTGGCCGGGATCGAGACGATGCTGATCAGGTCGGTGCCGTCGCGCCGGAAGCGCTCGTCCTCGGCGACGCCGACCTCGACGTAGAGGTCGCCGGGTGGAGCGCCGGGATCGCCCGCGTGCCCGGCCCCCGAGACGCGCAGCCGCTGACCGTCCTCGACCCCCGCCGGCACCTCGATCTCGCGGCTGCGGCGGCCCCGCGTGCGACCGCTGCCACCGCACCTGGCGCAGGGGGTCTCCGGGATCTTCCCGGCGCCGCCGCAGGCGTCGCAGCCGACGGCCCTGACCATCTGGCCGAAGGGGGTGCGGGAGACCTGGCGCAGCTGGCCGGTGCCGCCGCAGCGCTCGCAGGTGGAGATCGGCGTCCCCGGCTCGGCGCAGTTGCCGTGGCAGTGCTCGCAGGGACCGACGGCCTCGTAGGAGACCTCGCGGCGCGCGCCGGTGGAGACCTCGGCGAGATCGACCTCGACCGCAACCATGACGTCCTTCCCCGGCACCGGACCGGCCGCCCGGCCGAACCCGAACGCGTCGCCGCCGAAGAAGGCCTGGAAGATGTCGTCGATCGTGCCGAAGGAGCTGGTGCGCGGGTCGAAGCCCCCGGAGCGCAAGCCCTCGTACCCGTAGGCGTCGTAGGTGCGGCGGCGCTCCGGGTCCGAAAGGACCTCGTAGGCCTCGGCCGCGGCCTTGAACTTCTCCTCGGCCTCGGGGTCGTGATCGTTGACGTCGGGGTGCAGTTCGCGGGCGAGGCCACGGAAGGCCTTCTTGATCTCAGTCTCGCTGGCGTCCCGGCCGACGCCGAGGACGTCGTAGTAGTCGCGTGGCATCAGATGTCTGGTCAGCCGTCGTAGACGGTTTCGAAGTAGCGGGAGAGCTCGAGGGCGGCGCCGCGGACCGAGGCGATTGCGGTCGCATAGTCCATCCGCAGCGGCCCGACGACCCCGACCGCCCCGAGGTTGCGGTGGCCGAGCCCGTAGTTGGCGCCGACGACGCTGACCGAGCGCAGCTCCGGCTGCGGGTTCTCGTCGCCGATCCAAAGGAAGACCGAGCGCTGAGCCAGCGAGGAGCGCAGCATCTGCAGCACGTCCGCCCGGCGCTCCAGCGCCGTCATCAGCTCGTCTGCCCGCGGCAGGTCGGCGAGGTGCTCTTCGGAGAGCAGGTGGGAGGCGCCGTCGACGTAGAGATCGACCACCGCCTCGCGCTCGAGCTCGGTGAAGGCGGCGCCGAGCGTGGCGACGAAGTCGGCCTCGAGCCGGCCGAGCTCGGGGTCCGAGAGCCTGCTGGCGATCATCCGTGCCCCGACCCCGAGGCCCGAGAGCGACTCGTTCAGGTAGCTCGACGCCCACTCGACCAGGCCGCTGTCGACCGGATGGTCGAACTCGAAGACCCGCCGGGCCACGTCTCCGGTAGAGGCGATCGCGATCACGACGACCTTGGTCGGCTGCAGCCGCAGGACCTCGACCCGGTGGATCGTCGCGGCCAAGCTCGGCGGCGGCGCCGTCGCCATCGCGACCAGGTCGGTCACCTGGGCCAGCGCCGCGGTCGTCTCCCGCATCGCCTCGTCGACCTCGCGCCGCAGGCGCGACAGCTCCAGCTCGACCCGCATCGGCGCCGGCGGCGGCCCCGATTCAAGCAGCAGGTCCACGTAGCACCGGTAGCCCGAATCGGTCGGAACGCGCCCTGCCGAGGTATGCGGATGGGTCAGGTACCCTTCCGCCTCCAGCAGCGCCAACTCCGCCCGCACCGTCGAGGCCCCCCACCCCACCTCGGGCCTTTCGGCCAGCTCTCGTGAGGCGACCGGCTTGGCCGAAGCAAGGTACGCGTCGACCGCCAGCCGCAGAAGGAGCTCCTGTCGCTCGGTGAGCATGCTCAGATTCTAGGCGGGAAGCCGGGTGGGCCTGCCCAGGAGGACTCGGGAGCGGCTTCCCAGATCGCCCGGCCCCCGCTACAGCTCGAGCTCGGCTTCCGCGTTCTTGATGATCGCCGTGTCGCCCTGCATCGCCACCGTTTCGACCACGACCCGGTTGCCCTCCACCGACTTCACCGTCCCCGAGACGACGATCTCCTGCTCGGGCACACCCATCCCCCGGAACTGGACCGAGAGCCGCTTCAGCGCCCGCGGGTCGCCGCCAGCGAGACCAGCGTTGGCGCGGGCGACGAGGCCCATCGAGTAGAGGCCGTGGAGGATGTTTCGCGGCAGGCCGACGGCTTTCGCGAACTCGTCGTCGATGTGGATCGGGTTGAAGTCCCCCGAGGCGCCCGCGTAGCGGTGCGGCAGGTACTTGTCGGGCGTGACGCGCAACTCCGGGACCTGGTCGCCTACCTTCAAGGACATGGGCTTCGCCTCCGACTGCTCGCAGAAGTGTCAGATCTGGATGCTCGTTCGCTGCGGCTCCCGGCCATCTCAAACGCCCCTGACGATGTTGGTCCAGACCGCGCGCACGATCTGCTGGCCGTTCTGGTTGACCGAGACGGACTCGAAGACGTAGAAGCCCTTGCCGACTTTTTCGTAGATATCGAGGCATTTCGGCGTGGTCGTTATCTCGTCGCCGGAGCAGGCCGGCTCGCCCCATTCGAAGACCTGGCCGCCGTGCACCATCGCCGCGAAGTTCATCCCCACCTCGGGATCGAACATCACCGGGACCATCGCCGGGCCGCTGTAGACGACGGCGAACATCGGCGGCGCCACGACGTCGCGAAAGCCGGCGGCGCGGGCCGCCTCGACGTCGAAGTGCACCGGGTTCTCGATCCCCAGCGCGTTCGCGTACTCCTTGATCTTCTCCCGGCCCACCTGATAGGTGGACCCGGGCCATTCCTTGCCTACCGCGTCGACCTTGATCGCCATCACACAGCTCCTCCCGCTTCGCTCGCGACGCGAAGAATCAGATATGCCTCATTTGGCTCGCGCCGCGCTCGGGGACCCTATCTCTTCACCGATATCTGGCGCGTTATTCGTCGATCTCGAGAACGGCGAGGAAGGCCTCCTGGGGGACCTCGACCCGGCCCACCTGCTTCATCCGTTTCTTGCCGGCTTTCTGCTTCTTCAGCAGCTTCTGCTTGCGGGTGACGTCGCCGCCGTAGAGCTTCGCGGTGACGTCCTTGCGCAGCGCCTTGACCGTCTCCCGGGCGAGGATCCGCGACCCCACGGCCGCCTGCACGGGCACGTCGAAGAGCTGGCGCGGGATCGTCTTGCGCAGCCGCTCGACCAGCCGCTTCCCCTGCTCGTAGGCGAAATCGCGGTGGACGATGATCGAGAGCGCGTCGACCTTGTCGCCGGCGAGCAGGATGTCGACCTTGACCAGGTCGGAGACGCGGTTGCCGATCGGCTCGTAGTCGAGCGAGGCGTAGCCGCGGGTCGAGGACTTGAGCAGGTCGAAGAAGTCGAGGACGATCTCCGCCAGCGGCAGGTCGTAGCGGATCTGCACTCGCTGCGGGCTCAGGTAGTGCATGTCGACATGGGTGCCGCGGCGCACCTGGCAGAGCTCCATCACGGCGCCGACCTGGTCGGAGGGGGCGATGATCGTAGCGCGGATGTAGGGCTCTTCGATCGACTCGATCGAGCCGGGGTCGGGCAGGTCGGTCGGGCTGTGGACCTCCTTGTGCTCGCCGCCGATCAGGTTGACCTCGTAGCGCACGTTCGGCGTCGTCGCCAGCAGGTCGAGGCCGTACTCGCGCTCCAGCCGCTCGCGCACGATCTCCATGTGGAGCAGGCCGAGGAAGCCGCAGCGGAAGCCGAACCCGAGCGCCTCGGAAGTCTCCGGCTCCCACGAGAGGGCGGCATCGTTCAGGGCCAGCTTCTCGAGCGCGTCGCGGAGGTCTTCGTAGCGGTCGGTATCGATCGGGAAGAGACCGCAGAAGACCATCGGCCGGACCTCGCGATAGCCCTCCAGTGGCTCGGCGGCCGGGCGCGCCTGAGCTGTCAACGTGTCGCCGACCCGGAGCTTGGCGACGTCCTTGATGCCGGTGATCAGGTAGCCGACGTCGCCGGCGTCCATCCCCTGGACCCCCGTCATCGCCGGTCGGAAGAAGCCGATGTCGTCGATGTCCGCTTCGCTGCCGTTCTGCATCGCCAGGATCCGCTCGTGCTTGCGGAAGGAGCCGTCGACCATTCGCACGTAGGCGATCACGCCGCGGTACTGGTCGAACTCGGAGTCGAAGATCAGCGCTCTGGTCGGGGCGCCGGGATCGCCCTGTGGCGGCGGCACCCGCTCGACTATCGCCTCGAGGACCTCGATCACCCCCTCGCCGGTCTTGGCGGAGATCCGAAGCGCTTCGGAGGGGTCGCCGCCGAGCAGGTCGGCGATCTCGGCCGCGACCCGGTCGGGCTCGGCCCCCGGCAGGTCGACCTTGTTGATGACCGGGATCAGCTCCAGCCCGTTCTCGATCGCCAGGTAGGTGTTGGCGACGGTCTGCGCCTCGACGCCCTGGGCGGCATCGACTACCAGCAGGGCGCCCTCGCAGGCCGCGAGGCTACGCGAGACCTCGTAGGAGAAGTCGACGTGGCCCGGCGTGTCGATCAGGTGCAGGTGGTAGGTCTGCCCGTTGGAGGCGGTGTACTCGACCCGCACCGCCTGCGCCTTGATCGTGATCCCGCGCTCGCGCTCGAGGTCCATCGAGTCGAGCAGCTGGGCCCGCATCTTCTTCGGGTCGACGGCGCCGGTGAGCTCGAGGATGCGGTCGGCCAGGGTCGACTTGCCGTGGTCGATGTGGGCGATGATCGAGAAGTTGCGGATGTGATCCATGGGCGTGCGGAGTATGGCGAGCGGGCTCGGCCGGCGGGTCCTGTCGTGGCGGCATCCCCGCGGCGCTCGGCGCTGGCGCGCCTCCGCGGAACAGACTCCGCTAGCGCGGGCAGGATGCGGGGTTCAGGGGGGCCGTGAGCCGGAAGACGACCGTGGGAGGCTTGCGCAGGATGACTTCGGCGCCGGGGCCTTCGGTCCAGCGGGTCGTCGGTGGGTAGTGGGGCTTGCCGGGTTCGAGGCGGTCGCGGCTGGTGAGCACGTAGTCGTAGTGGCCCTCGTTCAGGAGGCGGCGCCATTGGCGGCAGGTGGCGGGGGCTTCGAAGCCCCCGTGGGGTCGTTCGACGCCGACGAACTGGACGCGGTTGGAGAGGTCGGTGCCGAAGAGGGGGGCATGGCGGGTGCTGGTGGTGGCGATGCGGGCGCCGCTCACACCTCTGGACCACTTGACGGCGGCGTTGCGGCCGGGGGCCGCAAACGACGGGTTCGCGTAGCGGTTCTCGAGGTAGTGGCGCTGGACCGGATAGCCGATGACGACCGCCAGCAGGACCAGCGCCAGGCCCACCCCCAATCCGGAGCGACGCCCGCGGCCCGCCGCCGTGACGTCGAACTTCTTCCCGGGTCCCGGAAGCAAGCGCGGCATCGACGATGCGAGGCGGACGGCGCGGCTGCGCAGCGGCGGAGAGGCCGGCAGCAGGGCCAGACCGAGGGCGAGAGCGGGAGCCAGGTAGCGGAGACCGGACTCGAAGCCGCGCGGCATTCCGGCGGGACCGGAGGCCGACGTCGGGGCGAGCAGCCAGGCGAGCGCGGTGGCGAGGCCGACCAGGCCGGCCACGCCCAGCACGGATACCGTGCCAGCCGCAGGATTTTCCGAGCCAGACGATCCCGATTCCTCACCGCCCGGCGCCGATTCGGAGCGCCGATCGCGTCGCCGGTCCGCTACGAGGCTGAGCAGGAGTCCCGCCAGCGCCGCGGCGCCGAGCAGTGGCCAGAGGATCCAGAAGCCATTGTGGAGGCCTGGCAGGAACCAGTCCGACCAGACCGAGCCGTCGGTTAGGTAGCCGAGGACGCTGTGGGCTTCGCGCCCGCCCAGGCCCTGCCGCGGCGCCGGCAGCGAGATCGGGCCGAGGTTATGGATCCACGGCAGCGGGTTGCCGGTGTGGACGAGGTTGCGCAGGTACCAGTAACCGCCGCCGGCGAACGCCGCTGCCCCGGCGGCGGCGAGCGCCCTCCAGCGTGCACCAGGGAGCGATCGCGGCCAATCCGGCAACCAGCACGGCGGCGGGAAGCAGGAAGTTGAGCTTCGTTCCGGCGGCGAGTCCCGCCGCCAGTCCCACGACCAGGAGCGACCCGAAGGAGAGGCGCCTCTCCGCCCCCCTTGCCGCCGAGGCATTCAGCGCAATCGCGACAGCGGCGAGCAGGAAGAAGATCCCGACGATGTCGTTGCGGGCCTCCCCCGCCTGGTCCGAGAGGGCCGGAACGCTCAGCGCGATCGCACCCAGGGCCAGCGACCAGGCCGCGACCCGATATGGCCTGCCGATGCACCAGGCAGCCAGGAGGCATCCCACGAACCAGCCGAGGTTCAGCAGCGGTGAGAGGGTGTCGCGCCCGAACGCCAGCATTCCTACCGCGTGGAAGATTTCTCCGTTGGCGGGATAGAACCAGGCAAGGAACTGCGGCGCGATGAAGTGCAGGTTCATGGTGTTGCCGCTCTGGAAGAACCCCGCCGCGAACGGTCCGTGGTACCAGGTCGAATCGAACCCGGTCATGCCCGTGCCCAGTCGCAGCCGAACTCCACCCGCGAAATGAATGACGGCCACGACCGCGATCGCCACCGCGACAAGGGTGGCCCCGTCGACGCCGTTGCCGCGGGCGATGTCGGGCATGGGGGCCTGCCGCAGCCCGGGGGGGTCGGCTCCGGGTGAGCTCTCGGCGACACCCGATCGCAACGCCAGCCCCAGCACCCCAACGATCAGCAGGTAGGGAGCGGGTTCGAGCAGCGACAACGTCCCGAGGAGCTCCGCCACCCAGATCAGCAGCGCCAGGGCGATCACGGCCGTCGCCAGATGTGCCGGGGCGCCCGGGAATCGCGGCAGCAGGCGCGCGCGCAGGCGCGCTGCGCCCAGCCATGCGAAGCCCACGAGCAGCGCCAGCTCGGTGGCCCCCAACAGGTAGCGACCGGGGGCGAGCATCTACCGGCCGCGGCGCAGGAGACGCATGATCTGCTCCAGCTCGGCGATGTGGAGCAGGCGCGCCACCAGGAGGTAGACGGCGGCCCCCACGGCGAGCCCGCCTCCCAGCGAGACGATCTCACCCACCAGGCCGCGCCCGGCTGCCGCGTCGAGGGCGTACCAGACGCCGTAGCTGGCGGCGGCGAGCGCCAGCGAGGCGATGGCGATCCTCACGGTGGTCGCGAACAGGCGCCCGATCTCCAGGCCGCCCAGCTCCCGCCGCAGGACCACCGCCTGGGCGACCGCCGCCGCGGTGGTGCCGATCCCGGTCCCGGCGACGATGCCGCCGGTCCCGAAGGGCTTGTAGAGGGCCCAGGCCGCCAGGGTCGAGACGACGAGGTCCATCCCGGCGAGGCCGGTCGCGATCCACGGCCGCTGGAGGCTGAAGAAGGTCCGGGTCTGGAGCAGATAGAGGCCGTTGGTGGGTAGCGAGAAGGCGAACCAGAAGAGCGCTGTGGCGACCAGCGTCGTCTCGGCCGCGTTGAAGGCGCCGCGCTGGTAGACGAGCCGGATCATCGGCTCCGAGAGGGCGAGGACGGCCGCCGCCGCGGGCAGGAGGACGAAGAGGATCTGGCGCATGCCGTTGGCGAGCGTCGCCCGCAGGTCGTCGATCGCGCCCCGGCTGGCGAAGCGGGCCAGGGTCGGGAACAGCACCGTGGCGATCGCCACCGAGAAGATCCCCTGCGGCAGCTGGTAGATCCTAAACGCCTTGTCGATCGCGGCGGGCGACTGATCGCTGACGAGGCTGCCGAAGAAGCTGTTGATCAGCAGGTTGAAGTTGATCAAGCCGAGGCTGATCGTCACCGGCAACATCAGCAGCAGCACCCGCCTCACCCCCGGGTGCCGCCACTCGAAGCTCCAGCTGAACTTGAACGGCGTGTTGCGCAGGTCGAAGGCGGGGATCAGCAGCTGCACCAGGGTGCCGGCGAGGATGCCGATCGCGTAGGCGTAGATCCGGTTCTGGCCGTGGAAGAGAGGCTCGATGAAGACCAGCACCGCGATGATCGTCAAGTTCCAGAACAGCGGCGCGATCGCGAAGGCCCCGAAGCGGTCGTAGCTGTTGAGGATGCCGACCACGATCCCGCTCATTCCGAGCAGGATCAGGATCGGGAAGAGGACCTGGGAGAGGGTGATCGTTAGGTCGAGGATCTCCCCCTTGAAGCCGGGGGCGAAGAGCGGCATCACGACCGGGGCGGCGAGCACGAAGAGTGCGGTGATCGCCCCCAGGACCATGGTCACGATCAGCAGCAGGGTCGAGGCGAGCCGGAACGCCTCCCGGTAGTTCTTCTGCGACAGCTGCTCGGTGAAGACAGGAACGAAGGCCGGCTGCAGGGCGGCGTCCGCGAAGAGGCTGCGGACCAGGTTGGGAACCTGGAAGGCGATCGTGAAGGCCGACATCGGGCCGCTGATCCCGTAGTAGCTGGCGGCCACGATCTCACGCACCAGGCCGACCACGCGCGAGGCTGCGGTGGCGATCGAGAAGAAGGCGGTGGAGCGGGCGATGCGCCCGCCCTGGCGGCCGGGGGCCGGCTCGCCCTCGAGCTCCTCGCCGGGTTCGAAGGCCTCGGCGGCGCGCAGAGCCGCGTCGGCGTTGATCGCCGCCCGCTCGTCGCCTTCGGGGGTGTCGGGTGCCTTGGGCGTCTCCAAGCTTGGTCTCAGTCGCTATAGTCGGCGGCCGCCCGGAGCCGGCATGGCGCCCGCTCGGGCACTCGACATGGCCAACATAGCCTCACAGAAGAAGCGGATCCTACGCAGCGAGCGCGAGCGCGCGGAGAATCGCCTGCTCACGAGCACGGTGAAGACCCACTTCCGCCGCCTCGAAAGCGCGGTCGAGGGCGGCGACGCGAGCGCGATCGAAGGCGAGGAGCGCACGCTCGTCTCGAAGATCGACAAGGCCGTCCAGAAGGGCGCGATGCACAGGAACACCGGTGCTCGCAAGAAGTCCAAAGCCGCCCGCATCGCTCGCGCCTAGGGCGCTGCAAGCCGGCGCGGGCCGGTGTCGTCGCTCGGTCATGTGCGGAGCACACTCCCTCTCTCCTCTTGGCCCTCTTGGCTTTCGCGGCCCTAGGCGCGAGCCATCGAGCGTAGGGCCAGCGTGAACGCGAGCGGATCGCCGTAGCCGGCGCCGCCACGGCACCACAGCTCCAGTTCCGCCAGCGCCTCCGTTGCCATGCGCAGTGCGGCCAGGTCGGTGTCGCGCAGGCGGGCGACCAGTTGCTTCGCCGCATAGGGGTGCATCTTCAGGGACGACTCGACCTGCTTCGGGGCGATGCCCTCCTCGAGCATGCCCGCGGCCGCGCAGGCGCTGCGCAGGCGCGACGCCAACCCGTAGATCAGGCCGGTGACGTTCTCCCCCTGTTCGATCAGCTGCTCGCCGATTCGCAGGGCACTGGCCGCGTCGCCCTCCAGGAGCGCGTCGGAGAGGGACCAGACCGCAGCCTCGGAGGTGTCGGCGATCATCTCGTCGAGGTCCGCCGAGCTCACCTCCCCCCCGTCCCCCGCCCATAGGGCCAGGCGGTCGAGCTCATTGGCGAGCCGAACGGGGTTGGCCCCCATCCGGTCGACCAGGACCCGGGCAGCCGCCAGCTCCAGCCGGAAGCCGCGCCGCTGAGCCTCGACGACGAGCGCTGGTGGCATCTCCCGCGCCTTCGGCGCCTCGAATTCGTGGATCTCGCCCTGCGCCGCCTTGACGGCCTTGACCAGCTTCGCGGGGCTTTGGCGCGAGCGATCAACACCAGCGTGAGATCCGGGGGCAGCCCCCCCACGGCCGCGGCGACCGGGTCCAGCTGACGGTCCCGCCAGCGCTCCACCCCGTCAGCCAGCAGGTAGCGGCGGGAGTCCATCAGCGACATCGCCGGGATCGCCGCCAGCAGCGCCTCGTGATCGGGCATGCCGCGGCCCTCGCCCGGCTCGAACACCTCGAGGGCGTCGGCGCCCCCCTCGCGTTCGGCACGCGCCCGCAGCCGGCTCCGCGTGGCGTCGATCTTGGCCACGTCGGTGCCGGCGATCAGGTACAGCGCTCGCATCGCCTCGGCCACGGGTGGAGTCTAGATGCCCGCCCGGGCCCTATCTCCCGGCCTACCGGTCGTGGCGGCCGTACGCGTGGCCGTCGCCGTGGCCGGTGCTCCCCGGCACTTCGACCGGGGGCGGCGATGCTCCGGTCTTGACCGGTGCGGTCGGGTGCCTGGCCGGGGGCCCCTGCGGTGGTTCGGGGGGCCGGTGCGGTTCGGAATGGTGATAGGCCTGCTGGGATCCGGAGGGCTGGTATGCCCCCCGCGATTCGGAGCGGACATAGCTTCCCGGCGACTCCGAGTGCCCAGACCCCCCGTGGGCGTCGGAGTGTTCGTATCCATTCCCGCTGTACCCGGAGTGTTCGTATCCGGCTCCTTCCTCGCCGGTCGAGGACTTGTCGTTCCCGTACGCCTTGCCGTTGCCCTCACCGTGGGCGGAGGAGGAGATCGGAGAGGGCGTGGGCGCCGGTTGCGCCGCCGGAGACGAGGCGCTGGGCGAGGGCGCGGCGCTCGGCGCTTCGGCGGGTGAGGGCGTGGGCGCCGGCGCGGGGGCGCCGTGACCGCTTGGCTGACCAGCTCCCGCGCCGGGGGCGGGCGAAGGAGGCGCGCCCAGCTGTCTCGATCCGGCGAGTCGGGACGTGGGAGTCTCGGTCGCGCTCGACCCGTGGTCCGCCGGGGTACCCGTGGGCGGCAGCTGGGCCCGGTGGACAAGAGCAGGGCCAGCGCCCGGCAGGGCGGCGGCGCCGTGGATCGACTCCCGCCCTGACCCAGGCCCCGGAATCGGGAGGGACGGGAGCAAAGGCCATCCCTGCTGGGACATGACCGCCACGATCGCGAGGCCGAATGCCGCGGCGGCACCCAGCAACGCGAAGGTCGTGCTCCTCATCCGCACCATCAGACCGTCGCCGGACAGGCTTGGCCGGCTCGACCGAGACAGCGGTTGTCCACTCCTGAAGAGCACCTGCTCCAGCATCGGCCCACGACCGAAGTGGCGATAGGTATGAGGGCGCAAACCCCCAATATCGATTCGGCTATCCGTCGAGGGGTCGGCCGCCGGCGACGACCTCGACCGAACCGGGCCGCACGTCGAGGACGACGTCGCCGCCGCGGTCGGTCCTCAGCGTCGGCACGCCGTGGGCGGCGAGGGTCGCCAGCGTGCCCGGTGTCGGATGGCCGTAGGGATTCCCGGCGCCGACGGAGATCACGGCGAGGCGGGGCCGGATGCGGTCGAGGAGAGCCCCCAGACCGGAGTCGTCGCTGCCGTGGTGGGCGACCTTGAGCACGTCGACCGGGCCGGGAGCCACCCCGACGGCCTCCGCCTCGGCATCCGCCGTGAGCAGCATCGAGAAGTCGTGCCAGCGCGCCAGCAGCACCAGGGCGAGCTGGTTGGGGTCCGCGCCAGGCGCTGGTTGCGCAAGCGACCCACGCGGCGGCCAGAGGACTTCCAGCGAGAGGGCCCCGGAGCGCAGCCGGCCGCCCTCCGCCACCCGCACCGGGATCGCGCCGGCGGTCTGCGCGGCGACCACCGTACCCTCTCCGAGCCGCCCGTAGACGAGCCTCGCGACCGGGAAGCGGCCGAGCAGCTCCTCGATGCCTCCGAGATGGTCGGACTGATCGTGGGTGACGATCGCGGCGCCCAGCCCGTCGACGCCCGCTCCCTCGAGCTTCGCCGCGAGATCATCCCCGGGCGGTCCACCGTCGACCAGAACCGCCGCGGCGCCTGCGGGCTCGAGCAGGATCGCGTCGCCCTGGCCGACGTCGAGGATCTCGACCCGCAGGCCCGGAACCGGGTCGTCGGTGGCGGAGGGCCCGCCGGGCCCGGCGACGAGCGCGAGTAGCGCCGCTGCGAGTGCCGCGGCGACGAGCGCGTGCGCTCGCCTGAGCGCGATGCGGGGACGTGGCGAGGACCCGGAGGCCACGCCTCTCATGCGGGCGATAGAGAGCTGGCGGCGGCGGGCGAGATGGATTGAGAGCCCGATCACCACTCCAAGGCCCAGGTAGGAGGCCGCGACCCCGCCGACCCCGAGCCGGACATCGACCTGCGCCCAGCCCGGCCGGCCGCACCAGGCCGCGACCTGGGCGATGTAGGCGAGGAAGAGGGCGTTGGCCCAATTCAGAGCCTCGACCGGCAGTCCCGGGACCTGGGAGGCGGCGGCGCTGGCCATGCCGAGCCACATCGCCGGTGCCACCGCCGGCATCGCGAGGACGTTCGCGATCAGCGTCGTGGTCGAAACGGTTTCGAAGTAGAAGGCGATCAGCGGCGCCGTCGCCAGGGTCGCGGCGATGGTCACAGCGAGGCCCTCGGCGAGGGCCCGCCGCCAGCCCGAGGAGCCGATCCGCGCGGCCACCGCCCCCCGGATCGGGGCGGCGAGCAACAGGATCCCGATCACCGCGGCGAAGCTCAGCTGCCAGCCGACATCCCCGGCGACGCCGGGGTCGATCGCCAGGGTGACAGCGGCCGCGATCGCCAGCGCGTAGAGCCGAGACGTCGGCCGCCCGGCGAGCGTGGCCAGCACCCCCGCGGCCCCCATCACGCCTGCTCGCTGGATCGAGGGCCCCGCCCCGGCCAGCGGTACGTAGACCGCGATCAGCCCCAGCACCCAGACCAAGCGCTCGCGCAGCGCTATGCCCAACGCCCCCAGCAGCGGCATCGCCAGCAGCGCCAGCAGGGTCACGTTCTCGCCACTCACGGCCAGCAGATGGCTCAGCCCAGAGCGGCGGAAGTCCTCGACCGTCTTCGCGTCGATCCCGTCGTCCTTTCCCAATACGAAGCCGCGCGCCAGCTCCGCCTCGCGCGGAGGGATCCCCCGCCCGATCCCCGCCTCCGCGCGCTGCCGGATCTCCCCGGTGTGGAGCAGGGCGACGACGACGACGGCCGCGATCCCGACCAGGATCGGGAGCGAAGGGCGCGGCGAGCGCACCGCGCTAGGGCTGCAGGCGCGCCCGCAGCGACTGCATCGTCGCCGGGCCGATCCCGCTCACCTGGTCGAGCTGGTCGACCGAGGCCAAACCGCCGTGCTGGTCGCGGAACTCGATGATGTTCTGCGCCGTCACCGGACCGATCCCATCGATCGTGTCGAGTTGCTCGACGGTCGCGGTGCCGAGGCTGATCGGGCCCTCTTCGCCGCCCGCAGCGCTGACGACGGAGCCTCCGGGACCACGCTCGGGCACCACGACCTGCTGGCCGTCGGCGAGACGGGCGGCGAGGTTCACGGCTTCCGGCTCGGCCCCGGCCGTGACGCCACCGGCTCGCCGTAGCGCGTCGTTGACCCGGCTCCCGGCTGGCATCCGGTAGACGCCGGGCCGGACCACCGCCCCGGTAACGTCGACCACGAGGTCGCCGCCCTGGCCGCTGATGGTGAAGCTGCCGCGCCCCGAGCTCAACCCCGTCACCGCGTCCGTGGCGAAGGAGCTGTCGGTCGGCTTCTCCCCGCGGATGGCCCGCGCGCCGACCAGCAGCAGCGCGACGGCGATCGCACCGTAGACGACGACCTGGGCTCTGCTCAGCTCGGGCATGGCCCGATGCTGGGCCACCGCAGCGCGCGCGTGGCGCGCTCAATCGAACGATTCGGCGAAAGAAGCCTGCCTAGAGATCGTCGTCGTCGTAGCCGGCGACCTCGGCGAGCTGATCACTGTAGAGCTCGGCGGCGGCGACGGGCGGCGACTGGATCGAGACGCAGGAGAGCTCGGCCTCGCCGTCGTTGCTGACCGAGTGCTCGGTGGCGGGCGGGACCAGGATCAGGTCGCCCTCGCTCACCTGCTGGGTGTCACCGGCCACCGACATCGCCCCGGTTCCCCGCACCACTACGTAGGCCTGCTCGGATTCCTCGTGAGAGCGAAGGGTCTGCTTGGCCCCGCTGGGCACCGAGAGCCAGGTGACCGAGAGGTTGCGGGCGCCGAGTTCCCCAGCGTCCATCAGCACGTGGGCGCGAAGGCGGTGCCATTCCTCCACCGGTGCGTCCTGCAGGCGCCTGACGAGCATCGCCGGGCTTTCTACCAGAACCGGCCGGCGTCAGCACAAGCCGTCGCCGTCTGAGGACGCTGACTACCTGATCACCAGGTTGACGAGCTTGCCGGGGACGACGACCTCCTTGACGACCTCTTTGCCGTCCAGATGCCGCGCGACCTTCTCGCTTTCCCGCGCCAGACGCAGCAGCTCCTCGCGGGGAGCGTCGGCGTCCGCCTCGATACGGTCGCGCAGCTTGCCGTTGACCTGGACGACGAGGGTGACGGTGTCGCTGAGGAGCAGCTCCGGATCGGCGACCGGCCACTGCCGCTCCCAGACGCGCTCCCCGACCAAGCGCTCGAAGACCTCGCTGCCCAGATGCGGCGCGAAGGGGAAGATCAGCGAGGCCGCGGTCGCAGTCCCGAAGCGCAGCGCCGCCTCGCCGTCGGGATCCCCGTAGAGGCCGTCCTTGAGCCGGTAGGCGTCGTTGACGAGCTCCATCACGGCGGCGATCGCCGTGTTGAACTGGAAACCGCGCCGGAAGTCCCGCGTGACCTTGTCGATCGCCCAGTGGGCCTTGGCGAGCAGCTCGCGCGCCTCGCCCGCGACGTCGGCACTCGGCTCGCGAACATCGGTGCGCTCATCGACCTCACCGCAAAGCCGCCAGAGCCGGGCGAGGAAGCGGTTCACCCCCTCCACCCCCTCATCGGACCAGTCGCCGCCGCGCTCGGGCGGGCCCATGAAGCAGATGTAGGTGCGGGCCGAGTCGGCGCCGTAGCGCTCGACGTAGTCGCCGGGGCTGACCGTATTCCCCTTCGACTTCGACATCTTCGCCCCGTCGCGGGTGATCATCCCCTGTGCGAAGAGGTTGGCGAACGGCTCCTGGGCGCCGAGGTGGCCGAGGTCGGCCAGCGCCTTGGTGATGAAGCGCGCGTACATCAGATGCAGGATCGCGTGCTCGACGCCGCCGATGTACTGGTCGACGGGGAACCAGTGGTCGACCGCCGCGCGGTCCCAGGCGGCCTCCTCGTTGCGGGGATCGAGGTAGCGGATGAAGTACCAGGAGGAGTCGACGAAAGTGTCCATCGTGTCGGTCTCGCGCCGGGCCGCACCGCCACAGCGCGGGCACTCGGTGGCGACCCAGTCCTCGGCGCCGGCCAGCGGGCTCTTTCCCTGCGGCGCGTAGTCATCGATCTCGGGCAGCTCCACCGGCAGCCGGTCCTCGGGGACCGGGACGATGCCGCACTCCTCGCAATAGACGATCGGGATCGGAGCGCCCCAGTAGCGCTGGCGGGAGACCAGCCAGTCGCGCAGGCGGTAGTTGACGGAGGGGCGGCCGCGTCCCTCCGAGGCGAGCCACTCGACGATCTCCTCGTATGCCTCGCGGTTGTCTCTGCCGTCGAAGCGGCCGGAGTTGACCATCTGGCCGTCGCCGGGGAAGGGCAGGCCCCGCGGGTCGCGGGCGGCCTCGGGATCCTCACCCTCGATGACGCGCTCGACCGGCAGTTCGAAGGCCTGGGCGAATTCGTAGTCGCGGGAGTCGTGTCCGGGCACGGCCATGATCGCGCCGGTGCCGTACTCCATCAGCACGTAGTCGGCGACGAACATCGGAATCGACTCGCCGTTGACCGGGTTGACGACGCTGCGCCCGAGCGGCACGCCGGTCTTCTCGCGATCCTCTGCCCCGCGCTCCTCGGCCGACTCGCGAGCGACCCGGTTGACGTACTCGCGGACCTCCTCCTCGGCGGGCGTCCCCGCGACCAGGCGCTCGAGGTCCGGGTGCTCGGGAGCGAGGACGAAGAAGGTGGCGCCGAAGAGCGTGTCGGGGCGGGTCGTGAAGACCGGAAAGTCGAGGTCGAGCTCCTCGCAGCGGAAGACGACCTCCGCTCCCTCGGAGCGGCCGATCCAGTTGCGCTGCATCGTGATCACATGCTCGGGCCAGGACTCGAGCAGGTCGAAGTCGGCGAGCAGGCGATCGGCGTAATCGGTGATGCGGAAGAACCACTGCTCGAGGTTCCGCTGCACGACCTCGCTCCCGCAGCGCTCGCAGCGGCCGTCGATGACCTGCTCGTTGGCGAGCACGGTCGCGTCTTTCGGGCACCACTGGACCGGGGCCTCGGTCCGGTAGGCGAGGCCGCGCTCGAACAGCCGCAGGAAGATCCACTGGGTCCAGCGGTAGTACTCGGGGGTGTGGGTGCCGAGCTCGCGCGACCAGTCGATCGAGATTCCCCACTCGCGGAACTGGCGGCGGAAGGAGGCGATCGAGCGCTCGGTGGCCTCGCGCGGTGGCTCTCCGGTCTTGATCGCGTTGTTCTCCGCCGGCAGCCCGAAGGCGTCATAGCCCATCGGGTGGATCACCTGGAACCCGTGGCGGCGACGGAAGTGGGCGATCGCATCGCCGACCGCGTAGCACTTCAGGTGCCCCACGTGAGGCTCCCCGGACGGGTACGGCAGCATCTCGAGGACGTATGCCTTCGGCTTCGATCCGTCGAAGCCGGGCTGCCCGGGGTTCGCCACCTCCCAGGTCTTCTCCTCAGCCCAGACCTGCTGCCACCTGGCCTCGATCGCCTTCGGTTCGTAGGCGCTCATCTCAAATCTCGCGCTCCACTCGCGGCGCGACGAACCGGATATGGACGCTTGCTCGTTCCGCGCTCATGGCGGCGATCTTACGTTTCGCCACGCACGGCGGCGTGCCCGGCGTGCCCGGCGAGCCTAGGCGGACAGCGTGTAGGCGACGGGAGACATCGAGCGGAGGATGTGAGGCCAGACGTAGACCTCGATCGTGGCGGCGACTATCAGGGTCGGGATCGCCAGAGCGACGGTGATGAAAGTCGCCGCGAGCAGCTGGTTCCACTCGCCGCGGCGGCTGGCGATCAGCCAGGCGGCGAGCGGAAGGAACAGGGCGGTCAGCTCGGGAATCGCGTGGGGAAGGACGCTGAGGATGAGCTCGAGGCGGGAGATCTGGAGCTGGTAGGCGATGGTGGAACCCTGGAAGCCGAGGTAGAGGGCCTGGGTCATCAGCGAGAAGAGCGTGACGGCGCAGACGAAGAGGATCGCCAGCTCGCCCGCCTTGACGTGGACCCAGCGCGAGAACCCCGTCCGCTCGGCGGCGGCTATCGGCATCGAAGCCCCGGCGATGAAGCCCGCCAGGCAGGCCGTCGCGTGCAGCGCCAGCACCAGCGAGTTGCGCCAGAGGATCGGCAGCAGGTCGCCGGGGTCCGAAGGTTCGGTCAACCCGGGCAGGTGGATCGGGGTGATGTCGGGAATCAGCAGGCCGGCGACCACCCAGACGGCTGCCAGGAGCGAGAGGGCGATCGATACGCTCAAGGCCAGCCAACCGCGCAGGACCGCCCACGGATGCCCGTTCCAGGACTCGAAGGTAACCCGCGTGTCCCGCATGCCATTGGAGAACACGTGCTGGTTGGCAGCGCTCATCGCCCATCCATCGGCAGCCGGAGCCCTCTGTTTGAGAGCGGAGCCGGCGGAACCACACTCGCATGCTGACTCATCACCTCTTGGCACAAATCGACCGTGCGGCGCAACGGCGGCAGCTTCGGGCCCGCCGTCAAGCCCCCAACCTCAAGCAGACCGGCCACTTCTGGGAGAGCCGCTGGACAGCCGGATCATCTTCTCCGCCAGGCCTCCGGGCAGCGGGTCTATGACGTCAACGTCGACGGCGTCGCCCCGGCGGGGCGGGGTGGTCAAGCGGCGCTCCGCCGAGGCGGGTATCGGCTGGTCGGAGATGGAGCTGAGGGGGCTCGAACCCCTGACCTTCGCGCTGCCAGCGCGACGCTCTTCCAGCTGAGCTACAGCCCCAGATCGGCTTACGAGTTTATCGCGACGGCAGCTGGGCTAGGCGGCGCGCTGCCCGGGGCCCTGGTCCTCGTCGACGTCGAGGATCAGGTTGTCGGGCGCGGTGTGGCGAACCTTGAACTCGAGCGAGGAGAGGTCCTCCAGCTCGCGCAGGAGGTCCACCGGCTGGTCGAGGCGCATCGAAAGCGTCGCCCTGCCCTCGGAAAACCGCTCCACCGAGATCTCGGAGGCGCCGAGCTGGCCGACCGCGTCCTCGAAGCCCACGAGTTGGGAGAAGTCCAGGAGAGGTCCGACTTCGAGTCTGATCTTGCCCTCGAAGAGGCCCTCGAAGGAATCTTCGTGACCGCCGCCCGCGAGGTCGGCGCTGCCGTTGCCGTTGGCGGCCACGGCGGGCGCCGCCTCGCCGGCCTCGGCCTGAGTCTCGGTCAGCGTCTGGACTCGCCTGCTCACCTCGACCGCCTCGCGCAGTGCTTTCATGCGGATCCGCGTCGCCTGCCCCCGCGCCTGCGCCTGCAGTTCCTCGAGCCGGGCGGAGACTGCATCCAGGGAGGCGATGCTGCGGTCATGGCATTCGTTGGCCTCGAGCAGCCGCAGGGTAAGCCCCCGGATCTCGCGCTCGCGCTCGATCACCATGCCCGAGAGCGAGCCCGTCTCACGTTCGAGCTCGGCGATCGCCTCGGCCTGCCGCTCGCACGTCAGCTCCAGGCCGGAGATCCGGGCGTCCCGAGTCGCCATCGCCGCATCCACGTCGGAGCGCCGATAGCCGAACAACGACCGCTTGAGACTTCCCATGCGCGGCACCGTAAGGGAGGGCTCGGACGGTATTTCGTCACATATGCGCCGAGCCGGCTCCGGTGGCCCCGCATGAAGGTCAGGCGCTGGCGGCCGAGGAGGCTTCCGGGGCGTCGAGGTCCAGCTCGAGGCGAGGCGCCTCGCGCCAGAGGTCCTCGAGCTGGTAGCGATCGCGCGCCTCGCTGGTGAACACGTGGAGGACACAGTCGAGGTAGTCGAGGATGGTCCAGCCGGCTTCGCCGCCGCCGTCGACGCCACCCGGGAGCAGGCCCGTGTCGCGCTTGACCCTCAGCCTCACCTCGTCGACGATCGCCCGCGCCTGGCGCTCATTGCGCGCCGTGCAGATGACGAGGAAATCCGTGTAGGCGACGAGGCCCCGCATGTCGAGCACGACGACGTCCTCGGCTTTTTTGGAGTCAGCGAGCTCGGCCAGGAGGTGGGCCAGCGACTCAGATTGAATCGTGCTCATCGGTAGATCCCCTTCTCTTCGATGAATCTGGCGACCGACTCCGGTACCAGGTAGCGGAGCGGCCTGCCCGCCGCGGCACGCTCACGCACGGCCGAGGAGGAGACGCCGAACTGCGGCATCTCCAGCATCGTCGCCCGACCCGCGGCGCCGAGGCTGCGCAGCACCGCACCCACCTCGGCGTCGGAGACGCCGGCCCGACGCGCCACGGCCAGCCGCGCCAGCTGTACGACCCTCTCCGGCTTGCGCCAGCTCTCGAGGCCCACGGCGGCGTCCGCCCCCATCACGAACACGAGCTCCGTTTCGCCTCTTTCGTCAGCAAGCAGTTCCAAGGTCTCATACGTGTAGGACGGCCCCTCGCGATCGACCTCGAGTGAGGAGACCGAGAAGCGCGGGTCGTCGGCGGCGGCGAGGCGGGTCATCATCATCCGCAGCTCGCGACCGGGGTCGTCGGCGATGCGCTTGTGCGGCGCAGCGCCGGTCGGAACGAGGATCACCTCGCTGAGCCCGAGTTGCCAGAGCGCCTCCTGGGCCAGCGCCAGGTGACCGAGGTGCGGGGGGTTGAACGCCGACCCCAGGACCCCGATGCCGGCGCCCGGTCGGCTACTCACGCACCTGGCCGTCGCCGCGCGCCACGTACTTGAACGTCGTCAGCTCACGCATCCCGATCGGTCCGCGGGCATGCAGCTTCTGGGTCGAGTTGCCGATCTCGGCTCCCATCCCGTACTCGAATCCGTCGGTGAAGCGAGTCGAGGCGTTGACGTAGACAGCGGCGGCGTCGACAGCCGCCACGAAGGCTTCGGCCGCGTCCTCGGAGCTGGTGACGATCGCCTCCGAGTGCCCGGTCCCATGCGCGTTCACGTGCTCGATCGCCTCCTCGACGGAATCCACCACCGCCACGGCCATCTTCAGGCCCAGGTACTCGGTGTCCCAATCCGCCTCGGCGGCCGCTCCGACGTCCACGGCGCCCGCAACCGCGCGGATCCTCTCATCTCCGACCAGCTCCACGCCCGCCTCGGCCAGGTCGGAGAGGACGGCCGGCGCGAAGCGGGCGGCGATCGCGTCGTCGATCAGAAGCGTCTCGGCCGAGTTGCAGACGCCGGGGCGCTGCACCTTGGCGTTGAGCACGATCCGCCGCGCCATCTCCAGATCGGCGTCGGCGTGGACGTAGACGTGGCAGTTGCCTGCGGCGGCGTACATCACCGGCACCGTTGCTACGTCCTTGATCGCGGCCTTCAGGCCCTCTCCCCCGCGCGGGATCAGGAGGTCGACCAGCCCCTCCCGCGTCGCCAGCTCGGCGAGGCCGTCGTGTCCGCCGCCTGCCAGCAACAGGACGGAGTCCTCGGGCAGCCCGGCCTCTGCGAGCGCCTCTCTGACGACAGCCGCCAGCGCCCCGTTCGAGCGCTCCGCGTAGCTCGACCCTCGCAGCACCAGCGCGTTGCCGCTCTTGATAGTCAGCGCCGCGCAGTCGATCGTCACGTTCGGCCGTGCCTCATAGACCACCGCGATCACGCCCAGCGGTACCCGGATCTTCCGGAGATCCAGCCCGCTGGCCAGGGTCTTGTGCTCGAGCTCCTCGCCGACCGGGTCATCCAGCGCCGCGACGACGCGCACCCCCTCGGCCATCGCCGCGACCCGCCCTGCGGTCAGCTTCAGTCGGTCCCGCAGCGCCTCGGTCAACCCGGTCGCCCGCTCATCCGCCAGGTCGGCCGCGTTCGCCTCGAGGATCTCAGTGGTCCGATCCTCGAGCAGCCGGGCGGCGGCCTCCAGCGCCGCGTTCTTCTGCTCGGTTGGGGCGCCCGCCAGTGCGCGTGCCGCCATCTTTGCCGCGGCGCAACGCTCGGCGACGGTCGTGCTCGTAACAGCCATGAGGACAAGGGTAGCTGGAGGGGGCCGAGCCCCCCCGCGCGAGCGGCGTCCTGTTTTTCGCACAGAGCACTCAGCGACTGCGCTGCGTCCAAGGCGAAAGACCCAGCGAAGCGGGAGGGCACCCGGCTCCCTCCCCCCTTTTTTTGACTACAGCAGGACGAAGCGGTCCCGGTGGATTACCTCGTCAGTGGCATGGGGCAGCACCTCGCGCACGGCGTCGGTCTTCATCCCGATGACCTGGGCCAGCTCATGGGAGGAATAGTCGGAGATGCCTTTGCCGATAGGAGTCCCGTTGACAACCACCTCGACGGCGTCTCCGGCGTCGAAGCCGCCTTCGGTGCTGACAATTCCCACCGCCAGGAGACTCGAACCCCGCTCACGCAGTACGCGAGCGGCCCCGTCGTCCACCGCGATCCGACCCTGCGTCGGCTTCGCGTATTTCAACCAGAGCTTGAAGCTGGAGGCCCTGCCCTGTTGCGCCTTGAAGCGGGTGCCGACGGCTTTCCCGCTCGCCGCTGCCGCAAGCGTCCCCGGCTCGGTGCCGTTGCAGATCACGGCCGGGATACCGGCCTCGCTGGCCATCTCCGCCGCCGCCACCTTGCTGCGCATGCCGCCCGAGCCGAAGGCGGAGGTGCGGTCGCCGATCGCCACAGACTCCAGCTCGGAGAAGTCGCTCACCTCGGCGATCAAGTCCGCCCCCGGGTCGACCCGCGGATCGGCGCTGAGCAGCCCGTCGATGTTGGTCAGCAGGACCAGCAGGCGGGCGTCGAGCAGGAGGGCAACCTGGGCGGCGAGGAAGTCGTTGTCGCCGAAGCTGATCTCGTCGGTCGCGGTGGTGTCGTTCTCGTTGATCACCGGCACCACGCCCCAATCGACCAGCCGCCGAAGCGTCTGCCGCGCGTTGAGGTAGTTGGTGCGGGCGGCGATGTCGGCGGCGGTCAGGAGCACCTGCGCCGCTCGCGTCCCCGCTGTCGCCAGCCGGCTCTCGTAGGCGCGAAAGAGATCGCCCTGGCCGACGGCGGAGGCCGCCTGCAGCTCGTCCATCGCCCGCGGCCGCGCCGGCAGGCCCATCAGTCGCATCCCCCGCGCGATCGCCCCCGAGGTGACCATCACCACCCGCTCGCCCCCCTTCTCCAGCAGGCTGACCTGCTCGCAGACAGAGTCGAGGACCTCCGCGCGCAACTCACCGTCGTCGGCGGCGACGATCGAGGAGCCGAGCTTGACGACGAGAGTCATGGCGAGGCAAGTGTATGAGCGACCGATGGCCGCGCCGCGCCCCGCGGCTAGGCTGGATGCCGGATGTCGGCACCCGGTCCCAGGCACAACTGAGATGGCGGCGGCACTGGGCTGGGGTGCGCTTGCCGCGAGCTCGCTTGTCTGCGGTGCGCTGCTCAGCTTCGCCCGCCGTTGGTCCTCGCGGCAGATCGGCGTTGTCCTCGCCTTCGGCGCCGGCGCCCTGATCAGCGCCGTCAGCTTCGAGCTGGCCCAGGAGGGGACCGAAGTAGGAGGCACTCTGGTGACCGGCGCCGGGCTCGGAATCGGCGCCATCTGCTACTTCTGGCTCGACGGCGTGATCGCCCGCCGCTTCGGGACCGGCCGCGGCCGCAAGGGCCGCCCGGAAGGGAAGGAGGCGGGAGCGGCCCTGGCCCTGGGAGCGTTCCTGGACGGGATCCCCGAGCAGATGGTCCTGGGAATCAACCTCGCCGCGGGCAACGGGATCGGCGTCGCCCTGCTCGTCGCGATCTTCGTCTCCAACCTTCCCGAGGCGATGGGCTCGGCCGAGGACATGCGCCGGGGTGGGGCCTCGCGCGCGGCGATCCTCAGACTCTGGCTCGCGGTGGCCGCGATCTGCACCGCCGCCACCGTGGCCGGCTACCTCGTCGCCGACGCCGTGTCCGGCGATCTCAACGCGGCGATCGACGGCTTCGCCGCCGGGGCGCTGCTGGTGATGCTGATCGATTCGATGATCCCCGATGCGAGGGCCGAAGCGGGCCGGCGGGCCGGTCTCGTCACCGTGCTCGGCTTCGCCCTGTCCGCCGGCCTGTCGAGCCTCTCCTAGCGCACCGGACGGGTGCGGGGCGGCCCCGGCGGAGTGGGGGCATCCCCGGACGCGTGCGGCCCCGGTCGCGAAATCGTCGCTGATGGTGAGCGCGACCGGGCCCGGGCCGAGGAGGTGCTCGTTCAGATGTGCAGCTCGAACTCGTGCCCGCCGATCCGAACGTCGTCGCCGGCCTGGAAGCCGGCCCGGGTGAGGGCGGCGATCACGCCGATCTCAGCCAGGCGCTGCTCCAGGTAGGCCAGCGCTTCCTCGTTGCGGATGTCGTGGCGCTCGAAGAGCAGCTCGACGCCGCGGCCGGCGACGCGGAAGGCACCGTCCTCCTCGCGCTCGACCCGGTAGCCGCCCTCGCCGGCCGGCCGGTAGACGCGGTGCTCGGCCTCGAACTCGCCTGCGGGCTCGCCGACCCCGGTAGCCACCGGCGACTGGGACTCCGGCAGCTCGGCGAGGATCCGGCCCCGCAGCTCGTCCAACCCCTCCCCCGTCGCCGAGGAGACCGCCAGAACACCGAGCACCCGGTTGCCCAGGCGCTGTGCCCATTCGGCCAGCACCGCCTCGACCCGCTCCGTTTCCAGCAGATCCCGTTTGGTCAAGACCACGAGCTCCGGCAGGCGCTCCAACCCCGCTGCGTGCGCGGAGAGCTCGCCCCGCACGGTCTCGTAGTCGGCGACGGGATCGCCTTCCATCGGCGCCAGGTCAACCAGGTGGACCAGCATCGAGCAGCGCTCGACGTGAGCGAGGAACTCGTGCCCCAGCCCCGCCCCCTCGGCGGCCCCTTCGATCAAACCCGGAATGTCGGCGACGACCGCCTGCCGGTCCTCGCCTTCGATCGTCCCCAGCACCGGCGAGAGCGTTGTGAACGGGTAGTCCGCCACCTTCGGCGTAGCTCGGGTCAACCGCGCCAGCAGCGAGGACTTGCCCGCGTTCGGCAGGCCCACCAGCCCCACGTCGGCCAGCAGCTTCAGCCGCAGCTCGATCCAGTCCGCCTCCCCGCTCGTCCCCTTCTCGGCGAAACGCGGCGCCTGCCGGGTCGAGGTCGCGAAGCGCCTATTCCCGCGTCCCCCGCGCCCCCCGTGGGCCACCACAGCCGCCTGCCCCGGCTCGACGAGGTCGATGGCGCTCCCATCCACGGTCCTCGCCTGAGTCCCCGCCGGCACCGGAATCTCCCGATCCTCCCCCCGGGCCCCGTGCCGATTGGACCCTTCACCGTGCCTCCCCCGCGCCCCGCGAAAGTGCCTGCTGCCTTTGAGCGCCCCCAGATCCCGCTTCGACGCGTCGCAGACGAGCACGACGTCGCCGCCGTGCCCACCATCGCCACCGTCGGGCCCGCCCCTGGGCACATGAGCCTCACGGCGAAACGAGACGCACCCGTTCCCGCCGGCCCCACCCTCGACCCAGATCTTCGCCTTGTCGTACATCGGAATCAGAGAGTAGTTGGCGGGTTTGTCTCCCATAGGGGTACAAACCCGCCACCGAGACCTGAGCGGGAGGGGCGCCCGGCCCCTCCCGTCACCTAATCCTCAGCCAGAACCGAAATCGTTCGCCCGCGCCGGGCCGGCTTGAAGTCGACCTTCCCCGCCCGCGTGGCGAAGATCGTGTGATCGCGTCCCAGCCCGGTCCCCTCGCCCGGCCAGAACTTGGTGCCCCGCTGCCGCACGATGATCTCGCCGCCGCTTACCTGCTGGCCGGCGAAGACCTTGACCCCGAGCATGTTGGGATTGGATTCCCGCCCGTTGCGGCTGGAACCGAGTCCCTTCTTATGCGCCATCGGAGTCCTCCTTCTTGGCGGCGGGTTTCTTCGCTGCCGGTTTCTTCGCTGCCGATTTCAGCAGTTTGAGCTCGGTCACCTCGAGCTTGGTCAGCTCGGAGCGATGGCCGGCACGGCGGCGGTAGCCCTTCTTGGCCTTGTATTTGAAGACTTTGATCTTCGGTCCGCGCAGGTGCTCGGCCACGGTCGCCTCGACCTTGACCTTCTCCAGCTCCTTCGGGGCCGCGACCACCTCGGCATCGCGGAACATCACCGCGCGCAGGGCGACCTTGTCGCCCTCTTTCGCATCGAGGCGATCGACGAGGAGGGAAGTGCCCTGCTCGACCTTGTACTGCTTGCCACCGGTTTCGACTACTGCGTACATGCTCACTCGTCCTTGCTGCCTTGTTTGGCGCGCGAACGCCCCCGACCGCCTCTGCGGCCGCGGCTGCGCTTGCGCGAAGCAGCGTCGGAGTCTAGCTCGGAGCCGTCTTCGCCGCCGCCACCGGACCCGTTGGGGGAATCGGCATTCAGCAGCGAGGCGGTCGCGGCGGAGCGCTGGACCTCCTCGATCCGCACCAGCCTGCGCTCGCCGACGTAGCGACCGCCTCCGGTGACGCTGACGATGTAGGAGTCGATCCTGGCGACCGCGTCGTCGGCGTTGTACATGTGTGGCTCGTCGATCTTGACCAGGACCTCCTCTCCGACCTTGAACGGCAGCGCCCGCTCCTCGATCTCCGCGCGGCTGCCGGACTCGACCAGGTCGAAGGTCCCGATCGCCAGCGCATCCCCGCCCTCGAAGTGGAAACGCTTGCCGGTGCCCTCCTCCAGCTCGGTCAGGCCGCTGTCGGGATCGGTCAGCTCGGCCGCTACCTTGGGGTTGACCCGGATCAGGAAGGCCTCGGTCTCCGGGTGCTCGGCGGCGATGTCGCGCATCTTGCGCAGACCCTCCAGCGCGACCGTCTCCGCCGAGAGCACGACCCCCTCACCCTCGCAGGTGGGACAGGGCGCGGTGAGGATCTCGCGCACCCCGTCGGTCACGTTCTGGCGGGTCATCTCGACCAGGCCCAGGGGCGAGACCTCGACCACGTAGCTCTTCGACTTGTCCGCGTCGAGCGCTTTGCGCATCGTCTTCAGCACCTTGTCGCGGTTGCTGGCGCGGGCCATGTCGATGAAGTCGATGACGATGATGCCACCGATGTCGCGTAACCGCAGCTGTCGCACAGCCTCCTCGGCCGCCTCGGTGTTGACCTTGGTGATCGTCTCCTCGAGGCCGCCCTTGCCGCGACCGGTGAAGCTGCCGCTGTTGACGTCGATCACGGTCAGGGCCTCGGCGTAGTCGATCACCAGGTACCCGCCCGACGGCAGGTCGACGCGCCGACTCAGGGTCGATTCGATCTCCTCGTCGATCTTCCATTTCTCGAACAGCGGCTTGGAGTCGCGGTACAGCTCAACGCCCTCCACCAGCTCCGGCGCGGTCCGTTGGAAGAAGTTGGTCACCCGCTCGTACTGCTTCTCGGAGTCGATGATCGCCTTCTCGAACTCGCTGAGGAAGACGTCGCGCAGGACCCGCACCGAGAGGTCCGCCTCCTGGAAGACGAGGGTGGGGGCCTTGGACGTCTCGGTCCGCCTCTGCAGCACCTCGTTGAGTCGCTGCAGGTAGCCGATCTCCCGCACGAAGTCCGTTTTCTTCGCGCCATGGGCGGCGGTGCGCACGATCAGCCCGCCCGGGCCCTTGTAGGTGCGGTCGACCATCTTGCGCAGGCGGTCACGCTCGGAGTCCGAGAGGCGGCGGCTGACGCCGACGCCGGAGCCCTGTGGCGCGAAGACCAGGTAGCGGCCGGCGATCGAGATGTTCATCGAGAGCCGGGCGCCCTTCGTCTTCAGCGGGTCCTTGACCACCTGGACGAGGATCTCCTGCCCGGGTTTGATCAGCTCGTTGATGCGGCGGCCGCTGCCACGACCGCGCTTGGGCGCCTGCTCGCCGCCCGGCAGAACGATCTCGTCTACGTGGAGGAAGCCGTTGCGCTCGAGGCCGATGTCGACGAAGGCGGCCTCCATGCCGGGAAGGACGTTGTCGACCTTCGCCTTGTAGATGTTGCCGACGATCGAGCGGCGCCCGCGGCGCTCTATGTACAGCTCGGCCACGTCGGCCTTGCCGCCTTTCGTCTTCGACTCGAGGACGGCCACGCGGGTCTCGCCGCGCTCGGCGGAAACCAGAATTGTTTTTTTCATTGATTCAGCTCAGTTCGGATAGGTACGCACCGCCGGATCCCTCTCTCGAGGCATCACCAGGCGAACCTTCCCCTCTGGCTGAGATGCGCTTGGACGTTGATGCTCTGAAGAACTCCGACCGCAAGCAAGGTAGCGAGTACGGAGGATCCCCCGTAGCTCATCAGCGGTAAGGGGATGCCCGTGATCGGCATGATGCCGAGGTTCATCCCGACGTTGACGAAGACCTGGAACAGCAGCGAGACGGCGATGCCGCCCGCGACCAGGATTCCGTACGAGTTCTTCGAGAGCGTCACGATCCGCAGCGCCCGCCAGAAGAGCAGGGCGTAAAGGGATAGGACGAACGCGGCGCCCACGAACCCGTAGCGCTCACCGATCACCGCGAAGATGAAGTCGGTGCTGCGCTCGGGCACGAAGTCGAGCCGCGTTTGTGTGGCTTTGTCGCCACGGCCGGTCTTCTGACCGGAGCCGATGGCGGTAACGGATTGATTCTGCTGGTAGCCCGCGCCGGCTTCGTGTTCGTGGGGGTGCAGGAACGACGTCAGCCGTTCCTGCTGGTACCCCTTGAGTACCGGGGTCCCCACCGCCGGAGCGACGACGAGGACCAGCGCGATCAACGCGACGAGGGCCCCGCCGATCACCGCGAAGTGCGTCCAGGGGACGCCTCCGAAGTACATCACGGCGAGGGTGGCGACCACGAGCACCATGGCGGTGCCGAGGTCGGGCTGCAGGAAGACGAGCGCAGCCGGTGCCAGACCGAGGCAGAGGTAGCGCAAGGTGCGCTGCCTCTCCGAGCCCCGTCTGGCGCCATCGATCACGAACCCGGCGAGCGCGAGCACCAGCAGGAGCTTGCCGAGCTCAGATGGCTGGAAACTGAAGAAGGGAAGTTCGAAGGAACGCCGCGAGCCGCGGGCGGCGAAGCCGAAGACGAAGACGAGCGCGACGCTGGCGCAGAGGAAGGTGTAGATGCCGACCCGCAGCTCGCGGAAGCGCGAGTAGTCGATCCGGGTCAAGAGCAGCATCCCGATCAGCCCGAGCACCCCATAGATCGCCTGCCGGTCGACGTAGTAGTGGGGGCTGCCCGGGACGTCGTGCAGGGTCGCCTGGCCGAGCGTGAAGACGCTGAAGGCGACCAGCCCCACGGCGGCGATCGTCAGCGGCCAGTCCATGTGGGCCAGGCCGAGCCGCTCGGCGATGCCGACGTGCACTGCGAAGGGCTCGGGTCTGGCCTGTCGGGTTCGGGTGGCGTACATCATCCGGGGCTTCCCCCGTTGGCGCCCGTGATTTCGGTCGCCTTCTTGTTGAAATATGCCTCGAGGATCTGGAGCGCTGCCGGCGCGGCCGATTCGACACCGAACCCTCCTTCCTCGATGGTCACGGCAGTGACGATACGCGGGTCGGGGTAGGGAGCGAGCACGATGTACCAGGACTGATCGGCGTGCGGGGGCCGCTGGGCGGTCCCGGTCTTGCCCGCGACTTCCACCGGGAAGCCACCGAAAACGCCGTAGGACGTGCCTCCGGGCGACTGCGCCGCCTCGTGCAGGCCTTCCAGGATCGCCGAGCGGTAAGCCGGATCGATGTGGACGTGCCGGCGCGGCTTCGGGTCGAATTCCTTCAGCACCCGGCCCGCCGCGTCCTCGACTTCCAACCCCACGTGGGGCGCGACGATCGTCCCGCCGTTGGCGAGGGCCGCGTAGGCGATCGCCATCTGCAGCGGGTTGGTCTGCAGGTCGCCCTGCCCGGTAGCCAGCTGGATGTTGTCTCCGGCCGACCAGGGCCGTTCGGTTTCGCCTTCCTTGTAGAGCTGGTCGCGCCACTGTTTGCTCGGCACCAGGCCTTCGACTTCCCCCGGCAGGTCGAGACCCGTCGGGCGGCCGATCCCCAGCTTGCTCGCCCAGCGCTGGAGTGCGCCGGTGTTCCACATTTTCAGGCCGAGCGTGTAGAAGAAGACGTCGGAGGAGACCTGGAGCGCCGGGACCAGCGTCAGCGACCCGTAGGAGGCGCCGCCGGCGTTCTGGAAGCTCTGGCCGCCGATCGTCAGCTTGCCGCCGTCGAAGATCGACGTCTGCGGCGTGATCACGCCGCTTTCCAGCGCCGCTAGGGCGGTGATGATCTTGAAGGTGGAGCCGGTCGGGTACAGGCCTTCGGCCGCGCGGTCGTTGAGCGGCGCCGCCGCATTGCGATAGAGGTCGTTGACCTGGCTCTGGGTCATCGGCTTGGTGAACACGGAGGGGTCGAAGGTCGGGAAAGAGCCGAGACCGAGGATCTGGCCGTTACGGACGTTCATCGTTACGAAAGCGCCGGGCAGGCCCCGGGCCGCGAGGGCGCCTTCTCCGGCCGCCTGGACTTCGGAGTCGATCGAGAGCTTGAGATTGTCCCCGGGCACCGGCGGCTTGGAGACCAGCTGGCCGCCGGGAGTCGGCTGGCCGAGCGCGTTGACCTGGATCCGGGTCACGCCGGGGCGCCCCCGCAGGTAGCGGTCGTAGGTGTACTCGACCCCGCCCTTGCCAACCTCGTCGCCGGGTTCGAGGCGCTTGTAGGGGGGTTCCTTCAGCTCTTCTTCGGACACCTCGCCAACGCTGCCGAGCACGTGGGCGGCGCGGCTGCCTTCAGGGTAGTCGCGCACGAAGACCCGCTGGACCGTGACGCCGGGAAAGCGGCGCTGGTTCTCCTGCAGGTAGTAGACGAGGTCGTAGCCGACGTCGCGCCGCAGGGTGATCGGCGCTCCCGCCGCAAGCTTTTCCTGTTCGTGGATCGTCCGCCTCACCTTGCGCAGCGACATGTGCGCGAGGCTGCCCAGCTGAGTCAGCTCGGCCTTCTGCCGGGCGGGATCTTGCGGCAGTTTCTGGGTGTTGAGCAGCAGCGCCAGGCTGGTGCGGTTGTCGACCAGGACTTGGCCGTTGCGGTCGAGGATGTCGCCGCGCGGAGCATTCACCTTGTACTCGCGGGTGCGGTTGTTCTTCGCCTCGGCCAGGTACTTGGAGCCGTCGAGCACCTGCAGGTTCCAGAGCCGGAAGAAGAGGATCGCGAAGAGCGCCACGGCGAAGCCGCCGAGCACGGCGATCCGCAGCGACAGCCGGCTGGCACGAGGACGATCGTCGGAGCGTAGGTACACGTTCAGAGCACCTCGTTGGCCATGCTCCGCTCGCGGGACATCGGACTGTGACGGTCGCTCCGCATGGCTCCTAGGCTCCCAGCACCGTCGGCCGCCTGCTTCGCCGCGCCGCCGGCTCCTCGACCAGGGCTGGACGCAGGACGCGCCGGCAGCCCAGGTAGATCGGCCAGCCGAGGAAGAAGGCGAAGATGCTCTTGATCAGCATGTCGCGGACGACCACGGCGCTCACGGTCGAGTCGAGCCCCAGCATCAGCGCCACCGCCCCGAACCCGAGCTCGGCGAAGAGCGTCAGGACCATGCAGAGCAGGGGCGGCACCAGGGCGCTGTGGATCTCGAAGCGCTCGCGGAAGAGCCCGGCGAGATAGCCGGTCGTGAGGAGGACAAGCGAACCGCCGCCGAGCGGCTCGATGAGCAGGCAGTCGAGCAGGAAGCCGACCGAGAACCCGGTCACCGCGCCGGTCATGCTGCCGCCGAGGAGGCCCAGCGAGACGACCAGCGCCGGCAGCACGTCCGGGCTGGTGTGGAAGACCGCCACCCGGGAGAAGAAGGAGAGCTGCAGGATGACGCCGAGCAGAAGGATGCCGACCAGCCGCGCGAGGATCTTGGGAGTGAGGATCATCCTCGCGAGCCCCCGGTCAGGACCTGGACGAGGTCGAGGTCGCGCAGGTCCGCGTAGGGCCGTACGTGCACCTGCTGGATCGCCTCCTGCTCGACGAGCGAGGCCTGCGTGACTTCCCCGATCGGGAGGTTGGGTGGGAAGCGCGAGGCCAGCCCCTGCGCCCGCCAGCCCGCGGTCACCACCACCTGGCCCCGGTGGACGTGCTTGGTCGAGTCGATGAAGTCGAGGATCAGGTCGCCCGGATCGCCGACCGCGGGCCGGATCACCCCCTGCACCGCCACCGGCACGACTTTGGCCGAGACGGCGCTGGAGCCGTCGGCGATCAGCGTCACCTTCGAGGAGCCGCCCGTGACTGCGGAGACGGTCCCGACCAAACCGTCGCCGTTGACCACCGGATCGTTGACCCGGACCCCGTCGCCGCTGCCGACGTCGATCGTCACGTCGGAGAACCAGACCGTCGGGGAGCGGGCGACCACCCTTCCCGTAACCGGTTCGTAGCCGGAGGGGATCGCGCCGCCGCGGTCGAGCGAGAGCAGCTTGCGCAGCTGGGCGTTTTCGGCCAGCGCGGCTTGGGCTCCGACCGCCTGCTTGCGCGCGGCTTCCAGTTCGGTGTGCAGGCGGCTGTTGCGGCCTCGCGCGTCGAAGGTCGAGTCGAACCAGTTGACGAGGTCGCGGGCGGGCTTCAGCGCCCGGTCGGCGACCGACTGGACCGGGCTGAAGATCGCGCTGACGCCGCGCTGGACTCCGTTGGACCCGCGGCCGTAGGTGACCGTCAGCAACACGAAGGAGCCGACGATCAACAGCGCGAGTACCGCCCTACGGCGGCGTACTTGCTTTCGATACACGTGGAATGCCTAAGTTCGGTGCTTTACATGAGCGTCGGCTAAACACGCTGCCGCACTCCTGGGTTCTTCTTTCCGGCCCGGTGAATCGCCTCGAACTCCTCGAGCGAGATGCCCGAGCCGACCGCCACGCACGTCAACGGCGACTCTGCCAGTTGACAGGGCATCTGACACTCGTCACGCAGGCGCTGCTCAAGTCCTTGCAGGAGCGCTCCGCCCCCGGCGAGCGTGATGCCGCGATCCATGATGTCACCGGCCAGCTCCGGGGGCGTTCGATCGAGGGTCTCCTTGACCGCGTCGACGATGTGTCCGACCGTCTCGTCGAGTGCTTCGCGGATCTCCTCGGAGCCGAGCGTGATGGTTTTCGGCAGCCCGGAGACGAGGTCGCGGCCGCGGATCTCGGTCCGCACCTCCTCCGGCAGCTTCGATGCCGAACCGGCCTCGAGCTTCACCTCCTCCGCCGTCTGGGTTCCGATCGCCAGTTTGTAGGCCTGTTTGCAGTGGGCGACGATGGCGTCGTCGAGCTCGTCGCCGCCGATCCGGATCGACTGCGAGACGACGATCCCGCCGAGCGAGATGACCGCGACCTCGGTGGTGCCGCCGCCGATGTCGACGATCATCGACCCGGTCGGCTCGGCGACCGGCAGGCCGGCGCCGATCGCCGCCGCCATCGGCTCCTCGATCAGGTAGGCCTTGCGGGCGCCGGCCGAGAGGCAGGCCTCCTCGACCGCGCGCTTCTCGACCCCGGTGACGCCGGAGGGGACGCAGACGACGACGCGCGGATGCGCGAAGCGGTTGGAGTGGACCGAGAGGATGAAGTGGCGCAGCATCTGCTCGGTGACGTCGAAGTCGGCGATCACCCCGTCCTTGAGGGGGCGGATCGCGGTGATGTTGCCCGGGGTACGACCCAGCATCCGCTTCGCCTCGACCCCGACCGCGTGAACCTGGCCGGTCTGGGAGTCGATCGCCACGACCGAGGGCTCCGACAGAACGATCCCCCGCCCCCGCACGTAGACGAGGGTGTTGGCGGTCCCCAAGTCGACGGCCATGTCGCGGCCGCCGAGCCGGGTCAGTCTGCTGAACAGGCCCATATGTGGAATTCCGTGATTTCCAGAGGCGAATCATCCCAAACGCACCAAATCGGCCTGCACGGAGTTACGGACGTCGCAACAAAACTGGCGCCAGCTCGGCCAGCAGACCTACCGGCAGCCCGACCACGTTCGACACGCTCCCCTCGATCCGCTCGACCAGGGTCGAACCCAGGGTCTGGATCGCATACCCGCCGGAGCGCCCGCGCCACTCGCCGAACAGCACATAGCGCTCCTTCTCCGCCGCGGAGAGCTCCTTGAACACAACCGAGGTCCGCTCCAGCCCGCTCCGCTCCTCCCCGCCCTCCAGCACCACCAGCCCGCTGAGGACCGTGTGGGCTCGTCCCGACATGCGATCCAGGTAGGCCCGCGCCTCAACCTCATCCGCCGGCTTCCCCAGCGCCTTGCCGTCCAGGACCACATCCGTGTCGCAGGCAACCACCAGCGCGTCGGCGCCAGCCCGAACCGCCCGAGCCTTCATCCGAGCGTTCTCGACCACCTCGACCTCCGGCTCCCCCCCGGTGAGCTCGTCGACCCCCGGAGCGATGACCTCGAAGTCGACACCGAGCTTGCGAAGGATCTCGCTCCGCTGAGGAGAGCTGGATGCCAGCACCACCCTCAGCGGCGGCACGCCGCTGGCCGCTAGGACAGCTCCGGGAACCAGATCCCGATCTCGCGCTCGGCCGACTCGTCGGAGTCGGAGCCGTGCACCATGTTGAAGGTCACCTCCAGCGCGAAGTCCCCCCGGATCGACCCCGGCGCAGCCTCGACCGGGTTGGTCGCGCCGATCAGCTGGCGGGCGGCCGCGACCGCTTCGGTCCCCTCGAGGACCATCGCGACCAGGGTGCCGCCGGTGATGAAGGAGACGAGCTCGCCGAAGAAGGGCTTCGCGGAGTGCTCGGCGTAGTGCTGGTTGGCGACCGACTCGTCGGCCAGCATCGTCTTCAGAGCGAGGATCCTCAACCCCTTTCGCTCGAAGCGGGCGATCACCTCGCCGGTCAGGGCGCGCTCGAAGGCATCAGGCTTGACGAGGATCAGGGTCCGGCTCACGGCGGGGGCTCCTTTGCTCTGTTTCGGGATTCGGCCCCTCTGTCGGGGCGCTGCGAGCGGGCTCTCCCTTGGCGGTGCTCGCGGAAGGTTTCTTGGTCGCGCCGGGCGGCGCCTTCTTGCGCCGGGGCGGCTGCCGTTTCGGCGCCGGCTCCTTCGAGGACCCCTCGACCTCGCGGCTCGACGCCGGCTCGGATCGACGCTCGGGCTCCGGTCGCCGCTGCTCGCCCTCGGGACGGCGCTGCCGCTGCTGCGGACGGCGCGGCTTGTCCTTGCCGCCGGCGAGGGCGGTCTCGCAGTAGGGGCAGAGGCCCCAACGTGGGTCGACCGGCTTGCCGCAGGTCGGGCAGGGGTCCTTGAGCCGGCGCTGACAGTTCGGGCAACGCAGGAAGTTCTTCTCGACCGGGTACTCGCAGTTGGGGCAGGTCTGCTCCCTCAGCTGGCGCACCCGCAGCTCCGCGGCTTTGATCTCCAGCTCCCTCTCGTGAGCGTCCTCGAGATACTCGGGCGGTCGCACGATCGAGTAGACCGCGGTGCCGATGAAGGGGAAGAAGGAGGCGACGGTCGCGCAGGCAACCAGGAACGGGTCGGAGATGCGGCGACGGGCGTCGAGGTAGGTGTAGACGATCAGTGCCAGCCAGAGCACGACCAGCATCAACAGAAAGAGGGTCGCGACCAGGTTGAGGCCGTCGTTC
>JAXLTB010000049.1:0-1865 GCA_046330295.1 Solirubrobacterales bacterium | reverse complement strand
CAGCTTGGTCGCGGCGAGCGGGAAGACCTGCAGCGGCAGGCCGGACTCGACCAGAACCCGGTGCGCGGCCTCGGGGTCGGCCCAGACGTTGAACTCGGCATAGGGGGTGACGTTGCCGCGGTCGAGGCTGGCGGCCATCGTCAGGACCCGGTCGATCCGGTCGGTCAGCTCCGGGTGCAGGGCGAGCAGCAGGGCGAGGTTGGTCAGCGGCGCAAGCGCGACCAGGGTCACCGAGGCCGGCTCGGCCGCGCGCAGGATCGCCGCCAGCAGGTCGAGCGCCGGCTCGGCGCCGTCCTCGGAGGGGCAGGCGGGGAGCTCGACCTCGCCGAGCCCGTTGACGCCGTGGATCGGCGGGTAGGGCGGGGTGTCCCTGACCAGGGGACGCGAGGCACCGGCGGCGATCGGGACCTCGCCGCGTCCGACCAGGTGCATGACCCGAGCCGCGTTGCGTGTGGAGTCCTCGACCCCGACGTTGCCGCTGACCGTGGTCACGCCCAACAACTCGACCTCCTCGGCCTCGGCGAGCAGCGCCAGCGCGACCGCGTCGTCGATCCCCGGATCGCAATCGACGACCACCTGCAGCGGTCTGGGAGTCGTCATTCGTCTCGATTCTATACTGGGTCAGTCAGGGGCAGGAAACGGCCGATAGATGCTTGACGATCGCGGGCGCCAAGCGTTAAGGTAAAAACGAATCGTACCCCTATTCAAAGCGCCTTTGTCGTATTTTTTTCTTCAAATACGAAATCGTTTCGAGTGAAAGAGGAAAAGGTTGGCCGACTACGACCCGACAGCCCCCAATGCGCGCCGCTATCCGAGGGTGATCGACGAGGAGGAGATCGAGAATGTTCCCTTCCTCGAGTTCAACCACGGCGTCGGCACCCGCATCTTCCTCTCTCGCGAGCGTGACGACGCCCGCTACTTCCGTCAGGGCTACTGCTACCAGGAGCCCGGCCACGGCGACTACCACTGGGACCAGAAGAACTTCGACGAGACCCACTACTGCATGGAAGGCCGGATCCGGGTCCGGGTCGAGGACGCATCGGGCCGCGAGATCCTGCTGGAAGCGGGGCCGGGAGAGCACATCTACCTGCCCGGCGGCTACAAGTACACGCTCGAAGACACGGGCGTGAAAACGCGCTTCTTCTGGACCAGCGGCCCCTCGCCGCGGCCCGGCCTGGTCGAGGCAAAGGACTACAGCAACGAGCTCAGAGAGCTGAGGAGCGCCTGATGGCAGTCACGCAGATCACCGCAAGCATGCTCGCGCCGCTGCGCGGGAAGAAGCGCTGGGCCTACCTCGAGCGGGCGAAGACGATCCGCTTCGCGACCGCCAACGAGGACGGCTCGATCTACCTCTCGCCGCTCTGGCTGGTGGTCGAGGACGAGAAGATCTACATCCCGGTCGACGCGGCGAGCAAACACGGCGCCAACTTCGAGGCCGGCCGGCCGCTCTCGGCCCTGGTCGACTCCGGCGACGAGTACGCGGTCGTGCACGGCGTGCGGATCATCGGCTCGATGAAGGTGGTCGAGGACGAGGCGCTGTTTGACCGCCTGCAGGAGAAAGTCTTCGAGAAGTACTTCTACACCGGACACCCCTACGCCGAGTCCTACTTCGAGTTCGGCGAGTTCGCCGGCCGCCGCTTCTTCGAGCTGGTGCCGGAGAAGATGATCGGCTGGGACATGCGCGAGACGACCGAAGTCGCCGCCTATGAGGCTCGCACGCTCCCCGACCACGTCGGTGATCGCCTGATCGAGGAGGACTAGGGGAATGGCAAGCAATGGGGGCGGCCTCCGGGTCCTGGTGGTCGGCGAGTCGTGGATCAAGCACACGGTCCACCTGAAGGGCTTCGATCACTTCCACACGACCG
>JAXLTB010000048.1:0-1894 GCA_046330295.1 Solirubrobacterales bacterium | reverse complement strand
GCGAATCGATGACCACGACATCGTTGTCGGCGGAGAGGTACTCGACGATCTCCCCCATGCGCCGGCGGCGAACGAGCTCGGCCGGGTTCGGCGGCGGGGGACCGCTCGGCAGCACCCTGAGGTTGGGGGCGTCCGGGTCGCCGACGAGGTCACTGACCACCGGCGTGTCCATGGCCAGGGCCGTGCTCAGCCCGGGGCCGACCGGGCCGAGGTCCACCAGCTTGCCGACGCTCGGCCTGCGCATGTCGGCCTCGACGAGCGCGACGCTCTGGCCGCCGAGCGCAAGCGAGCGGGCCAGGTTGACGGCAACGGTCGTCTTTCCCTCGCCGGGGGCCGCGCTGGTGACCAGGATCACCTTGATCTCGTCCCAGGACGACCTGTAGTCGACGGCGCTGCGCAGGATCAGGAATGGCTCGGCGACCGTGCGGTCGCCGGCCTCCGCCTCGGCGAACATACGCTGCGGGATCGCCGCAAGCAGGCGCAGGCCGTAGCGGCGCTCGAAGTCCTCGACGGTCTTGACCCGCCGATCGAGGAGGTCGAGGATCAGGGCGAGGCTGACGCCGAGGACGACCCCGAAGATCAGCGCCAGCACCGCGTCACGGATCGGCGTCGGCGAGGACGGGGAGCTCGGCACGGTGGCGGTCCCCACGACCTCTGCGTTGCCGGTCTGAACCGACTCGAGGAGCACCAGCGTCCGCAGCGCGTTCTCGAGCTCGGCCCGCTCCGGGGACCCCTCGGGCTCGCCGCGCAGCCGTTCGCGAACCAGGCGCTCGCCCTGCAGCACCTTCCGCCGGTCGCTCTGGCGGCGGTAGGTCACGTACTGCTCCGCGAACGAGTTCGCGATCGCCGCCGCGAGCTCGGCGTTCGAGCTGCTCGCGGTGATGTCGACGATGTCCGTGTTCTCCTCGTCGGAGATCGTCACCGAGTCGAGCAGGCTCTCCGCCGACTCGTTCAGCGAGAGGTCCTCGACGACCAGCTTGGCGACGTCCAGCGAGCGAACCAGCTCGGTGTTGGTCGCCGCCTCCCGCTGGGGGTCGGTCGAGCTCGGGAACAGGGCCGCGCCGCCGGTCACGGCGCTGCTCAGGCCCGGATCGCGGAAGACGAGGCTGGAGGTCGCCTCGTAGGTCGTCTGGGAGGTGAGCGAGAGGACCAGCGACGCGATCACGCAGAGCGCGGTCGTGCCGGCGACGATCCACCATCGCTCCCGGACGACCCGCCACAGCGTCGTGAGCTGGGACTCCTCCTCGGGCATCCCGTACTGCCCGCGCGAGCCGTAGGCCTCGCTCATCTGCCGTTCCCGGCCTCAGGCATGGGCCCGGCGAGGCCCGGTGGTCCCCAGTGCGACATGGAGGTTAGGTTCGCGCGGCGATCCATCAGACCTGCTCGCCATGAAGGTTCGCAGAATCCGGGCCCCGCCGGGGCTCACGCCCGCGCCCTTCCCATCCATTCCTCGTTTCCCCCACCGGGATCAACCGGCGGGATCGCGCGTCAGCCTTCGTGGCGTCGCGGGACCATCCGCGTCATCACGATGCCGATCCCGAGCAGAAGCAAACCGCCGCCGATCAGGAGGCTCACATCGAGACCCGTGAACGGGAGTGTGCTGCTGCTGTCGGAAGCGGCCCCGGCTGCCGTGCCCGGATCGGTCCCGGCGGCGATACCGGCGAGCTGGTCGCCCTGACCACCGTATCCGTCGACCGACGAGCTCTGCGCCATCGCTGCCGGAGCAAGCGCCAGCGCCAGCGTGCCGAGCGCCAATACGAGAATCATTCCCAATCTTGTCTTCCTGACCACTGTCTTCCTTTCGTGGTTCCCCCAGTCGCCGCCCGCAGCTGGAGATCCTGGGTGATCATTGGCGGCGACCCGACCGAACGGTTGTCGGTTTCTTCTATCGGGC
>JAXLTB010000047.1:0-1919 GCA_046330295.1 Solirubrobacterales bacterium | reverse complement strand
CGTCGACTTCCTCCAGACCACTTACCACCCAGGCAGCTCCTCGAGCGGCAGCGAGAAGCTCGTCCGCCACAACGGCCGCGAGTACGGAGTCGTGCTCAGCGGCGAGCTGGAGCTGACGGTGGGCTTCGAGACCTACCAGCTCGGCCCCGGCGACGCCTGCTCCTTCGACTCCAACGAACCCCACCGCCTGGCCAACCCCGGCAGCGAGCCGGCGACGGCGATCTGGTTCGTGATCGGCCGCCGCCAGAGCGACCCGCGCTCGGTCAACTTCGAGGGCGAGTAGCCCGCTGCTCAGCCGGGTGGGTCGGGCAGCGCGTCGGCGAGGCCAGCCTGCCGGCGCAGGAGCGGCAGGACGACGCTCAGGTCGAGCTCGCCGAGGCCGGCGTCGAGGCAGTCCTGGATCACCTGGCGTCCTGCCTCGGTCGCGGGCACGGGCACGCCCCCGTCCGCGGCGCAGGCGAGGATCAGGTCGAGGTCCTTCGCCATCAGCGCCGCCGAGAAGGTCGAGGTGTAGTCGTCCTCTGCCAGCGGCCCCGCCTTGTACTTGACGAACGGGGAGCCGACGGCGGAGGCGGAGATGATCTCCAGCATCTGCGCCCGGCGAAGGCCGTTGGCTTCGCCGAGCGCGAGCGCTTCGGCCAGCATCTGGTTGGTCGCGGAGATCATCAGGTTGAGGGCGAGCTTCATCACCCGCGCGTGCTCGGCCGGCCCGACGTGGAAGAGGTTGGGTCCGATCGCGCCGAGCAGCGGCCGCACCCGCTCCAGGGCAGCCTCCGGACCGGAGGAGACGATCGTCAGGTTGCCGGCGGCGACCACCGTGGGGTTGCCGCTGACCGGTGCCCGCAGGTAGTCGAGACCGGCGGCCTCGGCGCGGGCGGCGATCCGCTCGGAGGCGGCGACGTCGATCGTCGACATCTCGATCCAGGTGCGCGGGGGGTCGGTCGCCTCGACCGCGCACAGCTGCTCGGCCACCTGTTCGACGGCGGCGCCGTCCGGCAGCGAGGAGACGCAGGCGTCGACCCGCGAGAGCAGGTCGGCCGGCGAGTCCGCGACGGCGATGCCGCGCCGGGAGAACTCCTCGGCCCGACCGGCGGAGCGGTTCCAGACGACGAGCTCGTGCTCCTCGTTCTGCTCGAGCCGACGAGCAATCGCCGCGCCCATCGCTCCCAGTCCGATGATGCCCACCCTCATCCGCCGTCCTCCTCTCGATCGCCGCCAGAGGCGGCCGCGTTCGCTTACCTCGCGTATGTAGTATTACTGAACACTTGGCCGCGACGAATCACCACCGGGCGACGCTCTCAGAGATCACCATGGGAACCCCGCTGGGGTTCGCCTCGCACAGCACCGGCTTCCGCCGCCAATCGATGGTCGACGGCTCCCACGGCTCCGTCCACACCTCCTTCGGCGTCTGCGCGCTCGAGGGCGAGGGCCAGGTGGACGCCCACGTGCATTCCTTCGAGGAGAGCTTCTACGTGATCGAAGGCAACCCGCTGCTCGACATCGGCGGCGAGACCGTCGAGTTGGGTAGCGACCGCTGCGGCCTGATCCCGGTCGGCACCGTGCACTCCTGGCGCAATCCGGGCCCAGCCCCGTGCCGCTGGCTGGAGGCGCAGGCCCCGCGCGCCCGCGGCGCCGACGATCCGGCGCCGGCGGACACGTTCTTCGTTCCCGAGGAGGCCGGCGGCAGCGCCCGCCCGGTCGACCTCCGCGACCCCCGCAACCAGCGCTTCTTCCGCCTCGACGAGGGCCAGATGGAAGTCGACAGGCTGAAAGTCGGGAGCACGGTCGGCGACCCGCAGGTCTCGGCCAGCATGGCAACCGCGCTGCTCGCCTACAGCGGCATCACCGTGAAGATGCTGATCGACGCGCGCCTCGGCGCCGCCCTGCACACGATGTTCATGGTCGAATACCAGCCCGGC
>JAXLTB010000046.1:0-2524 GCA_046330295.1 Solirubrobacterales bacterium | reverse complement strand
TCTTCTTCAACTGCCACAACAACGTCTTTCAGGAGGTCGCGAAGTTCCGCGCCGCACGGCGGATGTGGGCCGGGATCGTCCGCGACCGCTTCGGCTCGACGAGCGAACGCTCGCAGATGATCCGCTTCCACACCCAGACCGGCGGCGTCACCCTCCAGGCCCAGCAGCCCGAGGTGAACATCATCCGCGTCGCCCTGCAGGGCTTCGCGGCGGTCAGCGGCGGCACCCAGTCGCTGCACACGAACGGCTTCGACGAGGCGCTGGCGCTGCCGACCGAGCGCTCGGCCCGGATCGCGCTCCGCACCCAGCAGGTGATCGCCTACGAGTCGGGGGCGACCGACACCGTCGATCCGTTTGCCGGCTCCTACTTCATCGAGTCGCTGACCGACGAGATCGAGGCCCGCGCCAGGGAGCTGATGGCACAGGTCGAGGGGCTGGGCGGCTCGGTCGCGGCGCTCGACTTCATGCAGCGCGAGATCGAGGAGTCCGCCGCCAGCTACCACGCCCGCTACGAGAGCGGCCAGGACGTCATCGTCGGCGTCAACAGGTTCGTCACCGATCGCGTCGACGACGTCGACATCCTCAAGGTCGATCCGGAGGCGGAGCAGCGCCAGGTCGCCAGGCTCAAGCGCCACAAGCAGGGCCGCGAGCAGACCGCCGTCGACTCCCGCCTCGCCGATCTCGCCGGGGTCGCGGCCGGCGAGGGCAACCTGCTGCCGCCACTCAAGGAGGCGCTCCGCGCCGGGGCCTCGATCGGCGAGGTCTGCGGGACGATGCGCGAGGTCTTCGGCGAGTACCGCGGCGGGGCGTTCTTCTGAGGAGCTCCCGGCCGTGGTGATCACCGAACGGTTCGCCTGGGCGCATCTGCCGAAGACCGCGGGTGACGCCACCGCGAAGATGTTCGCGGCCGTGCCCGGCCTGGTCCGCTACCAGGCGCCGCTCGACTCGAACGAGAAACACGACGGCTTCTGGGTCCATGCCGAGGCGATCGAGGGCAAGCTCCGGGTCATGAACATGCGGCGCCTGCCCTCCTGGATCCTGAGCTACGCTCACCACAAGGCGATCTCAGGCGTCCACCCCGACTTCAAGCCGCTGCCGATGGCGTCCGTCGAGGAGATGGCGGACGAGACCGATCCCGACGAGGTCCTCAGGTGGACGACCGGCCCCGAGCACCCGGTCCAGCGCTGGCTCCGCGCCGAGAACCTCGCCGCGGACGTCGAGCGGCTCCTGCGGGACGTCGGGGTCGAAGCGGGCGTGGCTCGCTCGGCGATCGCGTCGGTTCCGTGGGTCGGGAACTCCTACGACCACGATGTCTCGCGGGTCTTCACCGCCGAGCAGGTCGGCCGCATGTACGAGAACACCCCCGACTGGGCCGCCGCCGAGCTCGAGGCCTACGGCGGCGGCCCGTCTGAAGCCGCTGACGTCCCGCCGCGATGGTGATCACCAAGCACTTCGCGTGGGCTCACCTGGGAAAGACGGGCGGAGACGCCACCCAGCAGATGCTCGAGGCCGTGCCCGGTCTGGTCGAGTGGGCGCATTCGCCGGACACCAACGCCAAGCACGACCCGTTCGCGCTTCATGCGGCGGCCATCGCTGGACGCCTGCGGGTCATGAACCTCCGCCGCCTGCCTTCCTGGATCCTCAGCAGGGCGCAGCACATGAGGACCCATGGGCCCTGGCCCGAAGGCCGGCACCACTACATGCAGACGGCCGACGAGATGGTGGAGGACATCTACGCCGACTACGACCTCAGGCGCATGTCCGATGGACCTCGGTGCCCGATCCAGTGGTGGCTTCGCCAGGAGCATCTGGCCGATGACGTCGCCGCGCTGCTCGACCACTTCGGGCAGCTGACCGGGACGGCGCAGGAAGGGATCACCTCCGTTCCCTACCGCGCGAAGGCCTACGCCCATGACCTCGAGTCCACGTTCACCGCCGAGCAGATCCGCAGGATGTACAGGTTGAACCCCGGCTGGGCAGAGGTGGAACGGAAGGTCTACGGCGATCTCTACGAGCTCACTGACCCGCACCGCTCAGAGCGCCGTTTCCCGCGCCCGATCCCCGCGCGCCTCTCGCGCCTGACCGGACCGTCGCAACGACCCGATCGCCGCCGGCGGCGGCGATCGGGGGACGCCGTCAGCGATGCGAAGCCCCGAGCCGAAGACCGTGACGAGATCGACGTCGAGGCGTGGCTCGCCGCCTTCGCCGGACCGCAACTGGACGCGATCGACCGCCAACTGGCCGCCGAAGGAGGCAGCCTCGACAACTACCGGCTGTTCCGGGGCCTCGGGGATTGGACCTGGGCGCTCCTGCTCAGCCGTCGCTACGAGCGCTATCTGAGCATCCTCGAGACGCTTCCCCATGTCCCGGAGCCGGCGCTGCAGGAGCAGTGGGGCGGGGGGCACGGGTTGCCGCTCCTGAGCCGAAGCCTGGCCTTCTACCGGCACCTCCGGTCGATGCAGCAGAGCCACGGGACCGGGATCTCGCCGCCGACGCGAATCCTCGACTTCGGGTGCGGCTGGGG
>JAXLTB010000045.1:0-2899 GCA_046330295.1 Solirubrobacterales bacterium | reverse complement strand
GGCGATGTTGGTCCGCTCGGCCAGGCGGATGAGCTCGATCAGCATCGGGCGGACGTCCTGGTCGCGATAGGCGTCGAGGCCCGGCGGCATGGCGGCCATGATCGGGTCGACGATGAGGGCCCCGATCGGGACGTCGAGCCGCGTCCTGACCGCGCGCTCCAGGCGCTCGACGTCGCCCAGGGTCGGCAACGGCGCGCCGCCCTCGCCCTCGTCGAACGTCACGATGAGGGCGAGGGCGGCGCCGAAGGCCTCGAGGCGCGGACGGGTCGTCTCGGCGAGCGCGTCCTCGTACTTCAGCAGCACGACGCCGCAGCCGCCGGGCAGGTCCGAACGGCTGCCGTCCGGCATCTCCCGTCCGCTGGTCCAGCGCGCGGCCAGATCGTCGGTCAGGGTCGTCTTGCCATCGCCCGGTGCACCGCCGATGATGGTCACGGTCCGCAGCGGGATCCGCCCCTTCCAGAGGTAGCGCATCGCTCGCGGCCTGACGTCTGAGAGCAGGACCAGGCCATCGGCCCGCTCGCGAGGGCCTGGCGAACCGGTGCCGTTCCCATCGGTCACCAGGCGCAGCCGACACTCCCGCCCGACGACGTCGAACAGGGCGCGCAGGATGTGCTGGCGGAAGCGGGCCACGAGCGTGTCGCGGGTCAGAGGATTGTCGATCGAGACGACCATCTCGTCGTCGGCGAACACTTCCGCCTCGGTGCCCGAGAAGTAGCTCTCGAAGTTGGCCGCGCTCATGTCCTGCTTCAGTTGGTCGAGCACCTTGCGCCAGATCCGCCCGGCATCGGCGCTCATGATTCGGCCTCGGCGCCGCCGAGCTGGCGGGCGATCCAGGCCTCGACCTCGGCGGTGGGGATTCGCCTGGCGCCTTCGACCTTCAAGCCGCGTAGCTCGCGCTTCGCGAGCAGCACGTAGAGCGTGGACTTGCTGATCCGCATCTCCCGAGCCGCCTCGGCGACGGTCATCAGGAGCGGTCGCGTGCTATCCTGGGCATGGGGTTGGTTGACTGCCAAGGTCACTCCTCCGTCTTTGCGCCCCGATCCGGTTCCAGCGGATCGGGGCGTTCTCGTGTGTCCCGTGCCGCAGCCGTCCGTGGTGGTCCGCGTGGGACTACATCCAGGATGAGCCTAGAACGGAGGTTCGGGTAGGCCGGAAATTGGCCGATCGCGCCATCGGGTGTGTGCGGAAAGAGTTTCCGCACAGTCGGACGGGCCCGACCCATGAGTTTCCGCACAGCGGAGAACGGCCTTGCTGGTCGCCCTCTCATCGCGGTTTGTTGGTCTGCCACCAGCGGCGAACCGTCTCCTCGGACTGCGGCGGCTTCGCTTCTGTCGTGCGCAGGCGATCGACCGCCGCTTCCCAGAAGGGCGTTGGTATCGGTCTCGCTGGATCGACGCCCAGCTCAGCCATCAGGGCGAGCAATGATTCGAGCCTCCCGGTTACCTTCGGTCGGCCGCCAGGGGCCCGCAGCCCTCGCCTCACGAGGTACGGCGACCAGATCGCATCGACGGCTTTCACGGTGATGCCGCTCCCGAGTTGCTCGGCGGCCGATGCAGCCCAGCTGGTGAGCTGGTCGCGTGGGGGCCTTGGGCACCCGACCAGCCGCCCGCGCAGGATCGCGAGAGCTCGGCCGCCGACGGATCGGGCATGAGCTGCGAGGGCATCGAGTGCGGGGTCGTGGCCTTCGCGCTGAGCCTTGGCCGCGCGCGTCGCCAGCATGGCGGTCACGGCCGCCTCGGGCTTGGCTCGACCCGCCCTGGTCGCTCCGGACTTTTTGTCCGCCTCCTTCCGCTCGGGCGAACCGGGCTCGGGAAACGTCTGCGCCTGGAGGGCGATCGCCCAGGACGAGCGGACCTCCTCGGCCGTCTCGCCGCCGGCCAGCGCCTCCGCTCGCTCGAAGGACAGGCTCAGGAATGCGGCGATCCGCTCCAAGGCGGCCCGGCCGAGGGTCTTTTACTTTCCTTTGAACCATGCCTGCAGCGTTCCTCGGGGCACGTCGACGAGCCGGGCGAATGCCGTGAAGGTGAGCCGATCGCCCCGCGTCCGCTCGATGATCCTCCCCTGGAGAGGGATCTCTCGCCGAGGCTTCAGCTGGAGCCGGTCCCAGTGCAAGCACCAGCGGCTGCAGGCGCGCCAGTCGTCGGCCTCGTAGGCCTGGACGTAGACGGTGCTGCCGCAGGAGGGGCAGGTGCGGTCCTCGCCGGTCTTCGGATTCGCCTTCAGGTGTCGGACGTTGGCCCGGCCGATCTCGCTCGACGAACATGGCCGGCAGACGTACTCCGCCGTGCCCCTTTCCCAATCGACCTGAAAGCGTTCCGGTGCGCGCTCGCGCTCGTACCGAGCGACGACGTGGGGCGCCTCGGTCCTCGGGGTCACGCACTTCTTACAGGTCATCGTGACCCGATGTCGGACCGGCATGGTCGCACCTCCAGACAGGTGGGTGGGACGGGCCGGGCGCGCCACGGTCTGGCGCGACGCGCACGGGGCGGTGATCGGCCGCCGCTCGGCCCGGGATCCAGCATAGGCAGCGCCTCGGCACCTGTCCAGTGACTGCTCGTCACGGGGGCACCGAGGCGCAATGTCTGCTAGCCTAATTGCCAGCCTACGGGACGGTCGATCTCGGCCGACGGCGGACGGCTGCGAACCGCGCCCTTCGAGTGGTCCGACCGCTGCGGACCGCTGCGGACGTCCTCGGGCGAACCGCTTACGGCTCATAACTCTAAGGTCGCAGGTTCGATCCCTGCCGGGCCCACCATTGCTGTCAACTGGAGACGGCGCCTCCAGAAGTATTTTGGAGGCGCCGCTGTAGCCGACCGCCGAGGGCGAGAAGTCCATCGCCAGGCACCGCATCGCTGCTCGACCGGCGCGTCGGCGTCACGTCGCGGGCGAATGATCGCCA
>JAXLTB010000044.1:0-4048 GCA_046330295.1 Solirubrobacterales bacterium | reverse complement strand
GACCGGGCCCCGCGAGGAGTAGGACTCGGGGCTGGAGTAGGTGGAGAAGGGGACCGCGGCGACGCTGATCGCGCTCCCGGCGCCGCTGTGGCCGAAGATCGTCGGGCCGAGCACGTCGCCGGCGCTCGACGTTTCGTATTGCGCGACGGTCGGGACTACGCCGGCGGAGCCGTTGCCCAGCTGGATGAACTTCAGGACCGGGCTGGCGGTCCCCGAGAACCGCGGGATCGCCAGCCTGACCTGGACCGGGCTGCTTTCTTCGTTTTCCCAGTAGAGGAGCTCGAAGGGCCTCTGCGTGAGGGCGACGTTGCGGTTTTCCGCGCCGGCGAGCACTTTGCCCGACCCGTCCAGGAGGTAGGCGTCGAGGTCGGTGCCGACGCCTTCCCACGGTTCGGCCCATTGCAGGTCGAGCAGGACCTCGGCCCCCGGCGCGACGGTCATGTTGTAGGTGTTGTCGACCCCCGGGCCGGGGTCGAAGTCCGTACATTCGGTCCCCTCGAGCAGCGGGACGCCGATCGGGCAGGACCCGGCATTGCGAAAGGGGGCTTCGTAGGAGCCCACTTCGTGCCCGCCGGAGATCACGTTGTCGTTGCCGGCCGCCGAGAAATATGAGACGCCGGCCGCCGTGACTTCGTTGATCGCGACCGCGATCGGCCCGTCCTGGAAGAAGGGCTCTTCGAAATAGCCGACGTCGTCGGCTATCACCGCGGAGCCGGCGGCGGCGAGCTGCCTGATGCTGGCGGCGAACGCGAATTCGCCGCTGAACGCGGTGGCGAAGTCGATCGCGGCGCCGGGGGCGAGGTCGTGAACGATCTGCGCCATCCCCCGCCCCTCGTCCGCACCCGCCGCTTCGGGGTCGTCGAGGACGCCGACCGGCACCGTCGAGCCGCAGGGACTTCCCGTCCCCGGCAGATCGCCGCTGGCGACGTCTCCGGCGGCGTGGGTGACGGCCGTCGGATCGCGGTCGAAGGAGTCCGAGAGGATGCCGACGGTGACGCCCGTGCCGTCGACTCCCCAGTTCGAGCGGGCGTTCGCGGCGCCGAGCTGCGCGTCTCCCTCCGAGCGCACCGACCCACCGCAATCGGCTCCACGCACGATCGGCGTCAGGACTTCCGTGACTCCGCCGACGCCGGAGATCCTCCCGATCGCGGGGAGATCGACTGGCTTGACGGCGACCGTGACGGTTTCGTAGCGGCGACTGACGTAGACGATCTCCGCCCCGGCGGCGCGCAGGGCGACCAAGCCGGCGGCGGCGCCGTCGAAACGCACCTCGACCAGGACGCGGTTGCCGTCCCGCAGCAGGCTGCCGGGGCCGCTGGGGCTGAGCTCCAGCCGGTCAGCCTGCTCGCCACGGGGCGCCGAGCGCACGGCGGGCTTCGCCAGCTCGGCGAGGCGGGGGGTGAGCTTGGACTCCGAGCCGGCGCTCGACGCCTGCGCCACTGCCGGGACCAGCGCACAGGAGGCGGCCAAGACGGCAAGCGAAGATCGCCACGCGAGGCGGCAGGAGGTGCCTACGAGGTTCATCTAGGACTGGCTATCGACAGGGCCGGGGTATCTCTCAAACACGACGGCGCCGGATTCCGAGCGCTGCCCCCCGCTCAGATGTAGGAGCCGCGCCGGAACCAGGCCAGGAGCCCGATCACCGAGAGCACCAGGCTGCCGAGACCGAGGGCGATGAAGGCGCCGGCCGAGTCGATGTTGACGATCATCCATTTGAAGTTCTGCCCGAAGAAGCCGACGATGAAGGAGAGCGGCAGGAAGATCGTCGCCACCACCGTCAGCTGCTTGGTGATCTGGTTGAGCCGGTTGGAGACGACCGAGAGGTAGGCGTCCCGGGTGCCGGCGAGCAGGTCCCGGTAGGAGTCGATCTGGTCGGAGATCCGGATCGCGTGGTCGTAGACGTCACGGAAGTAGTTGCGCGAATCGGCTTCCAGGCCGGGGATTTCGAGGATGTCGTCGACGCCACGCGCCAGCAGATCGCGCTGCGGCGTGACGACCCGGCGCAGCTCGACGAGATCCCTCCGCAGCGCCGTGATCTCCTCCAGCTGACTGGGCATCGGCCGATCGAAGATTTCGCTGTCGAGCTGTTCCATTCGGTCGTCGAGCCGATCGAGGACCGGGAAGAAGGTGTCGGTAAGGCCATCGAGCACGCGGTAGACGACGAACTGCTCCGAGCGCGGAGCCTTGGCCGAGAGCCGTTCGCGGGCTTCCTCCAGCGCCGCGCAGGGGCGCTGATGGGAGGTGACGATGTAGCCACCGCTGAGGAAGGCGTGTACCTCGACCAGTTCGATCTGGCCGCCCTCGCCCTCCGCCACGCCGTAGTAGACGAGGAACATGTACTCGCCGAAGTCGTCGAGCTTTGGCCGCTGTCCCCGTTTGAGCATGTCCTCGAGCGCGAGCGGGTGGAAGGAGAAGACCGTGCCGAGCACGTCAGCCTCGGCGTCGCCCGGATCGATCAGGTCGAGCCAGAAGTACTCGTCGCGCTCGAGCAGGTCGCCGATCGCGTCTCGATCGATGCTGTCGAGGAAGCGCACGCGGCAACGCTAGATCGGCGCCCGGACGCTGCTCCTCCCGCCGCCGGCTCCCCGGCGAGGGCTACGCTGGGCGGACGCGGTTTCCCATGGAGCGCGAAAGTCGATGAGGCCGAAGAGGGCCGGCCCGCGCCGGAACCGAGAGCAGCCCCGGCCCGGCCCGTCGGTCGGCGGCGCCATGGCGAGGTTCGCGATCGGCGGCGTGATCGCGTTGGCCGTGGTCGGGGTCGTCAGCTTCCTCGTCCTGCGCGACGTCGGCACCTCCGAGGCACTGAAGAACGCCCGCGAGGTGACGCAGATCGTGGGCCGCGGGATCGTCGAACCAAACCTGAGCGAAGAGCTGGTCAGAGGCCGACCCCGGGCGCTGGCCGGTTTCAACCGGTTGGTCCACGCCAGGGTCCTGCGCGACCCGATCGTGCGGATCAAGCTGTGGACGCCTTCGGGCCGGATCGTCTACTCCGACGCGCCGCACCTGATCGGTCGGCGATACGCGCTCGGCGCCGATGAGGTCGCCTCGCTGCGAAACGGGACGGTCGACTCCGGGGTCAGCAACCTCAACCTCCCCGAGAACAGCTCTGAGCGTGGTCAGGGGAAGCTGCTCGAGGTCTACCTGCCGGTCAGTACGCCCACCGGCCGGCGGCTGCTCTTCGAGGCCTACCAGCACTTCAGCTCGGTCGCGTCCAGCGCCCGCGACATCTGGCTCGCGTTCCTGCCGGCCCTGGTGATCGCGCTCGTCGTCCTCTACCTGGTGCAGCTGCCGCTGGCGGCGTCGATGGCCCGGCGGATGCGGCGGGACAGCCGCGAACGCGAGGCCCTGCTCGAGCGAGCTGTCGACGCCTCCATAGCCGAGCGGCGCCGCATCGCCGCCGACCTTCACGACGGCGTCGTCCAGGACCTTGCCGGCCTCTCGTTCGTCCTCGCCGCCGCGGCGGAGCGGGTCCGGGCCGACGACACCACCGCCTCGGAGCTGCGGCACGGTGCCGCGCAGGCCCGCAATAGCGTCCGCGCGCTGCGCAGCCTGCTGGTGGAGATTTACCCGCCGAACCTGCGGCGGGCGGGGCTGGCCACGGCTCTCTCCGATCTGCTGGCACCGTTGGCGGCGCGGGGGATCGAGACCGACGTCGAGGTGCCACCAGGGCTCGAGCTGCCGGCCGATGTCGAGGCGCTCCTATTCCGGGTGGCGCAGGAGGCCGTCCGCAACGCCGTCGCGCACGCGCATCCGCATAAGCTTGCCGTCGTCGTCTCGGAGAACGCCAAACTCGTCTCGCTCACGGTCACCGACGATGGCGGTGGGTTCGACCCGAGCGATCTCGGCGATGGCGCGCCGGCGGGGCACTTCGGCATCTCCCTCCTCCGCGACCTGGCGCGCAAGGCCGGAGCTGAGCTGAGCATCGACTCCAGCCCCTCCACCGGCACCCAGGTTCGGATCGAGGTGAGCGGGGAGTGATTCGCGTCCTTCTCGCCGAGGACCACGCGGTCGTCCGTGCCGGCATCGAGGGCCTGCTGAACAACGCCGA
>JAXLTB010000043.1:0-5254 GCA_046330295.1 Solirubrobacterales bacterium | reverse complement strand
CCGGTCAAAAACGTCCTCGTCCAGCTGATCAACACGGACCCCAAGTACTGGTGGGCGACCAGCTTCTTCGAGACCGCCCTGTTGCGCGCGGTCTGGTACCCGACGACGATCGGGACGATCAGCTGGCTGCAGAAGCAGGCGGTCAAGGAGTCCATGCGGCAGACCTCCGACGCTCCAGAGCTGGTCCGCCACATCCTCCACGACTACGGCGCCCGCGGCGTCAGCTCCCAGGAATCAGCGGCACTGGGCGGCCTCGCGCACCTGGTCAACTTCAGTCAGAGCGACACGGTGCCCGGAATCGTCGGCGCGAAGAAGTGGTACAACGCCGTCGACCCCTCCAACTCGGGCCCCAACTCCGAGCACGCCGGGTTCTGCGCCTGGGGCGAGGAGGGCGAGGTCGAAGCGATGCGCAACATGCTCGAGGTGTACAAGGAGAACGGCGTCGCGCTGCTGCTCACCGACACCTACGACCACGAGAACGCGGTCAAAAACATCATCGGCGGCGAGCTCAAAGAGGAGATCGAAAACTTCCCGGGACTGGTCGGCGCGCGGCCGGACTCCGGGGATGTGGTCGAAGTCACCTCGGATACGACCGAGTGGCTGATGGAAGCCTTCGGCTACACGACCAACAGCAAGGGCTACAAAGTCCTGCCGGACTACATCCGGGTCGTGCAGGGCGACGGCGTCCGCCGCGAGACCCTGCCGAAGGTGTTCATGGAGATGGAGCGTCGCGGCCTGGCTACCGAGAATGCCGTCTACGGCATGGGCGGCGGTCTGCTGCAGCACTGCAACCGCGACACGATGGAGTTCGGGATGAAGGCCAACGCCGTCAAGGTCAACGGCGAGTGGCGCGACATCTACAAGCGCCCGACCGCCGACGCGATGAAGGTCTCCAAGAAAGGCCGGCTCGCCCTGCAGTACGTGGACGGCGACTACAAGACCGTCCCGCGCGACTCGATCCCCGAGGAGGAGAACCAGCTGGTTCCGGTCTTCCGCAACGGGCAGATGCTGAAAAAGTGGGACTTCAGCGAACTGATCGAGCGCAGCGAGCGCGAGTACCCGGATTACTACTCCGCTGACCTGGTCGACCCGATGCGTGAGGCGGCGAAAGGACCCGCCACCGTCAGCGCCTAGTGGCCAAGCTCCACATTTTCGACATGGACGGGACGCTCCTGGCAGGCTCAGCTTGCCTGGAGCTTTCCCGTTATATGGGGGAGATCGACTCGGTCAGCGAGATGGAGGAGCGCTGGGGCCGGGGCGAAATCGGCCACGTCGAGTTCTACGAGCTGCTCTTGCCCCTGTGGAAGGGGATGGAGCCGGGCGACGTCGAAGCCGTGTTCGAGAACATCGCCTGGCTGAACGGGATCAAGGAGGTCTGGGAGGACATCGACCGGCGCGGCGAGTACAGCGCGCTGATCTCGCTCTCGCCCCGCTTCTTCGCCGACCTGCTGCTCGAGTGGGGCCTGCACTCGGTCCACGCGGCGGAAGTCCTGGCCGGCGAGGATCCGGTTCCCGAGCGGGTGCTGACGCCGGAGTCCAAGGTCTACATCGCGACCGAGCTGCTCGAGCTCTACGGGCTCGGCGACGAGGACTGCGTCGCCTACGGCGACTCCTCCTCCGACGTGCCGCTGTTCGAGATGCTGACCAACACCGTCTCGGTCAACGGGACCGACAGCCTGCGCCAGGTTGCCGCGACGTCATATGAGGGCAACGACCTGCGCGAGGCCTACGCCGTCGGTCGGGCGCTGCTCGAGGTTGGGGTCGGGAATCGGTGAGCGCCGTGAGCGCGCCGGCCGCGAGCCCTGCGACGGGAGCGATCCGGACCGAGCGGCGGTTGATGGTCTTCGGCGGCCGCGCCCATCCGCAGTTCGCCCGTGCGATCGCGGCGAAGCTCGGGGTGGAGCCCGGCGGGGTAGTGCTGAAAACCTTCGCCAACAGCGAGGTCTACTGCCGGATCGAGGAGTCGATCCGCGGCGCCGACGTCTTCCTCGTCCAACCGACCTGCGCCAACCCGGAGGCCGGGATGAGCGCCAACGACTCCCTGATGGAGCTGCTGGTGATGGCCGACGCCGCGGTCGGAGCCAGCGCCCACAGGGTGGTCGCGGTCACGCCCTGGTTCGGCTACTCGCGCCAGGACAAGAAGAGCGCCCCGCGTGAGCCGATCTCGACCCGGCTGGTCGCGCGGGCGATGGAATCGGCCGGGATCGACCGGGTCGTGACGATGGACCTGCACGCCGGCCAGGTGCAGGGCTTCTTCGAGGTCCCGGTCGACCACCTGACGGCGCTGATGGCGCTGACCGACCACATCCGCGCCGCCGAGCTGGGGGAGGACATGGTCGTCGTCGCCCCCGACGCCGGACGGGTCAAGCTGAACAAGAAATTCGCCGCCCGGCTCGGAGCCGACCTCGCGCTGCTCGACAAGGATCGGCCCGAACAGCAGGTCGCCGAGGTCAACGCGGTGATCGGCGAGGTCGAGGGCAAGACCGCGATCATCGTCGACGACATGATCGACACCGCCGGCACCCTGCGTGCCGCCGGGGAGGCGGTGATGGCGGCCGGGGCGAAGAGCGTCCACGCGGCCGCCACGCATGGTCTTTTCAGCGGCGAGGCCTACGCGACCCTCGCGGAGGCGCCCTTCGGGCGGATCGTCGTGACCGATACCGTGCCGCTTGCGCCGGGCGCCCCGGACAACGTCGAAGTCTGCTCCTGCGCCGACATGCTCGCCGACTCGGTTCAACGCATCTTCACCGGCAACTCGGTCAGCGAGGTCTTCGAAGGTCAGAACCAGGTCTTCTAGGCACTCCCGCAAAACCGAAAGGACTTCAATTTGAGCATCAGGATCGGCTACAAGGCCTCAGCCGAGCAGTTCGGCCCGCGCGAGCTCCTCGACTTCTCCACCCAGGCCGAGCGCCTGGGCCTCGAGATCGTCTCGGTCTCCGATCACTTCCAGCCCTGGCGCCACCACGGCGGCCACGCCCCCAACGCCCTGGTCTGGCTGGGCTCGGTGGGAGAGGCGACCGAGAACGCGCTGCTCGGCACCAGCGTGCTGACCCCGACCATGCGCTATGAGCCGGCGGTGATCGCCCAGGCCTTCGGCACCCTCGGCGCGCTCTACCCCGGCCGCGTCTTCCTCGGCGTCGGCACCGGCGAGGCGATGAACGAGACCCCGGTGACCGCCGAGGAGTTCCCCGGGCGCAAAGAGCGCCGCCTGCGCCTGGCCGAGGCGGTCGAGCTGATCCGCCGCCTCTGGGCCGAGGAGCGGGTTGACTTCGAGGGCTCCTACTACCGCACCTCCCGGGCGACGATCTATGACCGCCCCGAGGTCCCGGTGCCGATCTTCATCGCCGCCTCCGGTCCCCTGGCGGCAAAGATGGCCGGGCGCCTTGGCGAGGGCTTCATCTCCACCTCGGGCAAAGACCCAGACCTCTACCGCTCCTTGATCGACAACGTCTCCGAGGGCGCCGCCAAAGCCGGCCGCGACCCGGCCCAGATCCGCAAGATGATCGAGATCAAGGTCTTCATGATCGTGATCGCGACTACGCCCACAAAGCCTGCGCCTGGTGGGCTGCCCTGGCGCTCAAACCAGAGCAGAAAGAGGGCATCGAGGACCCGGTCGAGATGGAGCGCGTGGCCGATGAAAACGCCGACCGCGCCCACACCCGCTTCATCGTCTCCGACGACCCCGAGGAGGTCGGCAAGGAGCAGATCGCCCCCTACGTGGCACTCGGCTTCTCCGACCTCGTCCTGCACGCCCCCGGCCAGGACCAGGGTCGCTTCCTCGAGCAGTTCGGGGCCGACGTGCTGCCCTTGCTGCGGGAGAGGTTCTAGCTCGGTGTTTGACAACTAACGTTCGTTTTGGATATGAAGGTCGGCGTCGATGAAAGTCGGGTACGCCGTGATCACCTGTCAGCGCCCTCCCGGTGAGGACCGACCCGACGCCGACCTCTACGACGAAGCGATCGACCTCGCGGTCGAAGTCGAGGAGCTCGGGTTCGACTCTGTCTGGGTAGCCGAGCACCACTTCTGGGAGGACTCCTGGATGTCCTCGCCGCTGCCGGTCTGCGCGGCGATCGCCTCGCGCACCGCGAAGATCGAGATCGGCACCGGCCTCGTTCTCGCCCCGCTCTATCAGCCGGTGCGGCTCGCCGAGGATGCGGCCACGGTCGACGTGCTCAGCCGCGGCCGGCTGCTGCTCGGGGTCGGCCTCGGGTGGCAGCCGCACGAGCTGCCGGCCTTCGAAATGGAGCCCACGCAACGGGTCAACCGCCTGCGGCGCGCGATCGAGGTCCTGCACAGCGCCTGGGAGGGCGAGCCGGTCGAGGGCGTCGGGCGGAGGCTGACGCCGGCGCCGAGTCGGCCCGGCGGGCCGCCGATCTGGATCGGCGCCACCTCCGAGCGGGCGATCCGCCGGGCGGGCGAGATCGGCGATGGGTTCCAGGCCAGCCTGGTCGAGTCCGATGGCACCCCCGAGACCTTCGGCAAGCAGGTGCGCTGGGTCAAAGAGGAACTGGAGAAGGCCGGCAAGGACCCGGCCGATTTCGCCTTCTCGCTGGTCCACCCGGTCTTCCCCTGGAACGACGGCGACGCCTGGTCGGTGGTGCGCGACCACTGGGACTACGTCTGCTGGAAATACGCCCAATGGGGCCTCGAGATGGAAGCGGGAGCGCACGAGTCCCTCGGCGCCTCGACCCCCGCCGAGCGGCCGCCGCCGATGACCGAGGAGCGCGAGGAATGGCTGCGCCAGCGGATGGTCGCCGGGACCCCGGCTGAGGTCGTCCGCGACATGCGCGCCTACGAAGAGGCGGCCGAAACCGAGATCCACTTCCTCGCCTGGCTCTACCTGCCGGGGATGTCGGCCGAGCTGCGGCTCGAGTCGATGCGGCTCTTCGCCGCCGAGGTCCTCCCCAGCCTCTGACGTGGGGACCGAGCTTCAATACACACAGCACGAACGAGGGGGACCCCATGCAACTAGGCGCTTACTTCCTGCCGGTCGACTTCGACACCTACCTGCCGTCGGTCGAGGCGGCGGACGCGGCCGGGTACTCGCACGCCTGGATACCGGACTCGGTGATGATCTGGGAGGACCCCTACGTCTACATGGCGCGGGGCCTCGCGGCGACCGAGCGGATCGTCTTCGGGACCGCGGTGACGAACCCGGTAACGCGTCACTTCTCCGCCACCGCGGCCGCGCACGCGACGCTGGCGCAGATGCATCCCGGCCGGGTCCTGCTCGGGATCGGGCGCGGCGACAGCT
>JAXLTB010000042.1:0-5910 GCA_046330295.1 Solirubrobacterales bacterium | reverse complement strand
CACCCTGCCGCGCATCCTGCCAGGGCTCGGCGCCGCCGCGGCGCTCGTCTTCCTTGCCACCGTGACCGAGTTGACCGCGACCCTGCTGCTGGCGCCGATCGGGACCGGGACCCTCTCCACGCAGTTTTGGGCGAAAGCCTCCTCGCTCTCCTACGGCGCGGCGGCCCCTTACGCTGCTCTGATGGTCGCGATCTCGGCGCTACCCACCTACCTGCTAACCCGCCGCCTCGGCGGCGTCGTGCAACCGGCGGCCGTGTGATGAGCGACCCGGCGACCCTCTCGATCAATGGCCTGACCAAGTCGTTCGGCGGCTCTCCCGTGCTCATCGGCCTCGACCTCGAGGTGCCAGCGGGCAGCCTGACCGCCGTCCTCGGCCCCTCCGGCTGCGGCAAGACGACGCTGCTGCGGCTGCTGGGTGGCTTCGAGCATGCCGACGGCGGCTCGATCCGCCTCGGCGACCGGGTCCTCTGCGACGCGCACACCCATCTCGCCCCCGAGCGCCGCGCGATCGGCTTCGTTCCCCAGGAGGGCGCGCTCTTCCCCCACCTCGACGTCGCCGCCAACATCGGCTTCGGCCTGCCCCGCGCGCAGCGGCGGGGTCGTCGAGTCGAGGAACTGCTCGAGCTGGTCGGCCTCGGGGAGATGGCGAAGCGCCTGCCCCACCAGCTCTCCGGCGGCCAACAGCAGCGGGTTGCGCTCGCCAGGGCGCTGGCACCATCCCCCGCGGTGGTACTGCTCGACGAGCCCTTCGACGCACTCGACGCCGGTCTTCGCGCCCAGGTTCGCGCCGAGGTGCGCTCCGTCCTCCGCGAGGCCGAAACCACCGCCCTGCTCGTCACCCACGACCAGGAGGAGGCGTTCTCGCTGGCCGATCTGGTCGCGGTGATGCGCGAGGGCCGAATCGTGCAGGTAGCCGACCCAGAGGCGCTCTACAGGGACCCGGTCGACGCCGATGTTGCTCGTTTCGTCGGGGAGGCAGTGTTGCTGGAAGGACGCCTTCGCGACGGCTTTGCGGAGACGCCCCTTGGTCGACTGCCCATTCGCGGCGTAGACGCCTCGAATGATGTGGCAGCCACGATGATGCTACGTCCCGAGCAAATCCTCTGTCGTGGGCTCGGAATCGGGGCCGGTCGGCCGGGTCGTGTTCTTTCTACCGAGTTCTTTGGGCACGACGCAACTGTCCGCATCGCCCTTGACGGCACCGCCGAGGTCGAGATCACGGCGCGCGCCGTCGGTCACCGCCTGCCGCAGGCTGGCGATCAGGTCACGATCGAAGTCGAGGGAACCGCACTCGCATATCCGGATCCTGCGGTCCGTCAGACGGGTGCACCTGCAGCCGCAGCCGTGGAGAGAACCGAGTCTCGATCCGAGAGGCGCCGCTCGCCCGCAGCGACTTGAGGCCGCCGAATGTCATTCCCTCTCAGGAGGCACTGGGGGAAGCCTTGGTCATCCGCCAATTCGGGTCTTGAGCGAGGCAACCGACCGAGGCGTCGAGGACCGTCTGTCTGAGGGACCTGATGCCCGTAATCGAGCGGCTCGCGCTTCCGTCAGTCATCGGAGCCACTACCACTGTCATCACTTCCGCTTTCAGATCCGGAGCGGTCGTCGCTGCCGCTATCCGATCCCCCGTGTTCGACCTTTGCCGTCGAGATCGGCTCTTCGGGGCTGAGGCGCATTTCGCCAGGACCGACCAAGGTGCCGCTGATGCCGGGATCCGGTCTTCTCTGTCCGTGGAACGCTCGAAGGACCCAGGCAGCGATCAAATGCTCGTCCGTCAAGTCGGAGTCGCCGCAGAAGATGCACTCATTCAACTCGCGAAATGAAGTACGGGCGAAGCCTCTCAAGACCTTCGGCCGAGGCCCCGCGAGCGCCAAAGTTGCAGAACTTAGTACCCACTTAGTACCCGCCGGGGATTTGCCGCGAGACCCCAGACACGAAAAAAGCCCCGTTTCCGGGGCTTTCTCCTATAGCGGGGGCAGGATTCGAACCTGCGACCTTCGGGTTATGAGGTCGGTAGCGCTGCTTGCCTGGGCTGGTTTTTGGCTTGTTCAAGCGATTCGAGTTGGTCCGAGTTGGACCAAGTTTCGCTCAACTTAGTACCCACTTAGTACCCGCGTAGAGCGCGCTGCGGGGTTCAGCGGAAGAGTTCGTGGAGGCCATAAGTCAGGCCGCGTGCCTGCGGCCAACCGGCCTCGACGAAAGTGTCGAGCATCGCCATCAGAAGAGCACGCAGTTCCTCGTCGCCTTGCAGGAGAGTGCGGTACTCGGCCAAGTAGCGCTCAACCAGCGACACGAAAAGGTTGACGGCCAGGGACTCGAACTGGTAGCCAGCCGCCTTGCCGCTTTCGATTGCCTTCGCCACGCGGACGAATACGCCACGGGGATCGACCTCGACGTAGCTCGCGAGCGTCTCGACAAGGTGATGCGTCGCCGAAGGCACCGGGACACCAGCGAGCAGGTCGACGATCGACGCGGCCTCGTGGTAGAGGCGCTCGGCCTGCTCCGGGGTGACCCTGGGCTCCTCGGCATCGTTCTTGAACGCGCCTGAGGCGAAGTAGAGCTCGATCGCGATCGCGTCGATCGCTTCGGCGGCATGGCGAGCCTTCTGGCGGTCGGGATCGTCCTTGGCCAGCTCAGCCGTCAGACGTGACCTCACCGCTTCGAAGTCGGAGATGGCTTGGCGTAAGGCTTCCTCAATCAGCGCCAAGGCCCGACGACGGATCGCGTCCTTGTCAGCGTCGCCCCCTGCACCGGTCGTCTGGGCACTACGAAGCTGGAAGATCATCTCTCGCAGCGGCACGTCGGCCTCGCTCAGCCGCGCGATCACCTCCCCCCGCAGGAAGTCACCAGCGGCCTCGTCTCCGCGCCAGACGTGGAGGCCGAGGAGGGTTGCGATTGCGGTGCGGCGCAGCTCGTCGGCCCCTGCCCGGCCAGCGTCGGTGTGGGTGTAGAGCGACTCGGCGATCTCGCGGCTGCGCTCGAGGTCGCCGCCCGTGATCGCGGGCAATTGACGCAGTAGCGCACCGACGACCTGGGTCGAGGACTCCTCGGCGATGACTCGCTCGGCGATCTCCGTCATCAGCTTGGGAGCCGAGCTGCGCAGCAGGCCGACGCTGCGGACGACGTGGTAGCGCACGGCGGGATCGGGGTCGCGGCTGAGGCGGTCAATCTCCTCACGAATCTGCTCTGTGCACAGCTTGGGCTCCGAGGCGAGGAAGACGAGGCCCCCGGCGGCCTCGATACGCGGCGCCGGGGAACCCCAGCTCGGATGCTTGTCGAATTGCTCGTCGCGAGCGGGGTCGTGGACCGGAGTTGGGTGACGGGCGGCGACGAGCAGGGTTCTTGTCGCCAGGCGGACCGCTGGGTGATCGCGGTCGCGGACCTCACTTCGCGCAATCGCCTCGGCGACGGCGGCGCCGTGGCCGAAGGTCTCGTCGGCGATCGGGTTTCCAGCGCCCTCGAACTCTGCCTCAGCCAGAATCTCGTCGAGGCGCGCGAGAGCAGGCAGGATGCCTTCGACCTCCGCGGCCGAGGGCGACCCGTTCAGGTGCTCAGAGGCGAACTCGCGAAGCTCTCTCAGAAGGCGCGTCATCCGCTGATGCAGCTCGCTGTCGACGTCCACGCCCTGAGCGATGAGCTCCTCCCGGCGCCAGTCTCGGTCCTCGTCGCCGATTTCCAGCTCGACATCGCGGTTGTCTGGTACCTCGTCCTCGGCGATGAGCGCCCGGAGGCGTTCCTCCGCCTCCCGCTCGATGAGCGTGTCCGCGGGCAAGCACCCAAGCAGTCGATCGCGGGCGCGGGCGCCGGCCTCCTCGCGCTCGGGGTCCTCGACGGCCCGATACGCGGGCAGGGCAAGGATCGCCCGCTCGACCTTGCCCCTGGTCTCCTCGTCGAGCTCGATGAAGGCGATACGGAGAAACTCACCGATCGGCGTCTGCAGAGCATCGTTGGCAAGTGCCTCGGAGGCAGTGAGAAGCGGCCCCAGAAGGGGCGCGAAGACCGTGGGGTGGCGAGCCGCGCTGAGCAGCATCCGGCGCCATATCGAGGCCGGAACCGTGGAGGCGAGCAGGAGATCGATCATCCCTGCGAGTGCCGCCGGGTCCTCCTCGGCGAGTTGGTCGAGGCGCTCCTCGAAGGCTGCCAGGATCTTGACCTCATAGTCCATGCCGAGCGGTTCTCGATCCCAGATGCTGCTGCCGTCCTCGAGGATCCGCGCTTCACGCCCGTCCGGCCAGGGGATGGCGAGGACGCGGCCCCCGGAAGCGCTGAAACGGCGCCCGCCGTAGGCGCGCCGAACCTCGATCAGCGCTGCTATGGCCTCCGCCGGGGCCTCTTGCAGGAACCCTGGGTAGGCCTCGGCGAGTACGAAGTGGGCGTGCGCATAGTCCTGGCTTCGGTGTGAAGTAAGCGGCATGATTGCGCTGTTCCCCATCGGGGTCTCCTCCTTCGAGGTTTCCTCGAAGGTGAAGGCGGTGGCGTAGATGTCGCGGACAAAGCCGGGGTCAACGGGTGCGAGACGCTCAGCCTGATCGGCGAGCTCGGGCATCTCGACGTAGCCGAAGCGCTCGAGGCGCTGCGGCTCGAGGATGCGGCCGAGCAACGCTCGCGAGGCGTTCGGTTCGGAGGCGTAGGTGGCGGCGACAGCCTCGACCGCGGGCCAGGTCAGCCCGCGGTTGGCGACTTCCCGATCGAGGGCATCGGCTAGCACGGTCCGCGCGGCGCGGCCGAGGCGAGCAAGGTCGTCCCCTCCCAGCCGCTCGATGCCCTTGACCAACTCGGAGACGAGCAGACGCAAGGGGAAGGCGATGGCCGGTCGCCCCTGCTGGCCGGCAAGGGCCTCGGCAAAGGCCGCCCAGGTGGTCCGCTCTGCCTCGCCGCGCCAGATCGGCTGTTGCTCGGAGCCAACCACCGCACCGATCAGGTGGCGCAGGACCTCCTCGGCGGCCTCAGTGTTCTCGCCAGCGGCGTCCAGCTCCTCCAACAGGGGCTGCAGATCGTCGAGATCGGTGGTCATCTCGGAGGCGATTACGGCGGCGACGATGCGCCCGATCTGGGGCACCCCCTCGCTTGCGGCAAGGCCGATTGCGGCCTCCCAGAAGCGCCGCCGGCTGGGATCTACCTCCCAGAGGTGGCGGAAGTGGAGGTCGAAGCTTGGCCTTGCGAAGAGGAGTAGGTCGGGCCGCTCGAGGATCGCTTTGGCGAGCCGCCTCTCGCCGCCGCGAAGCAGAGAGCGCTCGACGGCGTAGTCAAAGAGAACGTGGTGGGAGAAGACGAGGATCTCGCGCTCCACGGCGCCCGAAGCCGAGGGAAGCTCGGCGAGGACGGCCTCGCTCAGGAGCTGGCTCAGAGGGGTCGAGGTCTCGGGGCGGGAGATTGGTTGGCGCTCGGCGCGCAGGCGACGGCCAGCAACCATTGCCTCGACGATCTCCGCGACCACCGAGTGGCGGGCATCACCTTGTCCGTCGGCGCCGATCACGCGACGCTCCCAGTAGAGGTCGAGCAACTGGACCTGCGTCGAGAGCGGTTCGAGGACGGAGCGCTCGATGTCGAGGAAAACGAGCTCAGCGAGCAGCTTCAGGTTAAAGGGGACCCGGGCGAGGTTGCGCAGATCCTGGGGAGCGCCCTCGAGGAGTGCGTGCAGAGCCGGCGCGATGCCCTTGAGCTGACCGAGCTCGTCGTCGCTCAGCTCGGGGACAGCGAGATGGCGGATTGAACCGAACTCGGCGAGCGTGTAGGCGTTGGGTATCGGCGCAGCGCGATCGACCGGAAAAAGGTCGCGCAGCTTGTGGTTGTAGCGGAGGTCGAAGCGACGGACCGAGGCCGCAACGCTCCAGCGCGAGGTCGTCGTTTGGGTCGCGGCGATCAGGTCGAGGAGCGTCTGCTGGGTGCCCTCCCCCCTGGCCGCGTCAA
>JAXLTB010000041.1:0-6610 GCA_046330295.1 Solirubrobacterales bacterium | reverse complement strand
CCACGAGCACCGCCCTAAGCCTTGTTCAAAGCCGGTTGGGCGGCCAGCCATCTGCGCTCAGATCGCCGTCAGCCACATCGTTGTCGGCGATGACGAAGACGCTCGGCGTCCTCGACTTCTTCGAAAACCAGGATGTGGTCGTCGTCGTTCGCTCGAGCGCCAACGCTCTCTCCCGACCTCACCTCGCCCGCGGGGTCGGTACCGCGCCGTCGAGAGGCATGCGCGGATTGCGGCGGCGGACAGCGCCATTCGCCTCAGGGCTCTTTCGCTGCAACTCATCGGTGCGCCAGTCGTGCGCCAGCCGCCAGCGCCGTCAAGCGTCTTCCAGCGGCTACCGGATCGCCCCAACGCCGCAGACCGCATTTCTGGGCGCAGGGAGCCGCTGGGGAACGCCGTCGCCGTCCCCGACCGTAGGTTTAGGTCCTGGTGGGCTTCGGCCCGTGGGGGTTCGAGTCCCTCCGCCCGCATCGGAGCCGGGCCGCCCGGCCTCCGACTCGCCCCGCGGCCCGGCCCGTTACGATCCGGATTCTCTGGGGCAGTGGCCCAATTGGCTAAGGCACCGGTCTCCAAAACCGGCGATTCCAGGTTCGAGTCCTGGCTGCCCCGTCTCCGGAACCGCGCTCCCAGCGCCGAATTCGTGACCTCAAGCGGCATCTAAAGCACTCCGGTTTTCGCTCTCGACAGCTGCGCAGAAACCGCTCTGGAATGCGGAGCCACAGACCTGATTTCGGCTCTCTTTCCCCTGGCCTTCCCTTGAGCCCCTTTCGGCGAAGGCAGAAGGCACAGAATCCTCCGCTTTAGAGCGACCTGAGCCCCGACGGATCCGAATATGCTGCGCTCGGCAGATGGCGACCGTCCACGACGCCACCTATGAGGTGCTTCGCTCCTTCGGGATGACGACGGTGTTCGGCAACCCCGGGTCGAATGAGTTGACCTTCCTCGACGAGTTCCCGGAGGATTTTCGTTACGTCCTGGCGCTCCAGGAGGGCGCGGGCCTGGCGATGGCCGACGCCTACTCGCAGGCGACCGACCGGCCGATCCTTGTCAGCCTCCATGCCGCCGCCGGCGTCGGCCAGGCGATGGGATCGCTCGTCAACTCCCAGCTCTCCGGCACGCCGCTCGTGCTGCTCAGCGGGCAGCAGGCGCGGTCGCTGGTGACGCTCGAGGGTCAGCTGACCAACGTCGACGCGATCAACCTGCCGAAGCCGCTGGTCAAGGGCAGCTTCGAAGCGCCTTCCGCGGCGATGGTTCCCGCCACGCTCGCCCGCGCGATCCACCTGGCGACCAGCGCGCCGACCGGCCCGGTCTTCGTCTCGGTCCCGCTCGACGACTGGCGCGGCGAGGCCGGTGAGGACGTCACCGGCTTGCTCGAACGCCAGGTGGCCGCCCGTCCCGAGCCGCAGGCTGACGCGATCGCCGACCTTGCCGGGCGCCTCTCCCGGGCTCAGAACCCGCTGCTGATCTTCGGCGCTGAGGTCGACGCCGCGGGCGGCTGGGACGCGGGCGTCGCCCTGGCCGAGCGGCTCGGCGCGCCTGCCCTGTTGGCAATCGAGGTCGAGCGGATCTCGTTCCCCACCGATCACCCGTGCTACCAGGGCACCCTCGGCGTCACCATCGCCAAGGTCCGCGAACAGCTGGAAGGCCATGACCTCGTGCTCGTCGCCGGCGCTCCGGTATTCCGCTACCACGCCTGGGCGGAGGGGCCCTACCTGCCGGCGGAAACCGAGCTCGTCGCCCTGACGGCGGACCCCGGACAGGCCGCCCGCGCCCCGGTAGGCGAGGCGATCGTCGGCGATCCGGCGAAGGGGCTGGCGCCTCGCCGAGCAGGTGACGCCGGCCGATCGGGACTCGCCGCCGCGCCTAGCCTGCCGCCCGTGGACCGCTCGGCCACGCCCCTGCAACCACAGGCGCTCCTCGACGTCCTCGCCGACCGGGTGCCCGCCGACGCGGCGTTCGCCAGCGAGGTGCCATCGCTGGGAAACTGGTGGGACCGGATCCCGATCACCCGTCCGCGCAGTTTCTTCGCCTCCGCCGCCGGCGCACTCGGCTACGGAATCGGGGCCGCCGTCGGCCTCGCGCTGGCCGATCCCACCCGACCGGTGGTGTGCCTCAGTGGCGATGGCAGCGCCCATTACGGAATCACCGGCCTCTGGACCGCGGCCCAGCAAGACATCGACGCCACCTTCGTGATCGCCCGCAACGGCGCCTACGGCGCGCTGCAGGAATTCGGCGAATACCTGGGGACGAGCGGCCTGCCCGGCACCGACCTCCAGGGGCTCGACTTCGTCTCCCTGGCTGCCGGCTATGGCATCGAGGGCAGGCGGGTGGAGAGCGTCGACGAACTGGATGAGGCGCTGGCCGCCGCGTTCGCCGATCGAGGTCCTCACCTGATCGAGGTCGAGACCGAGCGCGATCCGAGCGGCATGTTCAGCCGCTGACCCTGCAGACGGCCCACCCGCAACCAGCGTGCTGCTCAGTCGGCGACGTGGTTGGCGACCAGCAACCCGTCGGGATCGCGGTCCTTCGCGATCTCCGCCAGGCGGTCGGCTACCTCCGGAGCGAAGGCGTCGCGCATCGGACGCTGCTCGTCGAAGGTGAGGATCGTGTCGCGGGCGCCGGCGAGCGGGACGAAGCGTTCGGCCGCCTCGCGCTGGGCGGCGAGGATCGGCCCTTCGGCCTGCGGCGAGGTGACCGGGGCGGTCGAGTAGAAGAGGCCCTCGGCGTCGAGCGTCCCGGCCGCGCCGGGATCGGGGTCAGAGTTGCGCAGGGCGCCGCCGAGGTGTCGGATTTCGACCGAGACGAGCGGCGTGTCGACGCCTGGCCCGGCCACCGCCAGCAGAGCCTCGGCGGTATCGGACCGACCCGGTCGACGAGCGAGGCGTGGCCGAGGGCAGGCGTCGGATTGGTCGGGTCGCCCGCGACATCGGCCAGCGCCGCTCCGGAGACGGTCGCCAGGGTGTCCATATATGGAGGGGAGACGGCACGCAGCGGGGCGACCAGCTCGGCGCCACGGTCGGCGCCGCCGGTGAAGGCGAGCATGATCGCGACGACGGCGCGGCCGCGGAAGCTTGGCGGGGACGGTCGGCAGCGGCGGGTAGCGGATCAGCTTCAGCGTCGAGCTCAGCTCGTTCGGGACCGTCGCGATCCATTCGCGCCAGGCGCCGACGATTGACCTCGGCTTCCTCGAGTGGCCAGATCAGCGCGCCGGCGAACGCCTCGCGTAGCTCGAACAGCTCAAGCTCGAAGGAGGTGACGATCACCGGCCGACCGCCGCCGCCGCGCAGCGCCCAGAAGAGGTCGGGGTCACCGGCCGCGTCGACCCGTGCCGTCCCGCCGTCGGCGCCGACGACCTCGAAGGCGCGGACGTGGGTCGAGGGCGAAACCGTGGAGTCGCGTCAGCCAGCCGATGCCGCCGCCGAGGACGTAGCCGGCGACGCCGACCGCACCCGACGGGCCGTGCAGCCCGACCAGGCCATGCTCGCCGGCAGGGCCTACGACGTCGCTCCAGAGCGCCCCCGCCTCCACCGTCGCCGTGCGCGCCGCCGGGTCGACGGAGACGGCGGTGAGGCGGGAGGTCCGCAGCAGGATCGTCTCGCAAGCTCCCCATGCTGGTCGCGCCGTGGCCGGTCGACTGCGGGGCGACCCGCAACCCGTTGGCGGCTGCGAAGCGCACGGTCGCGGCGACGTCGGCCGCCGACTCGGCCATCACCACCAGCGGCGGGCGCTGGTCGGCGGTCAGGTTCCAGGCCCGGCGCGCTGCGTCCCAGCCTGCCTCGCCCTGGGCGATCAGGTCTCCTGTGAGCGTCTCCCGCAGCTTAGACGCGTCGGGTTTCGACGAATTCACGACCGGCAGTTTGCCTTAGATTTCCTTCCCATGGCGGCCGCGGAGGACCATCCGGAACCCGACTCCGCCGATCTCGAGCTGGCCCTGACCAAGCTCGCCTGGGAGAACCCGTCGGCGACGGTCGATGCGGCAGCGACCCTGGCCGCTCTCGGCGTCGACATCCCGGCCGGGATGCGCGTCGATCTGCGGGTCCAACGCCCGGACACGCTCTATCTCGTCATCCCGCCCGCGGCGTCCGCTGTCGAGGAGAGCGAGGCGGTCGTGAACCAGATGGACCTCTGGCGCAGCGGGGAGCAGTTCGTCTGGGTCATGCCGCAGGAGGCGAAGATGGCGCTGCTCGAGATGCGCGCGCAGTTCCGCGGGGAGCGGACAGCGCGAAAGCATGAGCGCCGACCGCTTCAGTGAGCACTACCGGCTGCTCAGCACCGATCCGCAGATGCGAGCCGCGCTCCTCGCCGATCCGAAGGCCGCGCTGGCCTCCTACTTCGGCACCGTGATCGACGGCGACTACCGCATCGAGGTGATCGAGCAGCGACCGGACACGATCACCGCGGTCATCCCGAGCCCGCCCGCGGCGGGGAAGATCCGGACGTGCGCCTCACGGAAGTGTCGGGTCGCTCCTACGACATGCTCCACACCAGCGGGATCGGCGGCTACCTGATTCCCAGCGAGAAGCTCACCTGGGTGCTCCGGGACATGCGCAAGCTCTGGGCGGCCGACCAGGAGTGAACGCAGGGCGGTTCAAGTGGGCGGTCCTGATCGCGCTCTGCTCGGGCCAGTTCGTGATGGTCCTCGACTCGACCGTGATGAACGTCTCGATCCAGCGGGTGATCGAAGACCTCGACACCAAGGTCTCGACCATGCAGCTGGCGATCGCGACCTACACCTTGACGACCGCGGCCCTGATGTTGGTCGGCGGCAAGGTCGGCGACATCATCGGGCGCCGCCTCGCCTTCCAGATCGGCCTCGTCACCTTCGGCGCCGGGGCGCTGATCACGGCACTCTCGCAGAACATCGGGATCCTGATCCTCGGCTGGTCGATCCTCGAGGCGGTCGGTGCGGCGCTGATGATCCCGGCGATCCTGGCGCTGATCGCGAGCAACTACAACGGGGCCGACCGGGTGATCGCCTTCGGCGCGATCGGCGGCATCGCCGGCGCCGCCGCGGCGGCCGGGCCGATGATCGGCGGCTTCGTCGCCACGGTCGGTTCGTGGCGCGACGTCTTCGCGGGCGAGGCGGTGATCATGGTCTGCCTGCTCGGTACCTCGCGGATCATCGCCGACGCCCCGCTCGGCCGGGCGCGCCCGCGCCTCGACGTGATCGGCGCACTGCTCTCGGCCGCGGGCCTGGCGCTGGCCGTCCTCGGCGTCGTGCAGGCCTCGACCTGGGGCTGGATCACCCCCAAGGAAGTGCCGAGCATCGGCGGCACCGCGATCGAACCATTCGGCCTCTCGGTGGTCCCGTTCCTGATCGTCGCCGGGCTCATCCTGGTCGGGGCGTTCGCGCTCTGGGAGCGTCGCCTTGCGGCCCGCGGCGGCGACACCCTGGTCGAACTGGCCATGCTCCGCCTCCCCCAACTGCGCGCCGGCCTCGGCACGATCACGGTGATGTTCTTCTGCCTCGGCGGCATCTTCTTCCTGATGCCTCTGTACCTGCAGATCGTCCTCGGCAAAAACCCGCTCGAAACCGGCATCCATCTGCTGCCGATGTCACTGGCGGTGCTGTTCGTCGCGATGGGCGCCTCCCGTCTCTCGGGCCGGGTCGCGCCACGCCTCCTGATCCGTCTCGGCTTCCTCTTCATCGCCCTCGGCGCGGGCCTGCTGGTGCTGACGATCGACGCTGACTTCCACACCCTCCCCTTCTCCCTCTCGGTGCTCGTGGTCGGGGTCGGCCTCGGGCTGATCGGCTCACAGGTCAGCAACGTCAACCTCTCCACCGCCGGCCCCGACAAGACGAGCGAGACCGGCGCCCTCCAAGGCACCGGGCAGAACCTCGGAGCCGCCCTCGGCACGGCGGTGATCGGCTCGATCCTGCTCAGCTTCCTCACCGCGACCTTCGACCACCGCGTCGAAGGCGACAAGTCCCTCCCCTACCGGCCGCGCCACCAGATCCGGGAAAAGACGAGCGAGGGCCTCGCCTTCATCCCCGCCGAAGTCGCCGGCGCCGACCTGGAACAGAAAGGCGTCCCGGCGCCTGCCGTCGCCCAGCTTGAATCGAACTACGCCCAGTCCCAGGTCGACGCCCTGAAGATCGCGGTCGGCGCGGTGGCGCTGTTCGCCCTGCTCGGCCTCGCCGGGGTCACGCGACGACTGCCCGCCGCCCCCCTCCGCGCCCCGCCGGCCGAGACGGCCTGAGGACGAGAGAACCACCTAGAAGCACACGGCACCGTCGAGCCCGACCCGCCTCTATCTCAGCCGCTCCGATCAGAAAGGGCGCCTGAGTCGGCTGACAATGACGACCCTCCGCTTTGAGATCCACTCGCGCGAAATTTCGCCAACGGCTCTTTCTCTTTGCCTTTCCCCCGACGCAATCTGCCGTCGCATTTGGCTAGCTAGAGCGGTGCTGTTCGCTGAATCACCGGCCTCCAAAACCGGCGATTCCAGGTTCGAGTCCTGGCTGCCCCGCTCAGAAGCGGCCACCGACGCCGCCGGATCGCGGCTCGGGGACCACTGGGGCGAGATCGCCCCCAGGGGCGGGTGTCACGTCCGCGTTGGGATCGGTGGCGAAAGATGGCGTTCCCCGGGGTGATGCACTAACGTCGATGCC
>JAXLTB010000040.1:0-6657 GCA_046330295.1 Solirubrobacterales bacterium | reverse complement strand
GCATCCGTTCAAGGAACGAGCACGGCGGCGGTCGACCAGCCACCGCCCGAGTCCGTCGTCTATCGAGCAATCCGAGGATCCGAGGACGGACGGTGGTACGTCTTCACCCAGGATCCTGATGACCCGAACGCCCCGGCTGTCCGGTCGCCCGACTGCGAGGCGCATATGTGAGAATGATTGACACGCGACCGGACGAGGCGTAGCCTCAGGTGAGCGGGGTGGGTGTGCATCTGACCGCACAGCCGGGAGGCAAGAATGAGTGCCAGAGCCCTTTCCATCCCTCGAATGGCCGCACAACTCGTGGCCGTAGCGGTCGCGCTCGGAGTGATTGCCCTGACGTTCGCGTCTTCGGCGGAGGCGGCGTCGCCAGAGCCGGCGCCGGCACCCACGCCCAACGACGGAATCGATGTCACATGCGTCGTGTATCTCGCTGCAACGGGACCCGCAAATACAGCGGGCATCATTCCTGCCGAGGCGGAATCGCTGGGCTGCTACAGGAGCGACCAGACAGCCCGTTACACCACCCAGGCGGCGGGCGTCATTATTGGCCAAGACTGGGACGGCGAGCAGTTCACGGGCGATAGCCTCGTCTGGCGGGCGGACGCTGGCTGCACCGACAATCGTGGCTGGGAGGACGGATTCATCGGCGACGCCTGGAACAACCGGGCCTCCTCCGCTGCTGGTTCCAGCGGATGCAACAAGTTCAACCATTTCCAGAAGCCACAATTCGAAGGTCTGAACATCGCCTGCGGGATCATTCGAGCTTGTGACTCGATGGGGAACATGAACAACCTGACGTCATCCGAACGTTGGAGGCACATCTGAGATTCGACGACCACAAAGACATGCTCGACCACGAGCATGTCTTTGCCAGCCACCGCCCCTTCCGGCGAGCGACGAATCTCCCCCAGTATCTGGAGATCATTCGCCGCTCGCCGGGTTCAGCCCGGGCCCGGGCGGACCGACGGGTCAGGCTCGGGCGAGGTCGAAGCGATCGAGGCTCATCACCTTGACCCAGGCGGCGATGAAGTCGGCGACGAACTTCCCGCTCGCGTCCTCGCTCGCGTAGACCTCGGCGATTGCCCGCGAGCCGGAGTTCAGGCCGAAGACGAAGTCGACGCGGCTGCCGGTCCAGATGACCTCGCCGCTGCCGTTGCGACCCTGGTAGGCGTCGGGATCGTCCGCCGCCGGCGTCCACGTCGTGCCGAGGTCGAGCAGGTTGACGAAGAAGTCGTTCGTCAGCGACTCCGGAGTCGAGGTGAGGACGCCGAGCGACGAGCGCCCGTGGTTGGCACCGAGGACCCGGAGGCCGCCGATCAGGACGGTCATCTCGGGAGCCGTCAGCGTCAGCAGGTTCGCCCTGTCGACGAGGAGGTACTCGGCGGGCAGCCGCTGCTCCCCCCCGAGGTAGTTGCGGAACCCGTCGGCGGTCGGCTCGAGGACGGCGAACGACTCGACGTCGGTCTGCTCCTGCGTCGCGTCGGTCCGCCCCGGCGTGAACGGGACCTCGGCCTCATGGCCGGCGTTCCGTGCCGCCTGCTCGACTCCGGCGCTGCCGGCGAGCACGATCAGGTCCGCCAGCGAGATCGCCTTGCCGGCGGCCTGGGAGCCGTTGAACTCGCCGCGGACCGCTTCGAGGGTCTCGAGCACCGGCGCCAGCTTCTCGGGCTCGTTGACCGCCCAGCCGCGCTGCGGCTCGAGGCGGATCCGGCCGCCGTTGGCGCCGCCGCGCTTGTCGCTGCCGCGGAACGTCGAGGCCGCCGCCCACGCGGTCGAGACGAGCTGTGAGACCGACAGGCCCGAGGCGAGGATCCGCCGCTTCAGCTCGGCGACGTCCTCGTCGTCGATCAGCTCGTGATCGACGGCAGGGACCGGGTCCTGCCAGACCAGCTCCTCGCTCGGCACCTCCGCTCCGAGGTAGCGCGAGGTCGGGCCCATGTCGCGGTGGGTGAGCTTGAACCAGGCCCGCGCGAACGCGTCGGCGAGCTCCTCGGGATGTTCGAGGAAGCGCCGCGAGATCGGCTCGTAGATCGGATCGAAACGCAGCGAGAGGTCGGTCGTCAGCATCGTCGGCGTGTGCGTCAGCTCGGGGTCCTGAGCGTCCGGAACGTTGCTCTCGGCGCCCTTCGGCTTCCACTGGTGAGCCCCGGCCGGGCTCTTCGCGAGCTCCCACTCGTACCCGAACAGGATCTCGAAGAAGCGGTTGTCCCACGCCAGCGGGGTGTCGGTCCAGGTGCCCTCGAGCCCGCTCGTGATCGTCGCCGTGCCGTTGCCGCTGCCGAAGGAGCTCCTCCAGCCGAGGCCCATCTCCTCGAGCGGAGCGCTCTCGGGCTCGGGGCCGACGTACTCGTTCGGGTCGGCGGCGCCATGCGTCTTGCCGAACGCGTGCCCGCCGGCGATCAGCGCGACCGTCTCCTCGTCGTTCATCGCCATCCGCCCGAACGTCTCGCGGATGTCGATCGCGGCCGCGAGCGGGTCCGGTTCGCCGTTCGGGCCCTCGGGGTTGACGTAGATCAGGCCCATCTGGACGGCGGCGAGCGGGTCCTCGAGGTCGCGCTCGCCGCTGTAGCGCTCGTCCCCGAGCCAGGTCGTCTCCGGGCCCCAGTAGACGTCCTCGTCGGGCTCCCATTCGTCGACCCGCCCGCCGGCGAAGCCGAACGTCGTGAAGCCCATCGACTCGAGGGCCACGTTGCCGGTCAGGATCAGCAGATCGGCCCACGAGAGCTTGCGGCCGTACTTGCGCTTGACCGGCCAGAGCAGCCTCCGGGCCTTGTCGAGGTTGCCGTTGTCCGGCCAGCTGTTGACCGGCGCGAAGCGCTGCTGCGCCGCCCCGGCGCCGCCGCGGCCGTCGCTGATCCGGTAGGTGCCGGCGCTGTGCCAGGCCATCCGGATCATCAGCGGGCCGTAGTGGCCGAAGTCGGCCGGCCACCAGTCCTGGGAGGTGGTCAGCACCGACTCGATGTCCCGCTTGACCGCGTCGAGGTCGAGCGACTCGAACTCCTCCGCGTAGTCGAAGCCCTCCCCCATCGGGTTGGCCTCGATCGGGTTCTTGGCGAGGATCCTCAGGTTGAGGCGGTTCGGCCACCAACCCTGGACGCTGCCGCCCTCGGTCGGGTAGGGGGCGCGAGCGGCGACGGGGCAGCCCCCGTTGCTCTCCTCGTTCATCTCGCCGACGGCGGCATCGGGACTATCGGACATGGTGATCCTTTCGGGGTGGGTGGTCTCGCTGGACGTCGCTCACGGCGGAGCAGGCGGGGCAGATGCCCCAGTAGACGACCTCGGCTTCGTCGATCGAGTAGCCATGGTCGTCGGATGCGGTCAGACAGGGCGTCGTGCCGGTCGCGCAATCGACGTCGGCGATCGCGCCGCAGGAGCGGCAGGCGACATGATGGTGGTTGTCGCCGACCCGGGACTCGTAGCGCGCCACCGAGCCGGCCGGCTGGATGCGCCGGACGAGGCCTGCGCCAGTCAGCGCCCGCAGCGCGTCGTAGACGGCCTGCAGCGAGACGTCGCCGAAGTCCTGCCGGACCGCGGCGGCGATCGAGCTCGTGTCGGCGTGAGGGTGGCCCTCGACGGCCGTCAGGACGGCCAGCCTCGCTCGCGTGACGCGGAGGTCGGCCCCGCGCAGCAGCCGCTCGGATTCCCCGGTCGCCGGCATCGCCCGAGAGTATGCCGGTTTCTGGAATCGATCAAGTCTTCGGGTGGAACGGTCGCCCGCCCGGCTTCGCTCTAACCTCCTCCCCATGCGCCACATCCTGCGCCCGCTCTTCGACCAGGTCGTGATCAAGGAGCTCGAGCCGGACCGGGTCCGGCAGTCGGGGCTCGTGGTGCCGCCGGGGACCCGTGAGCCACCGCCACAGCACGGGATCGTGATCGCGGTCGGCCCCGGCCTCGACTGGTGGGAGCAGGCCGGGGTGCAGATGCCGGTCGCGCCCGGCGACCACGTCGTCTTCCCGGCCAGCGCCGGCGTCTGGATCGAGGTCGACGAGGAGCGCCTGCTCGTCTGCACCGTCAGCGAGGTCCTCGGCGTCCTCGAGGAGATCGGCACCTGCCCCTACTGCGAGGGCAGGGGACTCCCGGGGGGCGACTCCTGCCCGGTCTGCGGGCGGACGGCCGAGCCGACCGGCCCGGAGTGAGCCCGATCCGCCTGCCGCCGCCCCCGGCGGCGCTGACCAGGCGGCTGCTCACCGTCGGGCCGGTGCCGCCCGAATGGGGCGGCAGGCTCCGCGGCGGCGTCACCCGGTTCAACGTGACGCTCCTCGAAGAGCTGCGGACCCGGCCCTGGCGGCACCGGATCGAGCCGGTCGGCGTGCTGGTGCCGCCGCCGCAGCGGATCCGCCGACGGGTCGCCGAGCGGCTCGCGCCGCTGCCGATCTTCATGCAGCCGCAGGGCGGCCGGCCGCGCCGCTTCACGCGCATGCTGCTCGACGAGCAGCCCCGACGTCGTCCTCGTCAACAACATCGCGGCCTTCCAGCGGCGCCCGCTACGTGCGCGTCCAGGCCGAGGTCGCGCCGGAGCTGCCGACTGTCGCCGTCGTCCACGAGTGGCGCGCGATCCGCGCCAAGGGCGACGCGGAGCGCGCCGAGCGCTACCGGGCGGCCGCCCAGGCGGCGCTCGACCACGTCGACGCCGTCGTCTTTCCCTCCCGGCACACCCGCGACGTCGGCGCCGGCGAGCTCGGGCTCTGCTACCCGGAGCGGGCGCTCGTCATCCACAACCCGCTCCAGCCGGCGTTCGCGGACCCGGAGCTCGACGTCGGTGGCGACCGCCGCGGCGTCGCCTTCGTCGGCTCGTTCAACGACCGTAAGAACCCCCAGGCCCTGCTCCGCGCGCTCGCCGGCATACCCGGGCTCGAGCTGACGATGCAGGGGCGCGGCCCGATCGAGGACGAGCTGCGGACGCTGACGCGCGAGCTCGGCATCGATGACCGCGTCATGTTCGCCCCATTCCTCGGCCACCGCAAGCACGTCGCCGCGGTCGTCGACGTGATGCGCTCGGCCGTGCTCCTCTGCCTGCCCTCGCGGAGCGAGGCGTTCGCGCTCGTGATCGTCGAGGCCCTCGCCGCGGGGACCCCGGTCGCCGGCTACGGCCCGACGCTGATCGAGATCCGCGACCGGCTCGGGATCGACATCGGCGAGCCGATCTTCGACCCGACGCCCGACACCGTCGCCGCCGCCGTCGAGGCGGTCCGCTCGCGGCGCTGGGACCGCGCGCGGCTCCGCCGCGCCGCGCTCGGCGGGTTCGGCCCGGCGGTGGTGGCCAAGCAGTACGCGCGGCTGATCCGGGCGGTGGCCTGAGCGTCAAGGTCAACGGACGCTGGCTTCCCCGAATGCCGTACCCGCTCGTAATCGACCAACCGTCCACCGGCGGTTCGGCCGTATCTGGCGGCGATGCCTAACGATGAGCAAGCGCAAGCGTGGCCCGCAGCGGCGCGATTTCGCTCCGTAATGGAGGAAAGGCTTTCGGAAGCTCGAGCGGCGAGTGACCTCTTGCTGGCGCTCACTTGCTGGCCTCGGCCAGCCGGCGAAGCGGAGCTTTCCTCAGTTCTTCTTGACGACGTCGCAGGAACTGTCCCAATTGTCGTCGCCGAAAGTAACGTCCACGTAGCAGTAGTCGTTCAGGTTCTCGCCACCGTAGGCGTAGTCCGTACCTGCGTCCTGTCAGACGATCGAGATATCGCTAACACCGGGGCCGCCCGCTGCACGATCCGAGTTCCCCAGATTTGCCTCGAGATAGTCAGTAGCGCCGCCGTTGCCTTGAACGTTGTCTCTACCGCCTCGGCCGTAGACCTGATCATCGTTGCCCTCCCCCGACATCGTTTGGTCGGCGGAGCTCCCGTCCAAGAGGTCAGACCCCGGCCCGCCCGAGCAGTCGCCTGAACAGTTGGTAGCCCACGCTGCAGCGATGAAAGTGAGCGCCGCCACGGCGGCAGCGGTCAACACGACTGCGGCCCAACCTGCCTTTTCTTGGCGCGTGGACTACTCATCGCCCATGGTCTTGATCGCGTCGAGGGTCGCCGGATCTGCGGCGCCTCCATCCTGCGCCTCCAAAGCCAGCTTGTCGATCAAGGCGTCCCTGTCCGTATAGGGCTTGATTTCCGCTCGTTGCTCGGGAGTCGGGCAGGGGCCGTCAAATCCTCCGAAGGACGGCAGGTAGTAACCCTTTGCCTCGATCACCTCAGCAGCACCAGGGCATTCTGAAAGGGGCGTTGCGATTCCTCCCGGTTTAAGCGTCTGCGCACTTCGTAGGCCCGGCGATGTGTCCGTGGTGATGAATGTGCAGGGCACCTTCTCGCAGAATCGAGCGAGATTGCCGGTGGCGAGTCCGGGCGACAGCTCCTCGGGGGATGGGACTTCGACGGTGCTGGCGTCGTCGCCAGCGGCTACCACCGCAAAGGCTCCGAGACCGACGACCAGACCCAGCGCCGCACCGCTGACGATGCGAACTCTCAGCCTCTTCACGCAACAACTCCCTCTGGCGGCGGACCGCTACTAGCGACCTACCCCTTGGCCGCTTGGTCACCGACGATAGCAACGTCGTCAGCCAAACGGAGGACCCATACGCTCCATTCGTCAGAGGCTGACGGCCGGACGGACCTCAGGATGGTCGCGGTACCACTCCAGCGTGCGCGCGAGTCCCTCCTCCAAACCGACCTC